>JANNZM010000144.1:0-90935 GCA_031410595.1 Actinomycetes bacterium | reverse complement strand
CCAGCTCGCATCCTCGAACCGTTTTACATTCAACGCTTTCATCCTCCGTACTGAGCGAGCCAACGATCTAGCTCTCGCTAATCGTGACCTTCGTGATGGTGATGACCTTTGAAGGCGGCCCGTCGTAACTGCCGGCCGGCTTTCCATCGGGAGCGAGCGTGACGATTTTCTTCAGAATATCGAGGCCTTCGGTAACCTTGCCGAAGTTGACGTAGGTACCGGCACCATCGAGATTTGCCGTCTTCGGTCCGGTTGAGAAGAAGAACTGAGCACCGGCGCTGTTTGGTGCGGCGGTGCGGGCCATGGTGAAGTCACCTTCCACGTAGGTGAACTTTCCACCCTCATCGGGGATGGTGAAGCCAGGGCTGTCTTGATTGTCTTTGCCGCCACCCTGAATGATGTCGATGGACTGGCCGATACGGAAGAGTGGTGTGGCGTCGTAGTAGCCGAAGCGCGCCAGACTCACAAAGTTGTTGGTGGTCCCAGGGGTACGGGCCGTGTCGAGCTTGACGACGATCTTTCCTTCACTGGTGTCGAAGGTGGCGACGTAGGTCTTCGCTGGATCGATGCACAGTTTGAAGGGCGCCGCGAACTTCTTCGTAGGCGTGGCTCCAGTTGCAGCAGGACACTCGCTCGTGCCGTATTCGAATGGCTTGGCAACTGCATCAGAGGTAGGCGCTCCTGCAACCGTCGTTTCAACAGGGACGGAGCTAGCCGAACCTTCGATGGTGGTACTGGTTGCGGCCGTCGTGACCTTGGCGGGGTCCTTCTTGGTAACCAGAGCGATGCCAATGATGGCCACTGCGGCGACGCCGATGATCGATCCCCACTTGATGATCTGACGTTTGCGAGTGGCTGCGGCCTCGGCTTTCTTGTCTTCGGCGACCTTTTGCAGTTTGTTCAGTTTTTGGCGTTCACGCTTCTCAGTACCCACGAGGCGGAGAGTCTATTGGAGACAACGCAAAACTGTGATCTCGCATCTCGTTGGCCTCGTTACCGGTGTTTGCCATAGCGTTGTCCCCTCGTGGCCCTGATCGTGCAGAAATATGGCGGAACGTCGGTCTCCGACGCTGACCGCATTCGTGCTGTTGCCGAACACGTCGCCTACACGGCCAAGCAGGGCAACCAGGTAGTGGCAGTCGTTTCGGCCATGGGCAAGGAAACCGACAACCTCATTGCGCTGGCCAATCAGGTCTCGAAGACGCAACCCGGCCGTGAAATGGACATGCTGCTCACGGTCGGAGAACGCAAGTCGATGGCACTGCTGTGCATGGCGCTGGCCGACATTGGGGTGGACGCCATGAGCTTCACCGGCAGCCAGGTCGGCATCATCACCGACACCAGCCACGGCAAGGCCAAGATCCTCGAGGTCAAGGGCGACCGCGTGCGATCGGCCTTGGCTGCCGGCTACGTCTGCGTGATCGCCGGCTTCCAGGGTGTGTCCACCGATAAGGAGATCACCACTCTCGGCCGCGGCGGCTCTGACCTCACTGCCGTCGCCGTGGCCGCCGGTCTCGGTGCCGATGCGTGTGAGATCTACACCGACGTCACGGGCGTGTACTCGGCCGACCCACGTATCTGTCCCCAGGCCCGCAAGCTGAGCCGCGTCGGGTTCGACGAGATGCTCGAAATGGCGGCCTCCGGTGGCCGCGTCCTCAACCTGCGGTCCGCCGAGTTCGCCCGCAATCACAATGTCCCGCTGCACGTGCGTTCCAGTTTCACCTGGGAGCCCGGCACGTGGGTTATCGCCCAGGAGAATGTCATGGAAGAAGCCATCATTTCCGCCGTCATCCACGACGCGACCGAGTCGAAGGTCACGGTTGTGGGCGTGCCCGACAAGCCCGGCATTTCGGCGACCCTGTTCGAGGAGTTGGCTGACGCCAACATCGTGATCGACATGATCGTGCAAAACACCTCCCACTCGGGCAAGACCGATATCTCCTTCACCGTGCCGAAAGCCGACATGGCCGTAGCCGAAGGCATCGTGGCCCGGGTCGCGAAAGAGATCGGCGCTGAGGGCGTCGAGCATCAGACCGACATTGCCAAGGTGTCGGTAGTTGGTGCCGGCATGAAGACATCGCCCGGTGTTGCCGCCAAGATGTTCCGGGTGCTGGCCGACAACGATGTGAACATCGAGATGATTTCAACATCAACTATTCGCATCTCGTGCGTTGTGTCGGCGGGCAAGATGGAAGGCGCCGTGCGGGCCCTTCACACGGCGTTTGGCTTGGACAGCGGGCAGGACTACGCCGCCCCGCTGCCGACCCGCAAGTAGTCCACGCTGCTCCGCGTTTTCCTGGAGGTCATTCTCCCCGTCCTCGTGATGGCCGGACTCGGCGGCTTTATCGGCCGTCGCGTCGGTCTACCCGTGCAACCGTTGTCGGGCCTCACGTTCCGGCTGTTCTCACCCGCGCTGATCTTCCACTCGCTGCTCACGATTTCCATCACTCGGAACGTGGCCGTGCGGCTGGCGGGTGTTATCACTGGCGTGTTCTTTCTGGTTGCAATCGCAAGTTTTCTGATCTCGAAGCTGTTAGGACACGATCGACCGACGCTCGCTGCTGTTGCGTTGTGTTCGGCCGTGGCCAACTCGGGAAACATGGGGTTACCAATCGCCAAGTTGGCCTTCGGTGACGAGGGACTGAAGATCGCCGTCATCATGTTCGTGGCCAACTCACTGTTGACATATAGCGCTGGTGTCACTATTGCATCGCTTGGCACCACTGGTACTGTCAAGCAAGCCTTCGTCGCACCGTTCAAGGTTCCGGCCATTTGGGCGGCGGCAATTGCGCTCACTATCAACTACAACGGCTGGCACCTGCCCGCTGCTGCCGAGGCGGTTGCCTCGACGCTCGCGGGCGCGTCGATTCCGGTGATGCTGGTCGTCCTTGGCTTGCAGGTGTTGGAGCGGATTCCCCATACCGATGGTGTGCGTGATGTGATGGTGGCGGTTTCGCTGCGTCTTGTAGGAGCGCCGCTCGCCGCTTGGGGAGCGACCGCCGCGCTCGGTCTGCACGGCATCACCCAACGCACGCTGATCCTCACCGCTGGCATGCCCACCGCCGTGATGGCCTCCGTACTGGCCATGCAGTATCAGGCCAAACCACCGTTCGTCTCGCGTGTGGTCATCACCTCAACCCTGGTCTCAATCGCCACTCTGACCGTGCTGGTCACCATCCTGAAGTAGCGGGAGGGACTCGGGCTGACCGTCATGCGGTTGGGGTGATGGTGGTGCCGGTGGGTCGTTGGACGTGCCAGTTGCCGTCGGTGTCTCGATACGTGTGGTAGCCGTGTTCTTTGTAACGATTGTGCCGTCCGCACAAGGGCGCGCCGTTACCTGCGGAGGTGTCTTGGGTGGTGCGCCATGGTGTGACGTGATCGGCTTGGCATCGGTCAGAAGGGATCTCACACCCGGCCCACACACACGTCGTATCCACTGTTTGGATCAAGCGCCGTAACGGCCCGGTGAACACCCGAGTCTTTTGCGATATCGATGCTTCCGGCGCACCGATCACCACACGTCGTATATGTCCGGCCATCGCTGCTGCTAACGCTGCACCGGGGGTGAGCGTGGTGCCAGCGAGGGTTTCGCACTGCCACCGTCGATACCGTTTCGGATCGAACACCACTGGCTCACCGGCGATGTCGGCGAGACCGGCCTGGTAGGCGTCCTCGCTCATGATGATCGTGACCAATGGCTCGGGCTTTTGCGCACCGGCAGGAGTGGACGCGGCGTTCACGAAGATCTTGTAGAACGCGTCCGCCCGACGTTGCGCCTCGGTACGAGCCAGGTCAGCGGGGGTGACGTTGTCACCATGCTCAGCTTTGGCGGCAGCCCAGTCGGCCAAACGTTCGGTATCGGTGCAGCGGTCCTGGATTTCTTTGATCGCCGCGCCTTGTTCTGGACCGAAGATGCCATCGATCTTGAACCCGCCATCGAACTGTGGGGTGATCCGCAGATCACGATGCTTGTGGAGCGAGTCGTGCCGCTGTTTGATCCCTTCGGCATCCGCGACGGAGAGCCAGTGCTTGACGGCCATCTCGAACTGCTTCGCGGTGAGATCACGCTCATGATCCAAAAGCAAGGCTTCGCTCTCGACAAGCTGATGTCCACAACGCGGGTTCCGGAACGCCCGCGATAACTCGAACACCTGATCGGTACCGATCTCACCAGCCCGATACCGGCATGCGGTCTCATCAAGCGTGCGAAACATTTTGGCGAACGCCACACGACGGTGTGCTTCACGACCAGACGTGCGACACGTGAACGCCACCCACGTCTTCGCGGACGCGTGTCCGTCTTGGGCATACAGGCCGTTACGGTCAACCGTGTCCACGATCGCGATCTTCAATGCATCAAGTTTGCGGCTCGCACGTTCCAACATGCCAGCCAACAACGCCGCGTCTGGGGCGGTCAGAAACTCGTGATCCGCAGCGAGCATTTTGTCCAATGCCTCGTTCAACATGGCCGCCGTTTCCATAGGAGAATCATACCGGAACGAACGAGTGTTTGCCACCGTTAGAGTGTCAAGAACACCTATCCTGACCAGGACTTATAGCGCCCCTCGTACCACTCTGAGCGACACGAAACCCGGCAAAACCAGACCCGTCAACCAGCCCGCCTCCCGCTGTCGTTTAGAGCCGCTTTTGGTCATTCATTGCATCGTCAACTACCCCGTTCTCCGCGCGCCTCAGGTCGGTGAGCGAAGGTTTTCCCTCGACGTGCGTGGTGTCGCCGCAGCTACGGTTTCGGGCATGGAAACGTGTGAAGACTGCGGATTCGCGTGGGTGCAGGTTGGTCGCGACGAAATAGCTTCCAGAAGCATTGCGGCTGCGCAGCAGATCGCAAACGTGATCGTTGCCAACGCAGATCGCTCGCGCATCCGACCGACGCCGGAGCGTTGGTCTGCACTCGAATACGCTGCCCACGTACGCGATGTGTTCCTCACCATTCGCGATCGACTCGTCATCGGACTCGTCGAGGACGAGCCAGGTTTCAAGCCGCTCTACCGTGATCAGCGCATCAATCTCGGATTGTACGCGTCAGACACCGTCACCGATGTCGCGGGAGAGTTGGTGGTCGCGGCCAACATGCTGGCGAGGCTCTTCGACGAGATTGAGCCGCAACTGCTCGACCGCATTGTGCAGTACGGTTTCCCCGACCCGCTTCCTCGGACCCTGTTGTGGATGGGCCAGCAAGCCGTGCATGAGTCCGAGCATCACCTCGCAGATATCACCGAGAATCTTGGAGTGGACTGATGACGGAGCTGCTGCCGGAGATGAAGGCGAATCAGGCCAACTGGAACGATCGGGTGGCGGTCCACCTCGGCCCGAACGGCTATGACGTTGCTGGTCTGAGCGCGGACCCAACGCGACTGTCGGGAACGGTGAAGATCGATGCACCTCACCTCGGACCACTTTCGGGGCTGCGAGTAGCGCACCTGCAATGTCATATCGGCACGGACACGCTGTCTCTGACGCGACTGGGGGCAACATGTGTCGGTCTCGACTTCTCGCATGATGCGATCGTGGTGGCACGAGCCTTGGCCGCAGAAACGAATGCGCCGATGACCTTCGTGGAGAGCCCGGTCTACGACGCGTGCGAAGTCATGGATCAGGGCCAGTTTGACCTCGTCTACACGACGTGCGGTGTCATCAACTGGCTGCCCGACATCGGACGATGGGCCTCTGTGGTGGCGGCACTTCTGAAGCCGGGTGGTCGCGTCTACCTCCGGGACACGCACCCCATTCTCTACGCCCTTGATGAGGATCGACTGCCCGGCGAGGTTGTACTGAAGTACCCCTACACGGAGCGGGGCCAGCCATTGGCGATGGACGAAGAATCGTCGTACGCCGGCGAGGGCACGATGGCCAACACTCGCACCTACGAGTGGAATCACTCGGTTGCGGAGATCATCCAAGCGATGATTGAAGCTGGTCTCACCATCACAGAGGTGGCCGACGAGAACATCCTGGAATGGGAATTCTACGAGGGGCAACCCGTGGTGTCCCCCGGACAATGGGGCCTTCCGCCGGAACTCGCGATGCGTATCCCCCTCATGCTGAGGGTGCAGGCGACGAAGAACTAACCTCCCCGTTACATTGAGGTGGTGGACAAGCGCACCGGGGACACTGTCGAACTGCTGCAGACCTGCATCCGCAATGCGTGCGTGAATGACGGTCGTGCCGAGTCGGGCGAGGAGATTCGGTCGAGTGACGTGATCGAGCAGTACCTCGGCGGCGCGGGCCTTGACCTGCAGCGGGTGGAACCGGCACCTGGTCGCCGATCACTGGTGGCGCGGCTTGAGGGCACAGATCCAACCGCGCCGACGCTGTGCCTGCTGGGCCATACCGATGTCGTTCCGGTGAACCCGGCCGGCTGGCAGCGTGATCCTTTCGGGGGCGAGTTGGTTGACGGCGAGGTGTGGGGGAGAGGTGCGCTCGACATGCTCAACCTCACCTGTTCCATGGCCGTGGCCGTCCGCGAACTGGCCGCCACCGGGAAGCGTCCTCGCGGCACGATCGTGTACGTCGCCGTTGCCGACGAGGAAGCGGGGGCTACCTACGGAGCGAAGCATCTCATCGACCACGAAGCCGATTTGGTGAAGGCCGACTATGTGATTACGGAGTCGGGCGGTCTGTCACTTGACGGCAACCAGGGCCACCGTCTCACTATTACCGTTGGCGAAAAGGGCATCGGTTGGCGACGGCTCGTCATCGGTGGAACACCGGGCCACGGTTCGATGCCCTACGGCAGTGACAACGCGCTCATGACCGCAGCGAAAGTGATTGAGCGTGTCGGCAGTTATCGGCCGATGGCAACCGTCAGTGATGTGTTCAAGTCGTACACGGCGGCGCTCGACCTTCCGGCTGAGACGATCGCCAAGCTGCACAACCCGGCCCACCTGGTCGATGGCTTAGCCGAGATCCACGACCCGGGCACTGCCAAGTTCGTGCACGCTTGCTCGCACACAACGTTCTCGCCCAACGTGGTCAGCGGCGGTCAGAAGACCAACGTCATCCCGGACGAGATAGCGGTCGAGGTAGACATTCGCACTCTGCCCGGCGTCACGCCGGACATGGTCGACGCCATGTTGCGTGAAGCCATCGGCCCCGACCTCGTCGGCCGCGTCAAGATCGAGAGCATCCGAGGCATCGACGCGTCAGCATCGCCCACCGACACACCTCTGTATGACGCGCTGCAAAAGGTCGCGAGGGGTTTCTTCCCCGAAGCCAGCCTTGTACCGCGCATGACGGCTGGCGGCACCGATGCAACATTCTTCCGCGCGGCCGGTTCGGTCGCATACGGATTCGGTCTCTTCAGTCGCCAGGTCAGCCCGGGCGAGTTCGCTCAACGCTTTCACGGCAACAACGAACGCATCGATGTTGAATCTCTTCGACTCACCACCGAAGCCTGGCTCGCCCTCGCCGATCTCTGGTGAAGATGCTCAGTACGTTTCGTCGCCGCGCCCCTCCTCATCGTCGTCCGGAATGACGAGGTCCCAACGGTCGAGGCAATCTTCGCAGCGGTAGGCAACGATGTCGCCGGGTTGCCAGCCTTCTTCGGGAGCGAAACTGATGAGGTGGCAGCGACTGCCGCAGTCAACACAGATGATGGTTGCTTCGACGTCCATGGCCGCACCTTAGAGTGCAACCCATGCGTGTCGTGGCCGGTGAAGCAAGAGGACGTCGTCTCGAAGCCCCGGACACTGCCGATACGCGCCCGACATCGGACCGGGTGCGGGAGGCGATCTTCAACTCGCTTGCCAGCATGGACGCGCTCGATGATGCAAAGGTGCTCGACCTGTTTGCGGGAAGTGGTGCGCTCGGCATTGAGGCGCTGAGTCGCTACGCAGCCCACTGCACCTTTATAGAACGCGCCCGGCCGGCGCTTGATGCCATTCGCGCCAACCTGGAGGTCACCGGTTTTTCAGATCGGGCCGATGTGGTGGTTGCCGATGCAATGACCTTCGTCACGCGTGGAAGCGCGGGAGATTTCGACCTCGTCCTGGCCGATCCGCCGTACGACTTCAGCCAGTGGGCAGAGCTGCTGAATGGAATCACAAGCGCCTTGGTCGTGGCGGAATCGAACCGTCCAGTTGCGCCACCGGAGGGATGGGAAGCCGTTCGAGAAAAGCGGTACGGCAAGACGTGGGTCACATTCCTGGCACGGGCGTAACGCGATTCCCGAACCCAGCGACGTAACATTGACCTGTGCCGCTATCGCTGTTTCCGGGCAGCTTTGATCCGTTTCATTTGGGCCACCTCGACGTGGTCGAACAGGCGCATGCCCTTTTTGGCCCCGTCATCGTGTGCATCATGGGAAACCCGCAGAAACCCGGCTCGTTGTTCACCTTCGACCAGCGGGTGGCCATGATCGAAGAGTCGGTTTCCCACCTACCCCACGTTACCGTTACCACCCGCCATGGCCTCGTTGTTGACGCCGCGATCGACCTCAAGGTTGATTTCATCGTCAAGGGCTTACGCACCGTTGCCGACTTTGAATACGAGACCACCATGGCTCACACGAACCGGGCCGTCGCCGGTGTTGCTAGCGTCTTCGTTCCGTGCGACCCCGCCCGAGGGTTCGTTGCTTCATCCTTCATCCGTGACATCGCCCGCCTCGGCGGCGACGTCTCAGCCTTGGTGCCAGCGCCCGTCGCCCGGTTCCTGAAAGACCTGCATTCATGAGCAACTACTACGAAGAAGATCAGCCCGTTCACGACTCAGAGGCGATCCTTCGACGCGTCATCGACATCATCGCAACGGCGCGCACTATCCCGTTGTCGGCGTCTCCGATGATCAACCGTGACGAGATCATCGAGTTGCTCGAGGAGTCACTCAATCGTTTCCCCGATGATCTTCGCCAGGCTCGCTGGATGCTAAAGGAGCGCGATGAGTTCCTCGCCAAGACGCAGCGCGAAGCAGACGACATTCTCGATTCGGCGCGCGCGCAGGCTGAGCGGATGGTGCAGCGCACCGAAGTAGTGCGGGCCAGCGAGTTACGCGCCCGCCAAGTGGTCGACTCGGCCGAAACCGAAGCCCGTCGCATGCAGCATCAGGTGGAGGACTTCTGTGATCAGCGTCTCGCCTCGTTCCAGATCATTCTGGAAAAGGTCCACAAGACGGTCATGCAGGGTCGCGAAAAGTTGAACGGCCCGCTCACTGGTCAGGTGGCCGCGGTTCCGTCGCGTGAAGAGGCCCGCCGTGAAGAGGCGAGCAGTCAGGCGTTCTTCGACCAGGATCTCGACTGATGACCAGCCCGTTCGTCCTCAACGTGCTGGAGGTGGTGCGGCGCCCCGGCACCCGGAAGGTTGTGCAACTCACCGCGCCGGTGGGCGAACTGATCATCGGCGACGTCACGTTGCCAGAGGGCACCGAAGTCACGCTCGACCTCATCCTGGAAAGCCTCAGCGACGGTGTCACCGTGTCTGGGCACATAAGCGCGCCGTGGAAGGCCGAGTGTCGTCGCTGCCTCGGCGACGCTTCCGGACGAGCCTACGTCAACGTGCTGGAACTGTTTCAGAAGACGCCCGCCAGCGAGGACATCTACGAGTTCGATGGTGAGCAGCTTGACCTGGAACCGCTCGCACGGGAAGCCATCGTGTTCGAATTGCCGATCGCACCCCTGTGCAAGGCCGACTGTGCAGGTCTGTGCGCGGAGTGCGGCGCGAACCGCAACGAAAGCGATTGCGGCCACAACTCGGCCCCCACCGACGCCCGCTGGTCGGGCCTCGACGCCTTGAAATCCCAGCTCAAGGACTAACTGGCGCACCCATTTCACCTGGTACGCCGAGGGCGGCTACACTTTCCCGGTTCGCAAGAGGAGACCTCGTCATGGCTGTCCCGAAGAAGAAGAAGTCGAAAGCTCGCACCCGCGCCGGCCGCGCATCGGCCTGGACGCTGTCCGCGCCTGCCCGCAGCCTGTGCCCGCGTTGCAGCGCCGCCAAGCTGCCCCACACCGTGTGTGGCGCGTGTGGTTGGTACAAGAACCGCGTCGCTGTCGACGTCGATTGATGAACGACATGCTCCCCATCGCCGTTGACGCGATGGGCGGCGACAAAGCTCCCGGCGAAATCGTCGCGGGAGCGGTGAAAGCCCATGCCGACCACGGCATCCCCGTTGTCCTCGTCGGCCGTACCGCCGAACTTGGTGAGCATGGGTTGCCGACCATCGAGGCCAGCGAAGTCATCGAGATGGATGAGGACGCGGCCGGTGGCGTGCGTCGCAAGAAAGACTCGTCCCTCGTCCGTTGCGCCGAAGCCGTGCGCGATGGCAAAGCTTCGGCCATGTTGTCGGCCGGCAACACTGGCGCCACCATGGCGTCTGCCCTTTTCCGCATGGGCCGCATCAAGGGCGTCAACCGCCCGGCCATCGCCACTCCCATCCCGGTCCCCGGTGCTCGCCCGACGGTGCTGCTTGACGCCGGCGCCAATGCCGACGTGCAGGCAGACTGGCTCGTGCAATTCGCCCAGATGGGATCGGTCTACACCACCAAGCGCTTCGGCATCGACAACCCTCGCGTCGGTCTGCTGAGCATCGGTGAGGAAGCCGGCAAGGGCGACATCCTCCGCAAAGAAGCTTTCGAACTGCTGACCGTTGCGAGCGGCATCGATTTCGTCGGCAACGTCGAGGGTCGTGACATCATGACTACCCACGTCGACGTGGTGGTCACCGACGGCTTCACCGGCAACGTGGTCTTAAAGGCGCTCGAAGGTGGTGTGAAGACCATCGTGAAGGGCCTGCTCGCCGCGTTCGCCAGCAAGCCTGAGTACAAGGAACACTCCGACGCGCTGCTGCCCGCGCTACTTGAGCTGTACGCCACGCTCGACCCAGAGACATACGGCGGCGCCATGCTGCTCGGCGTCGACGGCGTGTGCATCATCAGCCACGGTTCTTCCAGCTCCACCGCCATGGTCAACGCCATCAAGGTCGGAGCCGACATGGTGCAGGCCGATCTTGTCGGCGCATTGCGCGCTGCGCTCAAGCCAGCCGAATAGCAACCCTCCGGTGGTGGCCGAGGTCGCTATCATGGTTGGCATGCCCGCTGAGACCCACGTGAACCGCACCCCGATGACGCGACCCGAAGTGTTCGAAATGGTTCGTGACCGGCTGGCCGACATTCTTGAAATCGAGCCCGGCACCATCAGCGAAGGCCAAAGCTTTGCCGACGATCTCGACTGCGACTCTCTCGCCCTCATCGAACTGGTTGAGGGCCTCGAAGAAGAACTCTCGGAGCGCACCGTCGGTTTCCGCATCGAGGACGAAGATCTCGAAGATCTGAAGAGTGTTCGTGATGCGGTTGACTACGTTTACAGCCGGGTGAAGTGACCCCAGCCGTCCCCGATCTTGATGGCCTAAGCCGTCGCATCGGGTACCAGTTCACCGACGCGTCCCTCCTTGCCCAAGCGCTGGCCCATCGCTCGTGGTGCTCCGAACATCCCGGAACCGACTCAAACGAACGGCTTGAGTTTCTTGGTGACGCAATCCTAGGTTTCGTGGTGGCCGAGCACGCCTATCGCCGACACGCCGAGCTGCCCGAGGGCAAGCTCACCGACCTTCGCAAAGCGGTGGTGAACGCTGTGTCGCTGGCCGATGTTGCTCGCGAGATCTCTCTGGGCGGCGAGCTTCGACTCGGCAAGGGTGAGGCCATGGCCGACGGTCACGACAAACCGTCCATCCTCTCCGACGCGCTTGAAGCGGTCATCGGGGCGGTGTATCTCGACGGCGGTATCGAGCAGGCCAGCGCCTTGATCGGGCGACTGATCGGGCCGGGTCTGGAACGCGCCGTGTCGCAACTCGATGAACTCGATCAGAAGACGGCACTGCAAGAACTGCTGGCCCGTCTCGATATGAAGACCCCGGTGTACGTACTTCGCGAAGAAGGCCCCGATCATCAAAAGAGTTTCTTCGCCGAGGTCCGCGTGAACAACGAAGTGCTCGGTCGCGGTGAGGGGCGCAGCAAGAAGTTGGCCGAGGTCGCAGCGGCTCGCCAAGCTGGCGCGTTGTTGCGTCAACGCGTCAATGCCTGAACTTCCAGAGGTCGAAACCGTTCGCCGTGGAGTGCACGAAGTTGCCGTCGGTCGCACCATCGGCAAGGCCAGCGCCACCGGAGCCCGGACTGTTCGCCGCACCTCAGCGGCCTTGGTCGAAGCGGGTCTGACCGGTCGTACCGTCGTTGGCACCGGACGCCACGGCAAGTGGTTCTGGCTCGACCTCGACGACGAGGCACGGGCGCTGATCCATCTGCGTATGAGTGGTCAGCTCCTGTGGCTGCCAACCGCGGGTGATCGGCCGAAACATACGCATGTTGCATTGCCGTTCGTTGACGGGGGAGAGCTGCTGTTTGTCGACCCCCGCACCTTTGGCGAGGTCGTCGTGGTACCACCTTTCGTTGATCACATGGCCGTTATCAACCAGGGTCCAGATGCGCTGTCGGTCGCTGTCGGCACGTTGGTCGGTCAATTGAAGGGCCGCCACCGGCAGTTGAAAGCCATGCTGCTCGACCAGAAAGTCATCGCCGGTATCGGCAACATTTACGCCGATGAGATCTGCCACCGCGCCGGTATACGACCGTTGAAGCGGGCTGACACCCTCACCAAACCGGCCGTCGCTCGACTGCACAATGCGATGCAAAGCGTGCTCGGCTCGGCCATCGTTGCACGGGGAAGCAGCCTGGCCGACGAGCAGTATGTCGACCTGTTCGGTGCCGCCGGTTCGTACCAGCACAATCATCAGGTCCACGCCCGAGGCGGAAAACCTTGCCTGACCTGCGGCAACCCTGTCCTTCGAGTCGCATGGAGCGGACGAAGCACCTATTTCTGCAAGACCTGCCAGCGGTAACGCATTCGCGCATAACGACCGGTTTGTTCGCGCATTACGCCGGGATGTGGCTGGCTCCGGCTCACTTTGGGGGCTTATGCGCGAATGGCCCACCTGCCTTCGGTCATCGTGAAGGATTTGTGTAACCGAATCGGGTGACCTGCGCGTGTGAGGATGTATGCACATGGCAGCGGAGTCGGTCGACACTGGGGGCGAGGTGCATGTCGCTCCGGTTTGGTCGTTTGATGAGCTGTATCGGCGGGAATACGCCGGGATCGTCCGACTGCTCGTCGTCCTCACGGGCCGGGCCGCCGGGATGTGGCCGAGGAACTGACGCAGGACGCGTTTCTCGTCGTGCACCGGCGATGGGCGACCGTCAGCACCTACGAACGCCCGGACCCGTTCGTGCGCCGAATCGCCATAAACCGCGCCATGTCGGTCGCCCGGCGGAAGTCGACGGAGGCTCGGCTGATCCTGCGCTTGCGACGAGAACCCATCCAGGAAATGCCGTGGACCACATCGACATCTGAGATATGGGATGCCATTCGGGCACTGCCCGCTCGCCAAGCCCAGGTCGCCGCACTCGTGCTCATCGAGGACCGATCCATCCAAGATGCCGCCGAAATTCTCGACTGCGGCCAAGAAACCGTGAAAACCCACCTCCGCCGGGCCCGAGCGGCCCTTACCTCCAAGATAGGAGCGACCTCCCATGCCTGACCTAGACGACTTCCTCAATCACGCCTCGGATGAACTGGCCACCATGCCTGTCCCCGCCCGCCCCTTCATCCCCCAACCTCGCCGCGTCGGCCCAGCCCTGGTCGTTGTGG
Organism: Actinomycetes bacterium; assembly: GCA_031410595.1. Taxonomy (GTDB): domain Bacteria; phylum Actinomycetota; class Acidimicrobiia; order Acidimicrobiales; family Ilumatobacteraceae; genus JANMCE01. The sequence continues at coordinate 77,286 of JANNZM010000144.1, read as the reverse complement.
CCCTTCTCGCCGGAGCCGGCGGCCTCACCGCCATCGTCCGAAGCCAAAGCGCGCCCGATCACATGCTGGTCGCGAACACACCGACCACAACGGCAACGTCGACGGTGCAGACCTCTGACGGCACTGCGTCGACTTCCGTGACCGAGCCCCCAGGAACCGCTACGCCCCAGACGTCCGTAACGCCAGCGACCACCACGCCCGTCCTGACAACCAGTGATCCCTTGGCGTTCACGCAGCCGCAGCAGGTCATCTCGGGTGCGACAGGTGGCTGGCTTGGACGCTCGACGTCTCGACCGAAAGTGGCAGTATCCGGTGTCTACGGTTCACCGCTGAAGCCACCTCGCGTACCTTTTGTCTCACGCCACTTCCCGACGAGTTGGCCGGGATGAGCTTTGTCGTGCGCACGCCGCACCCCATGGCCGCTATTGGCCAGGCCCTTCCCAGCGAGATCAAGGGACCGATCACCGCCTCCCGCTCAACCATCACCCCGGCGACACGACTGACGACCGACGGCACCATGTTCATGGCCGCGGTCACGCTCGCAACCGACCCGATTGTGCGGCTGCCAAGCGGCGAGGAGTGCGACTATGCCGGCATTCTCGACGCCATCGAGGCGGCCGATGCCGCCGAGGGCTATCAACCGACCCATCTCCTGAACGTAGCCATCGATCATTGCCGAGGGGACATCGCTGCCGGAAGCTCCCGAGCGGCAGAGCCGTTTGCGGCCCAGACCGCATTCCGTATCTTCAACCGCTCCGGAACAACATGGCTGGCAAGCGCCGCCGACCACATGAACAATTGCCTCGACACCGGATCCGGCACGCCCCCTGCCTGAAGCTCGGCTATTCAAAGCCCGCCCCCACCGGCCCGCCCGCAACGGCTGATCTGTGGGAGGCGCTGCCGAATACCGGTTTGAGCAAGCGGGTTCTGCCGCTGGTTGCGGCGATGGGCGACCAGGTCCTTGTGGTCGGCGGTGCCAGCGGCTGGGATCAGGTAGCGACGGGCAACCTGCGTGACGGTCGAGTGTTGAATGCGACTGGAACGGCCTGGCAGTCGATCCCTGATGCTCCGGTTGCCTTGACATCGGGTTTGCCGTCTGCCTGGACGGGCACGGATCTGTTCCTGATCGCCGCAACTGGCGAACTGTTGTCGTTCACTCCATCATCCAAGATGTGGGCCACGCTCCCCCGCATGCGCGGCAACCCCGACATCGGTACGGCCATGGCATGGATTGGCAGCGAACTCTACGCAATGGATTACCTAGGGCAAACCTTCGCGTACTCACCTACTCAAAAGACGTGGCGGGTGCTCGAATCGCCAACGACTCTCCACGCAGATCACCCCGCACTGAAGTCGGTGGTGCGAGGCTCGAACTGGATACTTGGGGGCGGATCGACCCTCGCAATCTTCGACACAAAAGCCAGCGCATGGCTGCCAGTTCCGACCATCCCGTCCGACTCGATGGTTTTGGTCATCGGTCAAGATGTACTGCTCACCACGGTCGATTTCCATAACCCAGCGCCAACGTCTCGGTTGAACGGTGCCAATCAGTTCGTACCGACAGGCGACACGGTCGACTTCCTGTGGGGAGGTAACTCGGCCACATTCCTGTGGGTTGTCGATGGTCACTGGGTGGGCGACAGCGGTCCGGCGATGACGAACGGCCGCAATCTCCAGTACCGCTCTGCCGACACATGGATCAGCACGGGGATGCCCACTACCTCCCTCGTTGACGTCCCTGTCCAAACCGCCTCGGGGCACCTCATCACCACCGATGGCGTCAAAGCCAGCCGCCTCAAGCCTCTCCCGAAGGGCTGAACAGCCGGGTCATTCGCGCATAACGACCGGTTTGTTCGCGCATTACGCCGCGTGAGGCTGGCTCTGGCTCACTTTTCGGGCTTATGCGCGAATGGAATGCCGTCTTTGCGCGAACGGTGAGGTGCGCGAACGTGGGGCGGTCTGGCTGTCGCCGGTCCTGGTAGGGTCCGAGGCGGTTTCCGGCCGTGTTGACGGATCTTTGTTTGGGTTTCTGTGTTCCTAAAAGCGCTCACCCTCAAGGGGTTCAAGTCCTTCGCCGACTCCACCACGCTCACGCTTGAGCCGGGGGTGACTGTCGTTGTCGGTCCCAACGGTTCCGGCAAATCGAACGTGGTCGACGCCATTGCCTGGGTACTCGGCGCCCAAGCGCCGAGTGCAGTTCGAAGCCAGAAGATGGACGACGTCATCTTCGCCGGAACAGCCAAGCGGCCGGCGCTTGGCCGGGCCGAGGTGAGCCTCACGCTCGACAATTCCTCGGGCTTGTTGCCCATCGACTTCACCGAAGTCACCATCACCCGCACCCTGTTCCGCACGGGCGAGAGCGAGTACCAGATCAACGGGGCGCCCGTTCGCCTGCTTGACGTGCAGGACCTGCTGAGTGACTCCGGCGTCGGCCGTCAGCAGCACGTGATTGTCAGCCAGGGCCAAATCGACGCGGTGCTGAACGCCCGGCCCGAAGACCGCCGCTCCATCATCGAAGAAGCTGCTGGGGTGCTGAAATATCGCAAGCGCAAGGAGAAGGCCGAGCGTCGCCTCGAAGCCACCGAAGGGAACCTGTTACGCGTGCAGGATCTGCTGCGCGAAGTGCGTCGTCAGTTGCGTCCGCTCGAGCGTCAGGCCGAGGCCGCCAAGCGTCACGGTGACTTGGTGAAGGAGCTGAACGGCCTGCGTTTGTATCTGGCCGGACGAGAAGTGGCGCAGCATCGTGATCGCCTCGCCACGCTATTGGCCGAGAGCACCGACCACTCGCAGAACCAGGGCACGGTGCAAGAAAGCCTCGCCCGGCTGGAAGGCGAAATCATTTCCACCGAAGCCCAGCTGGCAGCGATGGGTGGCTTCGACCTTGGTGATCAGCTCACACGTGCCGAGCAGCTGTCCGAACGCGTACGTGGTCTCGGAGCCGTGCTTGCCGAGCGTCGTCGTTCGCTTGAGCGCGACCGCGGCCGACTGATGGATACGGGCGTGGTGGCCAACCTCGAATCGGAAGCGGCGCGGCTTTCCACCGAGCTGGTGGACGTTGAAGCGGGCCTCGAACGCCTCGGGCCCGATGAGGCCGAACTGCACGAAGCCGAAGCCGAGCTGGCGGCCGAACGCGGTCGCTTTAAGGATGATCACGCTCCCGTCGAGTTGGCGCTCGGCACGACCGCGGCCGGAGCCGCCGCCGAAGTCCGAGGCGAGCTGCGCACGTTGCGTTCGTCGCTGGATCGCGGCACCAGCGAAAGCTCACGCATGGCCGCACGCATGCGGGCACTCGACGAGCGCGTCTCCCGCTTGCAGAGCGAGATCGAGCGTTACCGCACCGAATGTGAAGAGGCTGAAGCCAGCGAGCAGCCATTGGTTGCCGAGCTCGGTGAAGCCGAGGCTGCTCGGGTCACCGCAGCCGATCTGGTCGCAACAAGCGAAGCCCAGCTGCGTGCCGCGCAAGGCGATCACGCCACGTGGACGGCCCGAACCGACGCGCTGGCGCTGGCCCTCGACGCCGCTCGCGCCCGGGCCGGGGCGGAACGACTCGCCGATGTTGATGGCGTCGTCGGTACCCTGCTCGACCTCGTGGAGATTGACGCCGGGTGGGAAACCGCGTTCGAAGCCGCAGCCGGTGAGGCGTTGTCGGCGGTCGTGGTCGACGGCCTACCCGCAGCTCGTCGGGCCCTCGCCATGCTCCACCAACACAACACCCCCGGCGCCGTGCTGGCCCTCGACAACGGCCTTCCGGCGCTATCGCCCCCGGCCATCGGTGAAGCGGTGCGCAACCATGTGCGTAGCAACAACGCTGCGGTCTCCCGCCTACTCGACGGCCTCATTGGCTCCGCTGTCGCAGTGGAAGGCGGCTGGGAAGTCGCTGTCCAGACCGCGCTTGCGCACCCGACCGCGGTGGTCGTCACCCAGACCGGTGATCGTTTCGGTCGCCAGGGCTGGCGTGTCGGCGTGGCCAGTGCTGGCGCCACGGGCGCAGCGCTCGAAGAGGCCCAAACGAAGGCTGCAGCCACGGCCGAGCACCTGGCCCAGTGCGATGCCACGCTCACGTCGGCTCGGGCCGAACTGCAGGTCATCAGCCAGCGAGAAAACGACCTCACCCGTCGCCTCGACGTAAACGACACCCGCTTCACCGCTTCCGCCGACGCACTCGGTCGCTCGCAGGCCGAGCGTCGTGAGGCGGCCACGGAAGCAGAGTCGCTGTCGGGTTCAGCGAAGGATCTCGATGAGCGTATCGAGCGTGATCGCACCCGCATCACTGAGCTAGAAGTGTTGCTGCCCACGCTTGAAGCCGACGAGACCGCGGAGGTTGCCCATGCCCGAGCGGCGCAGGAAGCCCGCACCGAGCTCGACCGCAAAGTCGCCAACGTCGCCCAGCTCCGCAAGGAGTTCGAGGTGCGCGGTGCGGGCCTGCAGGAGCGTCAGGGCTTTCTTCGACGTCGTCTGACTGAGACCGAAGCACGGCTCGAAGCCGACGTCACGGCCCGCGCCGATGCGCAGGAGAAACGTGGTCGTCTCGAACGCAGTGTTGGGGCGATCGACCGGCTGCTCGTCGTGGTGGAGTCCCGCAGGACCATCCTCGATGGTGAGCTGTCCGACCTGCAGCAGCGTCGTCGCCAGCAATCCGAGCAGGCCAGGGCCGTGTCGTCGGCGCTGGAAAGCATGCGGCGTGAACGTAGCGCGCTCGACAAGCACCTCACCGAGAGACGCGAGCTGCTGCATCGCATCGAGATCGAGCAGGCCGAAGTGTCGGCTCGCCTCCAAGCCACTATCGAAACGTTGCGACGCGACCTTGATGTCGACCCCGAGGTCGCGATGCTGGCCGAGCTGCCCGAAGGACTTCCCGAGGGCTCCAAGCCCGACGCGCGCATGCGAGACCTCGAGCGTGAACTGCGCATCATGGGTCCCATCAACCCGCTCGCCCTCGAAGAGTTCACCGCTCTGCAGGAACGCCACACCTTCCTCGAAGCTCAGCTCGAGGACGTGAAGACCACCCGTCGTGAGTTGTCCGGAGTTATCAAAGCCATCGACGACGAGATTCAGCGAGTGTTCGCTGAAGCCTTTGCCGACGTGAGCCGCAATTTCGATCTGCTCTTCGCCATGCTGTTCCCCGGTGGACAGGGCAAGCTCATCCTCACCCAGCCCGATGACATGTTGCGCACCGGCATCGAGGTCGAAGCCAAGCCGTCGGGAAAGAACGTCAAGAAGCTCTCCCTGCTGTCGGGTGGTGAGCGTTCGCTTACTGCGCTGGCGTTCCTGTTCGCCGTCTTCCGCAGTCGTCCTTCCCCGTTCTACGTGATGGACGAAGTGGAGGCCGCGCTCGACGATGTGAACCTGCACCGCTTCCTGGGCCTGGTGAACGAGTTCCGCAGCGAGGCGCAGTTGCTCATTGTTTCCCACCAGAAACGCACCATGGAAGCGGGTGACTGCCTTTTTGGTGTCACCATGCAACCGGGTGGCTCCAGCAAGATTGTGTCCGAGAAGGTCTCCGCTCGCTCGTAACTACCTGTACGAAATGTTTAAGGGCACCTGCCGTTGTGGCTAATGTCGCTTCAAGCAAGTTCATCAGGGGATGTGAGAGCACAACATGACCGGGTCGGAAGCGGCAATTCGCTTCGTCGGCGTGCGCAAGGTCTTCGGGGATCCATCGAACGGTGGCACCATTGCCGTCGACGGGGTTGATCTTGAGATCGCATCCGGCGAGTTCTTCTCCATGCTGGGTCCGTCGGGCTCCGGCAAAACCACCATGCTTCGAATGGTGGCCGGTTTCGAGATGCCCACGGCCGGAGCGATCCTGCTCGATGGCCAAGACGTCACGCACCTTCCGCCTTTCGACCGTGACGTCAACACGGTCTTCCAGGACTATGCCCTCTTCCCTCACATGACTGTCGCCCAGAACGTGGCTTACGGGTTGATGGTGAAGAAGGTCGACCGCAAGGAACGGGACCAGCGCGTGGGCGAAGCGCTGGAAAGCGTGCAGCTCGGCTCGTTCGGTGGTCGAAAGCCCAATCAGCTTTCGGGTGGTCAACGGCAACGTGTTGCGCTGGCTCGGGCACTGGTGAATCGACCGAAAGTACTGCTGCTCGACGAACCTCTCGGCGCGTTGGATCTGAAGCTGCGCGAGGACATGCAGATCGAGCTGAAGCAGATCCAGCGATCGGTCGGCATCACGTTTCTGTTCGTCACTCACGATCAGGAAGAAGCGCTCACCATGAGCGACCGCATCGCCGTGTTCAACGCTGGCAAGATGGAGCAGGTCGGCACGCCGGCCGAAATGTATGAACGTCCGGCCACTGCGTTTGTGGCGGGCTTCGTCGGCACGTCGAATCTCATTACTCGTGACGGCACCACGTTTACCGTTCGGCCCGAAAAAATTGCGCTCACCGATGTTGGCACCGGCACGACGGACGCCACCATCACCGAGGTGCAGTACCTCGGTGCCGACACCCGCTATCGGGTACGGCTCGACGACGGCACCGAACTTGTCGTCACTCAACAGAATCTCACGACCATGTCCTCCGACGTCACCGCAGCCCGCGGCCGACGAACGGGCCTTCGCTGGTCGCCTGAGCACCAGTACCAACTTCCAACACTCGTAAGGGGAGAACAATGACGTTCAACACATCACGATTTGCCACAGCTCTGGTTGGTCTCAGCGTTGCCGGGCTTGCGCTGCCAGCGTGTGGCTCGACCAGCTCAAGCGGTGGCGGCGCGCTGTCCAAGCTCGGCAAGGGCGAAGGCCAGGTCAACATCATCAACTGGGCCGGCTATGTCGAGAGCGGCCAGAACGACCCGAAGGTCGACTGGGTCACCAAGTTCACTGCCGACACCGGCTGCAAGGTCAACTCGAAAATCGGCAACACCTCCGATGAGATGGTGTCGCTTATGAAAGCCGGTGGCTACGACGTTGTGTCCGCCTCGGGCGACGCCACCCTTCGACTGATCGCCGGTGGTGACGTTGCGCCTATCAACACCGCGCTCATTGGGAACTACAAGGACGTCTTCGACAGCCTGAAGATGCAGAAGTGGAATTCCAGCGGTGGCAAGGCGTATGGCATTCCTCACGGCCGTGGTGCCAACCTGCTGATGTGGAATACCGAGAAGGTCACGCCGGCGCCGACCAGTTGGTCGGCGGTGTTCGACGACAAGTCCCCGTACAAGGGTGCGATCACGGCCTACGACTCACCCATCTACATCGCCGACGCCGCGCTGTATCTGATGAACACCAAGCCTGACCTCGGCATCAAGAACCCCTACGCGCTCGACGATAAGCAGTTCACCGCCGCCGTTGACCTGTTGAAGAAGCAAAAGACAGTCATCGGTGAGTACTGGAGCGACTACCTGAAGACGCAGGCCGCCTTTAAGACTGGCTCCACCGTGCTCGGCACAACGTGGCAGGTCATCGCCAACGGCGCCCAAGGCGAAGGAACGAAGGTGGACACCATCCTTCCGAACGAAGGCTCAACGGGTTGGTCCGACACGTGGATGATCTCATCGAAGGCGAAGAACCCGAACTGCGCGTATCTCTGGATGAACTACATCATCTCGCCCGAAGCGAATGCCGCGGTCGCTGAGTACTTCGGTGAGGCGCCGTCCAACAGGCTCGCGTGCGGCAAGACGTCCGATGCGAAGTTCTGCGACACCTTCCACGCCGCCGACGAGGAGTATTTCAAGAAGGTCTGGTACTGGACGACACCGACCAAGGCCTGCCTTGATGGCCGCGGCGCGGTCTGCAAGGACTATGCCGAGTGGACCAAGGCCTGGACGGAAATCAAGGGCTGATCGCAACACCTGCATGTCGGCCTCCGCATCGCTTTCTCGGTACCTCCATCGCCACCCACGGACGGGGCTCGGGCTCCTGCTCGCGGCACCCGTGACGTGGCTGGTGCTGGCGTATTTGGGTTCACTTGCTGCGCTGTTCCTTACGGCGCTCTACAAGACCGACCCATTCACCAGCGACATCGTGAAAACGATCGGAGGCCAGAACTTCTCCGAACTGGCCAAGACAGCGGTCTACCGATCCATCACCATTCGCACCGTGCTCATCGCCACGGCGGTCACGCTGCTTGACCTTTCCATTGCGCTACCGATGGCTATCTTCATGGCTAAAGTCGCCAAGCCTCGCGCCCGTAACCTTCTCGTGGTCGGCGTGCTCATGCCGCTGTGGGCAAGCTATCTGGTGAAGGGCTACGCGTGGCGAGCGATCTTCGATTCGGGCAGTGGAGTGCTCAAGAACACTTTCGGCTCCTCACCCGGCTTCGGTCTCGTTGCCACGACGGTTGCCTTGGCCTATCTATGGCTGCCGTACATGGTGTTGCCGATCTACGCTGGGCTCGATCGTCTGCCCAACTCGTTGTTGGAAGCGTCGTCTGACCTGGGCGCCCGCGGCAACCGCACCATGCGTAGTGTGGTGTTCCCCCTGCTGCTTCCGTCCATCGTGGCGGGGTCGATCTTCACGTTCTCGCTCACGCTGGGCGACTACATCACGGTGAAGATCGTGGGCGGAAAATCGCAGATGATCGGTAACGTCGTGTACGACAACTTCGGCGTGAACAACATCCCGTTCGCCGCCGCCTTCGCGCTTGTGGCTGTTGCCGTGATGATCGCCTACTTGCTCACCGCCCGACGTACCGGCGCCTTCGAGAACCTCTGATGGAATTCTCGCTCCTTACCCGACGCGTCCTGCGCATTCTCACCACGGCGGCGTTTGCGTTTCTCTACCTGCCGCTGATCGTGGTGGGAGTGCTGTCGTTCAACACCTCCCGCTCGTTCTCATGGCCGCCCGACGGATTCACGCTGTCATGGTGGTCGAAAGCGGCATCGAACAGCGACGTGCGATCTGCGTTATTCCTGTCAGCCAAGACGGCGCTCGTTGCATCACTCATCGCGCTCGCGCTCGGCTCCATGGCCGCGTTTGCGGTGCAACGCTTCCGGTTCTTCGGTCGCGAGACGATCAGCTTCCTTGTGGTTCTGCCCATCGCGCTGCCAGGCATCGTCACGGGCATTGCGCTGAACCGGGCGTTCCATTCCCTCGGTGTCGGCATCGGGTTTCTCACCCTTGTGATCGCTCATGCAACGTTCTGCATCGTCGTGATCTACAACAACGTCATCGCACGTCTGCGTCGACTGTCACCGAACCTCGAAGAGGCATCGTCAGATCTCGGTGCCAATACGTTTCAGACGTTCCGCTACGTCACGTTCCCGATGGTACGTTCGGCGCTTCTGGCTGGTGGACTGCTTGCGTTCGCCTTGTCGTTCGACGAGATCGTCGTCACCACGTTCACCTCCGGGCCGGGCATGCAAACGCTTCCGCAATGGATCTTCAACAACATGTTCCGCCCCAACAACCTGCCGCTCGTGAACGTGGTTGCCACCACCGTCGTGCTGCTGTCGATCATCCCCGTCTGGTTCGCTCAACGCCTCAGCGAGGGCACCTCACCCGTCGGTAACTGCTCGTAGTTTGGGTCAACGGCGGGGGAGGGCCGGTAGGGTGTCGGGCGCATGAAACTCCTGCTTGAGATCCTGATTCCGGCCGTCCTCGCATTCGGACTGAGCGTGCCACTGGTTGGCCGTCTACGGCGAAACAAGAGCGCAGAGCTCAAGGCGCCCCCCGGACGGACGACACTGGCACCGACCAGGCCGCCCGTCGCTGCGCCCGCTGCGCCCGTCGAGGTGGGGGAAGAGGACGACTCCGACATCATCGGTGATGAGTGGCAGGTCGGCGATGGTGACACGCTGGTCGAGGAGGCTCCGGTTGTCGAAGAGCCACTGGTCGAAGAGCAACCGGTCGAGTTGCTGCCCGAACGACCACGATTCCGTGATCGGCTGGGCCGGGCCCGTAACGCATTCGCGGCGGCTATCGGGGTGCGGGGAAAGACCGCAATCGATCAGTCGACATGGGATGACCTCGAAGAGTCGCTGCTCCTTTCCGACCTTGGTGTGCATCGAACCGACGCCATGCTCACCTCGTTGAAGGAACGGGTCAGCGCCAAGGAACTCACGACACCAGACGGAGTTGTCGATGCCCTGAAGGCCGACCTCAAGGCCCGCCTCGCCGGCGCCGACCGTGCCCTCCGGCAGGAGCATGTCGAAGGATCTCCCAACGTGTGGTTGTTCGTAGGGGTGAACGGTGTGGGAAAGACGACAACCATCGGCAAGGTTGGGGCGCAGCAAGTTTCGGAGGGTCGAAGCGTCATCATGGCTGCGGGCGATACGTTCCGCGCCGCCGCAGCAGAGCAGCTCGGTACGTGGGCCAGCCGGGGCGGCTCGGAGTTGGTGCGTGGCGCAGAAGGCGGTGACCCGAGTTCGGTCATTTTCGACGGCATCCAGCGCGCCGCAGCCAAGGGAGCCGACCTGGTGCTGGCTGATACGGCCGGCCGTTTGCACACCAAGACCAACCTTATGGAAGAGCTGAAGAAGGTTCGTCGGGTCGCTGATCGTGAGCCCGGCCGGGTGATGGAAGTGCTGCTAGTGATCGACGCCACCACGGGTCAGAACGGAATGATCCAGGCACAGCAGTTCACCGAAGCCACCGACCTGACCGGCGTGGTGCTCACGAAGCTCGACGGTTCGGCCAAGGGTGGCATCGTGTTCGCTATCGAAACCGAACTCGGTATTCCGGTGAAGTTGGTCGGCTTGGGCGAAGGCATCAACGACCTCATCCCGTTCGACCCCGACGAATTCGTCGACGCCTTGTTCGCCTGACGAAAGCGCTGATCCGGGCTGAATCACCGGAATCTCGTACTCCGCACTAGCCTTTGCGGCGATGTTTGACTCTCTCTCCGACCGTTTCGACGGCATCTTCAAGAAGCTTCGTGGCCGTGGCCGTCTGTCCGAGGCCGATGTCACCGCCATGCTGGCCGAGGTGCGCACAGCGCTTCTCGAGGCCGACGTCAACATCAAGGTCGTACGTGGCCTTACCGACCGCATCCGTGCGGCGTGTGTGGGCGTCGAACTTTCGAAGGCGATCAACCCCAGCCAGCAGGTGATCAAGGCTGTCTACGACGAGTTGACCGTTGCCCTCGGTGGCGAAGGTTTCAAGATGCAGTTCGCATCCAAGCCGCCGACCGTCATTCTCATGGCCGGTCTGCAGGGTTCGGGTAAGACCACGAACTCGGCCAAGCTCGCTCGCCATTTCAAGGCCCAGGGCCGACAAGTGTTGCTGGTCGGCGCCGACCTGCAGCGTCCGGCCGCAATCGATCAGCTCCGCACGCTTGGCAAGCAGATCGACGTGCCGGTGTTCTCCGATGATGAGGCCGCCAAGCGCGGCGACGGCGATCCGGTGTTTGTTGCCGCCCGCGGTATGGATGAGGCCAAGCGTCTCGGCCGTGACGTCGTTATCGTCGATACCGCCGGTCGATTGTCCATCGATGCAGAGTTGATGGACGAGGTGCGCCGTATCTCCGAAACCGTCAACCCTACGTACACGTTCCTGGTGATCGACGCCATGACCGGCCAGGACGCGGTGCAGACCGCAGAGGCCTTCCACCAAACGTTGGAACTCGACGGCGTGATTTTGTCGAAGCTCGATGGTGATGCTCGCGGTGGTGCTGCGCTGTCCGTGAAAGAAGTCGTCGGGAAACCAATTGCATTTGCAAGTACTGGCGAAAAGCTTGATGCCTTCGATCAGTTCTATCCCGATCGCATGGCGCAGCGCATCCTTGGCATGGGCGACATGCTCACCCTTATCGACAAGGCCGAGAAGGCCTTCGACAAGGAGTCTTCCGAGAAGGCGGCCGAGCGGCTCATGGAGGGTCAGTTCACGCTGGATGACTTCCTGGAGCAGATGCAGGCGATCAAGAAGATGGGGCCGCTGTCGGGAATCATCGGCATGATGCCGGGTATCCCCAAGGAGCTGAAGAACGCTGAGATCGGTGATGACGCGCTTAAGCCCATTGAGGCCATCATCCACTCGATGACCACCGAAGAACGCCGCCGCCCCGACCTCATCAACGGCAGCCGCCGCGAGCGCATCGCTCGGGGCAGTGGCAGCACTCCCGCCGATGTCGGCCGTCTCGTGAAGCAGTTCCAAGACATGCAGAAGATGATGAAGAAGATGGGCGGCTTCGGCCAGAAGGGCGGCGGCAAGAAGGGCAAGAAGGGCCGCTTCGGCATGCCCGGTGGTTTGCCCGGTGGCATGCCGCAGCTTCCGCCCGGCTTCCCTGGCACCTGAGCCCGGCAGTGTGAGGCACCCTGACATCGTCGTATGATGCGACCATGAGGCGATACGAGAAGATCTACGTGAATGGCAGCTGGATTCCAACGGGTGGAACGGACGCTATTGAAGTGTTCGACTCGACGAACGGGCAGGTCATTGGCAGCGCCCCCGCAGGCGTCGCTGACGATGTTGATCTTGCGGCCGCAGCGGCCGGCGCTGCGTTCCCGGCGTGGGCCGCGCTCACGACGGCTGAGCGGGGTGCCCATCTGCGAGCCGTTGCCGACGCGCTGGAGGCACGGTCCGATGAGCTGCTCGACGTCATCATCCGTGAGACCGGCATGCCAAAGCCGGCGTCGTCGGTAGCGCAGGTTGCGCATCCGGTCAGCTCCTTCCGGACGGCTGCCGAGCTCGCCGAATCGTTCGAGTACGAAGAGACAATCGGCAACAGCTTGGTCGTGAAGGAACCGATCGGCGTGGTCGGATGCATCACGCCGTGGAACTACCCGTTGCGTCAAGTCGCAGCCAAGGTCGCGTACGCGATGGCGGCCGGTTGCACGGTCGTGTTGAAGCCCACCGAAGTGGCCTCGATCGACTCGTTCATTCTTGCCGAGGCCTGTCACGCAGCCGGTCTGCCCGCTGGCGTGTTCAACCTGGTTTCGGGGTACGGCCCGGTTGTTGGTGAAGCGATTGCGTCGCATCCGCTCATCGACATGGTGTCTTTCACCGGCTCCACCCGCGCCGGAACGCGGGTCGCCGAACTAGCGGCCAAGACCGCGAAGAAGGTGGCGTTGGAACTCGGCGGCAAGGGTCCGAACGTGTTGCTCGAAGACCTCTCCACCGAGCAGTTCGCCGCGGCCGTCACCGCCGGTGTCGGGCGATGCTTCCCGAACTCCGGTCAGACCTGCGCGGCCCTTACCCGCATGCTGGTTCCGGCGTCTCGCATGGACGAAGCTGCCGCCATCGCGGCGAAGGTTGCCGACGGTTTCGTTGTCGGCGATCCGTTCGCTGAGGGCACCAGGCTCGGACCGTTGGCCTCAGCGGTGCATCGCGATCGCGTGCAGTCGTACATTCGAATCGGTATAGAGGAGGGCGCCACCCTCGTTGCCGGTGGCCCCGATGCGCCCGAGGGACTGGACGCTGGCTACTACGTGCGCCCGACCGTGTTCGCCGACGTGAAGCCGTCGATGCGTATCTCGCAAGAGGAGATCTTCGGCCCGGTGCTGTCCATCATCGGCTACAGCGATGAGGACGACGCCATCACCATCGCCAACGACACACCGTATGGACTTTCGGCGGGCGTCTGGTCAGGCAGTCAAGACCATGCCAAAGCCGTCGCCCGAAAGTTGCGGGCCGGACAGATCGAAGTCAACGGTGGCAAAGCCAACCCCATGGCCCCGTTCGGCGGCTACAAGCAATCCGGCATCGGCCGCGAATACGGTCGCTACGGCTTCGAAGAATTCCTCCAAACAAAATCCATGCAGCTCTAGTCGCGTTGAGGTCGCTGGCTATGGAGATTTCACCAGAGGAACGTTCATAGCCGTGAGCCGCTCGGCGACGATCCTCTTCGTCTCGACGACGCAGCTGTCCCAAATCTCAATCTGATTGATCGAAGGCTCGAACACTGCCACGTTGGACTCCCCAGCGATCATGCCGCCGTGGGCGGTGAGGCACGCTGCTGTCGCTGAGATGATCAACAATCGCAGCTCCTCATTCTGGGCGTCGGAGATGTCGTAGATCGGCCAGTCGTCGGCTACCGGGCCGGGGGAGACCGATTTGAAGAAATCGATACGTGCGAGTTCGGTTCCGTCTGCGCTGTAGGCCGTGGCGAGGCCCATGGTAGGGAAGACGACCATTCCCGAGACCGGACGTTGCCAAAGCTCTTGTGATCCGCTGGTGAAGGCCACAAAGGCTGCCTCGCGTGGCACGTTCGTCCAGATCGCATAGTCGAAAGGAGGGTCGGGCACGCCGTTCGATATCGATATCCCAGGGGCATGGAGCACCTCGGGGATGCGGCTGCCCATCCCCTCGGTATTGCACATTCCAAAGCTTCCTTCTATCCCGAGGGTTCCCGGAAAAAAACATCGCCCCAGAACGGCGGTCGGGCCAATTCCCAGGTCGAGCGATCTCTCAACGGTGAGCGAGTCGAGTCCGGGGACGGAGACCTTTCGAGAGAGCCCGTCGGTGGTGATGCTCATTGATTGGGTAGCGGGGCCAAGATCGGTCAGGGGGTATTCGACGCCGGCCGGAACGAAGGCAGCGATCTGCACTTTGGATGCGGAGGTTGAGCGAATGGCCACGGCACCACCAATGGCTGCAGCGGCAAGTCCGATGACGGCCACCTTGCCCCATGGCGAGCGACGCCGCTCGACGGGAGCGCCGGCGTATCTCGGGAGGTCATCCCATTGTGGCGCGGGTCGAGGCGCTCGGGCGGCGTCGGTCGCGAGCGCACCGCGGATGGCCGTTTCCAGCTCTGTGTCGAGGTCGTTCATGACGTGATGTCCTTTCGGAGGGTGGCGGTCGCTCGGCTGAGAAGTGAGCGCACGGTGCCGGGTCGGATGCCCATGGCATCGGCGATCTGGATATGGTTGAGGTCGACCCAATAGCGCAGCACGACCGCGGTTCGTTGATTCATCGGGAGAACCGAGATGGCGTCGATCAGACCACCGGTCGGGCCGTCCTCAACGAGCGGCTGTCCGGCGGTTATGAAGTCGATCCGTAAACGTTCGCGACTCGACCGACGGTTGCGCTCGGCAACGCGATTGATGATGACTCGACGGAGATACGCAGCCGGGTCATCCAGCGATGCGAATCGTGGAAGGACCAGCGCGAACGCCTCGTGCGAGATGTCCTCGCACGAGGAACGGTCATGCGTGAGGAGCCATGCCAAGCGAGAAGCCGAGACGCAGTGCTCGTTGTAGAACGCGGAGAAGGCATCGCCATCGTCGGTGACGGTTACCGGCAGCGAAGCCGCTGCTGCCAAGGTCGCCGGCGAGGTCACGATCTCCATACCAATCATGATGCCGCCAACGGCCGATGTGCTGCAGCACTTCTTGAAATTGCGCGTCGCTCGATCTGCCCAGGCTGACAACATGAGGCCATGTCATCGGCGTCGGAAAGGGTCATTCGGTTGGCGGAACCGTCGGACGCTGCGGCGCTCGGCGAGAGCCATGCTGAGGCATGGCTTGCTGCGTACGTTGATCTGATCTCTCCTGCAGTTCTGGACGAGGCCGCTGCCAATCGACGTACGAACTGGCACGGCTACTTTGCCTCGCCGCGGCGGTTCGACTTTACCGTTCTGGTGAGCGTCACACCTTCGCTGTTGGGGGGCTTCGCGATGCTCCTCGCCAGCCCGGAACGCGATGGCTGGACCGAGATCCGCGGCTTTCATTTTCACCCAGCAGCATGGGGGACGGGCGCGTCTATGGCGCTTATGGAGGCAGCGCTCGGCACGGTGGCGCCTGGAAGCCCGGGCGTGCACCTGTGGACGCATCGTGACACGCCTCGCTCTCACGGGTTCTACGAAAAGGTCGGCTTCAGCCGCACCGGCCAAGCCCGAGACGCGACCTTCTGCGACAACCTGATCCTGCCCGAAGTCGAATACGCCCGTAGCGTTTAGGCCACGGCAGCGAAGGACCTGTCAGGATCGAACAGGTTGACTTCTGAAGTAGTTCAGATATCATGCTCAGGTGCGAGTTATCGAGCGGCCGTTCTCTGATCTGTTGCGTCATCCAGCCGATGTCACGAATGATCTCGATACCAGTGATGTGTTGCTCCGTCGTCGGGATGAGCCCGATTTGAGGCTGACTCGCGCTGATCGGGAGGGGGTTCGCGCCGATACGTTCTCGGCGCTCACTCGCGTGTTTCGCAATCTTGCGATTCATCACCCCGATGCTCTCTCAGACGCGCTGGCCGATGCGTTTCGCTGGGTCGAACTGCTCCCGTCGGATGACCGGCAGAGGTTCGTCGCTGAGTTCTCCAACATCGTCGGTGCCGTTGGCGATCTCGACAGCTACGACACGTTAAGCCAGTTCGTTGGCGAGTGGCGTGCAACCGCTGAGATCTATGCCGATCCGGTCTTGGCGAACCGGCTTCGCCTGCAGATCGACGCATCTGGCTCTGCCATTCCGGCTCCCTGATAGCGGCAGGACCAACAAATGCCGAAGCGCCGCGAACGGATAGCCCCGCCACCGAGTTCGACTGGATGGCAGTTCCGGTATGCCACGAGTGAGGCAGTCGACGGCTGGGAGTCCGTCTGCCGCGTCGCGCCGGCAAACGCTCGAATCGCCTGGGACCGAATCACGGTGGACCCGAGGCAGCGGGACAGCCGGCAGCATCCGCTTCGAGGCAACCTGGGTTCGCGTGTCGTGAACGGCGAGCAGCTTGAACAGTGGCAGTACGAAGTAACGAGCGGCGGTCGGCTCTGGTATTGCATCGATGACAGTCGGCGAACCATCTGGCTCACCGATGCCATGCCTGGACATCCAAAGGCAACCGAGTAGTCGCCAACTACTTCGGTCGCCGATAGCCGCGGCTGGTCTTTGCGGTTGGAAGCCGGTTGACAGGTAAAGGTGCTGCGAGACCGGGTTGTTCTCCAGATAGGTGATCATCAGAGTCTCGCAACCGGCCGCGGCGAGACGATCGAGGCCGCTGGTCAGAACGTGTCGGGCCATGCCGCGACCTTGGTAGGCGTCTTCGGTGTGCGCATAGGTTCCACCATGCCGACGCCGGTGACCGGGTCGGACCAGAACAATCCGTAGGCGACAACTTCACCGTCGGATGTGTAGACGGCGAGATCCAGTTCGGGTTGGTAGAGTGAGCACTCGGCGAGTCGCTCCGCCACGTCTGGGTCTGATCGGCCGATCATGTGGTGTGGGGCTCCGACGGTCGTGCGATCACGCAGCTCGAAGCCTGAAGGCAGCGGCGATACCGGCGGCCGGGATGCGGCCGGCATCGTTGTCGTGACGCCGACTTCGTTGGTCGGCACGAATCCGAGGCGTTCGAACGCGGCGATGAGTGGCGATCCGTCTACGAGCGTCGTGTCGATCGGGTTATCCATCGCTGTGATCGTCTCCACGACGATGGCCATACCTCGCTCATCGCCTGACCGTGATGCTCGCTCGCCCACATGACATCGACGGCGAGTTCGCCCTCCAACTCGGCGTGGCACGCCCTCCAACTCGGCTCTCTCGCACCCTTGGTTCAAGGGTTTTGGTCCACGCTGGGTCGAGTTGGGGGGCGAACACCCCCGAGTTGGATGGTTTCCGTCGTAGGTTTGATGCATGCGTCCATTGAAGGTCGGTATTCAGCTTCCGGAAGTGGAGTGGGAAGTGCCGTTTCCCGAACTCATCGCCATGGCGCAGACCGCCGAGCAAGTTGGGTTCGATTCGCTCTGGTTGGGTGACCATCTGCTGTACGACTTGCCAGCCGGACCGCGTGGGCCGTGGGAGGTGTGGACGTCACTTGCGGCGATCGCCGCATCGACAGAGCGGATCGCCCTCGGTCCGCTCGTTGCGTCGACGAGTTTCCATGCGCCGCAGATGTTGGCGAAGCAGGCGGCAACGGTGGACGCCATCTCCGGTGGTCGCCTCATCCTTGGGCTTGGTGCCGGATGGAACGAGCGGGAGTACCGGGCATTCGGTTTCGCTTACGACAATCGTGTGAGCCGTTTCGAGGAGGCGTTCACGATTATCCGCACGTTGCTGCACGAGGGCGAGATCGACTTCCACGGCACCTACTACGACGCCGATCACTGCGTGCTGCACCCACGGCTAGACCGCCACGCGCCGCTCATGATCGGCTCAGCCAGCCCACGCATGTTGTCGATCACCTTGCCGCATGTGCAGTCCTGGAACATCTGGTGGAGCCTCTTCGGCAACACCGCCATGGGTTTCGCGCTCGCCAAAGCCGAGGTGGACACCGCCATGGCCGCCGCCGGTCGCGACGGTCAAGTGGAGGCGACGTGCGCGGTGTATGTCCAGATCGGAGCAGGTGGCGGTCGCCTGATGGGTCATGAGCATGACGCGGTAAAGCCGTTGCGCGGTTCGGCGTCCGAGCTGGCCGACCAACTCCGGGAGTTCGCCGCGGTAGGCGCAGCCCACGTGCAACTCGTGGTCGACCCGATTACGAGAGACTCGATCGAGTCAGTCGCCGCGGTCCTCGCCGAACTCGATGGATAGAACGCTACGGCCGAAGCTCGGTCAGTCGCCTGAGCAGGAATCGGCGGTCGCTCTCGTTCGGATTGCATTTGAGGGCGGCGTCATAGGCCTCGATGGATTCGTCGTTGCGGTTGAGACGCCGAAGAAAATCGGCCCGCGTCGCCCAGTACAAATGCCAGCGGGTGACATCGGCATCGACGTCGGCCCGAAGCAGTTCATCAAGCATTGCCAGCCCGACTGCAGCCCCATGTACTTCGGCTTCGGCCACGGCTCGATTAACTCGTACCACCGGAGTGGGCACTCGATGTTCCAGCAGCCGATAGAGCTCGGCGATCTGTGGCCAATCGGTCGCGGCGTAGTTCGGTGCCAAGCCGTGCAGCGTGGCGATGGCGGCTTGGATTTGATACGGCCCGGGCCGACGTTTGGTGAGGGACGTCTCCACCAACGCCGTAGCTTCGCTGATGGCGCCGCAATCCCAAAGTGACCGATTCTGGTCTGCCATCAAGATAAGTTCACCGTCGACATCGACGCGGCCGCCGCGTCGGGCGTTCGTCGCCAAGAGCAGCGCAACCAATCCGACGCATTCGGGTTCATCGGGCATGAGTTCAGCCATCAGTCGGGCCAGTCGGATGCCTTCGTCGGCCAGATCGACCCGCGAGTCGAGCGAACCAACCGCGGCATGATGGCCGGCGGTGAACACGAGGTAAATCGTTGCGAGTACGGCGTCGAGACGTTCGGGTAACTCATGGTCTTCGGGCATCCGGTACGGGATGTGAGCGTTGGCGATCTTGCTCTTCGCCCGACTTATCCGCTGTCCCATTGTGGTGTCGGACACCAGAAAGGCGCGCGCAATCTCGGGTGTTGTCAATCGGCACAGCGTGCGAAGTGCGAGCGCGATGCG
Organism: Actinomycetes bacterium; assembly: GCA_031410595.1. Lineage (GTDB taxonomy): Bacteria > Actinomycetota > Acidimicrobiia > Acidimicrobiales > Ilumatobacteraceae > JANMCE01. The sequence goes on along the minus strand of JANNZM010000144.1, from coordinate 58,061 downwards.
TGCCTCGATGCCGAGGGCCGGATGGCAGCAGGTGAAGAGCAGCCGAAGCCGATCGTCGCCAATGGCCGAGTCGGTGTCGACCTCGACCATCGGCCGCTCGTCCAGCAGCGGTCCGGCGACGCTCTCCTTCAACGTCCGCTTCGACTCCCGCCGAAGGTGGTCCAACGCTCGACGCCGCGCCACGGTGGTGATCCAGGCAGCAGGGTTGTCGGGGATTCCGTCGCGTTCCCATCGTTCAAGGGCGATGACAACCGCATCGTGCACGGCCTCTTCGGCGAGGTCGATGTTGCCGGTGAAGCGGATGAGGGTGGCCAGCACGCGGCCACCCTCGATCCGCAACATCTCCGCCAGCGGGTGTTGTTCCATCTATCCCTGAGAGAAGTCGATGACCGGCCGCACTTCGACGCGGCCCAGCCAGGCGCCGGGAATCTGCGCAGCCCACTTGATGGCGTCATCCAGGTTGCCGCAATCGAGCAGGTAGAAGCCGCCCAGCACTTCTTTTGTCTCAGCGAACGGTCCATCGGTCGTAACGATGTCGCCACCCTTGGCTCCGCCCTTCACGTGGACGGTGGTTGCGGTTGCAGTTGGCTGTAGTGCCTCGCCCCCGGCCATGACGCCGGCGGCTCCGGCGGCCTCGCCGAACGCGTTGTACTGGGCCATGATGTCGGCCCACACCTCTGGCGGCCCGCCAGCTTCTTCGGTTCCGTAGATAAGTGCGGCATATCGGGGCATGTTGACTCCTCGTCGTTGGTCAGTGTCGAAGTTCTTCCGACACTAGAACGACGAACAGACTCTTCCAGTTCGACAACCTGCCCGCAGAAATCCTGCTGGTGATCAAACGGCAGGGAATCGACCCGAAACGGTCGTCCTGGCTAGTATTCGTCGGTCCTGTTCAAGGACTGCAGTACCGGTACCTCAGGTACCTACGCCCTGCGGGCGGATTCGCCGCCCGGGACGACCTACGAAAGAGGAAACAGTGGCCGTAAAACTCCGCCTTATGCGCATGGGTAAAACCAAGCAGCCGACCTACCGCATCGTTGCGGCCGACAGCCGTTCGCCCCGCGACGGCCGTTTCATCGAGATTGTGGGTACGTACCAGCCCCGTCAGGATCCGTCGGTCATCAATGTTGACAGCGCCAAGGCTCTCAAGTGGCTGCGCCAGGGCGCCCAGCCCACCGATCGTGTGCAGCGCCTGCTCGAAATCTCGGGCACCTGGGCCGAGTTCAAGGCCAAGTGATGGCGGCAACGGCACCTACCGCCAACGCCGTCCTGACGTTCCTGGTCAAGCAATTGGTCGAAGAGCCTGATGCGGTCACGATTGAAGAAGTCGAAGGCCGTCGAGGGAACGTGCAACTTGAAGTTCGCACGGCCGACGGTGACATGGGTCGCGTCATCGGCCGTCGTGGTCGCACGGCGCAGAGCATCCGCACCGTTGTGCGCGCGGCTGCGGCCAAAGACGGCGTCGATGTCGACGTCGACTTTGCCGACTGACGCGTGCCGACAAACCCATGACTGAACTGCTCGAGATTGGGCGCATCACCAAGCCCCATGGCGTCCGTGGCGACGTCATCGTTTCGCTGATCACTGATCGGCTGGAGCGCGTCGCCACGGGTGCAGAGCTGTCCACCAAGAAGGGCCCGCTCACCATCACTGCCAGTCGCCCGCATCACGGAGGCTTCATCGTCACCTTCGAGGGCTGCAACTCGCGCGAAGCAGCCGAAGCGTTGGCGGGCACCGTGCTCAGCGCGGCGCCACTTGATGACCCCGACGCGCTGTGGGTGCACGAGCTGATCGGCACGTCCGTTGTTGATACGCAGGGTGTCGACCACGGCAAGGTCGTGATGGTGCTGGAGAACCCGGCCCACGATCTGCTCGAGCTCGAAGACGGCGCGCTCGTGCCAGTCGTCTTCGTGAAGTCCTGCATTGACGGCGTAACGACTATCGATCCGCCCGACGGGCTGTTTGACTTGTGAGCATGTTCCGCATCGACGTGTTCACCATTTTTCCGAAACTGGTCGACACGTTCTGCGAGGAGAGTCTGTTGGGTCGGGCACGCGCCACGGACAAGCTTGATCTGCGATGCCACGATCTGCGCGAGTTCACCACCGACGTGCACCGCACCACAGACGATACGCCGTTCGGCGGCGGCGCCGGGATGGTGCTGAAAGCCGAGCCGATCAAACGGGCCATCACCGAGACGGAGTGCCCCCGACCGATCTTCGCCCTCGGGCCGGGCGGTCGTCGACTCACGCAGGATTTGGCGGTTCAACTCAGCCGCACCGATGGTTTCACCCTGCTTTGCGGTCGCTACGAAGGCATCGACCATCGTGTGCGCGAGCATCTTTGTGACGGCGAAATCTCGATCGGTGATGTGGTACTGGCCGGTGGGGAAGTAGCGGCGTGCGTCGTCATCGAGGCTGTAACCCGCTTGCTACCCGGTGTCATGGGCAACCAGGAATCGGTCGGAGACGAGTCGTTCGGTACCAACGGCCTGTTGGAGTATCCCCAGTTCACCCGGCCTTTTGAACTCGACGGCTGGAGCGTTCCCGACGTGCTGAAAAGTGGTGATCACGCCAAAATCGCCCGCTGGCGACTCGCCCAGGCGCTGCATCGCACCATCAAGGACCGTCCAGACCTCATGGAGGCTCGGGGCGGCATCACGGCCAAAGAACAGCGCGTCTTGGACGAATTCCCTCCCGTCGCCTATCCTTTCTTGTTCCCGTAGACCGCCTTGGGCGCGTCCGCCGGCCAGTCCTCAACGCTTCAGGAGTCATTCGCTATGAAAACAACCGATGTCATCGACCAGGTCAGCCTGCGTACCGACATTCCAGCGTTTGGCCCCGGCGACGAAGTCAAGGTCCACGTGCGCGTTGTGGAAGGCACCCGCGAGCGCATCCAGGTTTTTCAGGGCAACGTCATCGCTATTCGTGGCTCAGGCGTGCAGGAGACCTTCACGGTCCGCAAGCTCAGCTTCCAGGTCGGGGTTGAGCGTATCTTCCCGATGCACTCGCCCATCATCGCCAAGCTCGAAGTGGTAAAGCGGGGCGACGTCCGCCGCGCCAAGCTGTACTACATCCGTGATCGCGTTGGTAAGGCCTCCAAGATCAAGGAAAAGCGCGACCGCTGAGCAATCTGCGTGGGCAAAAGCCCCGTAGCGGCGTAGCCTTCCAGCCATGAGCACCGAAGACCTTGAGAACTTTGAGGCGGAGCGCGAACTCAAGCTGGCTCAGGAGTATCAGGACGTCACGGCGATGTTCAAGTTCGCAGTCGAGACCGAGCGTCGCTTCTATCTCGCCAACGACGTGAAGCTCAACGTGCTGTCCGACGGTCCGCGCCCCATGGTCGAAGTCGTGCTCACCGACGCCTGGGTCTGGGACATGTACCGCAAGACACGTTTCGTGCCCAACGTGCGCGTCGTGACGTTCAAAGACGTCAACGTCGAAGAACTCCCCAAAGTCGACCAACTGTAACCCTGTGGTGAGCGGCCCGAATCAGGCGCTCGGCGCGTTCGGTGAAAACCTGGCCGCCCGATGGTACGAGGACAACGGCTACAGCGTCGTCGCGCAGAACTGGCGCGGGTCAGCCGGCGAAATAGACCTTGTTTTGCGGCGTGATCGTCTCATCGTCATCAGCGAGGTGAAAACCCGCACCTCGACCGCGTTCGGCTCACCCGCCGAAGCTGTCGGTCCGGCCAAGCAGAAACGCCTCCGCCGCCTCGCGGCCGAATGGCTTACGGCCGCGAGCCCGGGCCGTGTCGACATCCGCTTCGATGTCGTCAGTATCCTCGCCGGCCACGTCGAAGTCATCGAAGCCGCGTTCTAAAAGAACTAGGGGTTTCCCTAGGTGACCGATGGATGCACGTGACTTAACCTAAGGGCAGCGTTTTCCGGTATCGATGAATTTTGAGGTGGTTCATCGGGGCTTGTGGTGAAGCGGGAGGCTTCGGCCAAGAAGCGGACCCTGAGTCGGTAGGCGTCAGGCCATCCCCCAGGCCGGGAGTGGCTGGCCCCCAGCCACTCCTCCAAAAGCTGTTGAACAGGTGTAGGGAGTGACGTGAGTGCCGAGGTGTTTGGCCGCGAAGCCGAGCTGGAGGAACTGGCCAAGCTCCTTGAGCCGCTCCGCCATGGCTCAAGTGTCCGCGTTGGACTGATGGGCGATGCCGGCGTCGGCAAGACGACGCTGCTCGATTTGGCTGCGTGGCGGGTAGGAGTCTCAACGGTGCGGATCGCTGGCTTCGAGCACGGCATGGGTCAGCCGATGCGTGGTCTCCTCGAACTCGTTCGGGCCCTACCGACAACGGCGTGGTCATCGATCACACCGGCTGATCGCCAAGTTCTCGACGCGGTGGGAGGTCATGGTGTCATGAACAATCGGCCAGCGTTGATGGACGCCCTGGTGACGCTGTTCAGCGCTGCGGTTTCCGCCGAGCCAATGCTGCTGGTGATCGAGGATGCGCAGTGGCTGGACACTTCGACGGAGGAGGTTTTGGCGGCGCTTCTACCACGCTTGGAGGGCGATGCGCTCGGTGTGTTGCTGACGACGCGCCCGACCACGAACTCGTTGACCAAACTCGTCATCTTGATCCCGGTTGAAGGATTGGACGAAGGTCCGGCCACCGCCCTCGGACAAAGCCTCGGGCTCGCAGGCGCAGTAGCCGAGTCACTGCAGAAGCTGACGCGTGGGAATCCCTTGGCCACCATGATGGCCGCGCGATCGTTGAGTTCGCAACAACGTGTCGGTGTGACCGCTCTACCAGAGATCGTCAACGTCGGGCCTCGGCTGGTGGATGCCTATCTTCCAATTCTTGAATCATTGCCCGAGGTGACGCTTCGCGCTCTCGCGGTCATCGCAGCGGGTGAGGGAGCGTCCGACGATCTTTTGCTCGCGGCCTTGGGCACGTTGCAACTCGGCACTGACGACCTCGGCCCGGCCGAGAGGGCTGGTCTGGTCGCGGGAATCCGGTTCGTCCACCCGGTGATACGAACGTCGGTCTACGTGTCCATTTCGGTGCACTGGCGCACGGCGGCGCACCGTTCGCTTTCTACCGTGCTGTCGCCCGAAGCCGATCCCGAACGATGGGCATGGCATGTTGCCGAGAGTGACGCATTCGATCCTGATGCCGTTTCGGATGCTCTCAACGCGGCTGGCGAAGCCGCCTACGCGCGTGGCGCCCGCCTCGACGCCGCCCGGTACTTCGAACGATCTGCTGTCCTCACCACCGATATCCAAGCGCGCTTCGATCGCTACTGGTTCGCCGCCAAGCTCGTCTTGTTCCACGGACAGTCAGCCGTCGCAAGTCCGCTCGTTCATATGTCCCTTCAAGCCGCTCCCAGTTCGTTGGACAAGGTTACCGTCGAGACCTTTCTCTACGGCTTCCCGCCGCTCACGGCGCAATCTGTTCGTTCGTGCTGGGAGTTTCTGACTCGCGAGTCGACCGCCAATCTTTCAATCGTGCCTGAGGTGAGTCTCTTTCAAGCTCTCTGCGCGACTCAGCTGATTCTGATCGGAGGTGACTTCTGGGCGCTGTCCGACGTCGTTTCGCTGGCCGAGCAAGCGCTGAAGAAAGCCCCCGCCGTGCCGGGCTTAATGGTCCAGTTGGGCCGGGAAATTTCGGACGCTCTGGTGTTCGGTCGATCGGATTTCGCCTCGACTGCGGCCGTCGGCGAGATGGCACTTGAGACCGAGCACGCCGTGGTTCCGGAACGCGTTGGTCTTGGCGGTGACCCGACGGCCGGCTTTACCATCGCTGCTGCGGCGCTCCTTGCGGACGAGCAGTGGGATTTCGCAACGCAGATTCTGGAGCGACTTGCTGTTCGCAATGAAGTCACAGGTTGGCATGTCGTCTTCTCCGAACTTCCCGTCTGGCGAGTAGAGGCATACTGGCGAGTGGGTCGATGGAGCGAAGGCTTTCTGGCGGGAAGTGCAGCCTTGAACGCCAATGATGATCGCCAATCGATGGAGCGAGCGACCTATCTCGGGTGCTTAGCCCAACAGCACGCCGTCACGGCTCGCGCTCACCTGGAAGAGGTGCGTGATTGGGCGGAACTCGGTCAACTGAACCATCCGGGTTGGATGTGGTGGGAGGCGGACCACATCGAGGCGTTGGCGAAGTGCGGCGATGCTGGTGCAGGCGAACGGGCCGAAGAGCTGCTGCGTCGGGCCCAACATGCCGACCTGGCTGTGGTGAAGGGGCAGGCATTGCGCTGTCGTGGCTTGGCCGCTGACGGAGCCTTGGCCGAGATCGCCTTTCAACAGTCGATTGCCATCCTCGCGACCAGTCCGGCAGTCTTCGAACGGGCGCGATCTTTCCTTGCCCTGGCTGAGTTCCGCGATCGGCAGGGTGATGTTATCGGCGCCAGGCACTATGCCGACCACGCCGTCACCCTGTTTGCGAAGTTGGGTGCCGCGGTCTGGCTGCAGCGGGCCGCCGAGCTGTCGTCGGCCCACTCGACTGCTGGCCCAGCCTCAACCTTGTCGAACCGCGAGTTCAGCGTGGCGTTGCTGGTCGCCAACGGGCAAAGCAACAAGCGGGTCGCCGCCGAGATGGGTATCTCGTCCAAAACGGTGGAGTTCCACCTCGGCAATGTGTTCCGAAAGCTGCAGCTGACCGGTCGAGCCGGGCTCATCCGAGCCATGTCACAGCCTGCGTGACCGGCGCGAACTAGGGAAATCCCTAGTAGACGCCGATCTCGGGGTTGCCTACCCTGAAGGGGGCTCGGCGAGTGGTGTCCACTGCGGGCGGCAGTGGGGACCATTACTCACGATCACGGGAGTGTTGTCGTCGGCTTGTGCGGGGCCGACGACAGCTCCTCGTCCGTCAGCCGAAAAACGCCCAAGCAACGATGGCGGCGATAGCGATGAGGGCACCGGCCACCATGAGATAGTCGGACGGTCGGCGGTGCAGCTTGCGATAAGGGTTGAATCCCACGTCCCCCAGTATCGTCGGTGCTAGACCATATCCATGCAATTGTTCGGTCGGCGGGTAGTACTGGCGTTCGCGCTCGCCTGTGGCGCGCTCGGTATGACGTCTGTCGCCCGAGCGCAGACCGATCCGCCGCCGGTCGAGCCCGCCCCGGAGGCCCCGGCCGAGTCGCTGGCTCCAGCCGTTCCGGCCATCACGGAACCAACAACGGTTCCTCCCGAGCCCACGGCCGCGCAGACCACTACCACGCTTGCTCCGTGCGAAAAGACGGCCGATCTCGCCGTCGTTTTCATCGGTCGACCAGTGGTGCGGATCGAAACCATCGTGACGTTTGAGGTCGATACGGTTCTTACGGGCGATCTCACGACCAAGACCACCAACGTGAACTTCCCGCTGGACGACCGGTTCATCTTCGACAACCGTCCCTACCGTGTCGCGGCCAGCTTCGACGCCGAGTCAAAGGTGTTCGTCAGCAAAGTCCGCCCGCCCCGCAACACCCCGGCGCACTGTCTGGCGAAGGACAAGATCTACACCGTGCACGGCGATGGCTCAGCCATCGACACCGGCGTCTTTTCGGGTATGAGCGGCAACTGGAAACGCCTGCCGCTGGCGTTGCTCTACCCCCTCGGCGGGGCGGTCGGCATCCTTCTAGCGCTCGTCATTCTGAAGCACTCGGTGTGGTGGATCGTACGGCGTTTGGCTCGCCTATTCGGTCGCCGACCAGCCGACGCCTGACCTCATCCATCGCCTCGGCCAGATACGGCAGAGACCGTTCCACCGCATCGCCCGGTCGGCAGAACACGAACCGGCAGTCGACGACGGGCGCATCCACAATGGCCTCAACCGCCACGGCGTATCCGGCGCCCTGCAAGCGGTAGTGCTCCACCCGATCATCGATGGTTGCGTCATCGACCGCATCGGTCTTGTAGTCAACTACCACGTAGCCCTCTGGCGTGCGGTAGAGCAGGTCGATGTAGCCCTCAAGCACGCGGTCGCCGATCTTGGTGCCGACGAACATTTCGCGCCAGTGGGGAAGGGCGGCTGCGTTGCGAACGGTTGGAGAACGTAGCGCCGAGCGGACGAGTTGAGCAATCACATCCTCCTTCCCGATGACACCCTCGGCAGCCGCTTGCGCGGCTGCGGTCGCTTCGATGTCGCGCTCGCTCGACAGGTCGATGCTCTGCAACACACCGTGGACCGCCCGACCGATAGCGGTGCCATAGCGACCACGGTTCCACGGGGGAAGATCGAGCGGCCGGGCATCTTTCACGAGACCCGGCTGTTCGTCTTCGTCGGATGCGAAGCCGGCCAGTCGGGACGGCGAAATAGTCGACGGTTCGAGCGCTCGGGCGAAGAGAGCATTGCGTTTCACCTGCCATTCGTTGCGCGAAAAAGACGGTGGACTGGCAATCTCAAATGCTGGCGCGTCGGGAGCGGCGAGGGCCACAGCCATGTCTTCGGTCCACTCTGTTTCATTCGGAGCAGTACTGCAGGCATCGGCGATCAGGGTGGCGCTCGGTTCGGTCCCCGCCGTGTAGCCCTTCTTCGGCGGCACCTTGCGATGCAAGGAGACCACCAGGTGGTCCCGGGCCCGGGTACAGGCAACATAGAGCAAGCGAAGTCGTTCCTCGTGGTCCATCTGATCGTCGAGCTCGCGGGCCTCGTCGTAGTCGGACGTGCTGATGTCGCGACGCACACCGATTTGGGGGGTGCCGCGGTGCCAACGCACCGACACTCCTGGTCGCTCGGTACCTCGCTTGGTAGACAGGCCAGCCACAACAGTGATTGGAAACTCCAGACCCTTTGCGGCGTGCACGGTCATAATGCGCACCGCATTGTCATCGTGCTCGGCCAACGCCCCGTCGCTGGCGTAGGTGCCCTCCCGACCCTGCAGCGCACACCAACCGAGGAACGAACGCAGGCCGCGACCGCCCGCACCCGACCACGCCCGAGCCTGATCGAGTACGAACCGCAGGCGCCGCCATACGTCCGCCGACCGTGTTCCGAGCAGCGCCACATCGAACATGCGGCGATCGTTGGCGAGGCGTTCGAGCAGCTGCGCGGGGGAGAGCCAGTGGCGTTCATCGTGCAACTGCCGCAGGTAGATAATGGCGTCGTAGACAGGATCGTCGTCGTCGTCGTTGCGCTCGGGTTGGCGGCTGTTCAACAGCCCGAAGCGTCCGTTGCGTTGACGCCACAGGGCCAGGTCAAGATCAGAACAACCGAACAGCGGACTGCGCAGCGCAGCCACCAACGCCAACGCGTCACTGGGGTCGTCAAGGGCGCGGGCGGCCATCAAAAGATCACGAATCTCCCGGGTGGCGTAGACCAGGGCGCTCGACTCGGCACGGTAGGGAATGTCGGCCGCCGTAAGGGCGTCCTCGATGGCCGGCAAACTGATACGCGTCGGCAGCAGAATGGCCATGTCGCCGAAGCGGGCCTCACGCCACGTACCCTCGTCATGCACGGTCCAGGTGGTGGCACTGCGGAGGATGGCCGCAAGATCGGCTGCTTCGGCAGCACGAACATCATCGGCAGTGGTCCCCTGATGCTCGTGGCCGAGTGTCACGACGTGCGGACCTTCCGATGCGCCGTCGCGTGGGCTGTTCAACGCTACGAATGCAGCCTGAGCGCCGGGCTTCTCCTGGATCAAACGACCGAACACCGCATTGATCCATTCGATGATCGGTGCCGTGGTTCGGAAGTTGGTGGTGAGCTGAACGACATCGTCGGTCAGCGCTTTCCGAGCGGCCAGGAACAGCCCGATGTCGGCACGACGGAACCGGTAGATCGACTGCTTCGGGTCGCCGACCACGAAGAGGTGACCGGGTTGCGGCGGAAGGTCCTGCCAGTCGGCATCGACCAGATCAGGGTTGGTCGTGATGAGGCTGGCCAACTCCAACTGGATTGGGTCAGTGTCCTGAAACTCGTCGAGCAACAGCCGCTTCCAGCGTTGATGAAGGTGGCCCCGCACGACCTGGCCATGCTCGGAATGCCGCAACAGCGCGCGAGCGTGGACGAGCAGATCGTGGAACTCGAGCATGCCCTCACGCTTGCGTTCGCGGGCGGCCACCAGCGACATGCGACCAAAGATCACCGCAAGGTGTTCGAGACAGGCGTGCACGATCGCTCTGGTCCGGTCGCTTGCCCGACCCTGCAGTTCGTTGAGCGCGTCGACCACTCGCTGCTTGCCTTCCGGTCCACCCCAGGCCTTGGCTACGCCGTAGCGGTTCGTGAACTTGACGTTGTGAAGCAACACGAACCGGTGGTAGCTGTCGGCGCGCTCCAGGTCGGCCACGACGGGGAGCAGCGACACCAGGTGTTGCACCAGCTTGTCGTCGGGCTGCGACTCAATGGTGGATCTGCACTCACTCAATAGGTCGTGCACGCCTCGAATGATGTCGTCGACAACGAGCGCAGGAACCGCTGGTGCGTCCGACGGCAGCCAGGTTTCCACCAGGTCGATCTCCCGTCCGAGCGCCACCATGAGCTGACGGAACTCTCGGCGACGGATGTTGGCGGCTCGTGAGAACAGCAGCACGTCGGCCAACGCCGGATCGGTGTCGGCCTCCCGCAGAAGGGCGTCGAGGTCGTCGCGCCACCGTTGCTCGAATACCAACTGCGATGCGATCTCGTCGAGTACCTCGATGCGCGGCGGAAGGCCGGCCTCGATCGGAAACTCCGACAGGACGCGCTGTGCGAATGAGTGGAGGGTGCCGAGCGCGGCGCGGTCGAGTTCTTCCAACGCTTGGGAGCAGGCGCGGCCGCCCCGGTCGTTGACCTCGGCGGCGCGACCCAGTTCCTCGCGGATGCGATGGCGCAACTCGCTGGCGGCCTTCTCGGTGAAGGTGATGGCGGCGATCTCGGTGATGACGACGCCAGCCTTCACGCTCGAAACGATCCGCTCAACCAGTGCGGTGGTCTTGCCCGAACCGGCTCCGGCCTCAACGAAGAGCGTCTCGTTGAGTGAGGCCCGGATGCGTTGGCGCGCCGGCTCGTCGGGGGGAAGCGGTCGTGGCTCAGGCATCGGCTGCGCCATCACTCGCCTCGTCGTCTCCCTCATCCGCGCCGAGCAAACGGCGGTAGGCCGTCAGTACATCAGCGGTCTGTTTGCGGTCCCATTCCCGAGCGAGCTCCACCACGCCCATGCCATCGGGGTCGCAGTACGGGCACGGCGTGTAGCCCTGGCGAGTGGTGGCCAGCGGTCGATGAGGGAAGAGGCCCTGTTCAATTCCGTCCACGATGATTTCGACATCGGCGCTGAACAACGCGAGCACGTCCTCGTCTACCACATAGCCGATCTCGCTCTTCTTGGCGTTCTTGTTGACGAAGCGGTAGGACGACTGGATCGTCGTGCCATCGTGGTCGGCAAACGCGGCTCGTGCCGCGAGGGCGTAGATCGGTAGCTGAAGATGTACGCCGTTATCGTCGGGAGCGTCAGCCGTCAGTTTGGTGTAGGGATCTGACTTCCCAGTCTTGTAATCGGTTACTTCGAGGTGACCGAAACGGGTTTGGTCGATGCGGTCGATCATGCCTCGGAACGAGACTTGTCGGCCGCTCGGCAGCGTGAGAACTGCCGCTGGCTCGCCGACGTTGCCGAACGCGACCTCGCTCCCCACCGGCCGCGCGTGCTGAACGGCCAGTCGCACGGCGTCGTTCTGCACGAACGTGATCAGGTTGTCCCAAACTCGCTCGCGGTCGTAGCGCCAGTAGACCGATCGGCCCGATCGGCCTCGGTGCTCAACCTCGTCGGCTTCCTCCTCGAAGATCGCCCGTAGCCGTTGTCGTTCGGCCGCCGACGTCCACGCAGGCGCGGCAGTCTCCTCGATGGTGGCGCTGACGAAACGGTCGAGCACCGTGTGCACCAGATTGCCTTCGTCGAGCGCGGTGAGTGTGAACTCGTCCGAAGGGTCTTCGACCGGCTCGACGTTCAGCACGTAGCGGACGAAATATGAGTGCGGACACGACGCCCACATCTGCAACCTGGTTGGCGACATGGCCGACGAGCCGAGGTGCAAGACGTTGGCAACCTCGGGGCCCACGTGACCGTCGAAGGCGGTGAACTCGCTGGATGACCGAGCCGAGATGAGTGTGGCGGCGAGGCGGTACGAGGCGTCATCTGGGTCGGGAGCGGCGCCGGCCGCCAACGCCTGGAGACGCGCCTCATGCTCGGTGCCGAGTGCGGTCGCCTCGCGCAGAGACCGGGAGAATCCGCCGACGTCGATGGTTTCGGCCGGAGACAAGAGTGGACCGATCCATCGTGACCGGCGGCGTTCGGCTCGTTGGCGCAGATCACCCTGCGGCCAGGTGACGGTGACACGACCGTGCCCGGCCGCCGCGGCGGCGGCAAGGAACTCACGTTGCTGTTGCCACGGCCGGGTGGACGAGAGATCCAGTTCTCGCGTGGCGCGTCGCTCGCGGTCGGGCAGCACCGGATCGTCGCCGATGATGGCGGGCATGATGCCTTCGGCCGCGCCGACAATGATGACCAGATCGAGGTCGAGACCAAGCGCTTCACCGAGGGGACCGACGACAAGGCCCGTGCCGCGTCGGCCTCGGCGAATGGCGGCGTTGGTGATGGCGTGGGTGAGCGCCCGCTGGAACCGGATCAGCGTCGGTGCCGGGTCGACCGGGTCGAGGCTCGAGAGCTGATCGAGAATGGCTTCGACCTCATCGGCGTTGCGTTGCTCGCTGAGCGGCCAGTGGGCCCGAACGGTTTCGTTGCCGAGCAGGTGGTTGATGAGCGTTTGCAGCGTACCGGTGCCCGACTTCCAACTGCTGAGTGCTCGCAACCGGTCGAGGCGAGCAAAGAAGTCGTCGATGAACGCGATGAACGGATCGATCCGTTCGGCGTCTTGGCGCAGACGAGCGGCCCTCGCGTCCTCACCCTGTTCGTCCAGGCCGTCGGCTCGGGCAATCAGTTGCGCTCGGAGTCCGGCGAGCTGTCGGGTCCACTCTTTTCGACCACCGACGATGCCGGCGTCCCGGCTCGTTCGCTCCCACGCTGCGACCGGAATGGGTCGACCGGCATAGCGGGCGGGAATACTGGCGAGGAACACGAAAACGTCGCCTCGCCGCAGGTCTGAACCGGCCAGTTCGGCCAGCGCGATGGCAGCGTGACCGAGCACGGTGTCGCTGAGATCTCGGCCGTCAGGCCCGTTCCACGACAGCCCGGCGTCGTCGAGCCGGTCGGCAACCAGCGCACCGTACGGATCGGCCGTGGGATACAGCAGCGCGCACCTATCGAGTCGAAGTCCGGTCTCGAGCCCGGCCAGAACATGGCGGATGGCGACGCGGACTTCGTCGTCGGGGTCGGCCGCAACGACTTCGGTCACGGACTGAAGTGGCGCGGGCATGGGCAGACCCACGCTGAGCTTCAGATCGTCGAGCAGATCCATCACGTCGCGATCCGCGTCCTGCCCGGTCGTCATGGCAACGATAACGGTGGTGGACACGGTGTCGGCGAGCATGGCCAGAAAGCTCCGAGCGCGAGGCGACAAACGTTGCGGTAGGAACACGATGAGCGGCCCGAAACGCTTGTCGAGCCGTGGCAGCGAGGCAAGGTGCTGGCTGGCTGCTTCCAACAGGTCGGCCTCGTCGTACCATTGGGCGGCGAGCCGGGCGCGAGTGGCGCGGTGGAGACGTACGACATCGCCGGCGCGGCGCGAGAGCGTCGATAGGCGATGCAGACCCGCGGTGGTCATTCCGGTGAGTTCGCGGTCGACCCGCAGCAACGCCTCCTCGGTCGCCGGGTGGTCGCCGACGGGAGCGAGCACCCCGGCGTTGTTGGCCAGTTCGTGGCGCAACGCAGCGAGCACGATCGGGGGAGACACCGGCCGCCTCTTTTGAGCTGCCAACGCCGGAGCGCCGAACGATTCGGCCAGACGGTGCACCGTGGTGAAAGACACATTGCCGACGCCGGGTGGTTCACTGGCCAACCATCGCCGGGCGGCCACGCCAACGCCGTTCGTCGGGACCAACACGGTGACCGGCGCGAGCGGGTCACCCTTCTTCTCCATCTTCACCAGGCGGTTCAGTTCGCCGAGAGCGGCGCGTCCGTAGCCCGAGTTGATGAGCTCGGGGCGACCAGGTCGGGCGCTCATGGGCGCCCGGCCGCGTCCCGCAACGTCGTCATGGCGTGGGTCAGACCGAGCGGGTCACGGTACAGAGCGCTACCCGCCACGAACACATTGGCGCCTGCCGCAGTGGCATGCGCGATGGTGTCGGCGCTGATACCGCCATCGACCTCGACATCGATGTCGTAGCCGCTGGCGTCGGCCATGGCCCTTACCTCGGCGATCTTGGGCGCCATGGTCGAGATATAAGCCTGTCCGCCGAAACCGGGGTTCACCGTCATCACCAGCACCAGATCAACCAGGTCGAGCACATGGGCCACGGCCGCGGCGGGCGTGGCCGGATTGAGGGCGACCGCGGCCTTGATGCCGAGCGAGCGAATGTTGCCAAGCGTGCGATGCAGATGTTGGCATGCTTCTGCATGCACGATGAGCCGCTCGCAACCGGCGTCAACGTAACGGGACGCCAACTCATCCGGAGTAAACACCATGAGGTGCGCCTCAAACGGCAACTTGGCGTGCTTGCGGCAGGCGGCGATCAGGTCGGGCCCAAACGACAGATTGGGAACGAACTGGCCGTCCATAACGTCCCATTGGATGCGATCGGCCCCGGCCTCCTCCAGTGCGGCCACTTCGTCACCCATGCGGGCCCAATCGGCCGGTAGAACCGACGGGGCCAGGTGAATGGGTCGAGCAGGGGCGGCGGGCGCGGCAGACATGGGAATGACGGTACCCGACCGGTACGCTCTCGGCCCGTGACCACCGTTGATTTCACCCTGACCGGCGTTGTTGCCGGCGGCGACGCCATCGCCCGGGAGCCTTCCGGCCGGGTCGTTTTCGTGCGGGGCGGCCTGCCGGGCGAGCAGGTTCGAGCCAAGATCATCGAGCAGAAGAAGGACTTCGCCCGCGCCGACGTGGTGGAGGTGGTCGAAGCATCACCTCATCGCACGTCGTTGCCATGTGCGCACGCCCGGGCAGGTTGCGGTGGTTGTGGGTGGATGCACAGTTCGGTGGAGGGCCAGCGCGAAATGAAGCACCAGATCGTCCTTGACGCGTTGCGGCGCACGGGCGGAGTGGCCCAGCCGGTGGTGGACATGGGCCCGAGGTTGCCATCGGAGGGGTTCCGCACCTCGTTGCGCATGGTGGTCACGGGTGATCGGCTGGCCTTTCGCAAGGCTCGGTCGCACGACACCGTTGTGATCGACGACTGCATGGTGGCCCATCCGCTGCTGCAGGAAATCATCAGTGAGGGTCGCTTTCCGAAGGCTGACGAAGTCTCCCTGCGGGTTGGTGTGGCGTCGGGCGAGCGGACGGTACTGATCGATCCTCGGCCGATCTTCCGAGATGGCTTCCTGCCAACTGGCGTGGCCAGCGGGCCGAAAGCAATTGTGCACGAGGTCGTCGCTGGCCGCACCTTTCAGATCACCTCCACCTCGTTCTTCCAGACCCGAACCGATGGAGCTGCTGCGCTGGTCGACGCAGTGGCAGAAGCGGCGGGGTCGTTGGTCGGCAAGACATTCATCGATGCCTACGGCGGCGTCGGTTTGTTTGCGTCGGCGTTGGGTGCTGAGGCGAGCGTTATTTCCATAGAGGAGAGCCCGTCCTCCAGCCTGGATGCCCGCGCCAACCTTGCGGATCGTGATGCCACAACCGTCTGCTCTTCGATCGAGCGGTGGCAGCCACAACCGGCCGACGTTGTTATTGCCGATCCGTCGCGACGCGGGCTTGGGTCCGCTGCTGTCGACGTGCTGGTGAGATGCAACGCCGAGCGCTTGGTGCTGGTGAGCTGTGACCCCGTGGCCATGGCGCGGGACACCAAACTGTTGGCGGCACGTGGCTACACATTGAGCAACGCGACGATGATCGACTTGTTCCCCCACACGCCTCACGTCGAGGTGGTCGCCCGGTTCGACAAGCAATGATCGTCTGTCTCGGCGACCTCGTTGAAGACGTCGTCGTCTGGCTGCAATCGCCCATCGCACCGGGCACCGACACGCCAGCCACCATCACCCGTCGCCGCGGCGGAAGTGCCGCCAACGTTGCCGCGTTTCTGGCCGCTCTCGATGCGGAGTCGTGTTTCGTGGGTTCGATCGGTATCGATGCACTCGGTGACCGATTCGTGGACGAGATGTCGGACCTTGGGGTCACCATGGCAGCGCATCGGCGCGGTCGCACCGGCTCGATCGTGGTCATCGTCTCGGCCGACGGCGAGCGCAGCTTTCTGACCGATCGAGGCTCGGCATCACGGGTCGATCCACTTACCCCTCGCATGCTGGAAGACGCAAGGTGGTTGCACGTACCGGCGTACTGCCTGGTTGAAGAACCGTTGGCGTCCACGGCGACGACAGCGTTCGCCCTGGCCAAGAAGTTGGGGGTGCGCACGAGTGTCGACTGTTCGTCCACCGCAATGCTGAAGGCGTACGGCGTCGGCCGTTTCCTCACCTGGCTCGACGGCGTCGCTCCCCAGATCGTGTTCGCCAATGAGGAGGAAGCGGCTCTTCTTGGTCTCCAGCATCGTTGGAAGGGCCCCGGTCTGCTGGTGGTGAAGCACGGCCCGGGCCCCGTTGAGGTCATCGATTCAGCCGGAGCGATCGTGCGAATTCCGGTGCTACCGGTTGGAAAGGTGCTCGACGCCACCGGGGCGGGCGATGCGTTTGCCGCCGGATTCCTCCAGGCCTTCAGCAATGGCGTGGCCGCTCACGAGGCCGTGGTCGCGGGAAACAGGTTGGCCGCCCGCGTATTGATGGTCCCCGGCGCCAGCCTGTAGAACCTCTGCGTGCCACAGATCATCCGCTGCTCACCCGAAGTGACCCAGGCCCTGGCCGACAACACGCCGATCGTGGCGATGGAATCGACGATCTTTTCCAACCTCGGACTGCCGAATCCGGCGAATGGAGAAGCACTTCGCCGCTGCATCGCAGCGGTGCGGGCGCAGGGAGCGGTGCCCGCAGTGACCGCGGTTCTCGATGGCGTTGCCCGTGTCGGCATTGACGAGCACGAACATGAACGCATCCTCGGTGCCGGTCGCAAGGTCGCCGAACGGGATGTTGCCGTTTCCGTCGCGCAGCGTTGGGAGTTCGGCGCAACGACGGTGTCGGCCTCCGTCATGCTGGCGCACCAGGCGGGCGTCAAGGTGTTCGCAACCGGTGGCATCGGAGGTGTCCACCGCGGCGCAGAACTCACGGGAGACATCTCCGCCGATCTCGACGCACTGGCCAACCACCCGGTGGTTACCGTGTGCGCAGGAGCCAAGGCCTTTCTCGATCTGGCCCGCACGTTGGAGTACCTCGAGACCTATGGCGTGCCCGTCCTCGGCTGGCAGCACGACTGGTTTCCGGCGTTTTATAGCCGCTCGTCGGGCCTGCCCGTGCCGCACCGGGTGGCGTCGGCCGATGAGGTTGCCGAGGTCTTCGCCAACCGAAGCCGCCCCGAGGTCGGTGTGTTGCTCACCGCACCGATTCCCGAGGCCGACGAAATCGATCCAGTCGGACTCGATGTGGTGTTGCAGAGCGCCCTGGCTGACTGCGATGCGGCTGGCATCACGGGTGCTGCTATCACTCCGTTTGTGCTTGGTCGCATCGGCGATGCCACCGCCGGACGGAGCATCCCCGCCAACCTCGCCCTGGCCGAGAACAACGCATCGATAGCCGCCCAGGTCGCCGTGGCGATCGCCCGGCTCGACCGGTAGTTCCGCGGACGAGGCCGCTGCGGTCCCGAACGGGTGCGACCGGAGCCTCCTCGTGCGGAGGCTCGACCGGTAGTTCCGCGGACCGGGCGGCTGCGGTCCCGAACGGGTGCGACGGGAGCCGACTCGTAGCGGTGAGGTCGCGGCCTACGCTGGCGGGATGCGTCGTGTCGTGCTCGCCGTCCTCATTCCGCTCGTGATCATCGGCGGGGTGCTCGCATGGTTCTTCCTGCGTTCGGACAACGTGAAGGAGGCGGCCCTTCCGGCGCTCACCACTGTTGTCCAACCCGGCTCGTCCGGCGCAACCTCGCCAGCGGCCGGCGCAACCGGATCGACCGCCATCGCTCCCGGCGGCACCAGTGCTGATGGCGCTTGGAAAGTTGCGACCGGAGCCGACACGTTCGTCGGGTACCGGGTGGATGAAGTCTTCGCGGCCGGTGCTGTCAAGAA
Organism: Actinomycetes bacterium; assembly: GCA_031410595.1. Classification (GTDB taxonomy): domain Bacteria; phylum Actinomycetota; class Acidimicrobiia; order Acidimicrobiales; family Ilumatobacteraceae; genus JANMCE01. The sequence goes on along the minus strand of JANNZM010000144.1, from coordinate 39,931 downwards.
GACCGCCGTCGGCCGTACCGCAGGCGTCACCGGCAGCATTGTCGTTGCAGGCGCAACTATCTCCGAAGCGAACTTCGAGGCCGACATGACCGCGCTCAAGAGTGACGAGGCCAGGAGGGATTCGCAGATCAAGGTCAGAGGAATTGAGAGCACGAAGTTCCCCAAGGCAACCTTCGTTCTGTCGGCTCCCATCGTTCTTGGCGGAGCCCCGAAGATCGGTGCCGAGCTACCGGTGAAGGCCACCGGCATGCTCACCCTGCACGGCGTCACCAAGGAAATTGCGCTCGACCTGGAGGCCCGTTGGAGCGGTGACCGAATCGATGTGGCAGGCAAGACCGACATCCTGATGGCCGACTATGCCATCGAGCCGCCGACCATCCCGGCCATTGTGACAGTGGAGAACAAAGGCGTCCTCGAACTCCAAATCGTCTTCGCCCGCCAACTACCCGTCAGTTCGCTGGTGCGGAGGTAGAACACTGGAGCGGTACTCAAAGGTTCCAGCAGGTCGGTTTCTATTCCTGTCCAAATGGTGCGTGCGGGTTCTACACTTGAAGATATGTCGATGGTCCTCACTGTTCATGATCGGCTCGCTGAACGGCTGCGCCTGCTGGCGATCGAGCGCGGCGCGAGCGTTGATGAAGTCGCTGCCGACCTGATGGAAGCTTCGCCGGACCTCCCAGTGTTGCGGGACGTTCCCGATGAAGATGCCGATCTGTTGGAAGCGTTCCTTGGTTGCGGCGCGTCTGGCGATCATCAGCCGCGCACGATTCACGAACTACGCGACGAACTTTCCGCAGCGCAACTCGCTCGCCCGGCCTGAACCCGGCCCTGCCCTGATGTTGCTTGTTGATTCGAACGTCTGGCTCGACGCCGCCGATGTTGATTGCCCGACTGACAAGGCATGGGCTGCGCTGCTGCGCGACCGGAAACGCGAGTTGGTGACGCCGGCGGTCGTGGTCGGCGAAGCGGCCCGCCTGATCCGTTTCAAGCTCGGCGCCGCCGCTGAGGAAGCGTACGTCCGCCTGGTGACAGCCGGCCCGATCACGATTGTTGATCTCACCAAAGATGACTGGGTCCGCGTTCGTGAGCTTGTCGAAACCTACGTTGATCGACCCTTGGGGCTTGCCGACTCGGCGATTGTTGCGATCGCTGAGCGGATGGACATCACAGATCTCGCCAGCATGAACGGACGCGATTTCTACCTTGTTCGCCCAAAACACAGCACCGGTTTCACGCTCCTGCCCGAAGGCCTCGCCCGCCCAGCCCGCACATCGTGACGATCGCGCCCCGAAGCGCTCGGTCGGCGCGAAACCAACCAGCGATGGAACCGGCATTCGCAACCCGGGCTTTTGAGCCGCGGATACCGCTTGTCTGACACTGAAGTCAAACGACCATGGCTTGGTTCTGGTTTGGGGTCGTCGTCGGGACGTCAAGCGAAAACGCCCGGCAACGCTGCTGAGAACTGATTCCCCGCAGGCCGAATAAGCCGTATCGAAGCGACAGGTTAGAGACGGGTCATGGTGGCTTCGACGTGGGCGAGGTGGGCTTGGCGTTGAGCGGGGGTGGAGCGGTCGATGTTGTAGAGGGCGATCCATCGGAAGCGGCCGCGGAGGCTGATCAAGCGGCGGATCGAGCGGCCGAACAGGAGCTTGCCTGACTCGCCTTCGATCATGTTGACGTGCTTGGCCGAACCGTGGGAGGTGACCACCACGAGGTAGCGAATGTGACGTAACCCCGACCGCATACGACCTGACGGGCCAACCGCATAGACCACGTCGGCTACGAAGACGCGATCGATCCAACCCTTGAGCATGGCAGGCGGACCCGACCACCAGGTTGGGTGCACGAATACGACAGCCGTTGCGGCCCGTACCAGTGCGATGTGTGACTGCACCATCGGCGATGTCGCCGGATCGTCGCCGGACCGAAAGCGCTCCTCAGCGCACAGCATCGGGTCGAATCCAATGGCGTAGAGATCGAGCAGGTCTACGTCATGGCCGGCCGCGTCGAGACCGGCGAGTACCCGAGTCAACACTGACGCCGTATAGCTCGATGGCGACGGGTGGGTGTACACGACCAGCACTCTCACAGGGCGCGGACCCCGGCAGCCACGCGTTCCAAGAACGCGGCCCGGTCGTTGTCGGTGCAGGTATCCATCTTGTAGAGGCCGAACCAGTGGCGGCGGGCGCGCAGCGGACACAGCATGCGTAACGCTCGCATGGTCGTGCGACGACCGCCATCACCGGTGAGCCAGTTCGACCAATGTGCCGAACCGTATGTGGTGATGCCCACCAGATGTTGGATGTTGCGCAGGTTCGGCTTCACCTTGCCCGACTTCTCATCGAACGCGAAAGCGACGCCGGGCACCATCACCCGTTCGAGCCAACCTTTCAGCACGGCAGGCAGCCCCGCCCACCATGTTGGGTAGACGAACACCAGCACGTCTGCCCACTGTAGGTCGTCAACGTGATGCTGAATTTCGTCGGAGATGATCGGCCGGTCGGTGTGGTAGGCGTGGTGCTCGGCGGGGCTCATAGCGGCAGCAAAGCCCTCCTGGTACAACTGGTGCGATCGCACCTCGTGGCCGGCACGTTGCAGAGCCGACACCGCGGTAGAAAACAGCGCCGCTGAGTAACCGTCATCCACGGGATGGGCGTGAATGACGAGTGCTCGCATCAGACCACGCTACCTCGGGGTTAGTTATGCACCCACACGTTGGAGCCCATGGGCAGCAGGTTGGTGTCCCACACCCAGTCCATGAAGGTGGTGCTCACTCGGACGCAGCCGTGCGATGCGGGATAGCCAGGGATGTTCGGCGCGCCGTGGATGGCTGCACCACCGCTGAAGTAGCGGGGTCGATACAGCTCGCCCAACTGACCCTTCTCCCAACCGTCGCTGTAGGCCTGGTAGATGCGAAAGCGACCTTCGGGGGTGTGGGCATCGCCATCTATGGTGCCGCCGTCACGCTGGTTCACCTCGGTGTACGGAATGTCGGAACCGGTGGAGGTGTTCAGCGTCCAGACGGTCTTGCTGTTCTTCACGAAGAACAGCAACTGCTTGCCCTTGTCGACCTCGGTGATGTCGCCGGACTTCGACGTGGCGACGGGCTTGTAGCTCTGCATCGACAGGAGGAACGCACCCCACTCATCGAGGTTGCCGGTGCGCGCCAAGCCCATGTACTTCTGGAAGGCGAGCACGGCTTGGCCGGTGACCTGGCCGTAATAGCCGTCGAAGTCGGCCACCCAGTACCCGAGTTCGTACAGACGGTGCTGCAGCGCGGACACGTTTTCGCCCGACTGGCCGTACTTGGCCGCGCGGAACGTGTCGTTGTTACCGGGCGCTGGTTCGGCCCCATTGGTATCGAGAGAAGGCTTGGCGCCGACCGTTTCGCACGTGCCAATGGGGGACACCGCACCTGCTCCGTCGTACCAACCGTTCACGTCGATAAGCACATCGACCACACCAGCTGAGTTATAGAGCGCAACGCGCCCATCGGCGCCCAGCCCGACGGTCACCATGTTGGGCACGATGCCGGCGATCGGGTTCAAATTGCTGGCGGTCGGGCGGGACTGCCCGCTGGGCCACAGGGTAAGGAACGTCGATTGCGTTGGGTTGACGGCGGTAACGTTGAGCGACACCGCACCGGCATTGGCCGGTACGCCTCCGAGGCCGGCGACGGCAACCAGACGAGTCTCGTCCGGGCCCATCTTGAGCAGGCATTGATTCGCCCGCGTGTCCATAATGCGCGTAGGAGCGACCGAGTGGAGCGCCCCGTCGAACCAGCCGGCAAGGTCGACTAAGACGTCGGTGGTACCGAACGCGTTGTAGACCGAAATGGCGCCGCCGTTCAGGCCGACCGTGACCATGTTCGGCACGATCTGTCCGGCGACGAAATTGAGATTGGAAGCGGTTGGACGCGGCGTGTTTGCGGGCCAGACCGTGAGAAAGCTGGAGTGCGTCGGGTTCACGACCGTGACGTTGAGCGCGACCGACGTGGCGCCCGCCGGCACGCCGGCCAGGCCGGCGACGGCCAGGTTTTGGGTCTGGTCTTCACCGACCGTGCTGCCGCCCAGTTTGTTGCGGGTGTCCATGAGCCGGGTGGGCGCTACGGCGTGGAAACCGCTGTCGTACCATCCGGCCACATCGACGATTGCCTCTGTTGCGCCGAGTGAGGCGTTGAACAGCGAAATGTTTCCGCCGGTGCCGAGCGCGGTGGTCACCATGTTGGCCACCGTCTGATTGGTAACGAAGTTCAGATTCGATGTGTCGGGCCGGGCTGCGCCTTCCGGATAAACGGTCAGAAAGCCGGTGGCATCGGGACCGGTGACCGTGACGTTCAACGCAACCGCCGTAGCCGAGGCCGGTACGCCACCGACCCCGACGATGTGCGCCGAGCGTGACGACCCACCATCGATCGGAGCGCTGTCGCGGGTGTCGAGCGCCCGCTGGGGTGTGATGGCGTGGAACCCGGCCGGGGCGGCCGAGGCTGCTCCGCCAGCACCGACGCTGAGAAGTACGGAAAGGGGAGCCGCCAGAACTGCCGCCACCAGAAATGCCCGCTTGGCTGTCATGGCTGCACAGCGTAAATCACCCTGTGCGTTCTTCCTGGTCAAAGTCTCAGAATCCAGCGAGTCTTCAGGAGCTTTGTAACGCGAACGACACGCAGCAGTCGCTAGCGTCCTGCGAGTGACTCCGCTTGACCTCGGCCGATTTCTATCCACCATAGTGTCCGAGCGGGTCGTGCATGCCGTCATGATCTGGGGACCCGCCGGCGTCGGCAAGAGCTCCATCGTCGCTCAGTGCGCGGAGGCGAACAGCCTCGACTTCATCGATGTCCGATTATCGCAGCTGGCCCCTACCGACCTGCGCGGGCTTCCCGTTCCCGACGGCGAAGTGTCTCGTTGGTTGCCGCCAGAGTTCCTGCCCCGCGGCGGCAGCGGCGTGCTGTTTCTCGATGAGTTGAACATGGCGCCGCCAACCATGCAGGGCGTGGCCCAACAGCTCATCCTCGATCGCAAGGTCGGCTCGTACCATCTGCCCGACGCCTGGTTCGTGTGGGCCGCCGGCAACCGCAAAGAGGATCGGGCCAGTGTGTTCGAAATGCCGGCGCCGCTGGCAAACCGTTTCCTGCACCTCGATGTAGAAGCCGACCTCACCAGCTTCACCAACTTCGGCCTGGCCAACGGTCTCCACGAACGACTGGCTGCGTTTCTGTCGTTCCGCCCGCAACTGCTGCACGCCATGGACGTGCGCCGTCCGGCGTGGCCGAGTCCGCGCTCATGGATGATGGCTTCACGTTTGCTGGCGGCCGGTCTCGATATCGCTCCGGCCGTAGGCGAGGCCGCAGCAGGGGAGTTCGACGCATTCACCGCGGTCTACTCGTCGCTCCCCGACCTCGACCGCATCTTGGAGGGAAAGGGGAAGTCGACCTCGCTGCCGTCTGAGCCTTCCGCCCGGTACGCGATGGTGCTCGGGTTGGCGCTCCGTGCCCGCACTGCGGTGCGCGGGTTGAACGGCTTCCGCTGGCTGGCCGCCCACGCCGACGCCGAATGGGTGCAACTCTACGCCGGCGACCTCGCCTCACACCTGCGAGGTGTCGGACAGATCGGTTTGCTGGCATCGATGGCCGACAAGGACCCGACCTTCGCCGAGTTCGTCCGGTCGTATGCAGCGCTCACCGGACACGGTGCACCCTCGTCGTGAACGGTGCGGTTGTCCTCGACGCGGCGGCGTTGCGTGTAGCGCGCGACCCGGCCACCTTGCCCGCTCGCCTGGACCGTCTGGCGCGCCACCGTGAACGTGCGGTGCGTGCAGCTGTCGTGGCGAATCCGAACACGTCAGTGACCGTGTTGTGTCGTCTCGGTGCTGCGTTTCCGGATGAGCTGGCCGCCAACCCTCTGTTGGGCTGGTTACATGTCGAGAACGCCGACTTCCTCGCCAGTTTGCCTGCGCTCGTTCGCCATCGTTTGCTCATGGTGGCCGAGCCTGGGCTGCTGTGGTGGGCTGCTCGCTTTGGCACGGAGGACGACAAGCGTGCGGTGCTGACGAACCCGGACGTGCCGGTCGATCTGCTGCAGTGGCTCGACCGGAGCGACACCGAGGTGATCCAACTCCTGGCTCGCGATCACATCCGCTTCCCCGGTCCGATCGACGCCGGCATCAATCGGCGAGAGCTACCGTCGGCCGCGGGTGATTTCGAGGAGCTGGTGTGGATGGGTCTCGTGCCGACCTGGATGTTGCCCAGCGCGCTGCACGCGAGCGATGTCGACGTGCGACGACTCGTGGCCGCCCGACCCGAACTCACCGAGTCCGACATCGAGGTGCTGCTGTTCGATGCCGACGACCGGGTGCGAACCATTGCAGCTCAGCATTCAGCCGCGCCGGTGGACGTTCTCGCATTCCTTGCCGCGCTCGACGACCTCACTGTCGCTCTCCCAACCATGCCGCCGCTTGTTTTCGATCGTCTGCTCACCAACGCCGACGGTCTGGCGCGGCTTGGTCAGCGGTCCGATCTACCCGCGGATAAAGCTGAGGCGATGGCGACATCGACGGCCTGGACGGTGCGCCGAGCCATTGCGGCCAGCCCGTCGCTCCCTGCGGAGGTGGCTTTCACTCTCGCCCTCGACTTTGACCGAGACGTTCGTGCCGCGGTCGCCGCCAACCCGCATGCGCCGGCCGACGTTGTGGCACTGCTCCGATCCGATGATGACGGTCTCGTCCGAGATGCGTGCCCGGCGGGTGCGACGGCCGAGGTACGCGGCGCCGAACTCGATCGGCTTGAGCAGCACGGCGAGCGTGGTCCGGTTCTGGCAGCGGCGCAGGCGACCGCCGGTCGATCCCGACTGTCCCGGCTTGCTGTCGATCCCAACTGGAAGGTGCGCCAGGCGTGTGCCCGCAACACCATGACGCCACCGGGCGTGCTGTCGCGTCTAGCCAGCGACGATGACCGAGACGTGCGCGCTGCGGTGGCCGGCAACCCTTCCACCGCCGGTGCGGTTTGCAAGCTGCTTGCGGCAGACGGCGATGACATCGTCCGCGCCGCCGTAGCGGCAACCACAAACGACATGGCGACGCTACGGCTGTTCGCGGGTGAATCCGACTCGACGGTTCGGGCTGCGGCAATCGGCAACGACCAACTTGGTGACGATCTGGTGCTCACCTTCGTCGGTGGCGGCGAGACCATCGTGCATCGAGCTGCAGTCAAGAGGGAGCGTCTCTCGATAGACGCCCTGGCCGTTCTGGTCGCAACCGACGATGACGACGTGCGGCTGGCGTTGCTCCGTCGTCCCGATTTCCCTGCTGGAATGGTGGCCCGCTTGCTGCCCACCAAACCTGAGTTGGCTGATGATGCCAGCCTGCTGGTGCGTCATCCCGAACAGCTTGCGTCGGAGAGAATTGTAGACATCACAGCGGCGGCTCCCTGGGTGATTCCCGCCATTGTCGACCGGCCGGACGTACCCGGTGTCGTGCTTGCGCTCGGGGCTTCGCCCGAATGGCGGCTGCGGCAACAAGCGGCTGAAGCCGCCAACGCCGGTCACGTCGAGTTGTTGCGCCGTTTGTCGGCTGACCCGGACCATGATGTTCGCCAAGCCGTCGCCCGCAACCCGAATACGGCGGCCGACATCGTCGAACGACTTTCCACCGATGACAGCGTGATGGTGCGACGAGCCGCGCTGCAACGACCGGACCTTCCGAGCCTATCGGTCATTCGCCTGACCGAGGACGAAGATGCCGAAGTGCGATCTACCGCGCTTGGCCACCACTCATGCCCGGCCGACCTTTCATTCGAGCAGCAGGCGCTCGACGAAGGTCGTGCGGTTCCCGACGTCGTTTTGCGATCAGCTGCCTCGGGCGCGATGCCTCGTCGCCTTGCAGTTGCCCGGCATCCGTTCGCCGCCGCCAGGGTGCTGTCGGGTCTGGCCAAGGATGACTACTGGCAGGTTCGTGAGGCCGTCGCAGGGAATGCGAACACCTCGGTCGTTGTCCTGACCCGCCTGGCGGTTGATAGCGATCGTGACGTGCGCCGTGCCGTCGCCGCGCACGCCAACACGCCCAAGTCGGTGCTCGACAGCCTCGTGAAAGACGGCAGCGACATTGTGCGCAAGCAGGCACTCATCCACCCGAATCTGGCCGGGAAAACACGTCGCGACATGCTCACTGCGCTGGCCCGACGGTCGACGCGCTCGAGTTCGGTTGCCACGCGAACCGCCGCGGCCGCGTCACCATTTCTTCCCGCTAGCGACCTTCGTCATCGTCGTCAATGGCGGTGCCTCGACTGGTGGGTTCGATACGGCGTGGCGGTGAATGAGCGGACGCCCCACGACGTCCTCGAGTGTCTCGCTGACGATGGGCATGTGGCAGTTCGAGCAGCAGCCCGCGCGCAACTCATGCGGGGAGCGTGATGACCGCCACGGATCCTCCTCTGCCCGCCACACTGCTCGAAACCGACCGTGCTCTGCGGTCGTCGATGCTCCGCCTGCGGGCCAGGGCCCCGTTCTTCGGCACGCTCGCGCTGTACGCACGCTTCATCGCTACCGACACCATCCCGACAGCTGCCACTGACGGGCAGGACGTGTACTACAACCCCGAGTTCATGCTGTCGCTTGCACCCGCGCATCTCGATGGGGTGTTGGTGCACGAGGTGCTCCACGCCGCGCTCGACCACGTGTTTCGTCGGGGTTCTCGTGACGCCATGCGTTGGAATCAGTCTGCCGACATCGTGGTCAACGGCCTCATCATCGATGCGGGCATGTCACTTCCCGAGAACGCCCTGCGTGACTCCGCGCTCGAACGATTCAGCGTTGAGGAGGTGTACGCGCTGCTAAGTCGCGACGGAGACGAACACGAAGAAGTCGAGCTAGACCTGCTGCCGCCGTTGGCCGACGGCAAGGCCGATCGCGACAGCATGGGCGCAGGCCACCCGGGCGGCATCGCCGGCCAGGCCAGACAGGACAAGGTGCGGCGCCAATGGGCCGAAGCCATTGATCGGGCCGCCAGCGTCACTCGTGGCCGTGAGCACGGCAAGATGCCCGCCGCCCTTGAGCGAGGCTTCGGATTACTCCAGCGACCTCGGCTCGATTGGCGCACGTTGCTCTGGCGCTTCTTGGCCCGCGCACCCACCGACTTCGCCACCTTCGATCGCCGTTTCGTGCATCAGGGCCTCTACCTCGAAACGCTCGAAGCCGTCTCGCTGCGTGTTGTGGTCGGCATCGACACATCCGGCTCGATCGACCAAGCGAGTCTCGAACACTTTCTCGCCGAACTCCACGGCATTCTGCGTGCCTATCCCGCCACGCAGGCGTGGTTGTTCTATGTGGACACCGTCGCCTACGGTCCGTTCCCCATCGTTGCGGGAGGGGAGCTACCGTCGCCGATAGGTGGCGGGGGCACCGAGTTCGCCCCATTCTTCGACGCTGCCGACGAGGCCGGTCTCGTGGCCGATGGCACGGTTGCGGTCTACCTCACCGATGGTGAAGGTCCGTTTCCTTCCGAACCGCCGAATTACCCCGTGCTTTGGATCGTCACGCCGGGCGGGATCGATGAGGATCGCTTTCCCTTCGGTGACGTCGTGCGCATGAGCTAGCTTGCCCACCTATGGCTATCCAAGTGCGTCGCTACGAACTCGTACCCGAACTGCAGGAACACTTCCTGGAATGGTTCATGGCAATCCCCGCGGGCCGGGCCAAGTACGGCATGAAAGTATTGGCGGCTTACGTCGACCGCGTCGGTAACGAGTTCACCTGGATAGTGGAAGGCGACGGCCACAACGAGGCCTTCGCGGCAGCAGAGGCCGCGTGGATGAGCTCAGCCGAACGAGCCGATTTGTTCGCTGGTCAGCCGAAGCACACCGTGCAAATACATGTCTCCATGGTCGACAAGATTTTCTAGGCCTCGAAAGGAGATACCGTGACGGGTCTTGTCGTCATAGGCGCCGGTGAGGCCGGCCTGAGAGCCGCTCGCGCCACGCGCGAGGAAGGCTTTGACGGGTCGATCACGGTTTTCGGTGACGAAGCGTTGCTGCCGTACACCCGTCCGCCGTTATCGAAGCGTGTGCTGACCGCCGACCTGGCCTTTCGCCCACTTGCGAACGCCGACACTCTGCAAGTCGAGCGCATCGAGGTTGTGCTCGACAACGCGGTTGTTGCGGTCGATACGGCGCGCAAGTCGATCACGACCGCCGATGGAGCGTCGCGCTCGTACGGCTCGCTCGTTTTCGCAACCGGTGCATCCCCCCGGCGGTTGACCACGCCGGGAGCCGATGAGATCGGCATTCACTATTTGCGCACGTGGGGCGATTCGATGCAGCTCAAAGCCGCGCTACGGCCGGGCGTTCGCGTCGTCGTTGTCGGTGCCGGATTCATCGGTCTCGAGTTGGCCGCATCGGCCACCAAGCTCGGCGCCATCGTCACCGTTGTCGAGTTCCTGCCGCGGGTTCTCGGCCGGGCGGTGCCCGAAACACTGGCCACCGACGTGGCCGAACGCCACCGCTCCGAAGGCGTGTCCCTGCTGCTCGGCCAAATCATCGAGCGTTTCGTCAAGACCGACGCCGGCATCGTGGTTGCGCTTGAGGGGGGCGACCTGGTCATGGCCGATGTGGTCATCGCCGGTGTCGGCGTTCAGCCCGAGACCAGGCTGGCTCAAGCGGCCGGAATTACCCTCGACAACGGCATAGCGGTCGACGGTTTCCTGCGTGCTTCCGCCCCTGACGTGTACGCGATTGGGGACGCCTGCTCGTACCCGCACCCGCTCTATGGCAATCGTCGAGTGCGGCTTGAAGCGTGGCGAAATGCCAACGAACAGGGCGGCTACGTGGCGACATCCATCATGCAAACCGCCACCGAGCCGTATTCGGCCGTGCCGTGGTTCTGGTCCGATCAGTACAACGGGATTCTGCAGGTATCGGGGTTGAGCGACGAAGGTGTCACCGTGGTCGAGCGCCCGATGGAGGGCGCCCGGCTGCTGTTTCACCTCGCCGCCGATGGCCGACTGGTCGCCGTGAGTTCGTGGGGCACCAACAAGAGCGTCGCCAAGGACCAACGAGTGGGGGAGATGCTGATTGAAACGCGCTCCACACCCGATGCAGCGTCTCTTGCCGATCCGCACATCAACATGAAGACCCTGTTGCCCGAAAGGCCAACGAACTAAGAACGCACGTAGGCTGCGTTGATGTCAATCACAATTATCAACGGCGGTACGCAAGGTCTTGGCGAGGCAGTGGCCCGCAAGCTGGCCTCGCACGGCTCCACCGGCCTTGTGCTTGCCGGGCGTTCCGCGGACCGTGGCCAGGCTCTGGCCGACGAACTCACCGGCGCCGGTACACCAACCATCTATGTGCACGCCGACATGCTGGACGACGCCTCGCCTCACAAGATCGTTGAAGCGTGCAAGGCCCGGTTCGGCACGGTGAACGGACTGGTGAATGTCGCAGCACTCACGACTCGGGCCACTATTTGGGACGATACGCCCGACCACGTTGACCGAATGTTTGCGCTCAACGCGAAGGCGCCGTACTTCCTTATTCAGGCCGCCGGTCGACTTATGATCGAGACGGGATCGAAGGGCTCGATCGTCAACATTGGTTCCACCTCTGGCCACGGCGGCCAGGCCAAACTGACGGCCTACTGCGCGTCGAAAGGAGCGCTGAGCATCCTCACCAAAAATCTGGCGCACGCCCTCATGCGTCACAACATCCGGGTCAACCAGGTCAATCCTGGCTGGATGGACACCGAGTCCGAACATCACACGCAAGTGCACGAAGACGGTGCGCCCGACAATTGGCTCGAATTGGCGGAGACTCAGCGCCCCATGGGACGTTTGGTGAAGCCCTGGGAAGTGGCCAATATGGTTGCCTTCTGCCTGTCGGAGGAATCAGGTCTTCTGACGGGCAATTGCATCGATATCGACCAATCGGTGCAGGGTGCCGGTGACGCACCCATTCCTTCCGTCGCCGATACACCGCAACTGTGACGGGCGAGGTCAGCCGATTTCGCTGGTCTGCACCGGGCGACCTTCGGCGAGCGATTTGATCGCGGCCAGGCCGATCACCAGTGGAGCGCGGCCGTCGGTGGCACCGACGACCGACGGTGAACCGTTGGCGACCATGTTCACAAACGCGGCCCACTCGTTCACGTAGCTGGGGATGTACCGGTCGAGAAAGAAGAACGGCAGCAACTCGCTGGTGGAACCACTGGCATCACGCTTGATGCCGGTATGGGCCAGCGGATTCTCGCTGGCCGCCATCCCCTTGGAACCGAGCACTTCAACTCGTTGGTCATAGCCGTACACAGCCTGTCGACTGTTGTCGATTACGGTCAGCGCACCGTTGGCATGGCGAAGGGTCACCACCGCAACGTCGACGTCACCACTGTCCGGTCCGAACGCGGTGGCGATCTCAGGCGTGATGCGCACTGCGGCCTGGGCGTACACCTCGACGACTTCGCTGCCGACCACGAAACGGGCCATGTCGAAGTCGTGAATCATCATGTCGAGGAACAAACCACCGGACACCTTCACGTACGCGAGCGGGGGCGGAGCGGGGTCACGTGACGTGATCTTGGTGATGTACACATCGCCCAACTCGCCACTGGCAACTGCGGCAGCGACGGACGCGTGGGCCGGATCGAAGCGACGATTGAAACCGATCTGAATCGGCACGCCGGCCTTGGTCACTTCGGCGACGGCCGCGTCGACCGTGGCCAGGTCGAGCGACACGGGCTTTTCGCAGAAGATCGCCTTGCCTGCGTGAGCGCACAGGATCATGAGGTCGGCATGAGTGTCCGTCGAGGTGCAAATCGCAACTGCATCAACGTCGGGCGACATGATGAGTTCCTCGGCACTGGAAGCGACCGGCACTCCGAGTTCGGCTGCGACGGCGGCGGACGCATCCGGGAAGGCGTCGAACACCATGGCCACGCTGGCGCCATGGGTGCGGCGCTCGATGAGCTCGGCGTGCATTTTGCCGATGCGGCCACAGCCGAGAATGCCGATACGAACGTTGGTTGTCATGATGCTCCTTGAGATGGGTCTAGTTGGCGACGACGGTGATTTCCACCGTGTACTTGCTGGCGTCGTACACGTGCGACCCGACCTCGACGGTGCGGCCGGTGTCATCCTGCATGACGCGATACATGGTGACGAGGGGAGCGCCCTTGTCGATACCGAGAGCGCTGGCCTCGTCGGCTGATGCGGACTTGGCGCCGATGATCTCATCGGCCACCCGCGGACGGACACCTTTGGAGCGAAGTAGCCCATAGAGGCCCGAGGACTCAAGCTGGGCCGTGGTGATTTCACCGGCGGCTTCGAGCAGCAGGGTGTTCCGCAGGATCGCCAGCCCCTTGGCTCCCGACGAGCGCAACCGTTCGATGTAGACGACTTCGTCACCCTTGGAGATGTTCAGCGTCTTGGCCATGGTGGGGTCGGCTGGTCGGCGCTCGTGCACAAGCACCCTTGTTTTTGGTGAACGCCGTTGTGCCTTCAGATCTTCGTACAGCGAAGTGAGTTGGACCGGTCGGCGGATCTGGTCGCTGACCACCTGGGTACCAACACCACGGCGGCGGACGACAAGACCCGCATCGACCAAATCCTGAATGGCGCGCCGGACGGTCGGTCGCGAGACCTGCCAGAGATCGACAAGCTCCAGCTCGTTGTTCAAGAACTCGCCCTTGGCGATCTCACCACTCTGAATCGAAGCCTCTAACAGTCGCGCCAGCTGGTGATAGAGCGGCACCGGGCTGGAGCGGGCCAAGTTGGCGGCGATGTCGGTCACAAGGCAGTGATGATAGGACATATTGTCATGACCTGGCACTGGTCAGTCGTGGAGGCATGGCCGTTTGCGACGAGCAACGTGGGAGTTCGTAGCTCTCGGGAGGTTGGAACGATGAACTCGTACGCTGGTGTGAGGGTCGGTATCGTCGGCGTGAGTTGGTGGGCTGATGCGATGTATTTGCCGTCGCTCGCCCATCATCCGATCGGTCGGGTTACTGCCCTGTGTGGCCGCGACATGGATCGCACCCGCACGGCTGCTGACCGCTGGGGCGTTGCTTATGCCTTCGACGACTGGCGGACCATGCTCGACTCCGGCCACATCGATGCAGTCATCGTGGCCTCCACCAACGAGACCCACTACGACATCACCATGGCCGCGCTTGAGCAGGGCCTGCCGGTCCTCTGCGAGAAGCCCATTGCGCTCACCGCGGACGAGGCAACTCGGATGGCGGCGGCGGCGGCCATAGCCGGTGTGGTCACGATGGTGCCGTTCACGTACCGCTACATGCCGACCAACCAGTACATCAAGCACCTCATCGATGATGGCTACATCGGGCGGCCTTACTCGTTGAATATGCGTTACTTCTCCGGGTTCGCTCGTGACTCGGCGTACTCATGGCGATTCGACACGGAGAAGGCCGGCTCGGGCATCCTTGGCGACCTCGGTACGCACTGGTTGGATATGGCGCGTTGGTTCCTCGGTGAGGTCACGTCCATCAGTGCGTCGGTCGAGCACTTTGTGCCCCGTGCGCCGCGGCCGGATGGCAGTGGATACAACCAAGCCGAGGATTCGGCGCTCATCTCAGCCCGCTTCGCAAGTGGCGCAACGGCAAGTCTGCAAACCAGCGCCGTCTGTTGGGAGGGCGCAGGCTTTGGGCAGGTGCACGCGCTCGATCTCCATGGCTCGGATGGCACGTTGCATGCCTACAACGACTGGGACCGACGGCAGGAACTCACCGGTCTAAGGAGCGGCGAACCCGGCCCGGCCGCGGCGCTGACCATCCCCGAAGAATTTTGGCGCGGCAGTCCGCGCGATGTCGTTCACGACACGTACCGCCACATTTTCCGCCGCACCGAAGCCATGACCCGTGACTGGGTGTCAGCCATAGCCGTTGGCCGTACGGTAGAACCCGATCTGGCCACCGGCGCTCGGATACAGCAGTTGGTCGCCGCCGCCGTAGCCAGCGTTGCCGACAATGGTCGTTGGCAGTCCACTTCCATCTCGTCGTCACCGAGCACACCGTGAGTCTCAACGTCGGCGTCATCGGCACCGGGATGATCGGCCAGGAGCACATCGTTCGGCTCAATCAAACCCTGCCCGGAGCCAAGGTTGTAGCCGTCAGTGATGTCGACCAGACGCTGGCCGCCGGCGTTGCCTCGCGGTACGGAGCGCGCCTTATTGAGACCGGCGAAGAACTCGTCTCAAGCGCGGATGTTGATGCCGTCATTGTCGCATCGTGGGGACCTACGCACGAGCAGTACGTACTGGCGTCCATCGCCGCGGAAAAGCCCGTTTTCTGTGAGAAGCCGCTGGCAACGACAGCGGACTCGTGTCGCCGCATCATCGATGCAGAGGTGGCATTCGGTCGACGACTCGTGCAGGTCGGATTCATGCGCCAATACGACGTCGGCTACATGGCGATGAAGCAGACGATAGAGAGCGGGAGCATTGGCGCACCGTTGCTTTACCACAGTGTCCACCGCAATCCGACGGTGCCATCGTTCTACACGGCCGACATGCTGATCAACGACACCGCGGTTCACGACATCGATATCTCGCGCTGGCTGTTATCCGACGAGGTTTCGGCCGTCACGGTACTGAAGGCCCGCCCCAATTCCCGTGGTGGCGGCGCCGATCCATTGCTCATCATTCTTGAGATGCTTGGAGGAGCAATTGTGAACATCGAGGTGTCGGTAAATGTCGGTTACGGCTACGACATTCGTGGCGAGGTGTCGGGTGAATGGGGAGCCGCCGAGCTGGCGGCGAGCAACCCGATCTTCGTGAAGACCAACGGCGAAACGCGCGGTCGCGTACCCGGCAATTGGCCGGAACGGTTCACTCAGGCTTTCAACGATGAGTTCCGCGCCTGGATTGCGGCCGCGTCGAACGGAACTGCTGCTGGCCCGAGTGCCTGGGACGGTTATGCGGCCACCGTTGCCTGCCAAGCCGCGCTACAGGCCAACGCCACCCAGACACGCACGTCGGTAACGATGATCGAACGTCCCGGGTTCTATTCGTGACGGAAACGACCGGACACGAACGCCACTTGTCAGGACGTAAGGACATACGGTTGACGTGGTGCCATCGGCGGCCGTAGCGTTTGACTTCGCCATGACCGATTCTGCCTTCGACTCGCTCCGAGAAACTCGCGCCCATGACCCACACGCGGTCGTCCGCGCAGCAGCGGCGCGTCGCCGGCGGTCGTTGTTGGGCTCTGACGGTCGCCTGATGCTGGTGGCGGCCGATCACCCGGCGCGGGGTGCGCTCGGAGCGGGCGGGCGCGGGGGCGTTATGGCCGACCGTTATGAGCTGCTTCAGCGCTTGGTTACCGCGCTCGAGCGTCCGGGTGTCGACGGTGTGCTCGGCACCGCCGACATTCTCGAAGATCTGCTGCTGCTCGGCGCCCTCGATGACAAGATCGTCATCGGTTCAATGAACCGCGGTGGCCTGCTGGGCGCGTCGTTCGAGATGGATGATCGCTTCACCGGCTACGACGCATCCACCATTGCAACGATGGGCTTCGATGGCGGTAAAATGTTGACCCGCATCGATCTGCAGGATGCAGGCACCGTCGCCACGCTGGAGAGTTGCGCGCACGCTATCGACAACCTCACCGACCACGGGGTGATGGCAATGGTCGAGCCCTTCATGTCCTCGCGGGTAGACGGAAAGATCCAGAACGATCTGTCCGCGGAAGCAGTCATCCTCTCCATCGGTATTGCCCAGGGGCTCGGCCGCAGCAGCCGGCATACGTGGATGAAACTGCCGGTGGTCGACGATATGGAACTGGTCATGCGCTCCACCACCTTGCCCACGCTGCTTTTGGGCGGCGATCCGACCGGCCCCGCGCATGAGACCTACGCTCGATGGGAAAAGGCGCTCGCCGCCCCGGGAGTGCGTGGACTGGTCGTTGGCCGATCCCTTCTTTATCCTGCCGACCACGACGTCGCGGCCGCGGTTGACCTGGCAGTTGCCATGGTGCACGCACCCACCACTACCCCTTAGGAGCATCATGCGAACTATCGAACACTTCATCGGGGGGTCATCCACCGCCGGAAACTCCACCCGCTCGAGCGTGGTGTGGAACCCGGCCACCGGCGCCCAGCAGGCCAGCGTGCTGCTGGCCGAAGTGAGCGACGTTGACCGAGCCGTCGCCGCAGCCCTGGCCGCATCCGACGACTGGGCTGACAGCTCGCTCAGCCGCCGCACCAAAATCCTGTTTGCGTTCCGCGAGATTGTGAACGCCCGCATGGACGAGTTGGCCGGCATCATCTCTGATGAGCATGGCAAGGTGCTGTCCGACGCCAAGGGTGAGGTGCAGCGCGGCCTCGAAGTGGTGGAGTACGCCTGTGGTATCCCCACGTTGCTGAAGGGCGGCTATTCCGACCAGGTGTCCACCGATGTCGACAGCTATACCTTCCGCCAGCCCTTGGGTGTGGTGGCCGGTATCACGCCTTTCAACTTCCCGGCCATGGTGCCTATGTGGATGTACCCGGTGGCCATCGCATGCGGCAACACCTTCGTGCTCAAGCCGTCCGAGCGTGACCCATCTGTCTCCAACGTCATGGCCGAGATCTGGTCGGAGGCCGGCTTGCCCGCCGGCGTGTTCAACGTGGTGCATGGTGACAAGACCGCCGTCGATGCGCTGCTCGACCACAAGGACGTGGCCGCAATCTCGTTCGTCGGTTCCACGCCAATAGCCAAGTACATCTACGAGCGCGGCACGGCCAACGGCAAGCGGGTTCAGGCGCTCGGTGGCGCCAAGAACCATGCCATCGTAATGCCCGACGCCGACTTCGACTTCGCGTCCGACCACCTTTCAGCCGCTGCGTTCGGTTCGGCCGGCGAGCGTTGCATGGCCATTTCGGCCGCAGTCACCGTGGGCTCGGCTGGCGACACGCTAATGGAGTTCGTCGAGAAGAAGGCCCGTGCGGTGCGCGTCGGTTCGGGTCGTGACAGCGCCAGCGAAATGGGACCGGTCGTCACACCTCAGGCCCGGGACCGCATCATCGATCTCATCGGTCGGGGCGAGTCGCAGGGCGCGAAGGTTGCGGTCGACGGCCGTGGCCTCGTGGTGCCCGGCTTCGAAGACGGCTTCTTCGTCGGACCGACCGTGATGGACCACGTCACCGTCGATATGGATTCCTACACCAACGAAATCTTCGGCCCCGTGCTGTCCGTACTGCGGGCGGGAACCGTCAAGGAAGCCATTGATCTCATCAACGCCAACCCGTACGGCAACGGCACCGCCATCTTCACCAATAGCGGGGGAGCCGCCCGCCAATTCGCCCGCGGTGTGAAAGTCGGCATGATCGGCATCAACGTGCCCGTGCCCGTGCCCATGGCGTTCTACTCGTTCGGTGGTTGGAAGGATTCGCTGTTCGGCGAGCACCACGTGCATGGCCCCGACGGTGTCGGCTTCTACACCCGCGGCAAAGTCGTCACCTCCCGCTGGCCCAACTCCGGCGACGCCATCGGCGCGTCCTTAGACATGCCCACGGCACGATGACATGCCTCGTTTGCTCGCTACCGCGACATGCCTCGCTGGGTCGCTACCGCTCCCGGCGCTCGGACTCGCTTCGCTCAAACAAATTGCGCAAGCAGCTGGGTAGCCCGGTGACGTGTCCTTCGCTCAAACAATGCCGCGAGTCTGCTTTGCTCTAGCGTCTGGCACATGACTCAAATGAATGTGCTCGGGGATGAGCTCCAGTCTTGTTCCTTCGATCCGTTGACGGGGTACTACCGCACGGGTTGTTGCGAGAACCACGGTGATGACCCGGGTATGCATATCGTCTGCGTGGTCATGACCGACGACTTTTTGGTGTTCAGCAAGTCGGTCGGCAATGACCTCAGTACCCCCATGCCCGACTACGGATTTGCCGGTCTGAAGGCCGGTGATCAGTGGTGTCTGTGTGCGATGCGCTGGCAGGAAGCTTTTGAGGCGGGAATGGCTCCGCAAGTGCGCCTGGGGTCGACCCATATTTCGGCGCTGGAGTATTCCTCGTTGGCCGATCTTCGCTCGGTTGCCATCGACGCCTGAACAATCTGGCGAACACGCGGGTAACCCAGGGTTTACGGGGGTATTCATCGCATGTGTCGTGAGTCACGCCTACCCTGTGGTAACGTCGCAAAGCGGTCAAGCTGACCGTTCCTATCGGCGAGCGATCGAGGGGCAGCAGGGGCAACTTCGCTCAGCGAAATCATGCAGCCTGATTCCCAAGAGGGGGCGAACCGGATGGTAAGAAAGGTGACACATTCAATGATGAACAGAAAAGTATTGGCAGCAGCGTTGCCGTTGATGCTGATCGTTGGAGCCTGTGGTTCCAGCAAGGCGAAAACGACCACAGCTGCCACCACGGCCGCTCCAGCCGCCGGTTCGGCCACGACCAAGGCAGCAGCCGCAGCAGCTCCGGCTGGCGACGCGTTGATCGTTTCGTCCGACCTTCCCTTGCAGGGTGCCTCGGCCGATGCGTCGAAGGACACCAACCTCGCCATGCAGCTGTTCCTGAAGCAGCAGGGTGGCAAGGCCGGCAAATTCAACATCACGTTGAAGGAATATGACAACGCCACTGCGGCCAAGGGCGGCTGGGACGACGCGACCTGCGCCAAGAACGCTCAGGACCATGTCAGCAACGCCAAAGAAGTTGCCGTAATGGGCACCTACAACTCGGGTTGCGCCAAGATCGAAATCCCGGTTCTCAACCAGGACAAGACTGGGCCCATGCTCATGGTGTCGCACGCCAACACCAACCCCGGTATCACCAAGAAGTGGGATCCGGGCGAGCCGGAGAAGTACTACCCGACCGGCAAGCGTAACTACGGCCGTGTCGTTGCTACCGACGACTTCCAGGGGGCCGCTGGCGCCCAGTTCGCCAAGGAACTCGGTCTGAAGAAGTGCGTTGTGCTCAATGATGCCCAGACCTATGGCGTCGGTGTGGCCACGGCATTCAAGACGGAAGCGGCGAAGCAGGGCATCGAGGTTGTCGCTGACGCGGCATGGGATGCCAAGCAGCCGAACTACACCGCCCTGTTCGAAGGCTTCAAGGCCAAGAGCCCGGACTGTGTCTACCTCGGTGGCATCAATGACAACAACGGTGAGCAGTTGGTCCGTGACAAGGTTGCGGCCCTCGGCGCCAACACCGGTGCGGTCAAGCTCATCGCCCCGGACGGATTCACCGGGTACCCGACGCTGTTGAAGCTGACCGAGTCCGACGGCATGTACATCACCTTCGCCGGTCTGCCGGCTGGTGAGCTCGTCAAGGCCGGTGGTGCTGGTGCCAAGTTCGTCACCGACTTCAAGACTGCCTACGGCCACGACCCGGCCTCGGCGTACGCCATCTACGGTGCCGCTGCACTGCAGATGATCATGAAGGGCATCTCGCTCTCCGACGGTACCCGTGCCGACATCACGGCTAAGACCCTGTCGAACCTGAAGATCCCCGCCGCTGAGTCCCTCATCGGCAAGGAATTCGGCATCGATGCCAACGGTGACGTCACCGTGAAGGACATGAGCATCCAGCTGGTCAAGGGTGGAGCGGAGACGTTCCTCAAGCCCTGGCCCGTCGGCTGAACCTAGCCACAACCTGTAACAAACGTATGTAGTCAGTTGATTGGGGTGGCCTCATTCCGAGGTCACCCCAATCTTTTCTCTTGGGGGTTTCTTGCATGTCAACAGTTGCTGCGCCAGCCGCGGCGCGACTGAAATTACCGAAGGACCTGTCGTCAAGGGTGGGCCTCATCGTCTTGGCCCTCGCTATTGCCTTCATCATTCGTAGCTTTATCTCGGGGCCGAAGACCTTTACCCAGGTCCTTACCATCGGTTTGTCCAACGGTGCGCTCTACGCGCTCATTGCGTTGGGCTACACGATGGTCTACGGCATCATCGAACTCATCAACTTCGCCCACGGCGACCTGTTCATGCTTGGGTCGGTGTTCGCCGCCATCATCATGGAGGACGGCTTCAACAAGACCAAGCCCGGCGGCAGTGCCCTCATCTTCTTACTGGTTGCGCTGGTGGGCACCATGGCGATCTGTGCACTGATCAACGTCACGATCGAGCGCCTCGCCTACCGCCGACTCCGCAACGCCCCAAAGCTGGCACCGCTGATTACCGCCGTCGGTATGAGCTTCATCCTGCAAAACGTCGGCATCGTGCTGAACGGCTCAGCGCCACATTCGCGACGCAGTGTGTTACCAACCGGCGCCCTCAAGCTTGGCTCCATCGAGGTGAAGTACAAGTACCTCATCGTGCTGGCCGTCACCGTACCGTTGCTGCTGCTGATGACCTACATCGTGCAGCGCACCAAAATCGGCAAGGCCATGCGAGCCACTGCCCAGGATCGCGACGCATCACTGTTGATGGGTATCAACGTTGATCGGGTTATTTCGTTCACCTTCGCCCTCGGCGGAGCGCTGGCCGGCGCTGCTGGAACGCTGTTCGTACAGGTAAACGGTCAGACCCGCTACGACGCCGGCTTCCGCCTTGGTCTTATTGCCTTCACCGCAGCCGTGCTGGGTGGCGTTGGTAACCTCCTCGGTGCAGTCATCGGTGGCGTACTGATAGGTGTTATCCAAGGCCTCAACGATGGTGCCCCTGGCTTCTTTGGTCAGGGCTGGACGCAGACCGTCATGTTCAGCATCCTCATCCTGATGGTCATCTTCCGACCGGGCGGTATCTTCGGTAAAGCACAGCAGGAGAAAGTCTGATGGCAGAGGCAAAGAAGGCCATATCGGGCATGAACCCGAGGAAGCTCATCATTGGCGCCGTTGCCCTCGTGGTGGCGTTGCTGCTGCCGCACTACGGCGTGACCGACAACGCCGGTGTGCTGCCCCTGTTCACGGTGGTGCTTTGCGCGGTGTATGCGCTGTTTGCGCTGGGCCTCAATATTGTGGTGGGTTTCGCTGGACTGCTCGACCTCGGTTACGTCGCGTTCTTCCTTGTCGGTGCCTATGTGTCGGCCTGGTTCATGTCGGACTTCATCAGCAGTCAGAACATCCACATTCTCGACACGGCGCGCGCCGTCATTCCCGGTATCCACTTGACGTTCTGGTTTGTGGTGATCGTGGCAGGCATCATCGCCGCGCTGGTCGGCGTGGTCATCGGCGCACCAACGCTGCGGCTCAAGAGCGACTACCTTGCCCTCGTCACCTTGGGCTTCGGCGAGATTCTGCCCGAGGTTTTCCGCAACGCCGAGAAGTTCACCAACGGTACGAAGGGTATCGGCCCGGTTGACGCGGTGGGTATGGGCCCCTTTGCAGTGCTGCCCGGAATCGACAAGACCATTACGCCAAGCGACTACATCGCGAAGTACTACGTCATCTTGGTCTTCTGCGCGTTGTTCGTCTGGATCTCCATCAAACTGCGTGACGGTCGCCTCGGGCGAGCGTGGATGGCCATTCGAGAAGACGAACTGGCTGCCAGCCTGATGGGCGTTCCGCTCATGCAGACCAAGCTCTGGTCGTACGCCGTTGGTGCGTTGGCAGGTGGTGTCGGTGGGGCGTTCTACGCCACCATCGTTGGCACCGTCAACGTCGACAGCTTCACCTTCGCGTTCTCCATCATCATCCTCTGCGCAGTCATTCTGGGCGGCATGGGCAACGTGTGGGGAGCCATCCTTGGTGGCGTTGTGATTACGTGGTTCAACTACACCGGTCTTATATGGATCGGTCAGAAGATCAACAAGGCCTTTAGCACAAAGATCGATCTGCAGAAGTACAACTTCGGTTTCTTCGGTCTAGTGCTCGTGCTCATGATGCTCTTCCGTCCGGAAGGGTTCATCCCCGCTGCTCGATCGAAAGCGGTCAAGCAGGCCGACAAGGCTGCGGACGCGGCCGAGGCCCTCGTGGAAGGAGCACACGCATGAGCGATCTTTTGCTCGACGCGCAAGGCATCAGCGTTGTGTTCGGTGGTCTCACCGCCGTCAACAACGTCGACTTCCAAATTCCGAAGGCGTCCATCGTGGCGCTCATTGGTCCGAACGGTGCGGGAAAGACCACCTTCTTCAACGTGCTCACCGGCCTGTATGCCCCCACGACGGGCACGGTCATGTTTGATGATCAAAAGATCACAGCCCGTCCGCCGCACGAGATTGCGGCCAGCGGTATGGCGCGAACTTTCCAGAACATCCGCCTGTTCGGTGCCATGACCGCTGCCGAAAATGTGATGGTTGCCATGCATCCGCACATGAAGAGCGGCGTCATCTCCACCGTGCTTCGCACCCCGAAACAGCGCCGAGAGGAAGCCGAAGCCAAGGCGACGGCAAGGGAACTGCTTCAGTTCGTCGGCATCGGTGGCGTGGACGAGGAGTTCGCCAAAAACCTTCCCTACGGTGATCAGCGTCGTCTCGAGGTGGCCCGGGCATTGGCTCTGCGACCGAAGCTGTTGCTGCTGGATGAGCCGACGGCCGGCATGAACCCCCAGGAGTCGGCGGCCTTCACCGCATTCGTGCACCGTGTCCGGGATCAGCGCGGCGTCACCGTGCTGCTCATCGAGCACGACATGAAGGTGGTGATGGGCACGGCCGAACGCATCACGGTGCTGGAGTACGGCGCCAAGATCGCCGAAGGTACCCCAGCTGAGATTCGTTCCAACCCACGAGTGATCGAGGCGTACCTCGGCAAGGACGCAACGGAAGGTGCAGCATGAGCAACCTCGCTCCTCCCACACAGCGCGGAAACGGCGGTAAGCCGCTCTTGGTGATCGATGATCTCCACGTTTCCTACGGCGCCATCGCCGCGGTGAAGGGCATTTCGCTAAAGGTTTATCCGGGTGAGATCGTGTCGCTCATCGGCGGCAACGGTGCCGGCAAGTCCACCACCATGCGTTCGATCTCGGGTCTACTGAAGTCGAAGAAGGGCTCGATCAACTTCGAGGGCAAAGAAATCACTGGCATCAAGGGCAACGAAGTCGCGAAGCTCGGCATCGCGCAGAGCCCCGAGGGTCGTCGCATCTTCCCCCGCATGACCGTGGCCGAGAACCTTGAACTCGGTGCCTTCATGCGCAAGGACAAGCCGGGCATCGCCGCCGACATGGAACGGGTCTTCGACCTTTTCCCTCGGCTGAAAGAACGCATTGCTCAGAAGGCCGGCACCATGTCGGGCGGCGAGCAGCAGATGCTCGCCATGGGTCGTGCGCTTATGAGCCAGCCGCGGTTGTTGTTGCTGGATGAACCGTCCATGGGTCTGGCCCCCATTTTGGTCGAGATGGTGTTCGACACCATCAAGAAGGTCAACGCCCAAGGCACTACGGTGCTGTTGGTGGAGCAGAACGCCCTCGTGGCGCTCAACATCGCCAACTACGGCTATGTGCTCGAAACCGGCCACATCTCGCTTGAAGGCCCGGCCAAGGAACTGGCCGTCAACGACGAAGTCCGCAAGGCCTACCTGGGCGAAGATTAGGAGCGGTTGCCTGGGGGGCCGGAGCGGCGGGTGGCGATGAGGCAGGCCAACTCGTAGACGCATGTGGCGGCTGCGAGGGAGGTGATTTCGGCGTGGTCGTAGGCGGGGGCGACCTCGACGACGTCGCCGGAGATGACGTTGAGGTCAATGAGGCCGCGCAGAATCATCACCAGCTCTCGGCTCGACATGCCCGCGATTTCGGGTGTGCCGGTGCCGGGGGCATGGGCGGGGTCGAGCACGTCGATGTCGATGGAAATGTAGAGCGGCCTGGCGCCGATCCGCTCGCGGATGCGGCCGATGGCGCCGTCGACGCCCATGCGGTGCAACTGATCACAGGTGATGGTGCGAAAGCCCAACTCACGATCGGCGGCGAGATCGTTGGCGCTGTAGACCGGCCCACGAATGCCGACGTGCATCGAAGCCTCCGAGTCGAACAGGCCTTCCTCGGCCGCGCGTCGGAAGGGGGTGCCGTGGGTGAAGTCCTGACCGAAGTAGCTGTTCCACGTGTCGAGGTGGGCGTCGAAGTGCAGCAACGCCGGTGGCCCGAAACGGCGATGCACCGCCTTGAGCAGCGAGTAGGCAATGGTGTGATCGCCGCCAATGCTGATGATGGCGTCGACCGGGTGCGGACCCTCGGCTGGCCCGAGCAATTCGCTTGCGCGCTCCTCGATGGCAGCAAGCGACTCCGCAATGGAGTACGGATTGCAGGCGACGTCACCGGCATCGGCAACCTGCATGCGGGCGAAGGGCTGCACATCGAACTCGGGGTGGTACTGCGGACGAATCGCACGCGACGCCTGCCGGACCGCGGCCGGGCCGAACCGTGCGCCAGGGCGGAAGCTCACGCCACCATCGAAGGGCACGCCGAGGATGGCCACGTCGGCCCGCTCCACATCTCGCAGTTCTGGCAGCCGTACGAACGTTGATGATCCGGCATAGCGCGGCATCTTGGTGGCATCGACAGGCTGGATGGGGTCGGTCATTTCCACACTCCTAGAGGCGTGCCGAGAAGGCTGAGATCGGGGGTGACGCCCAGGCCGGGAGCTGTGGGTGCCGACCCTCGGCCGTTGACCGAGCGTGGGTTGTAACCGGCGAGGTGGTTGTCGGTCCAGTCGTTCATGAACGACACCGCAAACAACGCGTGCTCAGGCGTACTGGCCCCCAGGTGGCTGACCGCAGCGCTGGTGAGGTCACCGCCCCAACTGTCTTCGATGGTGAGCCGTATCCCGAGTTCGACTGCGGTGTCCCGCATGAGCTTTGCCGGCGTGAGACCACCCACCCGGTTCAGTTTGAGGTTGATGGCCTCCATGCCCCCGGCGGTCGACGCCTCCACCAGCGCGCCGAGGTCGGTGATGACTTCGTCAAGCACCATTGGGAGCGTGGTGTGTTGGCGCACGGCCAGGCACTCCGACAGCGTCGGGCACGGCTGCTCCATGAAGAACCGCTCGGTGCCCTCCAACGCCCGCGCTGCCACGATGGCATCTTGTCGTCGCCAGCCTCCGTTGGCGTCACCCAGCACCAGGTCTTCACCGTCGGTTGCGGCCAGCACGGCGAGCGTGCGGCGGGCGTCCTCTCTGGGGTCACCGCCCAGCTTGAGCTGAAAACGATGCACGCCGTGCAAGCGCTGCTCGAGCACGAAGGCCACCATCTCGTCAGCCGGTCCGAGCGGGACGGCTTTGTACATGCGCATGTCATCCTGCACGCGGCCACCCAGCAGGTCGACAACCGGTCGCCCGACGGCCTTGCCGAAGATGTCCCAGCACGCGATGTCGATCGGGCTCTTGGCGTAGTTATGGCCCATGATGGCACCGTGCATCCGCCGCTGAATGTCGCGCAGATTTGTCGGGTCGGCACCGAGGACGGCGGGCGCGAGTTCATGCAGTGCAGCCAGCGCGCCGCGGGCATGCGCGGCCAGGTAGGTGCTTCCTAGGGGGCAAGTCTCGGCGAACCCGTCGATGCCGTCATCGGTGATGATGCGTACCACCGTGCTGGTGAGCGTCTTCACGATGCGGCCCCCCGACATCACGTACGTGCCGTACCGATAGCCGAGCTCGTATCCGTAGGCTTCCACCGCGACAATTTTCATTCCCTCAACGTATTCGATCTAGCGACGGCGTGTCGTGGGTTCTCCAGGGTTGTGGCGGAGCCGGTCTGGCAGACTGATCAGGTGTCTGCGGGTGGCGTGATGGCAAGGTCGAGGTAGCGCAATGGGTCTGCTCTTCGGCGCGCTCGCCGCCATCTTCATCGGGAGTTCGGACTTCTTCGCGGCTCGGTCGGGACGACACGCCCCGTCCATCACAGTGGTGCGCACGGCCATGGTGTCGGCCGGCGTACTCACACCGATTCTCTTCCTGGTCATACCGTCCCACGTCATTGGGGGGCATCTGCTGATCGCGGCCGGTTCCGGCGTGTGCATGGCCATCGGGCTCTCAATGCTCTACCAGGGCTACCGGATCGCCCCCATGGGCATCGTCGGGCCATCGGCTTCTGTGCTACTCGCGGTCGTTCCCATCGTGTACGACCTGGTGACCGGCACGACCCTCAAAGCCATCACCATGGTGGGTATGGCGCTCGGCTTGCTTGCGCTCGGTCTCACGTCCTACGTGAAGGGAGGTAAGGGCAGCCCGATGATGGGCTTCGTGCTGGGGTCCACTTCAGGCATCCTGTTCGGCGTGGGCTTCACCATGCTGTCGCGCACCAAGGCGTCGGGCCTCACCCCGGTCATCGCGCAACGCTGGGCTGCGTTTGCCGTGCTGGCGTTGATGCTGCCATTCGATAAGGGCCCGCTGTTCACATGGAACACCAAAGCCCGCTGGACCGGCATCTGGTGCGGCGTGTTCGCCGGTGCGGGAATGGCGTGCCTGCAACTCGGCTTCAAGTACGCCTCGGCTGGCATCGTGTCGGTTGCGTCCTCCCAGTTCGCCACCGTTGCGGAGCTGCTCGCGGTCGTCTTCAACAAGGAGCACCTTCGGTGGTGGCAGAGCATCGGCGTCACCCTGACCGCAATAGCCGTCGCCCTCATGGCGGCCGGCTAGGTCATGACGCGGCCAGTTCCTGACAGAAGTCGTCAAGCGCACCGAGGACAGTAGCGAGCTGATCGTCGGTGACCGGCAGGCTGAGGTTGATCATGCCGCGAGGGGCAATATAGATGCCGCGCCGCAGCAGACCGAGGAACAGCATTTCCTGCAGCGCAGGGTCCTTGTCGGCGGCTGACTCACCGTCGGTCGGACGCCGGGCGCGGGCGTGTATGGCCATCATGGTGCCCGACCCGCTCACGCACAACGCCAGCGGGTAACGGGCCAGCACCTGTGCGATATTTTCCCGAAGCTCATCGCCTCGGTCAGTGAATGCGGCGGCCACCTCGGCCGTGTAGACGTTCGCCAGCACCTCGTTTCCAGCGGCCATGCTGGTGATGTTGTTGTTGAACGTGCCGGCGTGCGGCACGTGCGAAGCATGGGTGCTGTCGAAGATGCCCATCACCTCGGCTGTGCCACCGAAGGCGCCGAACGAGAAGCCGCCCGCGATGTACTTCCCGTAGGTCTTGAGATCGGACTCCACGCCGAACTGCTCGCTGAGCCCTTTCGGTCCGAGTCGCGAACTCATGACTTCGTCCATGATCGCGACTGCTCCAACGGCTTGGGCCGCGTCGGCCAGCCCCCGCAGGAACGCCGGATCAGCGGGAACGCAACCGGCGGAGCCGAGCAGCGGCTCAACCAGAACAGCCGCCAGATCGGAGGCGTGCTCGTCAATCAGTGCCTTGCAGGCATCCAGGTCGTTGAAACGGCCGACCACGATCGGGAATGGCACATTCCACGCAGCGGGACCGGCGCCGAAGTACATTAGTCCGCCGTGATAGGCGCCGTACATCACCATGATTTTGGCGCGGCCGGTGTACATGCGGGCGGCGGTCATGGCCATGAGGTTGGCCTCGCTGCCGGAGTTGGTGAAGCGGACCAGATCAAGGTCGAACCGCTCGCACATGAGGCGGGCCAGTTGCTGCTCGGCCGGGTGGATGCCACCCACACTCATGTTCACGTCCAGTGCCGCCATTGCCGCATCGCGGGCGCGTCGGTCACTGTGGCCCAACAGGCCAGCGGTGTAGTCCCCCAGCAGGTCGATGTACTCGTGACCATCGGCGTCAACCAACACGGAGTCGTGGCCACTGACAAACGTGAGTGGAAACGGCGGGTGGTAGAAGAGGGTTCGCGTGTTGCCGCCCGGTAGGACTTTACGGGCGCTGAGATGGAGGCGTCGGCTCTCGACGTTGCGGTCGGTGTAGTCGATGCGAGCCTTGGTAAGTGCGTCGTTCGCGGTAAGGGCAGTAGCCATGCCATATTCTGCCCGGTCATGACCACGTTCGCGTTCAAGACCCCACCACAGCACGGTACCTGGCAGGACTTTCTCGATGTCTGGCGAGCGGCCGATGAGATCGAAGTGTTCGAGTCCGGCTGGACGATGGACCACTTCTACCCGCTGACTGCGCCGATGGACGGTGGCATCCACGAGAGTTGGACGATGCTCGCCGCGTTGGCGCAAGCGACCAGGCGTTTGCGGCTCGGCTCGATGGTGAACGGCATGCACTTTCGTCATCCAGCCGTCACCGCCAACATGGCCGTCACGCTCGACCACATCTCGAACGGTCGCTTCGACCTTGGTCTTGGTGCGGGTTGGTTCGCAGGTGAGGCCGAAGCCTACGGCATCCCACTCGGCACGCGGAAGGAGCGCTCCGATCGTTTCGAGGAGGGCGTCGAAGTGATCGTACGGCTACTCACCCAGGAGACGACTTCGTTCACCGGTGAGTACTTTCAACTGGATGATGCTCGCTGCAATCCGAAGCCGGTTCAGGTGCCCATCCCCATCGTCATCGGCGGCACCGGTCCGAAGCGCACGCTGAAGGTGGTGGCGCGTTGGGCCAACATGTGGGACACCTTCCCCGAGTCGTTGGAGACTTGGCAGGCGACCCGATCCATTCTCGATGAGTACTGTGCCGCCATCGACCGGAACCCGTCCGACATCCGGTCGTCCATCCACCTCTCCTGGCCGGCCGACGCCGACCCGGCGGCACTGGCAGCACAGGCCGCGCCGTATCTCGGCATCGTCGATCTCGTCATCTTCTCGATGCGCGGTCCGTATCGTGCGGAGTTCTTGGAACCGCTGGCCAACGGGTTGCGCCGACTCTGAGCGGTTCGGTGCACTTTGCGACAAAACCGGTCGTGTGGCGACCGGTTTTGTCGCAAGCCGAGCGGGCCACGAAGTTCTAGGGTTGCGGTATGGGGAATGGTGATGCGGTGACAGGCGCTGATCGACTGGTGGAGGCGCTGGTGGCGCTGGGCGTTGACGTGGTGTTCGGCCTACCCGGCGTGCACAACCTGTCGATTTGGGAGGCTATTGCCGCGACCGATATCCGCCTCGTCGGCGTGCGCCACGAGCAGACCGCGGCCTACGCAGCAGATGGCTACGCCCGAGCGACGGGCAAGCTCGGAGTAGCACTGGTGACGACGGGACCTGGGGCCGCGAACACGGTGACGGCAACGGGTGAGGCGTGGACCGTGGGCAGCCCGATCATGATCATTGCGACCGACATCCCGACCACGATTCGGCGGCCCGGCGTGTTCCGTGGCGTGCTGCACGAGTGCCGCGATCAGGCCGCCATGTTCGGCCCGGTCGTGAAGCACGCGCGTACATGTGAGTCGGCTGACGGTGTCGGTGCCGACGTACTGCAGGTAGCCGGAATCGCGCTCGGAGGCTCGCCCGGTCCGGTCTACCTCGGCGTCCCGATAGACGCGCTCACCGGCGTGGCGCCATCGGCCTTGCCGCCAACCACGTACGAAGCGACGTCGCGTCAAGGTCGCAGGCTCGCCGTGAACGCCGAGGACCGTTCCGGGGCCCTCGCCATCCTCAAAAGCGCGCCGCGGCCACTGATCTGGGCGGGCGGCGGATCGATTGCCTCCGGTGCATCGGCAGCGGTCCAGGCTCTGGCCGAACGGCTCGATGCGCCGGTCCTAACCACGTATGGGGGCAAAGGCATCCTGCCGTCGTCGCACCCTCTCGTGGTCAACGCGTCGGTGCTCGTGAAGGACGTCGAGGCGTTGTGGGATCAGGCCGATGTGGTCATCGCCATCGGCACCGACTTCGACGCCATGATGACCCGCGGGTGGGGGCTCAAGCAGCCCGCGGAGCTACTCGTCATCAACATCGATGCCGACGACGCGTCGAAAAACTACACGCCAACGCTCACCCTCGAAGGCGACGCTCGAACCATCATCGAAGACCTTCTGCCAGACGTCGAACAGCGTGACGGTCGTCAGTTTGTGGTGGATGAATTGCGAGCCATCGAGGACAAGGTGTGGTCCCAGATTCGGGCGGAAAGTCCCGACGCGGCCGACATGCTCGACACGCTGCATCATGTCTTGCCCGATGACGGCATCCTCATCGTCGATATGTGCGTGGCGGGTTACTGGTCGGGCGGATTCCACCGTGTGTCTGGTCCACGAAAGTTCGCGTACCCGGTCGGTTGGGGCACGCTCGGCTTCGGGTTCCCGGCCTCGCTCGGCAGCGCGGCCGCCAACGTGGGCCCGGTCGTGGCGCTGGTTGGCGACGGCGGCTTCCTGTACGCCTGTGGTGATCTCGCCACGATGGCGCAGGAGCACCTTCCCGTCACGCTCGTGATTGTTGATGACGGCGGTTACGGCATGCTGCGCTTCGGCCAGATTCACGCCGGGCTGGAAACGCGCGGCGTTGATCTACTCACACCCGACTTCGACATGATGGTGCGAGCGTTCGGTCTGCCCGTCACCACCATGGTCGGGTTCGGCCTGCCCTTCGCCGACGCGCTTGCGGCTGGCATCGCCAGCGCCAAGCCGAACGTGATTGTGGTGAAGGCCAAGATGATGCCACCGCCAACCACATCGGTGCGATGGGTGCCCGCCGTCGAAAGGAAGTGAGCCGCCGCTAAATAATGGCGCGCTCGGGGATGGGTTCGTTGCGGGTGATGCGCCCGTAGTGGAAGGGTCGCATGTCGAAGGTGCGGTACTCGCCGTAGGTCAGCCACTCGGCTGTCGCTCGCCCCATGGCCGGTGATTGCTGCAGGCCGTGGCCCGAGAAACCGTTGAGGAATAGGAAGTTGTCCACCTCAGGGTGCGGGCCGGTGATGGCGTTCTGGTCGAGCACGTTGAAGTCGTACTGGCCAGCAAATTTGCTGATGACCCTGATGGCGTCGAATTGCGGAATTCGGGTGGCGATGATGGGCCACACCTCGTCCTCCCACATCTCGAGATCCATCACGAAGTCGTCAGGATCGACGGCGTTATCCACCTCGGGATGACCACCGGCCATATACGTACCGCCACCATGTTCCCGTACGTGTACGCCGGACGGATCGATCGTTAGTGGGAGATCTTGGTCAAGCGGATGCTCGGCCTCGAAGATCCAGCTGAACCGCTTGCGGGGCTCGATGGGAATGTCGATGCCAGCCATGCGCGCCGTACGCGCCGCACGTGTACCAGACGCGTTCACCACGTGCCCACACGCAATTATTTCGCCCGATGCCAACGTGACACTGGCGACGCGGCTGCCATCTTTGGTGAGGGCGACCACTTCGTTGGTGACGTACTCGGTGCCTCGTTCGCGAGCGATGCGCCGACACCAATCGAAGACGGCGGTGCCGTCAAAGTAGCCCTCGTCTTGTCGGTTGATACTGCCGAGCACAAGGTCGTCGACGTTGTAGAACGGGTAACGCTCGTGGATCTGGGCGGGGGTCAGTAACTCGGTCTTGGCGCCGGCGGCCAACTGCACAACCTGGTTGTCTCGCAACAGGCCAGCAAAGTCTTCGTTGTCGGCCATGTACATGTAGCCGAAGCTGCGGATATCGAGATCGGGAACCCGCTCGTCGCCGCCCATATAGGCACGTAGGTTCTTCACGAAATCGGCGCCAAACTGCGAGATGCGCACATTCAGTTCCATCGAGAACTGCTGGCGCATGCACGAGGTAGACAGCATGGTCGCTGCCTTTTCATAGGTCGGGTCCTTCTCGACTACCAGCACGGAGCCGGTGAAGTCGGGGTTCTCGGTGAGGAACCAGGCGGTGGACGACCCCATGATGGCCCCGCCGATGATGACGACGTCGTACGACGATCGTGTTGGCGTGGCAGACAAGGGCAGCATCAGAACGTTTCTCCTCGACGCGCCCGGGCGAGCACGTCATCAATCTCGGCTTGGGTCATGTTGTACACCGTGCGAGCAGCTTCTGCACTTATGTAGCCGAGCGCCAGATCGCGGCACACGAGTGCGTGCGAGCGTTCGGCCGTGGGGCCGTAACCGGCCCCACCGGGGAAGGCCATCATCACCTTTCGGCCGTGCGGCACGAACTGCTTCCCCTTGCCCTTCATGGGCGTGCCGTCGTCTTGGCCAATGGTGGTCGGCGCGCCGGGCTGACCGCCCCGTCGGCCGAGTGCCGGGAACTTCACGCGGTCGAACATGGCCTGGATATCGAACTCGTGGCCCTCGCAGGCACCGACATCCATGAACTGGCCGAGCCCGCCGCGATGGCGACCGGCGCCGCCGGAGTCGGGCCGCAGTTCTTTGCGCCAGATGATGACCGGGCCGACCTGCTCGGTGGCCTCGACGGGCATGGTCATCACGCCGGAAGGGAACGCGGTGGCGTTCATGCCGTCGAGCGTTGGTCGTGCACCCGAGCCGCCCGAGTTGAAGGTGAGCACCTCGGCCCGCACCGCTCCTGCCGGGGCGGGCTGATCGGTGCGCGGCCGTAGTGACACCTGAAAGTTGCAGATTGACCCAGCCCCTTCGGCGGGAACGGTGTCGGGCAGCAGTTGGTCGAGCGCGCCGTACACGGTGTCGGGCAGCATGTGGCCAATCACGTGGCGCAGGGCCACCGGTGCCGGATGCACGGCATTGAGGATGGAGTCGACCGGCGCCACCACTTCGAACGGCGCGAGGCTGGCCGTGTTGTTTGGAATGTCGGGTGCGATGGCACACTTCAGCGCGTAACAGGAGTAGGCCTTGGTATAGACCAAAGGCACGTTGATGCCCTTCTTGTCGAGGCCCGAGGTGCCGGTCCAATCGCACAGCACCCGATCGCGTTCAAACGACACGCGCACCTTCAGATCAATCGGCGTGTCGTAGCCGTCGATACGCATGTGGCCATCGGCTGCGCCGGGCTGCAGTGCATTGATGCGTTCGAGTGTTGCGTTGCGCGAGTTCGTGAGGATGAAATCGGAGATACCGGTGAGATCGGCGAGCGCGAATTCGTTCATCATGTCCATCAGGCGACGATGCCCAATGGTGTTGCAGGTGACAAGAGCGAAGAGGTCACCGACGATCTGATCGGGCTCTCGCACGTTGCCACGAATGATGTGGACAAGCGTCGGGTTCACCACACCCCGGTCGGCGAACTTCATGATCGGGATGTAGAGACCCTCTTCGTAGATCGAGTTGGCATCGGCCCCGAAGCCGCGTCCTCCGATGTCGACTACGTGCGCGGTGCAGGCGAAGAACCCGACGAGCTGCTGGTGATGGAACGACGGCGTGACGATGGTGAAGTCGTGCAGGTGGCCGGTGCCTTTCCACGGATCGTTGGTGATGTATACGTCACCGTCGTGAATGTTCTCCCGACCGATGCGGCGAATGAAGTGCGGCACCGAGTCGGCCATGGCGTTGATGTGGCCCGGCGTACCGGTGACGGCTTGGGCCAGCATCTCGCCTCGGTCGTTGTAGACACCGGCCGAAAGGTCGCCGGCCTCACGCACGGACGTGGAGAACGCGGTGCGGATGAGCGCCTGCGCCTGCTCCTCCACCACCGAGATGAGTCGGTTCCACATGACTTGATAGCCAACGGTCGATACGGCGCCGGCGTGGTCGGACTGCGTGGCTTTCGCGGTCATATCGAGCGTGCCGTCGCCGTGAGCAATGAGACACCGGCTGGCGGGAACCACGATGGTCGTTTCGTCCTCGGTGACCACTGCTGGACCCTCAAGGGACGTGCCGGCGGAGAAGCTTTGGCGAAGTGAGACGGCTGCTGTGGTGAGCTTGCCAAGACCTGGATCGAACAGTTGGCGCTGGCCGACGACTGCAGCACTGGCCGTTCGGGTGGCCGGCTCAACCGGTTCGACCGCTGCCGGGGGAGTGAAGGCGTTGACAGACCAGACGGTGATCTCGGCTTCCATGCCGTCAACGGTGCGACCGAACAGCTTGGCGTAGTCCTCCTCGAACAACTTCAGGAACGTGTCCGCATCGGGGTAGGCAACCTGTTCGGGCGTGAGGCGAACGGGAATCTCCCAACCCTGACCGGCGTAGCGCACATACACCTTGTGCTCGGTACTCATGTCGGCGTGGGCATCGCACGAGCGAACAAAGCCGCGAGCCTCAACCTCCATCTCGGCGAAGAGTCGCTTGACCGCGTCGGTATCGAACGCGCTGATACGCATGAACACCGATCGGTTCGCCTCGAAACTGAACGGCGCCCGCAGGAAGCCGATAGCCGAGCCCACACCGGCTCCGACCGGAATGAGACAGCGATCGATACCGAGCTTTTCGCACAGCCGTCCAGCGTGCAGAGGAGCGGCGCCGCCGAATGCGATCATGGTGTACTCGCTGAGGTCCTCGCCGTTCTCCACTGCGTGCACCCTGGCGGCGTTGGCCATGTTCTCATCGACCATCTCGGCCACGCCCCACGCTGCCTCCAGCGCATCCATGCCGACTTTGTCGCCGAGATGCACGCGTAGGGCCTTCTCGGCGTCGTGGGGATGCAGCGGGATGGTGCCGCCGGCGAAGTTGTTGGGGTCGAGCTTGCCCAACACGAGGTCGGCGTCGGTAACCGCAGGTCGTTCGCCGCCCTGGCCGTAACACGCTGGACCGGGTTCGGAACCAGCGCTTTCGGGCCCGACGCGAATCTGATTGAGTGCGTCCACGTGGGCCAGGCTGCCGCCGCCAGCACCGATCTCAACCATGTCGATGACCGGGATGGAGATCGGCATGCCCGACCCCTTCTTGAACCGGTAGGCCCGCGCCACTTCAAACACACGCGCCGTCTTGGGCGCACGATTCTTGATGAGGCAGATCTTGGCCGTCGTACCGCCCATGTCGAAGCTGAGCACCTTCTCCAACCCGTGCCGTGCCGCGATGTCTGCGGCAAAAACGGCACCGCCCGCGGGACCGGACTCCACCAGCCGTACCGGGAACTCCGCTGCGCTTTCGATGCTGATGATGCCGCCACCTGAGTGCATCAGGAAGATCGGACAGTTAGCGCCCTCGGCGGCGAGTCGGCCGGCCAGTCGATCGAGGTAGGTCTTCATCAGAGGCTTGATGTACGCGTTGGCGATGGTGGTGTTGAAGCGCTCGTACTCGCGCATCTGCGGCGACACTTCCGACGACAGCGAGATCATCACACCGGGCAGCTTTTCGACGAGCACGTCGCGGATCATGCGCTCGTGGCCGTCGTTCACATACGAGTGCAGCAGGCCAACGGCGATGCTTTCGTACTGCGCCTCGGCCAGCTCGTCGGCCAACGCTTCGACCTCCGCTCGATCGAGTGGGATGAGCACTCGCCCGGTTGCTTCTACTCGTTCGTTCACGACGTATCGACGGTTGCGAGCCAGCAGCGGTTCGGGCAGCACGAGGTTGAGGTCGTAGAGCTCGAAGCGGCTCTCGGTGCGCATCTCGATGACGTCACGAAAACCGCTGGTGGTGATGAGCGCGGTCTTGGCGCCGTGCCGTTCAATGAGCGCGTTGGTGGCAAGCGTCGTGCCGTGAATGATCTGCATGATGAACGACGGGTGGACCCCGGCCTTCGCGCACACGCGATGCATCCCGTCGACGATGGCGTCCTCGGGTGCGGCGTAGGTGGTGAGCACCTTCGCGGAGAACATGCCATGCTCGGTCTCAAGCACGAGGTCTGTAAAGGTGCCACCTATGTCCACCCCGAGCCGACCGGTCATAACGCCTCCACAATCGATGTCTCTCCAGGATACGATCTCACCAAAGGAAGTCATGCCTCGTCTTGAAGGAAAAGTTGCGGTTGTGTTCGGTGCCGCTCGCGGTATTGGGCGGGAAATCGTCCGTCAGTTCGTGGCCGAAGGAGCGTTCGTACACGCATCTGATCTGCTCCCGCTTGAACCGGGGAACGAGCCTGAGTCTTCGCTGCGATCGGCCATCGTCGATGCCTCCGACCCCGGAGCGGTCACTGTGTTTTTGGACGCGGTGATGGCCCATTCCGGCCACGTCGACATCTTGGTGAACAACGCTGGCATCCATCTGCCGAAGTCAGTCGTGGACACCACGCCCGAAGAATTCGATCGAATTTTCGCCGTCAATGTGAAGCCGGCCTATCTGGCCTGTCGCTATCTCTTGCCCTCAATGTTGGCACAAGGCCGAGGCAGCATCATCAACACCTCGTCCAATGGCGGCGTGATGGGTCGACCCGGTGACCCGCTGTACAACGCGTCAAAGCACGCGGTGGTTGGGCTCACCAAGTCACTCGCTGTCGCCTACGCCCAGCAGGGCATTCGCGTGAATGCCGTGTGTCCAGGCGCCATCGATACCCCCATGCTGCGCGCCAGTGTCTCCGGCTTCGGCACGCCCGAGGAAATGGTCCGCCAATTCGTGGCCAATACACCAATGGCGCGCGTGGCTCATGCCAGCGAAGTTGCCGCAGCTGTCGTGTTTCTCGCGTCGGATGAGAGCCCTTTCATAAACGGCGTTGCCCTCCCCATCGACGGCGCCAAGAGCGCCGGCCAGCTCACCCCCGACCGCTACCGCACCGACTTCACCATCAATACCTCCTACGACTGAGGTAGCAGTTGGGGCGCGTCCGCGGGGCGTCGGTCGGGCTAGATGGACGCCCACAAGGATTCGAGGCCTACGACGCTTTCTTCCGCTGCTGCCGGGCGGGCTCGCCCTCGCCGACCGCTGGCATGTCGCGCCGAAGTTTCTGTAGCGCGGCAATCGCGACGTCCAGCCCATCTCGATCCGGGTTTTGCTGGCGCGCCAGACCATCGATGATCAACGTGCGAGCCACCTGAGAAACGGTCTCCCCTCGTTCGTTCGCCAACTGCTCAAGTTGCGCGTAGAGCGGATGCGGCACGCGTGCCGACAAGTGTCGCGACTCGGCTTCCGCAGCCGCAATCTTGGCCTTGAGTTCCTCATACTCCTCTTCGGTCGTAGGAAAGTCTGGGTCGTCTTCCTTGAACCATGCGATGGCAGCTTCAGATCGTTTGATGGTCATTGGTCTCCTTCGTGACGGCCGATAGCTCGTACGAGCATTTTCGCCACGGTCAGAGCGTGAGATCGGTTTGGCTCATCGCGCTTGGTACCGTGGAGGATTACTCGAACAGCAACAAACATTCCTCTAGCTCCTGCTTGGAAATCCAGACTCCCTGGGATGGAATCCAATCGAGATCATCGAACAGACCCATCTGTCACACAACGTAACACGAGTACGTCGGATGTGGGTACGGCAGGTGAAATGAGCGGCATACCCTCATTATGACGAGGGGGTGTTGCAGAGTTGAGGAGCGGTGGCGGTAGCGACCCAGCCGAGGCAATGAAGGGTGCGACAGAGATGGAAATCCCTCCGCATGTCTCGTCACGACCAGTTCATACTGGGAAACGAAACGACGACCGAAAGAGCAGCGCGATGGAATGGTTTAGCCCGAAGGTAGCGGCGTGGCCGGTGGAGTTCGATGAGCAGACCAGGGCCCAGGCCCATCGCTTGGCGCGCCTGCCGATCGTGCCATCGCACCTCGCGCTCATGCCCGACGCGCACCTCGGTAAGGGCGCCACGATTGGTTCGGTGTTGCCAACACTCGGCGCCGTCGTACCAGCTGCGGTCGGTGTCGATCTTGGCTGCGGCATGATTGCGGTGCGGACGGATCTGTTGGCCAAGCATCTTCCCGACAACCTCAACTGCATGGTCGACGCGTTCGCCGACACGTGCCCGGCCGGAGTCGGTGTCGGTCACGTTGAAGCCACGAAGGCTTCGCATCGTTGGCACGACGCCCACGGCATGCCGGCCGCGCTGAGCACCAGCCAGAAGGTGAAGTCGCTCAAGCAGTTCGGCACACTCGGGTCCGGAAATCACTTCGCCGAGCTGTGTCTTGACGACTACTCAACTCGATTCCCGGGTGAAGCCGACCGGGTGTGGGTCGTGCTGCATTCGGGTAGCCGGGGTATCGGCAACGAGTTGGCATCTGGTCATATCCGCAATGCCAAGCGGGACTTTGTCGACCTCGTCACCGGCTATCGGTTGGAGGAGCAGGACCAGGCGTGGTTGCAGGAAGGCACGCCCGGTTTCGACGCCTACATTGCCGACATGCTGTGGGCGCAGGGCTATGCGCTCGGCTCACGTGAAGCGATGATGGACGCCGCGCTCATGCGCATCTTTGCCATTGTCGGCAAGGGTCGTGAAGTGCAGCGCATCAACTGTCACCACAACTTCTGCCAGCAGGAAACCCACCTCATCGACGGCATCGAGAAGTCGGTGTGGCTTACACGAAAGGGTGCCATCAAGGCAGGCGTTGGCGACCTTGGGGTCATCCCCGGTTCCATGGGCGCGGCCACGCACATCGTGGAAGGGCTCGGCAATCCGCTGTCATACAACTCGTGCTCGCACGGGGCTGGCCGCCGAATGAGCCGATCGGCAGCCAAGCTTCAGTACACGGTTGCCGACCTGAAGCGTCAGATGAAGGGTCGAGCGTGGCTCGATGATCATGCCGCCGCGTTGATCGATGAGATCCCGTCGAGCTACAAGAACATCGACAAGGTGATGGAAGCCCAGACCGACCTGGTGAAGACCCAGGTCATCCTGCGCCAGGTCGCCAACTTCAAAGGCCAGTAACACTTAGCTGTCGGCATTCGGCGTTGTCTATCGACGTCGGATGCCGAAAGCTCAGGTGTCTAGCCACCGGCTGGTTGTGCCGCGCACGAGGCGGCCGGGCGGGCGTGAGCTGTCCGTTGACGTCGCCCCGACTGCCGGTCACAGAGGTCTGATAGTTTCTCGTGACGTTGTAGACCCGGGGCGGGGTTCGGAAGGCGACTTATCGGATGACTACTATGCCGGGTCACGTAGCACGCGAACGGTGGGCGCACCGATGACGATGGCGTTGGATAACCCGATCCTCAACTCGCCTATGAGGCACCGGCTGAATATTTCGAGATCGAACCCAACGTCGGGCCGACCGGCGTGGCGTTGCCCGGCCGTCGGCCGAGCGAGTCGTTCATCCCGGTGCCGGCCCCTCGTAAGGGTGGCGCCAAGGCGCAGGCCACGCTGCAACTCGGCACCGATGAGCGAGCGCAGCGCAACACCTTGATCAACGACATCCGCTACGAGGTGGACCTGTGGCGGGCCCGCGGCTATCCGGGTGTCACACCGATCTCTCGCAAGCTCATGCAGTACTGGGCCGACCCCACCCGTGAGAACCGGGTGTTGTTCTGCCAGCGTGAAGCGGCCGAGACGGCCATCTTCCTGGCCGAAGCTGCAGGTCGCGTGCCGGGTGCCGCCGACTTCCGCACGCGGGTGGATGAGGCCAACAAGCTGCA
>JANNZM010000143.1:0-104975 GCA_031410595.1 Actinomycetes bacterium | reverse complement strand
CAGATCGGCGACGAAAACGTCCACCTCGTGCGCGCCGTCATGGACGAAGTGTTCGGCCGCGAGAACTTCGTCAGCCAGATCGCGCTGCGTACTACCTCAAGCGCGACCTCGCTCTACCTTCCAGGGACAGCGGACTACGTCCTTTGGTTCGCTCGCAGCTTTGAATCGCTTCGATACCGCCAGCTCTTCGCCGCCAAAGTGGCAGGGGCAGGGGCGGACCTTTACTCTCTCGTGCGGTCTCAGGATGGTCATGAACGAAGGGCGTCGGAGGAGGAGAAGGCCGATCCTTCGAAGCTTCCGCCGGGCGACATGCTCTTCCGTCCGACAAGCTTGACAAGTCAGCGACCTCCGGGCACTTTCCCCGTACGGTTTAATGGAACCACTTACCTTCCGGGCAAAGGATATTGGAAGACCAGCGCCGCCGGTATGGAGAGACTGGCCGCTGCAGGGCGGCTGCGGCCGACGCGTGGCGACTCAATTCAGTACCTTCGATACCTTGAAGACTTTCCCGCAATGCCCTACGGGAATGTCTGGACTGACACAGGGACAGGATCGTTTACGGATGAGAAGCTCTACGTCGTCCAGACAGCGAGCAAAGTCATCCAGAGGTGCATGCTTATGTGTACGGACCCCGGCGATCTCGTCCTCGACCCGACGTGTGGGTCGGGGACGACGGCGTATGTGGCCGAGCAGTGGGGGCGGCGGTGGATCACGATTGATACGTCGCGGGTGGCGTTGGCGTTGGCTCGGCAGCGGTTGATGGGGGCGAAGTTCCCCTACTTCTTGCTGGCCGATTCTCCCGAGGGTCGTCGCAAGGAGACCGACCTGTCGGGCGCGCTCGGGGCTGGGCCGACCAATGGCGATATCCGCAAGGGGTTCGTGTACGAGCGGGTTCAGCACATCACGCTGAAGTCCATCGCCAACAACCCCGACATTCGTGAGGGTATGACGCGCAGCGAGATTGATGCCGCCATCAAGCGTCACGCCGAGTACGAGCTGCTGTATGACAAGCCGTATGAGGATCGCAAGAAGGTGCGGGTGACCGGGCCGTTCACCGTCGAGAGTTTGTCGCCCCATCGGGCCATTGCGTTCTCCGGTCAGGTGCCGGACGATCTGCCTCGCAGCGAGGCGGCCGCCGATCTGGATGGCAGCGGCCCGTCGTTCGAGCAGACGATTCTGAACAACTTGGCCAAGGCCGGTATCCAGAACGGCGTCCGCAACGAACGCCTGGTGTTCGACACCATCGAGCCGCATGCCGGCAACTACCTCCAGGCCATCGCCGAGCGCGCCGGTGTCGCCGACGGTGCGCCCAGCCGGGTCGCGTTGGCCATCGGTCCGCAATACGGCACGGTCGGCCCGTCGTTCATCAAGAACGCCGTGCTGGAAGTGATCCGCAGCGGCGACAAATCCCTCGGCCTGTTGTGCGTGCTCGCGTTCGCCTTCGATCCGCTCGCTCTCGGCGCGCTCGAAGACATCGTCGACAGCGACAAGGGTTTCGCCACCGTCGCCGCCGAGCGTTCCATCGGCCCGGTGCAGATCCAGCTGGTGCGCATGAATAGCGACCTGCTGATGGGCGAGGACCTGAAGAAGACCGGTGCCGGCAACCTGTTCACCGTCTTCGGCGAACCCGACATCTCCGTCACCCTCGTGCCCGGTGTCGACGGTGGCGCCGAGCAAGTCATCGTCGAAATCCTGGGTGTCGATGTATATGACCCAACCACCGGCGAGGTGCGCAGCAACAACACCGACCTGATCGCGTTGTGGATGATCGACACCGACTACAACGGCGAATCGTTCTTCGTCCGCCACTGCTACTTCACCGGCGGCAACGACCCCTACGCCCGGTTGAAGAAAGCCTTGAAGGCCGACATCGACGAAGACGCCTGGTCCACCCTCTACCGCACTACCAGCCGCCCGTTCGCCATCCCGAGCACCGGCCGCATCGCCGTCAAAGTCATCAATGACTACGGCGACGAAGTCATGAAAGTCATCGACGTCAACGGCACCGCCTCGTAGCCATCCCACCTCTACCGATCACCTGGGTGACGCTCTTGTGTAGTCAGTCGGGTCATGAAGTTTTCGGTACACCATTTCGTCCAACCGGTGACACCAGATGGCCTTGTCAGGCAAGCGAAGCCGGGATTCGAACGTAGAACTCTTCCACCCAGCGACCTCTACTCGCTTTCCGTGTCGCATCGCTCGTTCGAGCGCCGGTGCCAAGTCCGAATCGGCGGACATTAGGATGGCAACGTCGTACTCGTCGTTGGCTGCTCCTTCGGCTATGTCGAGCGCGATGAGGACATCGATGCCCTTCTCGCGCACGCTGCCGTCGGCGTAATACTTGAGCGGTCGGACAACCGGAACGACAAGTTGTTGCGTGGTCCAGGCCGCGACCTGGCGCTGGCAGGCCGCCTGGCCGGTGGACGAATGCTTTGAGGAAGGCTCACTACGGTAAACGTGTACTGCTGTCAGTTCGCGCTTAAGTCAACCTTATGACCGAGCTGGGTCAGGTGCTGCCCGAGGAGGAGCGGGTGGATCTGCCCAGCGACGAAGCCGACGTTCTGTAGCCCGAACGCAGTGCGGGCACCCTGGTAGGCGTTCTGATAGTCGATAAAGACGGCTGTACGGGTCACTGTCAAACACCTCGGAAAACGAAATAGCCCCGCCATTCCGGGAGCGCAAGGCAGCCGAAAGGCGGGGAAGATTGCTCATAGCATAGCGCACTCGGACGAGTTGCGCAACGGTTTCGGCCGAGCTGCTCACTGGCCGGAGGAGTCATAGAAGGACTTCAAGGGCGGAGCGGATCGGGGTTTCGGCTCCCTTGAACTTGGCGGCCATGGTGACGAGTTGGCCAGTGTTTCTTGGTGATCTGTTCAACCATCGACGTAGCGCCCCCCATGCCAGATCGGTGCCTTCGTCGTGTCGGAGGCGCACGATGTCGATGATGGAGCGTTCCGGCGAGTAGATCCCGAGCGGTCGGCGCGCGCCGACTTCGATCTCGTCTCGGCCGATATCGAACGTTTCGCGGTGGAACTGGTGTAAC
The DNA here is from genome assembly GCA_031410595.1 of Actinomycetes bacterium. Lineage (GTDB taxonomy): Bacteria > Actinomycetota > Acidimicrobiia > Acidimicrobiales > Ilumatobacteraceae > JANMCE01. The sequence goes on along the minus strand of JANNZM010000143.1, from coordinate 101,932 downwards.
CGGATAGCAGCCGTCGGTGCGGGGCGATGCGACCCCCATGGCACCGTAACATCAGTCGCTGTCGGTATGACGTCAATATGGTGTGCTCGATGTTCTGCCGCGGCGGCGCCTCGACATCGAACACAAACCACGCCTCATCTCGCTCGTCACGGGGCGGCAGATCGGTGAGTGACTGGGCGAACTTGCGCGGATCGCTGTGCTTCGCTTTTCGGGGCGACACGTGGATGTCTGGCGCAATAACGCCGTGCCGAACAAGATCTCTGAAGTAGGCGACCTCGGTCTCGCCCTCACAGATGATCGTGAACGTTCGGCGTTGAGCGAACTGTGGCCCGCGTCGTCCGAGTGGACGTTCGCCACGAGCTGCCGCCTTCTTTCGCGCTGCCACCCTCAGGCCAGCGCTCGCAATGGAGCGAGCACCGACGCGAACTCCTCAGCGCCGATAGTCGGCAGGCCGCCGAATCGGCCCTGTCGGTAGGCCGTCTCAAGGTTTTGGCCGGGGCGAGGCGCGAAGTCGCTAAGGGGTATGAGCGAGGTTGCGCCATCGTTGGCCTTCTCGGTGAGCCAGATCTGGTCTCGCGACAGGTGGCCGTCTGTCGATGAGGACAAAATGGTCGTGTCGTGGCAGGCGGCGAGAAGTTGTGCTCCGTTTGGGTTGGTTGAGGGGTCCTGAAACAAGCGGCTCACCTCTGCCACGAGCGATGGGTGCAGCGTTGCGTCCAGTTCGTCGAAGCAGAGAAGGCCGCCGTTACCGCATACATCAAGAAGTTGACCGGCCAGCGCGAACCAGGAGATCGTTCCGCTCGATTCTTGGTCGATCCGGAGGGTGGCGGTACGACTGCCCGCGTGCCGGAACGTGATATCCGACGGCTCAAACTGCTCCCGGCGCCGGTATTCATGCAGCATGAGAAGATTTCGCATCCGCCGTAGGGCTACCATGCTCACCGGCTTGACCTCGGCAGGCAGCAGCGCCGGCCCAATCTCACGGGACGTTGGACGACCCGTCGCTGGCTCGCGCTGCGCCGATCGAGCCAAACCGTAAGAACACATCAGCTCCCTAAACGTCGATGTAAATGCATTTTAACTATTATTTTCAGTGATGTGTCGCAAATATCGACTTTAAACTACATGATGGATGGAGTGCGGCGGGATTGGAGTTCGGTTCGCGCGCAAAGCAGGGTGAAAGTCGACTCGACGAAGACGCCTGGTCGATGTTGTACGCCCCTCCAGCCGCCCATTCGCCGTACGGCGACGAGGTCATGAAAGTCATCGAGGTCGGCTGAGTTTGGCGGCACTTTGTAACACCCATCCTCTACGATCGACGTATGGGCTCAGTCACAATTCTCGATCGGCCGGTCTACGGCGTGGGCCAGGCGGCGGCGCTGCTTGGTCTCCGGCGTGAGCGAGTGCTCGGCTGGCTCGACGGATATCGGCGCAATGGCACGCAGTATCCGCCCGTCGTTCGGGTTGAGCCGACGGGTTCCGATGTTGTCACCTGGGGTGAGTTTGTTGAACTCGGCTACCTCCGCGAGTACCGCCGGGCACGCGTGCCGCTGCAACATATTCGGCCCGTGGCGGACCGGCTCCGAGAGCACTACAGGGTCCTCTACCCGTTCGCCCACTCGAAGCCATTGGTGTACGACAAGCAGCTGATCCTGCGGATCCAAGAGGAAACCGGGCTGTCGAGCGATCTTGCGATCGTTGTCAGATCGGGCCAGGAACTGATGCTCGCGCCCGAGGTGGAGCAGTACCTCTTGAAGGTGGAGTTCATGGACGATGTGGTCGTTCGGCTGCACCCAGCCGGTAAAACCTCCCCCGTGGTCATCGACCCTGAGATGAGCTTTGGTCGTCCATCGATACGGGGCGTGGCAACCGAGCGCATCATGGAACTTTTCACCGCTGGCGACTCGCCGGACTTTCTCGCCGATGCCTACGACCTGCCGGTTGAACAGATCCGCGCCGCTATTGCGTACGAAACACAGCAGACGTCCACAGCTGCGTGAGCCAACCATCTGCCCCCAGGTTCTTTGTCGACGAGAATGACCTGGCGCTGGGTCGTAGTTTGGCGTGGGCTCGGCGTGACGTGCTCCACCCTGGGCACAAAGCATTGCCGGACGTTCCCCTTGGCACGAAAGACGATGTATGGCTGCCCATCGTTGGCCGGATGGGGCTCACCGTCATAACGAGGGACAAGCGAATCCGTACCAGGCCGGGCGAGGCGCAAGCCATCATCGAAGCAGGGTTACGCGGCTTCGTGCTCACGAAGGCGAGCAATCTGAGCACGTGGGCCACGCTTACGGTGCTCGTAGATCAGTGGAACGCGCTTGAGCGATTCCTTGCTGAGAACCCCGACGGCCCCTGGATCGCCAGCATCACGCGAGCAGGCGTAAAGCACCTCCGCTTTCCTCGGCACTGATACGTGCGTGGTCGTGGATGTGACCGACCCGAAATGGATGTATGATAACAACTTTGTTGTATAATAGATCCACGACTATAGTTTGCGGGCATGGATACGATGAAGGTTTCTCGAAACGGGACGATCTCGCTACCCGCCGATTGGCGTCGTCAGGCTGGCAACCCCGCGCGGGTTGGTCTGCGGGTTGACGTCGACGGGAATCTCATCGTCTTTCCCATAGGCGTGGGGACCGTCTTTGGAAAGTACGCGCATTTGGCCGCCTCGTCGGATGATGTTCGCCGGCAACGTGACGCAGAAATCGCGATCGGGGAGTGAGCGAGAGCCCAATCTTTCTATTTGACGCATGCGCAATCGTGGCGGTTCTGCTCGGTGAGGTCGGAGGTGTATCGGCTGGCAAGTTGCTCTCCGACGGTCACGACTGCCGAGTTACGCCGGTCATTGTGTCCGAGGCCGTTTACGTGCTCCTGCGTGTTGGGGTTGACGCTGAAGAGCTTCGGCGCGATGTGGACAGTATGGGTCTCAAGTCGGCTGAGGTGGCCATGGAATGTGGCGTTCTGGCTGCTGGTCTCCGGCATCGTCACACTGGACTTTCAACCGCCGATGCGCTTCATCTGGCAACGGCGCAGCACAACGCGTGGGTGCTTGTGTCGTCGGACGGCCCGCTGCTGCTCGCCTCCCACAACGACGGAACGCCGACGCACGTCATTCCGAACTCGGCAGGAGTCATCTGGACGCCGCCGACTCCGTGATCTCGGGATTCGCTAACCATGGCTGGTTGTGCCGCGCACGAGGCGGCCGGGGCGGGCGTCGGTGATGGTGCCGTTGTCGACGGTGATGTGGCCGCGTTTGATGGTGGCGGTATAGCCGGTTGCTTCCTGCATGAGGCGGGTGCCGCCGGCGGGAAGGTCGGCGATGATTCGGGGCGGGCGTAGTGCGAGGTTGTCGTAATCGATCACGTTGATATCGGCGAGGTAGCCGGGGGCGATCACGCCACGGTCGAGCCACCCGACATGCGAGGCGGTGCGTTGGGTTTGGTGGTGCACCATCATCTCCAATGGCAGTCGCTCGCCTCGCGTTCGATCGCGAGTCCAGTGGGTCAGCGCGGTAGTGGGGAACGAGCCGTCGGAGATGGCGTTGCAGTGTGCGCCGGCGTCGGACAGGCCGACGATGGCGTCCGGCGATGTGAGCATTTCCCGTACGTCGTCCAGGCTGCCGTGGGCGTAGTTCATGAGCGGGATGTACAGGAGGCGCGCGCCGTCGTCAGTGAGCAGCAGGTCGAACAGCATCTCCCTCGGATCTCGTCCGGCTGCGGCTGCGATACCGGCCACGCTTTGTTCGGGTGTCGGCTCATAGTTGGGCGGATCGGTAAGCGGATACATGCGGTTGAAGCCGGCGTGGATGAGGCCGAGGAAGCCATCCACCTTCACCTCGGCGTGCTCGATCAACAGCCGTTCCCGGAACGCAGGGTCATGCAACGCGGTGACTCTTTCGGCCAGCGGTCGTCGGCTGATGGACTGATAGCTCGAGCAGAAGATGAGTGGGTTGGCGGTCGCTGTGAGTCCGGCCAGCACACCTATCGGCCGCACCGCGACCTGGGCGCGTGCGTGAGCACCGGCCGAGTTCCATGTTGCGATGTTGCGGAGCAGATCGCGGAATCGGTCGGGCGCATCGTCATTTTGCTGAACGGTAAAGCTGAGCGGTCGCCCCACTTCCAATGCAATACGCGAGAGCAAAGCAGTTTCACTTGCAACCAAATCGAGATCGGTGGTTTGGTACGCGTCCGAAATCAATTGGATAACACCGGTGCCGGCCATGCGAAGAGCCGACGCGAGACCCAGCACCTCATCGGTCGAAGCGGTGAGGGTGCCGATTGTCTCGCCGATACTTGTGCGATGCACCCAGGTGCGCGACGTTGTGAACCCGAGTGCACCCGCCCGCACCGCGGCTTCGCAGAGCGAAGCCATCTCGGCAATGTGATCGGCATCGGCACGAACCGTGTGGTCGGCGCCACGCTTACCCATCACGTAGGTTCGCAGCGCGGCGTGCGGAACCTGGGTGCCGACATCGATCGTCCACTGCCGGCAGGCAAGCACGTCGAGGTACTGCGGGAACGATTCCCATCCCCAGGTCATGCCTTCGGTGAGCGCCGTTCCAGGAATGTCCTCCACGCCCTCCAGCAACGAGATGAGCCAGTCGTGACGATCGGGTCGGGCGGGAGCAAAACCCACGCCGCAGTTTCCGACCACGATGGACGTCACCCCGTTGATCGACGACGGCGCCAACACTGGATCCCACGTGATCTGCCCGTCGTAGTGGGTGTGGATATCCACCCAACCGGGCGTGACTAGCTTGCCCTCCGCATCGATCGTGCGGCGGCCACTGCCGACATCGGTGCCGACGGCGGTGATGATGCCGTCATCGACCGCAACGTCGGCCCGCACTCGTGCCGCCCCGGTGCCGTCCACCACCGTTCCGCCCTGAATCACCAGGTCGTGCATGTCGTTCCCCGTTCGCTGAAAGAGCCCTGACAAGACGCTACCGCGAACCGAGAATAGGAGGCTGGGTGTGAAACGGCGTCCGGTCAGGCAGACTGGCTGTTGGAAATTCTTTTCGACTTTTTGGATTGGCTGTCCATGCCCAAGCGGCTCGGTGACGTCAAAGGAAGTGTGATGACCACTGTGGACGCGCCCCGGCAACTGGGGCAGGCCGAACTGTGGGATAGACATGCGGCAGAGCTGTTGCGGTACGCCACGCTGCTTGTCGGCCCGAATGACGCGGCCGACGTGGTGTCGATCACCTTTGCCAAGTTCGAGCGGTCGCCGCGCTGGGAGATGGAACATGAGCGTGCGTATCTGTTTCGCGCTGTTACCAACACGGCACTCGATCAGATGCGGAGTCGGCAGAGGCGACAGGTCCGCGACCTGCACGCGGTCCTACCGGCGGTCTCGCCACCGCATGAGAGCCAACTCGATATTCGTCGAGCCGTTGCCGCGCTGAGCGTGCAGCAACGATCGGTGGTCTACTTCACCTATTGGGAAGACTTGGACGCCACCCAGATTGCGACCTTGCTCGGTATCAGCGCCGACAGCGTTCGCCGTCACCTCGCTCGCGCTCGGGTGCACTTACGGAAGGCTTTGCGATGAGTGAATCACTCGACGACGATCTCCGTCCGGCTCTTGGTGACATTCTCGATCTGGCGCCCCCGCCGCTCGCCGCCAGAGCCGACGCGTCGGTTACGCGGCTCGATGCGCGCACGCATCGTCGGCCGCGAGCCGTAGCGTTGCTGTGGGTGATGGCCGCGGTGCTGGTGTTTGGCATCGGAGCCGGTTTGATCAGCCTCGCCCGCCAGCCGGCACAGATTCGCACCGGTGAACCCTCGGTCACGTTGGCGACGGCACCGTCGGCGTCCGTCGCTCCGGTGACCAGCCTGGTCGAGGTGCCCGCGACCGCGAGCGCAGCCCAATCGGTCCAACCGACGCGACGGTTGGTGACCATTCTGATCTGGGTGCTCATCGGCGTGGTGCTGCTTGCCGTCGAAATGCATCACTTGGCCTTCTTCGCGATGTTTGGTGCCATCGGCGCGCTGGCGGCGGCCGCCACGGCGGTGTTCGTACCGACGGCCATTCCTCTTCAGATTTTGGTAGCCATCATCGTGGCGGCAGTGGGATTGGTCGCGGTCCGACCGCACATGAGTCGTGCCTTTGCGCGCCGAGGTCCCGGTCTGGTGATCGGCGGCGTGCATGGCGGCCTCGTTGGCGCGAAGGGCATAACGACCGATGAAGTGGGGCCACATCCGGGTGGCCACGTGCGGCTCCTGGGCGAGAACTGGCTGGCGGCAACCGCAACCTTCAGCCCGCCCATTCCGCCCGCCACTCACATCATCGTCACCGCTGTTGTCGGCACCACGCTTACCGTCACACCCGCCTATGAGGAGTACGAATGCTTGCCATAAGTCCCGTTGCCATTGTCAGTCTTGTCTTCGCCGGTTTGATCATCGCGGTGTTGCTGTTCATGCTCCGAAAGATGGTGAACATCGTGCAACAGGGTGAAGTCGGCGTGGTGAAACGTCTCGGTGAGTACCGCAAGACGCATGAACCCGGGCTGGTCATCATCGCGCCGTTCATCGATGACCTAAAGCGGGTGGACATGCGCGAAATCCCCGTGCCCGGAGACCGTCAGGAGGTCATCACCAAGGACAACGTGGTCGTCACGGTGAACGCCACGATCTTCACCCAGATCGTCGACGCCAAGCAGGCGCTGTTCAGCGTGGCTAACTTCGACGTGGCCATCGACGCCCTTGCTCGTACTGCGCTGCGTTCGGTCATCGGCACGCTGTCGCTCGATGAGGCCCTGTCGGAGCGGGAACGGATCAACACCGACGTGCAGCTGCAGATGGAAGCGGTCACCGACAAGTGGGGCATCCGCATCGCCCGCATCGAAATTGTGGAGATCACGCCGCCGCCAAAGATCCTGGAAGCGCTGGCGTTGCAAAAGCAGGCCGATCAGGAGAAGCGGGCCAAGATTCTCCAGTCGGAAGGAAACCAACAGTCCGCAATCAACATTGCCGACGGTGCGGCCAAGGCGGCGATCCGCGCCGCGGAAGGTGAGCGGGCGGCGGCCATTCTTCGGGCCGAAGGCAACCGGCAGGCCTACATCCTGGAGGCCGAAGGCAAGGCCCAGGCCATCGCCAGTGTCTACGGAGCCATCGACAGCGCTAACCCGAGTCCGTCACTCATAGCCATTCTGCAACTTGAGACGTTGAGCAAGTTTGCCGACAGTGAGAACGCCAAGATCGTCATTCCCTTCGAAAGCGCCGGACTGATGGGCGCGGCCCAGGCGCTGAAAGCGGTCATGGCGTCGGTCCCGAGTGAGTAGCTGGACAGGTGTCACTACACTTTGGTGATGGCCAAACTTTCTCTTGAACTCGAAGGCGTCTACACCCCGATCGTGGCGCCGATGCATGCCAATGGCGACCTTGATCTGGACGGCTTTGCGAAGGTGATTGAGTTCTGCCTCGCCGGTGGCGTGCGCGGCTTGGTTGCCAACGGCACCACGGGGGAGTACTACGCGCTCAGCACCGATGAGCGCACGCAACTCGCTCGTCAAGCGGTCGAGGTTGCCGCCGGCCGAGCCCAGATGGTGGCCGGTTGCAACGCCGGTTCCACCCGCGAAGTCATCGCCCACGGCCTCATTGCCCGTGACCTCGGGTACGACGCGCTGATGCTGGCCGCCCCCTACACGTCACTTCCGACACAACGCGAGTTGGCCGCCCACTACGCCTCGGTGGCGAGTGAAGTTGGCCTGCCGATCATTCTGTACAACTACCCGGCCCGCGCTGGTATTGAGATCGGGTTCGAGTGCCTCGATGCCGTTGTCGACATCCCCGAGATTGTTGGCATCAAGGAGTCGAGCGGCGACTTCTCCCGTTTCCTGGCCATGCGCAAGCGCTATGCGGGCAAGATCGAAATCATGTGCGGCTCCGATGATCAGGCCGTCGACTACTTCGTGTGGGGCGTACGCAGCTGGCTGGCCGGTACCTCCAACGTGCTGCCCAAGCACCACGTGATGCTGCTCGACGCGTCGCTCCGTGGTGATCATGCCGAGGCGGTGCGCATCTTCGACGGCATGCTGCCGTGGGTGCAGAACATGGAGAGCGGTTCGTACAACCAGAAAGCCAAGCTTGGCCTTGGCCATCAAGGCATCCAGTGCGGTGATGTTCGTCAGCCGCTCTTGCCGCTGCTGGACGACGTCGCGGCCGAAACGTTGCGGGTGCTCGACCAAGCCCTCGCGCTTGATCTCGGCTGATGCGACAGACCCGCACGCTGACGGCCGTTGAGGCCCACGCCGAGGGTGAGCAGGGCACCTGTTACCTCGGGAGCGTTTTCGAGGTTCCCGGTGTCACCATGCGCGAGAAGTTGCACTATGTGAACGAGGTGGACGATTCGATCCGTCGCTATCTCGCGTTCGAACCGCGTGGTCGTCCGCAAGCCAGCGCCAACCTGGTGTTTCCCTCCAACGATCCCGAGGCTGATGCGGGGTTCATCATCTTGCAGGCCGATCGTGCCCACGCCATGAGCGGATCAAACACGATCTGCGTGGTGACGGCGCTCCTCGAAACCGGCGTGGTGCCCATGACCGAACCCGAAACGAATGTGGTCCTCGAGACCGCAGCCGGTCTGGTACGAGTGAAGGCGACGTGTCGCGACGGACGTTGTGAGCGGGTCACCCTGCAAGGTGTGCCGTCGTTTGTGGAAGCGCTTGACGTGCCGCTCGACGTGCCCGGTGTCGGTCGGATTATGGTCGACGTTGCCTACGGCGGTTGCTACTACGTGCTGGTTGACTCCAAGCAACTCGGCGTCACCCTCAACAGAGGGTCGGCCCGAGACGTAGTGGAAGCAGCCGAACTGGTGTCGGCTGCGGCTCGCCGAGAGATCAGCGTGAAGCACCCTGAAGTGCCCGAGATCGACTTCATCTCCTACGTGATGGTCACGGGCAATGATGATCCGGCCAACGGGTCGTTGCGCGGCGCCACCGTGTTGAGTGGTCGGGTTGATCGGTCACCGTGCGGTACCGGAAACTCGGCTCGACTCGCCGTGATGTCGGCCCGCGGTCAGGCCGCGGTCGGCCAGCAGTTCGTGGCCCGGTCGCTGATTGACAGCGAGTTCAACGTGAGCATTCTGAGCGACACCACCGTTGCCGGCCGCCCGGCTGTGGTGCCGTCGATCTCCGGTCGTGGTTGGGTGGTGGGCACGCGGACCTCGGCTGTTGACCCCACCGATCCGTACCAGACCGGGTTTGTGCTCTCTGATGTGTGGGGCCGTGAAATCGGCGGTTCTTAGCCTGCGGCGTTAGCGATTCGGGTGGAACGGTGTGAGATCGGCTGACGCTTGGCCATGCACCAAGAGTTCGCTCACCACGTGGCCGGTCACGGGTGACAGCGTAAGACCGAACATGCCGTGACCGGTTGCAAGCGTCAGGTTCTGCCAACCCTTGGGCCTGCCGATAAACGGTTTGCCGTCGGCTGTCATGGGGCGGCAACCGGCCCAGGTTCCCGTGCGCTTTTCCCAGTCGAGGTTGACGAATTTGCGCATCGAGTTGACGATGGCATCGACGCGTCGCCCATCGAACTTCGGGTTGTCGCCAGCGAACTCCATGGTGCCACCAAGACGAATCTGATCGTCGAAGGGCGTGGATGCCGCGTGCGCTTCTTCGAAAATGACCGGGGACTCCATGCCAGCGTCCTTCGGCAGGGCCACGTTGTAGCCCTGACCGGCGATGACCGGAATGCGCAGCCCGAGCATTTTGCCCATGACCCGACTGCCGCTGCCGACGGCAAGAACGAATTCGCCACCGGCGACGCTGCCCTGCGCGGTCTTCACTGCGCCAATGCGGCCATTGCCGTACTCGAAGGAGCGGATCGGAGCGTCCTCGATGATGCGAACACCGCGCGATCGGATGACATCGATCATGGTGTCGACGTAGCGGCGAGGATCAATGGAGCGGTCTGCTTCCATGACGAACCCGGCGTTGATGTGGTCGGTGAGAGCGGGCACAACCTTGCGCAGCTCATCACCCCCGAGCATCTTGAGGGTGGGGTAACCCAGCATCTCCGACATCGGCGACATGACGTCACCCCAGTGCCTGGCCAGCCCCTCGTCGTGGAACGGCACGACCAGACCCTTGCCTTGCGTGACGTCGATGCCCGCGGCGGTCATCTGTTCCATCAGCTGCAGCATCGGTCGATTGAAGTTGACCAGCTCGGTGCTGGTCTTGCGATGGGTGGCGGCGGTTGACCGTGAAGCGAACTTCACGAACCACGGGAGCAGCGATGGGAGCTTGGTCGGGTCGACGCGCAGTGCACGGGTCGGGTCTTTCAACGACTTGAAGGCGGCAGGAATAGCGGCGGGATTGGCGAGCGGCTCAAGGATCGAACCGCACATGTAGCCAGCATTGCCGCGTGCTGCTCCGCCGCCTAACTTGCCGTGGTCGATGATGGTGACCTCGGTACCACCCAGTTCGGTGAGGAAGAACGCGGTGGACAGGCCGATGAGCCCGCCACCGATGATGACAACAGACTTGGTCATAGCAAACCTCTCGATCGGGCGACGTGTTGAGCAATGGCGAGATCTTGAACGGCCAAGCCAACGCTTTTAAACAGCGTGATTTCTCCGGTGGTGGCACGTCCCGCGTTTCCGGCGGCGAGATCGGAAAGGTCTCCGGCGACCGCGTTCCAGTTCCAGCGTCCCTCGGCGACGGCCATGGTCAGTTCGCCGGCCTCGGCACGCGCTGCCTCGATTTCGTCGACGAAGATAGTTGCATGTGAAATGACATCGGCTCCGACCTCGCGAAGGTCGGTGCGGTACGAACCGACGAGGTTAAGGTGCGCTCCCGGGCGTAGCGCGTCGACGGAGAAGAGCGGCTCGGATGACCGGGTGCATCCGCAGACCAGGTCGCACGCCGCTGCCTCGGCCCAGGTGCCCGGCCGGGCTTCGAAGCCGTCGGCACGCAGGCTGTTCACAAGAGCGTCGACCCGATCGGATGACCGACCGGCAACGACGACGGTGTGGACGGACGGGCGTACGGCTCGCATCGCAGCGGGGTGGGCCAGCCCCTGCGGCCCGGTCCCGAGGATGCCGACCGACGTGACGTCGGGTCGAGCCAACACGTCGGTGGCGAGCGCCGACACCGCGGGGGTTCGCAGCAGCGTGAGCGCGGCACCGTCAAGGAGCGCCAAGGGTCGCCCGCCCGCAGCGTCGAACAGCACGTAGAGGCCCTGGATGACCGGTCGGCCAACTCGCTCGTTGTTCGGCTGAATGATGACCATCTTCGCCCCGGCTGCGTCGCCGTTCGCCGCTGGCATCACCAGAAACTCGGCGCCGGCGGTACGCAGGTGAGCACGAGCTGCGTGCGTGGGACGGGACGCGAAGGCGCGTCGTAGCGCTTCCACGGCATCGGTCATGGAAACAGCGGCAAAGATTGCATCGGCGTCGAAGCACGGCAGCGGTTCTATAACTAGAGATGCTGCCATACGGTCGCCATCGGCGGGTGACCGAGGCTGGTTCACGAGCGTTCAGATGTTGTTACGTTGCTTCACTCGTTGTCGGTACTGGCGGGCACGTTGCCGCGATCCGCAAGCTTTGTCGGTGCACCACGATGCCGAGTTGTTCTTGGAATGGTCATACACCACCCACTCGCAGTGCTTGCACGCTTTCAACCGGTTCCACGTTCGGTCGCCCATGGCGGTGTGGACGGCGGCCAGCACGGTGACCAGGAACACGTCGACATTACCGCCGAGTCGAACAAATCGCACACCGTCGGGGAACGCGAAGGTCACCGGAAGCGACTCGGCGAAACTCGTGAGCCGATCGCCCGCGCCTGTGGTCCCACCGCCGTGTACAAACAGCGTGTTGCGAAGCAGCGAGCGGAGCTCATGCACCCGGGCCACATCCGCGCGGAGAATCCGTCCAGAGACCGCACACTCCTCTTGCGTCATCCAGCGGCGCAGCTCAGCAGTGTCGCCCAGCAGTTCGGCGCCGTTCTCCAGGTTCTGAGTGTTCAGGAGTCGACGTACCAGTTCGAGCCTTCCGGGCGCTTCGCGTCCTTCGGGCCACGTGCCTACCGGAATCATGCGGCCGTGACGATCGGTAGGCCGTCCGCGCAAGTCGGTCGCCGGTGTTGGGCTGGCGGGCTGCGTCACGACTGTTACTCTATTACCCGTGACGCAAGAAAGGGAAGGCTGGCGACCATTTGCGACGTGGCGGGTCGCCGGGTCGTATGCACTTGCCCGCTTACGCGCTCGTCCCGCACAGATTGCTGTGGCGGGTCTCGCCATGGGTGCAGCAGTCGCCGCGTTGGCGATACTGGTCGTGTTGCCAACCGTCGCCGGCGATCTCTTGTTGAGGCGAACGCTGGAGGAGCTTGATCCGTCCGAGCGGGCTGTGACGGTGGCCCTCGCCCCTGAATCGCAACCGACCCAGGCAGTCATCGGTTCCGTCGACGCAGGGCTGCGGGCGCGGTTGGCGGTGCCGGGCATTGGCCCGTTGCGCAGGCTGGTGGAGTTCCGCAGTCTCGCCATGCCCGACGGGACTCTCTTTCGATTGGGCGGCATGGAGAAGCTGAACTCCGCGGTGCAGATCCTTGATGGCCGCCTGCCCGAGTCGTGCACGCCCAATCGGTGCGAAGTAGTGGCGGTCGGGAAGAATGCCGGCACCGACCTGAACAAGCTGGCCCTTCCCGATGTCGTGATTGTTGGTCACGTTGCCCGCATCGATCCTGTGCCTTTCACGGGGGGACTTACCCCCAACGTTGGCGAAACGCTGTTGCTGTCGGGCGACCCCACGGCGGTGAACGGCGTCGAGAGTATCCGGCTGATCCGAAGGGTTGACGCGTGGGTGGCCACGATCGTTCCGGCCGAAGTGAACCGGTCGGCCCTCGCCCAATTGCTGGTCACCCTGCCTGCCGCGGCCAAGGACATCACCATCCCAGGCGTTACCATCGAGGCGCCCGACGCACTCTTGCGCAAGGCGTTGTCGCGTGCCGACGTTGCCGGGCGCAGCCTGGCCCTGCCGATCGGGCAGACGCTCGTGCTCCTGTTCGGTGTGTCGACATTGGTCGGTCTTGGCCTGCGCAATCGTCACCGACTGGCCAGCGATCGACTGGCGCGGCGCGGCGCGGACCGCTCACTGTTAATCGCGTTCGATGCCATTTCCGGCGTGATTGCCGTCGGTGCCGGATGCATCGTTGGGACCGCGGTCGGCGCGCTGGCGTCCTGGTTGCTCCTACGAGGACTCGACCTGCCGACAGGCCCGACGCTCCGGGCGGCATGGACCTCGTCGGCTATCCGACGTTTCGTGATCGCACTCGTTTGCCTGTGGCTGGTGACCACCGGCTTTCTCCGTCTGAAAGTGCGCGACGGAAGCGCCCGTCAGCGACGGGTCCTGAGCAGCGATCTCATCGGGCTTGTCACCATCGCGGTGATTGGGCTGCTGCTCAAGCGAGGCAACACCTCCACCGCGCAGCTGTCGGCTGGCACCGATCCGCTCCTGTGGTCGCTGCCAATCCTGCTTGCGGTCACACTGGCGTGCGCCGCCGTTCGCATCGTCCCCATCCTGCTGTCGCTCGCTGGTCGGTCGCTACCCAGCCGCGCCGCCTTGGCCCGCATCGCACTTCTTGATGCCACCCGGCGCCCGCTTCGCCCGCTGGCGGCTGCGTCCATCATCGCGGCAGCCGTGGCCTTCGGGTCCTTTGCGCTCTCCTACCGAACGACCCTCATGCAGGGTGCTCGAGAGCAGGCTGCGTTCGAGGTTCCGTTCGATGCCACCCTGAACGTCGGCCGCGATCTCGTTCGCCCCTGGCAGTTGACGAAAACGACCGACTGGAACAAGGTGCTCGATGGCACGACCGCAACCGACGTGCTGCGACGCGGTGTGACGTTGCGACGATCCGGCACGGGGGGTGACGGCATCGATCTGATCGGCCTCGACCCGGCCACCCTCGCGTTGGCGCGTTCCTGGCGGCCTGACTACGGCCCGTCTCCCGCCCAGGCATCGCAGGCCCTCGCCCTGCCACCGCCTGTTCCGGTCGGCTCGATCATTCCAGACGGAACGACCGCGCTGCGGGCCGGAGTGGTCGGTACATGGGACGGCAGTGAGCTGGCCTTCGTGCTGGCCAGGGCCGACGGCACGTGGCACGAGGAACTCGCTACGGCCGACGGGCAGGGCCGACCGACGCTTGTACTGGAAGCCACCGATCGCGGCGGCAGATTCATCGGCTTTCGTGTCGGCCAGCCAGCTTCTACGACTGAACGCATCGAGCATCACGTGCAGGAGGGCAACACGGGGGCACCTGCTGCGTCGGTTGCGCTCGCGTTCCGAGATGTCGTCGTGGTCGCGGCGACGGGAGACGTCGCGTTGCCGTTTGATCCGTCCCGCTTCTCGAGTCGACAAGCCAATGTGACCGCACTGGCTGATGGCTCGATGCAGGTGGATGTTGCGCTGCAGGGTTCGGCCGCGCTCGTGCTGCCGACGCCCAGCCCGGACCCCCTGCCCGCACTGGTCGATCCGGTTACGGCTTCGGCTGCAACCGATGGCATCGTCACCATCGACACTTCGGGTTCGCAGATCGCATTTCGCGTCGTGGGCGTCGCCCCGCTCTTTCCCACTGCCAGCAATCGTTTCATCGTTACCGACGTCTCCCACCTCCGACAGCACCTCGATCTCGCTCAGCCGGGCTTTGGCACGCCGACCGAGGTGTGGCTGGCCACCGACACATCGGTGCACGAAAAAGAACTCCGTCGGTTGCTTCATGAGGCTCCCTACCAAGCGCTCAAGGTGGACAGCCGAGTGGAGCGCTACGACACGTTGCGCACCGACCCGCTGTCACGCATGACGCTTGCGGTGCTGCTCGGATCGGCTGCACTGGCCGCGCTGCTGGCGGCCGGCGCGTTGGCGCTCAACGCAGTGGCCGAGCGATCTGAAGATGAAGCGTTCCATCGGGCATTGGCGTTGGAGGGGGCCGGTAGACGGGTGATCAGCAAGCTCGTTGCCGACCGGGCGATGGGTCTCGCCCTAGTCGCGGTGCCGGTAGGTTTGGTGGGCGGCGGGTTTCTCGTGTCGACCATCGTTGATGTGGTGAAGATTTCCGCCACCGCTGGTACACCCCAGCCACCACTGCGGCTCTTCCTCCCGTGGTTGGCCATCTCGACCTCCCTCGTGGGCGTGATCGCCTTGTTTGCCGTGACGGCCCGTGTGGCCTCGCGTCTGGCCCGATCAATCGCTCCGAGCGAGCTGTTGCGAGGTCAGCAATGATTGAACTCGACGATGTCTTTGTGCTCTACCGGGGTGCCGAGCATGACGTGGTTGCCCTACGCGGTCTGAGCCTCAAGGTTGCAGCCGGCGAGCGAGTCGTGGTGAACGGCCCCAGTGGTTCGGGCAAATCAACGCTGATAAAAGTGGTGACCGCCGATGTGCTACCCGGAGCCGGACGGGCCATCGTGCTCGGTCGTGATCTCGGCCAGCTCGGCGCGGTTGCGTCGCGATTGTTACGTCGAGAGCGGATAGGCATCATCACCCAGGGCAGCGGTCGCGACCTCGCTCCCGAGCTGACCTGCGTTGAAAACGTGGCGTTGCAGGCTCGATTGGCCGGAGTTCCAACCGCGACCGCTCTGGCCGATGCGCAGGCGGCGCTGGAGCGGTGCCGGGTTGCACACCTGGCAGACCGCTGGCCGGCGTCGTTGTCCGGCGGTGAGGCGCAGCGGGTCGGCGTGGCCGCGGCCCTGGCATCGAAACCGGGAGTGATCGTTGCCGATGAGCCGACCGGTGAGCTCGACCGCATCAACGCCGACATCGTGTACGAACTTCTGGCCGAGCAGGCGGCGGAGTCGGGCGCGGGGTTGTTGCTGGTTACCCACGACGTGAAAGCCAATCGCATTGCTGATCGCGTGGTAACGATTCGTGACGGTCGTGTCTCCAGCGAGCTGATTGATCACACCTCGCGCTTGATCGTGGACGAGCGCGGTTGGGTACGCCTTCCAGAGAATGATCGACACGTAGCCGGTATCACTGATCGAGCCACAACCCGGTCGGTGTCCGATGGCCTTGTGCTTTCCGGTACTGCTTCCGTCGGGATGGCCATCGTTGAGGACCAACAGAACGTCAGGGCGACCTCGGCGGCGGGAACGGTGCTGGTGTCCGCACGTGACGTGTCGATGGTGATCGATGGCGTCACGGTGCTGGCGCCAACCACGGTCACGATCTCCACCGGTCAGCTGACGGTGCTGTCGGGGCCGTCGGGTTCGGGTAAAACCACACTGCTTGGGCTCCTGGGCGGTCTGGGCGAGCCGAGCGAGGGTCGCATCGAACACGTAGCTGCGCACACGACCAGCATCGGTTCATCCCTAGCCGGATTCGCCGATCAGGTGAGCGTGGCCCAGAACCTGCAGCTGGCCCGGCAGGTGCGCGGACTGCCCTACGCCGACGTGTTGTGGGCATTGACCGAACTCGGTATCGAGCGGCTCGCCGATCGCCCGGTCGGCATGTTGTCGGGTGGAGAACGTCAGCGGGTAGGCATCGCCCGTGCCCTCATTACCGACGCAGACGTTGTCTTGTTGGACGAGCCGACATCGCAGCTCGACGAAGCGTCGGCCGGTCGGGTGGCGGCAATCCTCCAGCGCCTTGCGCAGGAAGGTCGTGCCATCGTGTGCGCTAGTCACGATCCGGCGTTGGTAGCGGTGGCCGACAAGCTGGTGTCGCTGGGTGCGCTGACGTCGACCGTTTAGCGCATGACGAACGGGTCGGTCCCATTGACCGACTGCTGCGGACGAACGACCACATCGGCCCGGATCGGCGGGTCAACAGCCCAACGCGATGAAACTTGCTAGAAGGGGCACGCTCGATTGCGCGCATGTATTAATTGCCGGGGCGGATCCGGCCCTTCATCAGGCGGTCGAGCACCTGCGTCGGCAGGCAGCCATTCTCGGTAAGAACGTCCTTCACGTGGCGCCGGAAGATGTGGCCCGGACCATTCTTGGTCGCAGCGGCGAGCAAGTCCGTCCAGACGGCTGTAGCGTCGCCGGTTAGGCAGCGGCCAGGCTGGTGGCGGCGGGTGTGGTCGCGATCGCGTCAGGTGGCGACCGGAACAGATCCCGGCCGGTGCGTTCAAAGGTGTAGCCCGGGACTTCCGCTCCGAGCTCCCGCTCGGTGCCGGTATGCGCGTTGTACGGTTCCCGTGTGAATACTGCTCCGCTGCGAGTGATGCTCGACTCGAATGCTTTCGACGCCCTTGCCCTGGACGATCATGTGCGCGTCCTCGTTGGGTCTGCGGTTGAAGCCGGCGCTCTCGATCTCGTTGTGACCCACGTTCAGATGGACGAAGTTGGCAAGACACCGGACCCGAAACGGACAGCGCTTCTTCGTCTGACGGTCTCTATGACGTACACGAGTGGCATTGTGCTCGACGTGTCTCGGCTGGACATGGCGGTATTCTCGACGCCGGAGGAGGATGTGATTTTCGATGCTGTGACCGTCGGCAATCCCCGGCACAACGAAGATGCCTTGATTACGAAGCGGCGCGCTCGACCAGTCGGACGTCGGCATCGAGGGCTTCGGCGATGCGTTGGAGAGTGCGAGCTGTCGGACTGGTCGAACCTCGTTCGATCCGACTGATGTCGGCCTGGTTTACTCCGCAGCGTTCGGCGAGTTGAATCTGCGTGAGACCGTGTCTCTCACGGAGCTGGATGAGGGCCAAGGCAAGATCGTAGGACTGCTCAAAGACGGAACGCACGGCATCGGACTCAGGCGGCATGGTGGCCCGACGGGCCTGCACAATTTCGTCGTAGGTCTTTGGCATGTTCACCTCCTCGATCAGTATGGGTAATCTAACATACTGGGTCAGCGGGCTGATCGGCGTTGCCGCTGCCGAAATTGGGTCAGAAGGCGGCGGGCCGACTGGATCTCGCGTTGTTTGGGTCGTCGCCCTTGTCGTAGCCGCCGAGTAGCAGGGTGATCTTCTGGCCGTGGAAGTGCACGAAGACTCGAAGCAACACCTTCTCCGTCGGCCCGGCGGGCGGTGCGACATCGTCGCCGCCAAAGAGCCGAGCGACTTCTGCGGCCGTGTGCCGGATCCGGAACTCGTGCAGGCCGTCCCCGAGCGCTTTCAGCCACTCGGTGCGAACGAGGTCAATTCCCTGCACGGTCAGGATGCGATCGATCGCGACGGTCAACGCATCGACCTTGAAGTTCGACAAATCGTTCACGAATCGTTCGAACGGGATAGATCCGTCGTCGGCCTCGAACGGCTCGGGTGTCCAGTCGCCGGCGGCCATCGAACGAGCTTACGGCCGACCGTCTCTTTGTGCCGATCTTAAGCGCGACACTCTCTTTCAACGCGCGAGCCCTGTCGGACGGCTCGTTCATATGAGATGCAGACGTCTCGACGACGAGCTAACGCATGACGAACGGGTCGGCCATCGGCTCGGTGGAGGTGTTCAGCCACACGGTTTTGGTACGGGTGTAGTCGAGCAGAGACTCACTGCCGGACTCGCGTCCGTACCCTGTCTCGCCGTTGCCGCCAAAAGGAACCATCGGCGACACCACCCGATAGGTGTTCACGTACACAATTCCGGCCCGAAGCTGCTGGGTAACCCGCATGGCTCGGCCGACGTCGCGGGTGAACACACCCGACGCGTAGCTGTAGACACTGTCGTTGGCTGCGGCGATGACGGCGGCCTCGTCGGTGAAATGGAAGGCGCACATGACGGGCCCGAACAGCTCCTGTCGCGCCGCGGTGATGTCGTTGGATGCACAGTGCAGGATGGTCGGCTCGTAGAACCAACCGTCGCCGAAACCGTCTGGCCGTCGTCCGCCGGTCATCACGGTGGCGCCTTCGTCCACTGAGGTCGACAGAGCCGACTCGATGCGATCGCGTTGGCCAACCGTGGCGAGCGGACCGATCTCGGTTGTGGCCGCTAACGGGTCACCAATCACGATGGTGCGCGCCCGGTCTGCCACGCGCGACGACACCTCCTCAAACAGATGGCGATGCACATAGACGCGGGTGCCGGCCACGCAGCTCTGGCCGGTGGCCCCGAAATTGGCGGCCACAATGCTGTTTACCGCGTTCTCGACATCGGCATCGTCGAACACGAGGATGGGTGACTTGCCCCCCAACTCCAGCGTGACGACCGCCAGGTTCTCCGCCGAGTTGCGGATGATGTGCCGGGCCGCTGCGGTGCCTCCGGTGAAGGCGATACGGGCGACCAGCGGGTGCGTCGTCAACGCCGTGCCGCACGGATCGCCAAGACCCGTTACGACGTTTACGACGCCGGGTGGAATTCCGGCCTCGTCGCAGAGTCGGGCGAACTCGAGCAGGGCGGCGGGGCCGTGTTCGGACGCTTTGAGCACGATCGCGTTGCCCGTCGCCAGGGCCGGGCCGACTTTCACTGCAGTGAGAAAGAGCTGGTTGTTCCACGGAATGATGCCGGCCACCACACCAATGGGTTCCCGCAGGGTGAACGCCATCAGGTCGACCTTGTCGACGGGGAACGTGGCACCTTGCAGCTTGTCGGCGGCTCCGGCGAAGTAGTGGAAGTACTCGGCGATGTAACCGGTGATGGCCTTGGTCTCGCGAAAGAGTTTGCCGGTATCGGTGGTTTCAACGGCGCCAATCCGCTCGGCCTGAGCCGCCAGTAAATCGCCAAGCCTCCGGAGCGCCTTGCCTCGCTGGGTGGCGTTCATCTTTGACCAGGGGCCCTCGTACATCGCCCGATGTGCGGCCCGCACTGCTCGGTCGACATCGACGGTGGTCGCATTCGGGAACGTCGCCCATACCTGACCGGTGGCTGGATTGAGGCTGTCGAGTCGGCCGCCGTCAGACGCGTCGACCCATGTGCCATCGATGTACATCTGCAGCTCAGGCATCGGGTTCCTCCACGAAGGTGGTGATCAGGCGGGCGAGTGGGTCGGGCACTTCGAGGGGCGTGAGATGGCGGGCACCGGGAAGAACAACGGCTCGCCCGTTGGCGACGGTAGTGGCCAATGCATGGGTCATGGCGGGCGTCGATCGAGGATCAAGCTCACCGGTCACAACGAGCGTCGGACAGGTGATGCGATGTACCTGCCCTGCCAGCTCCTCATCGGCGGTCGCGAAGATCTCATACGCATAGGCGTAAGAGGCCACGTCGTTGCTCATCATCCGTTCGGTAACGGCGGCCAGCACGTCGGGGTGCGCGGCCGCCCACTCGGGTGCGAACCACCGGTCGATGGCGATGGCCACGTTGCTCAAGTAGCCGCCCTCCCGTACGTCGGCAACGCGTTGCAGGATGGCTGAGCGTTCGCCGTTTGACCGGTTGAACACCCCACTGACCAGTATCAGCCGTCGCACCCGGCCGGGGTCTGAAAGGGCGAAGCCTTGGGCGATGAGCGCGCCGAGCGAGAAGCCGACGATATCGATGGGTGATGGCTCGGCATCACAGATCGACCGCAGTTGGTCGACGAGCGTCGTCAGGTCACCACCGAACGGCAGGGGAGCGCCGGAGCCGTGGCCGAGCAGGTCGTAGGTGACGACGCGTCGGTCACCGAGCCCGGGCAGAACCCAATTCCACATCGTGTGATCGAGGCCCACGCCGTGGATCAGCACGACCGACGGTGCCGGGGTCACCCCTTTTCGGCGGCTGCCTTTTCGGCAGCCATCTCTTCCATGTCCATGTAGCGGTTGCCGAGGCGAGCGTGCAGTCGTCCGCCCGTTGCGGCGCCGAGTACGACAACCAACTCGTCGGGTCCGGGGGCGTCGGGGATGGTGAAATTCAGGGTGAGATAATGGGACCGCAGGCCCTCATCGAGCTTGTGCATCATGGGAACGCTCACGATGCAGCCGGGGCCACCTCGGAAGTTGGTGAAGCTTAGATACGACGTGCCACCGACCGCCTCACGAAAGACATTGCCGAAACGCAGGGTGTGAATGAGCGCGGAGGCATGCTCGGTCTCGCCACTGGTTCCCACGACTGCGGCCTTGCCGTACGCCTCCACCTTGTCGCTCCCGCCGCACATCTCCAAGATGGCGTCAACCAGCGTCTGCCCGAGCGAGGGGGCGATGGCCAAGATGTCGGGCCGGAGGTCTTCCACAAAGCCGCGTCCGGCCCACGGATTGGTCATGACGGCTGCGGCGGCCACCATGCGGACCGGGCCACCCGGCTTGCCATCGATGTGGATGTCTTCGATGTAGCGGACGTACTTACGGACCTCCGCGGTCATGCCGAAGCTCCGGCGAATGCGGGCATGACCTCATTGATGAAAATCTTCAGTGACTTCTTCTGTTCGGCGATCGGCGCACCGTAGCTGGCGCAGTAAAGGAAATCGACACCGAGTTCGTCGTAGGCGCGGAGCTTGGCGATGACTTCATCGGGCGTGCCGAACATGAGATTCTGGCGCAGCATGTCGGGCTGGTACTCGTCCCGATGCGACAGGGCTTCAAGATCGACCGACTCGGCAAAGCCGTTGTCCACGGTGCCGATTTGCTTGAACAGATTCTCGAACTGGCCGCTCTGGCGCTGCACGGAGCGGATGAAACGATCACCATCGTGCTCGTTGTCGAACACCGCGGCATAACGCATGGCGGTCATGCGGGGACGAGGGGTTCCGTGCGGAGCCTTGGCCAGAGAGTCGTCAAGTCGGCCGACATAGGAGAGCAGTTCGCTGAACGGGCGAGTCAACGGCCAACACATGAGGTCACAACCGTTGGCCACCGCCCAGTCGTAGGTGTCGGGGTCACGAGCGGCGATCCAGATCGGGGGAGGTGATTGCAGCGGTTTCGGACACGCGGTAGACGTGGGAAACGACCATCGGTCACCCCCGTGGGCATAATCGCCAGTCCATAGTCCGCGTACGGCCGGCAGGATTTCGCGAAGCGCGGCCGACGCGCTGGCCGACGTAAGACCGGGTGCCATACGATCGTATTCACGCTGGTAGGCGCCTCGGCCGATGCCCAGTTCAAGCCGACCATTCGACAGCAGGTCGAGCAAAGCTGCCTCACCCGCCAGCCGAATAGGGTGCCAGTAGGCGGCGACGGCTACCGCGGTACCGAGGCGGATGCGAGTGGTGTGGGCGGCCCACCAAGCGAGCAGCTGGAACGGATTAGGCGCAATCGTCATTTCGATGGCGTTGTGTTCGGCCGCCCAGGCAATCTCGAAGCCAGCTTCCTCGGCCATCTGCACCATCTCAAGCGTGTGGCGCTGGATTTCGGCCATATCGTCGGATGGATCCATGCGTTCGAGGTTTATGGCGAGATGGAATTTCACAGGGCCGCTCCTAGGGGACGCTACTCAGAATAGCGCCGAGCTTTGGCTCGTTTCCCCTTGAGGGTGGTGTGCTTGATCGCTTCAATCACAAGGTCGGCCGATTCGCTCGGCACACCTACGATGGAGAACCGCTCGGCGATCTTGATCGGGCCGATGTCGCGGCCGCTCAGATCGGTCTCGTTGGCGATGCAACCAACCAGATCCTGCGGCCGGATACCATCGGTGCGGCCGACATTTATGTACAGCCGTGCCGTTTCCGAACCTGAGTCGTGCGCACGAGGTTCGCGTCGTGCTGGTCGCTCAGTTCGAGCGACGGCCGGAGTTTCACGTCCGGGGTCGAACGCCTTCTTGCCGGCGAACGAAGGCACTTCACGGCCGGGCGTGACCTCGTCTCGACAGCTCGGCTTCTTGGCGCCGAATTCCTTCTTTACGTACTCGCGGCCGGACTCTTTCCTTGCGAAGTCCTTCTTGGCTCCCTCGTGCGGCTTCTTGGCGAAGGCTTCGGGGATCTCCTTTTCGTCCACGGTGTTGCCGGCTGCTTCGTGGGCGATCTTGATAGCGGCGAGCGCGATCTCTCGCAGCTCGAAGTCGGAGATCAGTGAGTTGATGGTGCCGTTGAAGTCGGCCAGATCAGTGCTGGCCAACGCCTCACGCAACGTACCGAGCGTGAGTTCCATCTGACGGGCTCGCAGGTCGGCCACCGTCGGCAGCTTCTCGATGTGGATGGGCTGCTTGGTGAGCCGCTCGATGTTGTTCAGCAGGCGTTGTTCGCGTGGCTCCGACAGCGTAATGGCGATGCCCTCGCGACCCGCCCGACCCACGCGGCCGATGCGGTGAACGTAGGCCTCCGGCGCCGAGGGCACGTCGTAGTTGACCACGTGGGTGAGCTGGTCGAGGTCGAGGCCGCGAGCAGCCACGTCGGTAGCGATCAGCAGTTCGGCTGACCCGTTTCGCATACGGAGCATGACCCGGTCACGCTGTTCCTGGCTCATGCCGCCGTGCAGTGCTTCGGCCCGGTACCCGCGTCCGTTGAGCGTCTCGGTGAGCTCGTCCACCTCGGTGCGGGTGCGGCAGAACACGATGGCTGCGGCCGGAGCTTCCACGTCGAGAATGCGGCCGAGTGCGGCCGGTTTGTGCTGGCGCATCACGACGTACGCGCTCTGCTTGACGAGGGGCGACTTGTTGCGATCGCCGGGCGCCAGACCGATCTGGATCTTCAACGGATCACGCTGGTGACGTTTGGCGATGCCGTTGATACGGGGCGGCATGGTGGCCGAGAACAGCACCGTCTGACGCTCGGCCGGGGTGGCCTTCAGAATGGCTTCGATGTCCTCGGCAAAACCCATGTCGAGCATTTCGTCGGCCTCATCAAGCACGACTATCTGCACATCATCCAACGGAAGCGTGCCGCGGTTGATGTGATCGATCGCTCGCCCCGGCGTAGCGACTACCACGTGCACACCTCGGTTCAGCGCGGTGAGCTGACGGCCGATGGGTTGGCCGCCGTAAATCGGCAGCACGCTGGCGCCCAGGTCCTTGCCGTACTTGTACATGGCCTCGGACACCTGCACGGCCAACTCCCGGGTCGGCACCAGCACGAGTGCAAGCGGCTTGGCGCGCGCCGCCTTGTCGATGCGGTTCAAGATAGGGAGCGCAAAAGCAGCGGTCTTGCCGGTACCCGTAGCGGCCTGGCCCAACAGATCGTGTCCGGCCATCAACAGCGGGATGGTTTCGCGTTGGATCGGCGTGGGTTCCTCGTAGCCAAGAGCCGTCAGAACACCTAACAACTCGGCCCGAAGCCCAAGCTCGGCAAAGCCCGACTGCTCGGCGTTTTCGGTTTCACTCATGGGCGGCACGGGTCCTTATCGACGATCAACCAACCACAGTAACGGTTGACCTCGGCGAACCAGCCCTCCGGTGGCGTCTGCCACGTTTGCGACGAGCCGGAACCGACCCGATGCTGCCGGTGTCGTGAGGGCTGGAAGTCACTATCGTTGAGGGAGATCGGGGGTGCAGCGGTGAAGACGGAGAAGGGCGATCGTATCGAGATCGAACTCCTGAACGACGACGCCGTCTCTGCGGATGTTGAGATCGGAGACGGCCCGCGCCGCCGAGCACCGTGGATGATGGCCGTGGCGGGTGTCGTCGGTCTTCTGGCGTTCGCTGCCACCCGCTCAGGAACGCAAAACAAGCTCGTGGCCGTACCCACCACGGCAGTAGCCACCACGACCGGGTCGCCGACGACGACGCTGTTTTCGTCTACGACCACTCGCCAAGAGGAACCGGTGCCGTTCCACTCTGCAGGCCTCGGTGCGTCTCGGACCAAGCTGGTCGGCCCTGTGCTGCCCCTCGGCCACGAGACCGGAGCGTTCCTTTATCTCACGCCTTCGGGCGGAGGACCATTTAGCGTGCAGATCTATGAGCTGGATACCGGCCAGCTACGCGACATCGATCTGGGAACGGACGTCGGCTGGTACATACGGGCCGTCGATATGTCGGGCGCAGTCGTGGTGGATGGGGGTGCGGTGCTGAGTGTGCAACCCGACGGCGTGCATAGTCTCACGAGCGAGGACATCAGTGGAAACGAAGCTCGGTTTGGGCGTGTGGCGAGCGGACCTGACGGCGGCGTGTGGGTGCGTGATCCGGTTCAAGGAAAGCTGCGACTGACGGGGCTGAACGGTCAGCGTAGCGGCGAGTACGACTTGCCGGTTGGTGCCGATCTGTACGGATCGATGAGTGATGGTCGACCGGTCGTACGGGGCGCCGATCAGCGAAGCTACGTGATGGACAGGGTGGGTAACCGCTCGCTCCTCAGCTCGGGGCTTACAAGCTATGTGGAACACGGAAAATTCACCGAGATCACCTGTGACGATCAGCAACACTGCGCCACCGTCGGGCACTTCGATACCCAGAAGCGAGCGATCCCTCTGTCACCGAGGTCGATGGTGCGCTTCGATCCTGATAGTCCGATGATTGCCATCGTGCACGAAGACGAAACCCTGTCGCTGCTCAACGGGGTCACCGGTGACGAGGTGCCGGTCGTGATGAGTAACCACATTCCGTATGATTCGACGTTTCCGCTCGCCACGAACGTGACCTTTCTGCCCGATGGACAAGGCCTTGTTGCCAGGACAACGACCGGTCTTGTGCTCATCGATCAGAACGGAAAGTTCGTTACCAATCTGCAGGCCAGCGGCGGCGTGACGGGGTCATCGGTCATCGGAACCGGTCACGGCCTGGCGCAGAGCTAGCCCCGCCAACTCGACGTAGTGTGCGCGGGATGAAGTCGATGAAGCTCTACGACCAAGTACATCGGATCTACAACGATCTCGCCGCAGCTGGAGTCGGGGCGGCGGATCCGTTGGTGGTCGACCAGCTCACACCCTTCGATCAATACCACTACTTCGGTACGTCAGCCGTAGACGCCGCCATCAAATCGTTGCATCTGCAACCAGGCATGCGTGTGCTCGACATCGGCTCCGGACTAGGCGGCCCGGCCCGCTACATCGCTGACCGGTGCGGCGCACGTGTGGTGGCGATCGATCTGCAACGCGATCTCCACGAGGTGGCCACCGATCTGACCAGCCGCTGCGGACTGACCGACCTGGTGGAGCATCGCTGTGCGGACATTCTTGGCGGCTGGGACGATGAGCCGTTCGACGCGATCGTGTCGTTTCTCTGCTTCCTGCACATCCCGAACCGAGCCCGGTTGTTCGAGGTCTGCCGCCGCGCCCTTCGGGCGGGCGGCCGTATGTATATCGAGGACTATGGGCGGCAACGCCAACCGACCGACGATGAGGCGGAGGCGCTACGCGTAAAGGTGCACTGCGTCGATCTTCCGACTCCGGCCGAGTACCTCGCCGAGCTGTACCGAGCTGGCTTTGAAGATGTCGACCTGCATGACGTGACGGAGGACTGGCAGTCGTTTACGGCCTCTCGGCTCGACATGTTTCGAGGAGCGCGAGACCGCAACGTCACTGTTTACGGTGGCGATGTCGTGGACGGCCTCGATGACTTCTATGCAACCGTCGCCGGTCTCTTCGAGGTTGGCCTCATCGCCGGATTGCAAATCACGGCCCGCTGATCAGAGGCGCATGCCGCCGCGCACTACGGGCTGACCGGCCTTGATGACCTGATCGACCACGTTGTAGCCAAAGCGGTTCACAACCTGACGATGATCGGTCACGTTCCAGATGACGACATCGGCCTGATGCCCCGCAACCAGGCTCCCTACCCGGTCGGCCCGGCGCAGGCTTGCCGCTGCGTTGAGCGTCACACCAAGCCAGATCTCGGCCGCGCTCATGCGATACAGCCGTGCGGCCAGTCCCATGATGACCGGCAGTGAAAGCATCGGACAGGTGCCGGGATTGAAGTCGGTGGACAGGGCTACCACTGCGTCACTTTGGATGATCCGTCTGCTCCACGCGCGCCAGTCTCGAGCGGTGGTCTCAAACTGGTGGAGGGTGCAGCCGGGCAAGAGCACGGCCACCGTGTCGCTGGCGCCCAGCGCTCTGAGATCGGCATCGGAAACCTCATCGAGGTGATCAACCGATGCCGCCCCGAACTCCACGGCCAAACCGGTGCCACCGACACCACCGGTCTGATCGGCGTGTACCCGACAGCCGAAGCCGTGCGCCACAGCGGCCTTGAGGAGTAGACGCGATTCGGACGGGGTGAAGGCGATTGGGTCGCACCACACGTCGAACCAGTCGGCGTGCACGTCAGGCAGCATGTCGATGATCAGGCGCACGTAGTCGTCACGCCGATCCGCGAACTCTGCCGGCACGACGTGAGCCCCCAGGAACGTCGTGGCGATTTCTATCGGGTGACGTAACCCGTGCATGACGTCGAGGAGCCGCAGTTCCTCGGCCACCGTGAGGCCATATCCGGACTTCGCTTCGAGCGTGGTGGTGCCGTGGAGCAGTGCGATGTCCAGGTTGCGCATCGCATCGGCTCGAAGGTCCTCCGATAGCGTCGCACGGGTTGCGGCGCGAGTGGATGCGATTCCCGTCACCAAACCGGTGAGGGGCTGGCCGGTCACCTTGCGCTCCCATTCCTCATGGCGGGAGCCGCCGTGCACAAGATGGGTGTGCGGATCAACCAGGCCGGGTGTTACCAGTCGACCGCCAGCGTCCACGGTGGAATGAGCAGCGAACCGGTCGGTCAGCTCGGCGGAACGACCGATAGCAACAATCTGGCCGCGGTCGACTGCGACGGCACCGTCGCGAATGATGCCGAGATCGGATATGGAGGGCTGCCGCACCCCAACAGTCGGCCCGACGCAGGTCAGCATTTCGCCCGCACCGACGATGAGCAGGTCGACCTCGATCACGAAAGCACCGTGGCCAGTTCGACTGCAACATCGATTGAATGGTGTCGTCCGTCGACCACGATGGCGCGACCATCAATCATGACGTGGGTGACGTCGGCCGGGGCGGCGCCGAAAACCACGGCCGCGAGCGCATCGTCCGGCCGGGTTCCGGCTAAGCGAACCGAGCCGAGCGAGACCGTCACAAGGTCGGCCAGCGCGCCGGGGGCAATGATGCCGGCGTCCTCCCAACCGATACTGCGGTGACCGGCACTGGTCGCTGCGTCGAGCAGGCCGGCGACATCGATGCTGCCGCGAGCACCACGATGAAGCCGCTCGTTCAGCTCGATGGCCCGTGTCTCTTCGAACGGGTCAATGACGGCATGCGAATCCGACCCGATGGAGAGGGCCGCGCCCGCATCCAGCAACCGTCGGGCCGGTCCGATGCCATCGGCCAGATCGCGCTCGGTTGTCGGACAGAAACACACGGTCGCTCCGCCCAGCGCAGCAATGTCGGCATCGGTGAGATGGGTGGCGTGGATGGCGGAGAACTGAGGCGAAACGGCCCCGGCGTCGACCAGCACACCGACTGGTGTCTGCCGGTACGCGTCGAGACACGCCTGGTTCTCGGCCGGCTGTTCGCTGACATGGGTGTGCAACGGCCGCCCCAACGCCCACGACGCGACCTCGCCGATCTCTTGCGGCGTGCAGGCGCGTACCGAGTGCACGGCGGCGCCGATGCGCACACCTGGCCCGTCCGACAGGGCGGCAACGCGGCTGCACCAGGCGTCGACATCGGCGTCGGCGAATCGTTGTTGCACCGCGTTCAGATCGGTACCTATGCCGCCGTGCAGATAGCAGGTGTCGAGCAGCGTCAGCCGTATCCCGGCATCGTGAGCGGCTGCGATCAACGACTCGCCCATGGCGTTCGGGTTGGCGTAAAGCACGCCGCCGGGACCGTGATGGAGGTAGTGGAATTCGCCCACCGACGTGAATCCGGCCAGCACCATTTCGCCGTACACCGCTCGGGCCAGCCGGTAGTAGCCATCGGGGTCCAGCGCGGAGGCCACCTCATACATCACATCGCGCCAGGTCCAAAAGGTGCCGGCGCCGCCGTGGGTGCGGCCGCGCAAGGCTCGGTGAAACGCGTGGCTGTGCGCGTTGGCGAACCCCGGCATGGTGAGGCCGGTCAAGCGCTGGCTCCCGTCGGGCGCGCTCGCCGCGCCGGGCGTGACCGAGTGGATGCGATCACCGACGATCTCGATTACCACGCCCTGCGCAGCATGCTCGCCACCGAGCCACGCGAGCTCACACCACAGCGTGATCATGGTCCGACGTTGAGGATGTGTACGTCCATAGCCTGCACGTTAGGTCACGGTACTTTCCTCCTCGTAGTGCGTCATGGCTACGTAAGCTTCGACTGTGACCGATGGACTCATTCCGCCTGATGTCGGCGAGCACGATGCGGCCCTGCTTCGACGCGCCTACACGATTCGTGACCAGCACGACGGCCAGGAGTTGTACGCCGAATGGGCCGAGACCTACGACAACACCATGGTCTCAGGTCTTGGCTATACCTTGCCGGCCATATTCGCTGATCGGTTTGCAGCAGTCGTTCCGTGGCGTGATGCGCTTGCGCTCGATGTCGGGTGTGGCACCGGACTTGTAGGCGTCGAGTTGGTCAAGCACGGATTCTCCCGACTCGAGGGTATCGACCTGTCCGGAGCAATGGTTGCGCAGGCCCAACGACGTGGCATCTATCAACGATTGGCCATAGCCGATTTGTCCCTGACACTCGAGTCGAGTGACTGCCGCTACGAAGCGGTGGTGTGTACCGGCACCTTCACGAGCGGTCACGTCGATGCGGAGTGCCTCGATGAGCTGCTACGCGTACTTTGCGTAGGCGGGTTCCTTGCTGTCTCGGTCCACGACGCCGTGTGGCAGACATCCGGATTCGCCGACGCGTTCGATCGCCTCCAACACGCCGGTCGACTGGAACTCATAGAGATGACTGCCGTGCCGTTCTACGCGACTTCACCGACCACCGACGGTCGTATCTGCATCTTTCGTCGCATCATGTCGGTTTAACATCAATTTATGGAGCGACCTCACCAGGGGTGTTAGTGTCGTCACACACGTCCGGGGGGTCGTGTTGCAGTTTCCTCAAGTGGGGTTTGATGACGAAGACGAATGTGTCGACGACGCGCGGATGGCGATGGACTGCGGAGAGTCAAAGGCGTGATGGCGGACAGAGTTAGAGGTCTGTTTCCGATCGCGATGGCGGTCGGGTTGCTTTCTCTGATCTACATGGAACTTGCCCTGAACGTGCGATTTCACTGGTTCATAGCGGGCCACGGCGTGGTGCCCATTCGCGTACAGCTGGTGCCACCCGTTGGATTTGTGGCGTGGGCCTGCTATTTCGCGGCCGGCGGAAACCCGCTCGCGTTTCGCAAGGTTGTGGTGGCGTGCATTGTTGGCGCAACGGCCGGTATGGCCACCATGGTGTTGGCGGTCAAGACCGCTGGCCTGTCCGACTATCGGGGCATTGGTTTGTGGATCGCGATCCTCGCCGCGCTGCTCGTCTGCTCGGTCTTCCTTGGCGATTGGTACTTCGTACCGGCCACATTCGGGGCGTTTGCGTGCGTGGTGTTCTGGTGGATCATGACCGGGGTACAGGGTCTCGAACCCGTCGAGCAGAAGCAGAGCGTTGCCGATTTCGCGTCGAGCGGCATCAGTGACATCCTCGCCCGTCCCTACAGCATCGTGTATGTAAGCGTGTTGGCCACGCTGTTTCTCGGTTGCATCTTTGGCGCGCTCTCGACGCGACTGGCTGCTCTGTTCCGCTCGAAGCGCCTGACCTAGGTTCGGGAGTGTGAGGGTCGATCGGCGTCCGGCTCTCCCACTGCCACAACGTCAGGACAGTCGTTGTTCGATCGCGCGGCCCACAACCAAAGCCGTTTGCATGTCATGGTCCAGGTCGAGGTAATCGGTTATGCACGATGTCGACGACCGGCTC
The DNA here is from genome assembly GCA_031410595.1 of Actinomycetes bacterium. GTDB lineage: Bacteria > Actinomycetota > Acidimicrobiia > Acidimicrobiales > Ilumatobacteraceae > JANMCE01. The sequence continues at coordinate 71,406 of JANNZM010000143.1, read as the reverse complement.
GCCGAACTGCTCCCCGAGCACTTTCCCATGGGCGAGGCTGCAATAGCTCGATCGCAGCGCTAGCGCTGCCGCCAACGTTGCGAGTTCGTAGCGGCGCGCGTCCATGCTGGACTTGATTGCTGCGTTCAGCTGCCCCCATGCCTCAAAGACGGCGGGGTGCGGAGCGAAGGCCCGATCATAATTCGTCGTCATGAAGAAGATCATCGCGCAGCCGCACCAGCCGCTCCGGTCAGGTCGAGCCACGCGACTCCTTGCCCACGGAACGGTCAGCAACAACCTCCGGCTCGCTCGCTACGGCGCAGTACCCGCGTAGACTGTCGGCAAGAGGCACCGACTGCACCGAGCGTGTGATGCGCCCCGGCGTAGTGTGGCGGCGATGGAATCTCGACCGCTGGAGCCAGCTCCGATTGGCAGCGGCGGATGGATCAAGCGGTTGTGGCCGTTCGTGGCGGCGCACAAGCGTGATGCGCTGATTGCGTTCGGGGTCTCGGTTGCCGGGCAGGGCATCTATGCGCTGGTGCCGGTGGTGGAACGGCTGGTAATTGACGATGTGATCGTGGCTCACCGCCGTCCGGTATGGCCGCTCCTGATCGTCTTAGCGGTTGCATCACTCTTCACGTTTGCCTGCGCTTACGTGCGACGGTGGGTCGGTGGGCGAGTGAGCCTGGAGGTGCAATTCGATTTGCGGAATGCCATCTACGAACGGCTGCAACGACTCGATTTTGCCGGGCATGACAAGCTGCAAACGGGACAACTGGTGTCGCGTGCATCGTCTGATCTTGGCCTGTTGCAGACGCTGCTCGGCTTCTTGCCGATCGTGGTTGGGAACCTGGTGTTGCTCATCGTCGCGCTCGTGGTCATGGTGATTCTCTCGCCGTTGCTCACGCTGGTGACGCTGGTGACGTTGCCGATTCTGTTGGTGCTGTCGATGCGGATGCGAGGCCTGGTGTTCCCGGCGACGTGGCACGCGCAGCAGCGGGCCGGTGAAGTGGCGGGAGTGGTCGACGAGGCTGTGACGGGCGTGCGGGTGGTGAAAGGTTTCGGACAGGAGGATCGCGAGCAGCGCCGACTGGCGTCGGCAGCCAAGAACCTCTTCGGCTCGCGTGTTCGGCTCGTCAAGCTGCAGTCGAAATACACCGCCGGGTTGGCCACGGTGCCCGTCCTGGCCCAAGTGGCCGTGCTGGCGTTGGGCGGCTGGCTGTCAATACACGGTCGCCTTAGCCTGGGCACGTTCCTGGCGTTCTCCACCTACCTCGTCCAGCTCGTGGCGCCCGTGCGGATGATGAGTGTCGTGTTCGCCACTTCGCAGCAGGCCCGGGCCGGAGCCGAGCGGGTGCTCGATGTTTTGGACGCCACGCCGCGCGTGATCGAACACGCCGACGCCGTCGTGCTGCCGACCGTGCGAGGCGACGTTCAATTCGAAGGTGTGAGGTTCGGGTACTCGTTGAAGCAGCCGGTGCTTGACGGATTCGACCTGCACGTTCGGGCCGGCGAGATCGTGGCGCTGGTCGGTGCCAGTGGCTCGGGCAAGTCGACGGTGACGGCGCTGCTGCCGCGGTTCTATGACGCGACATCGGGCCGCATCACGATCGATGGGGTTGACGTGCGAGACATCACCCTCGACTCGCTGCGACATCAGGTCGGGGTTGCGTTTGAGGAGGCGTTTTTGTTCTCGGACACGGTCCGGGCCAACATTGCCTACGCCCGACCCGACGCCACGCAGCCTGAGGTCGAGGCAGCGGCCAAGGCAGCTGGCGCTCACGACTTCGTGACGGCGCTGCCCGAAGGATACGAGACGGTGGTTGGCGAACGCGGCGTCACCATTTCGGGGGGCCAGCGGCAGCGTGTTGCGTTAGCCCGGGCCATCCTGGGTGACCCGCGCATCCTCGTGCTTGACGACGCAACATCATCGGTGGATGCAACGACCGAAGAAGCCATCCACGACACGCTGAGCACGATCATGCAGGGCCGAACCACCATCCTCGTAGCGCACCGTCGATCAACCCTCCGATTGGCAGATCGCATCGTCGTCATCGACAAAGGGCGCTCCGTGGCCGACGGTACCCACGAGGAACTTCTCGTATCGTCAGCGCTGTATCGGAGCCTGTTGGCCGGGCCGGGCGAAGGAGCCGAAGGCGACGAAGACAACACAGCCATGGTCAACAGCGGGCCGCTGGTTGACGGCAAAACGATCGCAGCATGGCCGGAGCCTGACGACCACGTTCCCGTGGCGATAATCGAGACGGCACCACAACGCCAGGGGCCTCCTGGAGCCGGGGGGATGGGGGCTCTGTCGGCCACGCCAGAGCTGCTGGCGCGGCTGGAAACGCTACCACCGGTTGTGGACCTTCCCGATGTGGACGATGCCTTGGCGACTGCCGCTCCTCCCTCGCCGTTTCGCATTCTGGACTATCTTCGACCGTGGCGCGGACGGCTGACATTCGGGTTCGCGCTGGTGGTTGCCGACGCACTCCTGACGCTCACCGGACCGTTCCTTATTCGACGTGGGCTCGACCAAGGCGTGCGCCTCGGTAACCAGTCGCTGCTGTTCGGCTCGGCCTTGCTGTTTCTGGCTGCGGTGCTGCTTGATGCGGTTGTCACGTGGGGCTACACCCTCGTCACGGGCCGTACCTCCGAGAGCGTGCTCTACTCATTGCGCCTCACCATCTTCGGACATCTGCAGCGGCTGTCGCTCGACTACTACGACCGCGAGTTGGACGGTCGCATCATGACCCGCATGACCACTGATGTCGAGTCGCTCTCTCAGTTGATTCAGACCGGACTGGTGACTGCCATCGTTGGTGGGCTGACGTGCGTTGGAGTCTTTGTTTTTCTCGTGGTGTTGTCGCCGCCATTGGCACTGGTGACCGCGGCCATGATTCCGCCGCTCGTGATCGCCACGGTGTGGTTTCAGCGTCGGGCCCGGGGTGCGTACGACCGATCACGCGATGCCATTGCAACGGTGAACGCGAACCTTCAGGAGAGCCTGGCGGGCGTAAGGCTGACGCAGGCGTCGGTGCGGCAGGACCGCAACATCGGCGGTTTCCGATCGGTCAACGGCGCGTATCGAAATGCTCGTCTCAGCTCGCAACGGCTCATCTCGGTCTTCTTTCCACTGGTGAACGTGCTTGGCGATCTCACGGGTGTGCTGGTGCTTGGTGCGGGCGCAGCGTTGACGGCCCGTGGCACGGTCTCCGCCGCCGTGGTGGTGGCGTTCATCTTGTACGTGGGTCAGTTCTTTTCGCCTATTCAGCAGCTCTCGCAGGTTTTCGATACCTGGCAGCAGGCGTCGGTCTCCACGTCCCGAATCGGTGAGCTGCTGTCGACTCCGTCGGCCACACCGCCGGCTGCCCATCCGATCTCCCCATCGGTCATCACCGGTGATGTGACGTTCGAAGACGTGTCGTTCCGCTACGACGGTGGCGTTGGTGACGCTCTGTCGGGCGTCACCATGCACATTCGACCGGGTGAGACTGTGGCACTGGTGGGGGAGACGGGGGCAGGTAAGTCGACCATCGTGAAGCTGGTCGCCCGCTACTACGACCCTGCGTCGGGGCGGATACTCATCGACGGAATTGATCTGCGCTCGCTTGAACTGGGTGCGTACCGCAGAAACCTCGGCGTGGTTCCCCAGGAAGCTTTTCTGTTCACGGGAACCGTGCGCGACAACATTGCGTACGGCGCCGAAAATGCCACCGATGCCGACGTGGAGGCAGCGGCGCGCGCCGTTGGTGCCCATGACTTTGTGGCGTCGTTGCCGCAGGGCTACCGCACGGCGGTCAGCGAGCGCGGTCGGTCACTGGCGTCGGGCCAACGCCAGTTGATTGCCCTGGCCCGGGCGTTGCTGGTGAACCCGGCCATCTTGTTGCTCGACGAAGCAACATCGCAGCTCGACCTGGCCACTGAAGCCCGCGTGCAACGGGCCATGCACGCGACTGCGCAAGGGCGCACCACGCTGCTGGTCGCCCATCGTTTGACCACCGCCGCATCGGCTGACCGCATCTTCGTGGTCGATGGTGGTCGCATGGTGCAGTCTGGTCCGCATGACGAGCTCCTGGCTCAAGGGGGCGCGTATCGGGCGCTGTGGGACGACTTCGCCACCGGACGGCCAGCCGAGAAGACCGTAAGCTAGGGAGTCTTACGTAGCTGTTAGTCCAACTAAAGGGGAGCCATGAGTGACCGCGCACGCATCGTCATCATCGGGGGCGGGATTGCGGGGTGCAGCACGTTGTACCACCTGGCGAAGATGGGCTGCACTGATGTCCTGCTGCTCGAGCGTGACGAACTGACCTCCGGTTCCACCTGGCACGCAGCGGGCAATATGCCCACGTTCTCGGGATCGTGGAGCCTCATGAAGATGCAGAAGTATTCCGGTGAGCTCTATCGCCAGTTGATGAACGACCCGGGGTTTCCCATCAACTACCACCTCACAGGCTCCATCCGTCTGGCTCACAACGAGAACCGCATGGCCGAGTTCCGTCACGCCGCTTCGATGGCCAAGGCCAACGGCATGGAGTACGCCGTGTGCTCACCGAGTGAGCTCAAAGAACGGCACCCGCTGATGGAAACCCACGATCTGCTCGGCGGATTGTGGGATCCGCTCGATGGCGACATCGACCCATCGCAGGTCACTCACGCCATGGCCCGGGCCGCCCGTGCGCACGGCTGTCGTATCCGACGCCACGAGCGGGTCACCGCGTTGCACCAGCACGCCAATCATGAGTGGACGGTCACGTCCCTTGCCAATGGCGTCGAGACCGAGATCGAGTGCGAGATCGTCGTCAACGCCGCTGGCTACCGCGCCGGGCAAGTCATGGAGCTCATCGGGCGACACCTGCCCATCATGACCATGTCGCACCAGTACTTCATCACCGAAGAAATTCCCCAGCTGGTCGAGCGGGTGAACGACCCGCTGCCGTTGCTACGTGACCCCGACATCTCCTACTACCTCCGCCAAGAGCGTGGCAGTTTCCTACTGGGACCCTATGAGTGGAAGTCGACGCCGATGTGGCTCGACGGCATTCCCGACCAGTTTGCCAACATGCTGTGGGGCGAGGAGCTCGAACGGCTTGAAGTGCAGATTCTTGATGCGGGCGAGCGCGTCCCGTTGCTCGGCGACGCCGGCATCGCCAAAGTGGTGAACGGGCCCATTTCGTATTCGCCCGATGGCAATCCTTACATCGGCCCCGAGCGTGGCCTGCGCAATTTCTGGCACTGCAACACCTTCAGCTTCGGTATCACCCAGGGCGGCGGTGCCGGAAAGCTGTTGGCCGAATGGATTCTTACCGGCCGTCCCGAGTGGGACATCTGGGGAGTTGATCGCCGTCGCTACAAAGAGTTCGCCACCACCTCGTACACGGTCGACAAGGCCAAGGAGTTGTACCAGAACGAATACGCGATGGGCTTCTTGTTCGAGGAACGCCCAGCTGGTCGACCGTCATTCACCTCGCCGCTCTACGAGACGTTGAAAGCCAAGGGTGCATACTTCGGGGCGCGTGGCGGTTGGGAGCGGGCCACCTACTTCGACCCCGAAGGCACCGTTACCGATCACACACTGTCGTTCTTCCGGACCAATGGTTTTCGCCCCCGTGTGAACAATGAGGTGCAGGCCGCCCGCAATGCTGCCGCCGTGTTCGATCTGCCCGGTTTCGCCAAGTTCGAAATCACCGGTGCCGGGGCCGAGGCCTATCTCGATCATCTGTTGTGTACCCGCCTGCCCAAGCTCGGTCGCGTCGGCCTAAACTACGCGTTGTTACCCGACGGCAAGCTCTTGAGTGAGTTCACCGTCACCCGCCTCGCGGATGATCATTTCTATGCCGTCGGTGCGGCAACGGCCGAGTGGCACGATCTCGACGTTTTGGAAAATACCCTGCCTGTCGATGGCTCGGTCACGGTCACCAACACAACGTCCCTCTACGGAACGCTTGCGGTCGTCGGTCCGAAATCGCGAGAGATCTTGTCGCAGGTCACGTCATCGCCACTCGATAACGGTTCGTTCCCATGGCTGTCGATGCGGATGATCGACACCTCCGTTGGCCCGGTACGTGCCCTGCGCCTGAACTATGTGGGTGAGCTTGGGTGGGAACTTCACGCCACCGACCAGCAGCTTCCGGCGCTCTATTCGGAAGTCATGGCGGCTGGTGCAAACCACGGCATCCGTGACGCCGGTGTCTACTCGATCGACAGTCTGCGTCTCGATAAGTGCTACCGCAGTTGGAAGGGTGACCTTGAGATCGGATTCACCCCGTTCGACGCATCGCTCGACCGTTTCGTCGATATGACGAAGGCCGACTTCGTGGGCAAGGCCGCACTCGTGGCTCAGCAGGCTACCGGGCCGACGTGGCGCTTCGTGCCGCTCACGCTTGATGAGCCCGGCGATGCTGATCCGTATTTCTGCTCGACCGTGTTTGACGGCGACACCAACGTTGGCATCGTCACCTCTGGTGGCTGGAGCTACACGCTCGAACAGAGCGTCGCGCTGGCCTATGTGCGGCCTGAGTACGACGCACCGGGTACCAAGCTCACCATCCAAGTGTTCGGCAAGATGATGTCGGCAACCGTTGGTACCGAGCCGCTGTTCGACCCGACGAACGACCGCCTGCGCAGCTGAACTTGCTTACGGGCGACGATGCACCGCAACGACGTAGTCGCCGTCGTCGTAGTCGCCGTCCGTGTAGTCATATGCGGCCCAGGTCGCATGGTGGGCGACAAGCTGCAGGCCCGCTTCGGTGCACCACTGGTCATAGTCGGCCAGCGGGAACCAGTCGGCTCGTAGCGTGAAGCCGGCAATCAGATGTCCGCCGATGGCCACGTGGCGGGCGGCACCGGTGACGGCGGCAGGCCGATCACGTGGCTCGACGTAGGGGATCACGTTGCCGGCCAAGGCCACCACGTCAAAGACGCGCCCGAGGTCGAGGTCGACCAAGTCTGCTTGAATCCAGTCGATCTGCGGAGCCTTGCTGCGTGCGTACGCGAGCATGTCCGCGTCGAGATCGGTGCCCACCACATTTATGCCACGACGGGCCAGTTCGATGCCGACCCTCCCGGTGCCGCACCCGGCGTCGAGCACCGAGGAGGGAGTGAACCGATCGATGAGATCAGCCTCCCCGTGCGGATTTGCACCGTCGTCGGCCATCTGCTGCCAACGGGCCTCGTAGTCGTCCAAGTCCACCTGCGCCCGCCACTCATTCCAGTTGCTCATGGGTCGAGCGAGTCAACGAACGGCGTGTTGGAAAGCGGTACCGCGCCGTTGGCCGTGATCACCACCTGCTGCTCCAACTTCACGCCGTGCGGGCCGCCGACCTCACCGATGTAACTCTCGACGCACACGACCATGTTTTCTTCGAACGTGCCGTCGTAGCCCCAGTCCTCGAAGTCCACCGCGTAGGCAACGGTGGGGTACTCGTCAACCAGGCCGGCACCGTGCAGCATCATCATGTAGCGGTTCGGAACGAAGCGGTCGGGCACGGTCCAGCACTTCTCACCGAACTCGCGGAACCCAAGACCTGGGCGCAGCAGTTCAATGTTGGTGAGTACCTGTTCTTGCGCGATCTCGAACTGGGTGCGTTGCGCGGCGGTGGCTGCCTTGCCCGGGCACACCCAGGTACGAGAGATGTCGGCCAGGTAGCCGACAGGGCCGACCATGTCGGTGTCGAACGCCACCAGTTCGCCGGCCTGGATGGTGCGATTGCCGCTCTCCTGAAACCAGGGGTTCGTGCGGGGACCGGAGGTGAGAAGGCGGGACTCTATCCACTCACCGTCGTGGGCGATGTTGGTGGCGTGCAGTTCGGACCACAACTGATTCTCGGTGACGCCGGGCTCCAGTTTCGAACGCATGCGTGCAACGGCAAGGTCGCACACATCCATTGAGAGCTGAAGGCAGGCCAACTCCTCGGGTGTCTTGATGACGCGGGCCAACTCGAGGGGCTCTTGCGCATCGTGAAGCGAGATGCCCGCGTTGATCAGATGGGCGGCTCCCCACGGCTCGCACCGATCGACGGCTAAGCGCTGGTCGACGCCTCCGTACTGGCGCATGAGATCGATGATCTCACGTGCCCACACGCCGGCTTTCTCCTGCGTGCGCGGACCGGCCATGAAATAGAACCACGATGTGCTGTTACGTACTTCATCGATGGTGGTGAGACCAGCAAGATTGTGCTGCGAGGAGGCGAACTCGAACATCACCACGGGGCCGTCGACGGGGACGAAGACGTAGCGACCAGGGCCGTGCAATGTCCATACAGCCATATTGCGTGACCCGGTCGCGTACCGGATGTTCATGGGGTCGCTGAGCACGGCGGCTCCGTAGTCGTGCCGCACGAGCTGTTCACGGACTCTGGCCAGTCGGTCGGTACACAGCTTGGTCTGATCGATAGCGGCAAGACGGCCAGGGACGTCGATACCGAGCGGTGAAAGCGTCATGGGGAAACGCTAGTTGGAGTCCTGCTTCAGTGCAGTATCAACGCAGAGGGCGGCCGCAACGACGAGCGCGTTGAGGGGCTGCGGCAACTGCGTGTGGATCTGCACCACGTAGTTGTCGGCCGTGGTGAACATGGCCTTGGCGAAACCTTCGAACGTTTTGGTGATGCGCGCCACCTCGGTACCGGCGTGGTCCTCGATGCGAAAGTTCCACGCCCGCCAGTTCTCGGCCTTGATGGCCCCGTAGGTGTGGCCGCCAGCCTGGAGGGTGAAGTGGATCTTGCCAAACACGTTGTCCTGCACGATACGGCCGATCTCCTGTTCCTGCGCGTTGCTCACGATGACCGTGCTCTTCATCACCTTGGCCGGCCGCGTGATGCGTAGTTGTACCTCTCCGGCGCCATTTACCACTTCGAGTTTGTGGGTCATGAACTGATCGAGATTCGTGAGCAGTCTCATGGCCTTCTTGGCGCCGCTTTGACCCACCTCGTTGACCGCCGCGATCTGTCGACCCTGGCGATCGAACACGCTGTACTGGTTGGTCACCTCGAACACTTTCGCCTTCTGGTTCACCACCAGAATCGGCTCGTTAAAGATGGTGCCGTCACCCTCGAAGGCAACGTCGCCCACACCGGCACTCCGGTAGCCGTTGTCGCCGTGCACCTGCTGTTGGATCTTCGACGGATCGTGCGCGTTGTCGAAGCTGGTCAGCTGTTCGATTCTGGTAATGCCGTCGGCTCCAGTTGCCGTCGCTTGGACCTGGCCGGGGGCCGTTGGCTGCAGAGGGTCAACGGTTTGCACACCGTTGGTGGAGACGTGCTCGGTCCAGGCTTGGCCGTCCCAGTAGCGCAGGTGATGTCGACCCATGGGGTCTGGGTGCCATGCGGCAGCAGGTGAGCTCATCGGTTCATCGTATGGGAAGCTGAGGCGATTGTGGGATGGGCGTTAGGAATCAGAAGACGTGAGCAGTGTGGTGAGAGACGTGGTCACGACCCTGCCGGCATGCGGCGAGGGCCGTTATCGTTGCGGCGATGAGTACCTACCGGTCCCAGAACGTCGTTCATCTCCTGCAGGAACTGGCCTCGCGTACCGGTGGGCCTGAGGGGTCACGCCGTCTCGCCTGGACGCCTGAATGGTTGGAGGCACGGTCGTACTTCCGTGAAGCGCTGGCCACACTTCCGGTGGAGATTGAGCAGGATGAAGCCGGAAACCTGTGGGCCTACCTGCGAGGCGCAATACCCGAGACGGTAGTGGTGGGTTCGCACCTTGATTCGGTGCCAAAGGGTGGCTGGCTCGACGGTGCGTTCGGCGTGATGTCGGGCATTGAACTGTTGCGTTCCCTCGCCGACGAAGGCACGCCAGCGTGCACCGTCGCTGTCGTCGACTGGGCCGACGAGGAGGGCGCCCGATTCTCACGAAGCCTGTTCGGCTCGGCGGCATCGATGGGCACCCTCGACATCGACGTACTTCGCGGCCTCTCCGACAGAGAAGGAAACATGCTGCCAGACGTGCTTGCTGCGCACGGTGTCAACATCGACAACCTTGACGGCTGCCAAACCCGCATGGCCGAGGTGAAGGCCTACGTGGAGGTCCATATCGAACAGGGACCGGTGCTGGAACACCAGGGCCTCGGTATCGCATCGGTAGTCGGCACCAACGGCATCGAACGCGACCGGCTCCTCTTTCGCGGTCAAGCTGCCCACTCGGGCACCATGCCTATGTCGATGCGCAAGGATTCGTTCCGGGCTGCGAGTCGTTTCGCCCTCGAGCTGGCCGAGATCGCCGAGCAGCACAACGGCGTGGCAACCGTTGGCGTGGCTCAGTGCTGGCCCGGCGTCGTCACTGCGGTCGCGGGGGAGACCCGCATCGCGATGGACATGCGCCACATCGATGCCAACTCACTTGCCGCTATGTACCGCGCTGCACACGAGGCTGCGGATCGGGCCGCCGAGCGTGAGGGCTGCACGGTCGAGTGGGAACACATCTTCCGCATTCCGCCGATGCCCTTCGATGAGCGACTCATGTCGGCGGCTCGTGACGCTGTTCGTGACATCGAAGGTCACGACTTCGAACTGCCGTCGGGTGCCTTGCATGATGCGTCGGAAATGGCCCGGCGGGTGCCGACCGCGATGATCTTTACGTCGTCAACGAACGGTCTCTCCCACACCAAGGAAGAGGACACACCGCACGACCATCTGCGCATGGGCGCCGACGCGTTCAACCGCACAGTACGACGCGCCATCGAGCTGGTGGCCGCCGGCGAGCTGTAGTTACACCTCGTCGAGCAGGCTGACGCCCGGCAGATCCACCCGCCACCGTCAAACCTGCCAACTATCCATCAGTTGCCCTCCAACCTGCCCAATCGGGCCCTGTTTCGGACCGCTACTTGCTGAGTTAAAGGGCGAATGGGGTGAAGTTGGAGGGTGCACATCAGGGCCGAAGGAGAGAGCAGCTCGCGCTGCCGTCGCTTCGTAGTCGTCAGGGGCGTTCGAAGTGGACGATGTTGATGCCGGCCAGCGTCTCTTCTTGAACGGGTCGGTATCCGGCTGCGGTATAGAGCGCGATGGCCGCTGGGTTCGCTGATCCGGTTGAAACCTCGAAACAGATAGCGGTGGACTCTCGCTCGTGCAACGCTTCGAGCAAGCTGCGCCCAATGCCCCTGCGAAAGTGCGTCGTGCTGACCGCAACCCGATCGACATGGACCACATCGGCCGTTCGTTGATAGCCAAGAATGCCAGCGAGTTGTCCATCCTTGAACGCTCCAAGCATCGTGAGGTTGAGTGCAGCGACATCGGCCGGCGACTCAATGAGACCCGATGTCAGCGTAGCGCTACGCACTGTGAAGCGTGTCGGCCGTGGGAACGAGCTAGCTAAACCTCGTCGAGCACCAGGATGGTTTGGCTGTTGCGCACCTCGGGCATGGCTTGGATCTGATCGAGAACCAGGGTGCGGAGTGCCTTCAGGTCGGTCACCCGAACCCGTAGCACGTAGTCGAACGCGCCGGTGCAGAGCCCTACCCATTCCACTCCCGGCAGTGCCCTTAGTCGAGCGCTCACCTCGTGCCAGGCGCCCTGGCGGGCCGACACCATGAGCAGTGCGCACACGCCGAGCCCCATCGCTTCCGGTTCGATTACCGCGATGAACTTGTTGATGACGCCGCTCTGCTGCAGGCGATCGAATCGGGCATAGGCGGTCGCCCGGGCGATGCCCACTCTTTCGGCCAACGCTGGTATCGACATGCGCCCGTCTCGCTGGAGTTCGGCGAGGATTTGGTGGTCAATCTCGTCAAGAGAACCGATGGATGAAACGATCATATCGCGACGATAGTGCAGACGATCATCCGGAATATGTCGCTCGTGGTTGACGATCAATGCAGACGTGGCGACGATGATCGTATGCGCCAACTGATGCCACTCGAACACCCCTGGCTCAGCGATGCTGCGTATCGCGCTCGGCGAGACACCATTGCAGCGCTGGCAGCGGGACCTGGGATCCAACCGGCCACGATTGACTATCTCCCCTCCGAAAACGAGGTGTGGGCGACAGTCCAGATGGCGTTGGAGTCAGCATTGGAGGATCACGCTTGCGTCGAGATCCTCGATGCCCGCGCTCGCTTGTCACTTGCCGCTGATCGGGTCGCGCAGCTCGACGCTCTTTCGGACCGCCTCGAACCAATGACCGGGTTCCGCTACGAGGCCGTGCCCGGGTTGGTGTCGAAAGAGGAGTTCTTCGGCGCGCTGACTCGCCGTCGGTTTTTGTCCACCCAGTTCGTCCGCCATCCCGACTGGCCTCACTACACGCCCGAGCCCGATGTCATTCACGAGGTGATCGGCCACGCCACCTGCTTGGCGGTGCCGCAGCTCGCCGAACTGCACTGCCTTGCCGGTCAGGCCATGACGCGGGTGGAGCGGGCCGAGACCCGCCAGTTCATCTCAGACGTGTTCTGGTTCTCGGGCGAGTTCGGCGTGGTACGCCAGCACGGCGAGTGGAAGGCGTACGGGGCGGGGCTCCTTTCGTCCGTCGGTGAGCTGTCGTGGTTTGGGTCCCACGCAAACATTCACCCGCTGGACCCGCTGCAGATGGGTCGCACCGTGTACGACATCAGCTCATACCAGCCGACCCTTTTCGGTGCCGACAGCCTGGACCAGCTGTTGGACATCGTCGGCGGCTTCTTCGCGAACGTATCGGACGAAACGACACTCTAAAGAGTTTCGGTCGTCACGAGCACGGGCGCCGATGTCAGACTGCGGGCCATGACAATCGAGATTCGTCAACCCACCGACGATGAGTTTCGGCCGCTCTGCCGTGTCGATGGACGGGCGTTTGGTTTTGCCTACACCGACGAAGAGGTTGAGAAGCAGAGACCTTGGCATGACATGACCCGGTTTCGCATCGCGGTCGACGCCGGGCGCATTGTTTCGGTGGCCGGCTCGTACGCGAAGGAAGTGACGTTGCCGGGCGGCTCAACGGTTCCGATGGGTGGGGTTACATGGGTGTCAACGGCGGCCACGCACCGCCGACAGGGTCTTGCCCGCCGGGTGATCGAAGCCGTACACACCGACCTCGACGAGCGGGGCGAACCGTTGTCGGCGCTGACTGCATCTGAGGGTGGGATCTACGAAAAGCTCGGCTATGGCGTCGCGTCAACAACCCGAGTCATCTCGATCGACGCGCGCCAAGCGCGCCTGCGCCGAGAGTACGAATTGGCATCCACCGGCGTTCGTTACCTCGAGGACGACGAGGCAGCGGCGACCCTCACCAAGATCTGGCAGCGGTATCGCCGCACCCGGGTTGGGGAGTTACAGGTCGACCTCGCCGAGCGTCAGTTCTTCATCGACTTGGAAAGCAAACCGGCCGAAGGCATGAGCGCTGCGCTCTACCTCGCCCACCGTGACGGATTCGCGGCCTATCGCGTGACCATGAACTGGAACGACGGGCACCCGGCTCATGCAATGCGGGTGACGCAGCTCGCGGCAGTGACGCCCGAGGCTCACATCGCGCTGTGGCAGACGTTGCTGCGTGTCGATCTGGTCGGTTCCATCGCCTCCCGGCAATTGCCGATCGACGACCCGTTGCCCTACCTGTTGGACAACCCGCGTGTGGTGCGCACGACCGAGCTGAACGACGGCATTTGGCTGAATGCCCGAGACATCCCTACGTGCTTCGGTACCCGCACCTACCGCACGGAGGATCTGCTGGTGGTGGAAGCTGACGGCAAACGCTGGCAGATCGAGGGCGGACCGGACGGCGCCGTGTGCAAGCCAGTGCGTACGAAGCCCGACCTCGTGACCTCGCACGGTTGGCTCAGCGCGCTGCTCTACGGCGGCGTGCAACCGTCGTCGCTCGTTGCTGGTCGACGCATGACGGCTCGCAATGACGATGTCCTTCGTCGGGCCGATCTGTTCTTCCCGAGCAGCGTTGCTCCCCATTGCCAGACGCACTTCTAGCCTCTCTTAGCTTGGCCGGGGCGGCAGTACCTGCATGAGCGCGTCGGCGGCTCTCCAGCAGTCGAGGTACGACGTGTACAGCGGGATCGGGGCGAAGCGCACGATGTTCGGTGGGCGCTCGTCGGGTACGACGCCGAGCGCCACCAGGGCGTCGGTGATGGCCGGCGCATCATCGATGATCATCGACAACTGAGCGCCCCGTTCGCTCGGCGACCTCGGCGTCAGTTGCGTCATCTGCCGGGTGAAGCACACCTCATCGAAGAGCGATTCGAGGAAGGCCGTCAGCCGCTGCGAGCGGGCGATCAACAGGTCGAAACCTACGTCGTGGATCATCTCCACTGCGGCCCGCACGGGCACCATCGCGAGGGTGGGTGGGGTGGAGACCTGCCATCCAGCGGCACCCTGATCGAGGTCGATGTCGCGCCGCATCGCGAAGCGGGTTTGCGGAGCGTTACCCCACCAGCCGTTCAGCCGCGGCAAGTCGCCGTAGCCGTTGAAGCGACGATGGATGAAGGCCGAGCCGAGCGCGCCCGGACCGCCGTTCAGATATTTGTAATTGCACCAGACCGCGGCATCCACATCCCACTCGTGCAGACGGTTGCGCACGTTACCGGCGGCGTGGGCCAGGTCCCAGATGGCCAGCGCGCCGACGTCATGGACGGCTTTGGTGATGGCCTCGACATCGAGCAATTGCCCGGTGCGGAAGTTGACGACGCCGAGCACGACGGCCGCCAGGGTCGGTCCGATCTGGCGGATCTGCTCGATGAGCGATTCGGTCTTGAACAGGCCGGAGTCGTCGGTTGGTTCCAGCCGTACCAGCGTTGAGCGGTCCAGCCCGTGCCAGTGCAACTGAGACGCAACGGCATAGTCGTCTGACGGAAATGCGCCGGACTCAATAGCGATCATTCGCCGGTCACCATCGGGTCGAAACAGGGCACTCAGGATGAGGTGCAGGTTGATCGTGAGGGTGTTCATCACGATCACCTCGTCGGGGAAGGCGCCGACCAGTTCTGCCATCGGCGCGGCGAGTCGCTCGGCCTGTTTCGACCACGGTTCCGGGCCGGTGAAGTGCCCGCTCACCGCCCTGGTTGACCAACTGGTGAGCACCTCCGCGATCGCTGTTCGAGCGGTGTCGGGCAGGAGACCGAGGGAGTTGCCCGCGAAGTAGGCGGCGTTCTCATATTCACTACCCGGTGGTGCGGGTGGGAACTCGAAACGGCCGCGCGCGGGGGCAGGGTCGCTGATGTCTAGCTGCTCGGCCTCGGCCCGCCGTTCGTGGAGCGCGCTCACCCGGGCAACGTGACTTCAAGTATTTCGAGATCGGGGGAACGACGGCCGAGCTCGAACGTGCTCCCGGCCGGCATGACGTAGCTATCTCCGGCGTGCAGATCATTGGGCGCATGGCCACCTCGTTCCAACCTGACAGCACCTTGGAGTACGAAGTGGAAAAAGAACTCGCCGTCGTGCGACAGCGGGCCGGGCGAAGCTTCCGACGGCCGAAGCACACTGGCTTCAGCCAACCCCGATGTTGCTTCGCGAAGCCCGAAGCGACGTCGCTCGAACCCGTGCGAGTAGGGCTCCCACGATGTGTTCTGCGCCTGATGCCGCACGAAGCGTTGCCCGCCGAACAGGCGGCCTTGGTTGAGTGTCGCTGTGGGCAGTGACATGTCGGGGTCGGCATGGGTCTCGTGCAGCGCCGGGCAGCCAAGTTCGATGACCTCAAGGTTGGCCGATGCCTCCAGCACGCGATGGCGGATGTGAGGCGGCTGCAGCACGCAGTCACCGGCGTTGAGGATGAACGGCTCGCCCTGATCCTCATAGACCAGCCGCGTCCAACCGCGATGGCAAAAGATCATCTGGAAGCGAACGTCATGGAAGTGCACGTAGTCGGGCACCGGGCCGGCATGGGGGATGTGGATATGCGATGCAATGAAGCGACCTCCCTGGCGTCCGGGGATCAGATCGCGGTAGCGCATACCAGCGCGGCCGACGGACCAGCTTGCTTCGTCGGAGGCTCGTTCCAGCACGAACGACTGCTGCACCGGCGGCAGCACCATGGGCGGGGTCGCGGGGACGATCTCGATGATGGTGCCATCCGGCGCTACGAGGCGCCGGTCAGGTCCGAGCACGTCAGGGTCGTCACACTGAAGGCGCAACGAACCATGCGATGTCGCAGCAGGATCGAGACGAAGACGCAGCCCATAGCCACGCAACACGGCAACCGTCGGAGCATCAGCGGGGAAGATAGAGGCAACCCGAAAGCCGAGGCGCTCGACATAGAACTCAAGCGCGGCGGCGATGTCGTGGCAGGCAATCATGACTTCAGCCGCCCGAACGGTGGGCAATTCGGTGGGTGCGGTTTGCGTCATTGGCACCAAGGTTAGCGATGGTCCAGCAGCGGCAACCTGTTGACCGTACGGTCCGTAGTATGAACCAGATGGAGCATCGGCTGGTGGGAACCACGGGCGTTGAGGTATCCCGGCTGATTCTCGGCTGCGGCAACTTCGGTGGCATAGGTTCGGCGCCCGCGTTCTTCGGCCGGGGCACGTCAAAGGACGATGCGTTCGCGCTTATGGACGCGGCGTGGGAGGCCGGTATCACCACCTTTGATACGGCCGATGCCTACGGCGGTGGCAACAGCGAAACATTCATCGGTGAGTGGTTGGCGCACAAAGATGCCTCGGTTCGTGATCGCATCACGTTGACAACCAAGACCTACAACCCCATGGCGCAGGGGGCTGACAGCGGGCTGTCGAGAGACCGTATGGTGCGCCAGATCGACACTAGCCTTGGCCGCCTCGGCGTTGATCGAGTGGCCCTGTACCTGGCCCACGAGTTTGACTCGGCGGTTCCTATCGAGCAGACCATGGCCGGTTTTGAAGAACTCGTTCGGGCGGGGAAGGTCGCTGCTGTCGGCGCGTCGAACTTCTCGGCCGATCAGTTGCAACGGTCGTTGGACGCCTCAACACAATGTGGTGTGGTGCGCTATTCGTGGGTGCAGAATTCGTTCTCATTACTCGAACGCAAAGACGCTCACGACGTGGTTCCTCTGTGCGCAGAACAGCAACTGGGATACTCGCCGTTCAGTCCATTGGCGGGAGGCTGGCTCACGGGAAAATATCGACGTGGTGCCACTGCGCCAGTTGGCTCGCGCATGACCTTGCGCCCCGAGCCATACGCGCCCTACCTGGCCGACGGCGTGTTCGACGCGCTGGAAGCGTTGGAGCGACTGGCCAAAGAACACCGAACATCAATGGCGGCCATGTCGCTCGCGTGGCTACTCGCGCAGCCCGGCATCACCGCCGTCGTGATTGGCCCGAACCGGGTCGAGCAGATGACCCCCACCCTCGAAGCCCTACAGCTGACGCTCTCGCCCGACATCCTTGCGCATCTATCGGAGTTGTTCTCATGACCATACTGATCCTGTCCGATCGCGATGTACGCGAGGTGCTCGACATGCCGTCGTGCATGGGAGCTATGGAGAGTGTGTTGGCCGATCTGACGCGCGGTGAACTGTTCAACCCGTTGCGCTTCGTGGTTCGCCCGCCCGCCAATACGTTCATGGGTTTCATGCCCGCCTATCGGGCCGGCGCCGACCCCGTGTTCTCATTGAAGGAAGTGGTCATCGCGCCCGCCAATCACGAGCGTGGCCTCGACTCGCATCAGGGTGGTGTGCTGCTGCATGACGGCGTCACCGGCGAGTTGCGGGCGATGTTGAATGCCAGCGCCATCACCGAGATTCGAACGGCCGCCGTGTCGGCGGTTGCGACGCGGCTGCTGGCCAGACCCGACGCCCGTCGAGTCGCCGTCATCGGGTCGGGGGTGCAGGGGCGCTCGCACGTTGCCGCCATGCAAGCTGCGATCGAGGGGGCTGACATCGTTATCTGGAGTCGCACGCGAGAGCATGCCGAATTGCTCGCCGCCGCGACGGGCTGCAGCGTTGCGGGCACGCTGGAGGAGGCGCTCGACGGTGCCGACGTCGTGTGCACGACGACATCCTCCAAGGACCCCATCATCACCAAAGACATGATGCGGCCGGGCACGCACTACAACGCGGTGGGCTCCTCGGTGGCTCACGCTCGCGAGTTTGACGGCGCCGCAATCGCCGCTGCCTCGCTGTTCGTCGACAGACGTGAGTCCACCATCAACGAATCGGGCGACTACCTCGACGCGGCGCGTGAAGCGGGTATCGGCCCGGATCACATTCGGGCCGAGATCGGCGACCTATTGACTGGCGCACATCCTGGACGGACCTCGCCCGATGAGATCACGCTGTTCAAGTCGCTCGGCATAGCGGTAGAAGATCTTGCTGCCGCCGAGCTTTGCGTGCGCCGAGCGAAGGAGCGTGGCATCGGAACGGAGGTGGCGTGGTGATCGCGATCGAAGAGATTGAGGCAGCCCGCGAGCGGATCAAGGATGTTGCGATCCGGACACCGCTCGTACGACTGCACGCGCCCGAGTCGCCCGCCGAGATCTGGTTGAAGCTCGAATGTCTGCAGCCGATCGGTGCGTTCAAGATCCGCGGCGCGGCCAACGCGATGCGCAGCGCGCCGGCAGGTGCGCTTGACCGAGGCGTGTTCACGACCAGTGCCGGCAACATGGCGCAAGGCGTGGCTTGGATGGCGCGCGAGTTGGGCATCCCTGCCACCATCGTCGTTCCCGGACACGCCCCGCAGGCCAAGCTCGATGCCATCGAACGATTGGGCGGCACGGTCATCAAGGTTGACCTCGACCGCTGGTGGCGGGCGATGGTCGAGGGCTCCTACCCGGGTGTCGACGGCTACTTCGTGCACCCCGTGCAGGACGATGCGGTGATGGCCGGCAACGGCACCATCGGCCTCGAGTTGATGGAAGATCTCGACGACATCGACGCCGTGATCGTGCCGTGGGGCGGCGGTGGACTCACCTGCGGGATCGCCAGCGCCTTTCGCGCCCGCAGCCCGCACACCCGGATTTACTCATGCGAGCCGGCCTCGGGCGCACCGATGCACGCCTCCTTCGCGGTGGGCGTGCCAACCCCGGTCGACTACGCGCCCTCGTTTGTGGACGGTTCGGGCAGCAAGTCGCTGTTGCCCGCCATGTGGGAGATCGGTCGCCACCTCGTTGATGGCACCTTTGCACCGTCGCTCGATGACACGGCTGCGGCGGTGCGTCTCTTATCATCTCGCGCCCGGGTCGTTGCCGAAGGCGCCGGCGCGCTCGCTCTGGCCTCTGCCCTCACCGGGGGTGCCGGCACCGGTCGCATCGTGTGCATCGTGTCGGGTGGCAACATCGACCCGGCCCGTCTCGCCATCATCCTCAACGGCAGCACCCCGGACTGAGACGGCTCAGCGGCCGAGGTAGGCGCGGCGGAGTTCTTCGTCGTTGGCCAGATCGGCGGCTGCGCCCGACAGTACGACGCGGCCGGTTTGAAGCACATAGCCGCGTGAGGCGATCGACAGCGCCTGATTGGCGTTCTGCTCGACCACCAGCATGGCGACACCAGCTTGGTTGACCTGCTGAATGATCTCGAAGCTGCGCTCGACCAGCACCGGAGCGAGACCCATCGACGGTTCGTCCATCAGGATCAGCTTCGGGCGACTCATGAGCGCTCGGCCCATCGCCAGCATCTGCTGCTCTCCACCCGACAGCGTGCCGGCCAGCTGTTCACGACGTTGGAACAACAACGGGAAAAGGTCATAGACACGAGCGAAGTCGTCGGTGAGATCGTCGTTGCGAATGTAAGCGCCCATCTGCAGGTTCTCGACTACCGTCATCGGCGCAAAGACCCGGCGGTTCTCGGGAACGACAGCCATGCCCGCTGCGATTCGTTTGGGTGTGCCGTGCTTGGTGACGTCGGTGCCGTCAAAGGTCACCGAACCGGTTGTGGGCGAGACAAGGCCGATGATGGTCTTCAGTGTGGTGGATTTCCCGCACGCGTTGCCGCCCAGCAGACACACCAATTCGCCGGCGCCGACCTCGAGGTTGACATCTTGCAGGATGTGGATGGGGCCGTAATAGGTGTTGATACCGGCGAGTCGAAGGATGGGTTCGGGCGTCACTTGGTGGCCGATCCCTTACCGAGATACGCCTCGATCACGCCAGGATCGGTGGCGACATGATCAAAGCTGCCTTCGGCGATCTTGGTGCCGTAATCGAGTGCCACCACTCGGTCGCTCACGCCTTCCACGACGTGCATGTCATGTTCGATGATGAGGACAGTGAGCCCGAGTTCGGTGCGTAGCCGCCCGATCAGCTCGGTTATCTCATGGGTCTCGGTGGGGTTCATACCCGCGGCTGGTTCATCGAGTAGCAGGAGCCGGGGTCGGGTCGCCAGGGCGCGAGCGATTTCGAGTCGGCGACGGTTGGCGTATGACAGCGAGTACGCGGGTTGGTCCCAGCGATAACCTTGCAGTCGGGTGCCGAAGAAGGCGAGCAGTGCCTCGGCGTGGGCATGCATGGCCTTTTCTTCCCGGCGTGCCTTGGGCAGCCCGAGTGCACCGGCGACGATGCCTGACGTGTTGCGGCCATACATGGTGGCCAACACGTTCTCTTTCACCGTCATGTTGAGGAACAGGCGAAGGTTCTGAAAGGTGCGGGCGATGCCGAGATCGTTTCTGCGGTTGGGGTCGATGCCAGCGATGCTCGTGCCGTCGAAACAGATGTCGCCTTCGTCGGGTTTGTATACGCCGGTGATGAGATTGAAGAGCGTGGTCTTGCCTGCCCCGTTCGGTCCGATGACGGCCACGATCTCACCCTCGTTGACGGTGAGGTCGAGCGCCTGCATCACCTTCAAGCCGCCAAAGCCCAGCGACACCTCGGCGAGATCGAGCAACCCCATTACAGAACCTCGACTCGCTTGATACCGAAGAAACCCTGCGGGCGACTGGCCATGATCGCAACGAGCGCAGCCCCAACCAGCAACTGACGGGTGATGGAACCCTGTTCGGCCAGCCGATTCTCCCACGCCAGCATGCCGATGAAACTCACGACACCAGCCGCGACCGGCCGCCATTTCGGTCGGAGCAGGGTGAGGCCCAGTCCGCCGGCGATGAGGGTGAGGAAAGCCACGTTGCCGAACGACACGCTCTTGGTGAGATGGGGTACGAGCGCGCCCGTCAGGCCTGCGAGTCCGGTCGCTCTTGGTCGAATCGAGGTGCCGAACGCGGCGAGACCGAGGCGGACCAGCACCCCAGTTGCGATGAGCGCAATGAGGTACTGGGCGAGGCGTCCCCACGGCCGAAGCCGTAGCGCCACGAACACGACCAGCGCGCCGTAGACAAGGGCCCGTCCGGTGGATGGTGTGCGAAGCATCTCGGGCAGCACGGCCACGATGAGGGCACCGACAAAGCCTCCGCCGATGTTGCCGAGCCCACCGAGAATGGCTGCTGCGTACATCAGGACGAGAAAGGGGAGATCGAAGTTGCTGCCGAACACCGAGAGCTGCACCGATGCGAACAGGGTGCCGGCCAGCGCGGCAATGCCTGCACCGATGGCGAAAGCCAGGAGCCGCAAGCGGGGTACGGGTATCGACAGAATCTCGGCCGCCAGGGAGTCTTCCCTCATGGCCCGAAGGGCGAGACCTGATCGCGCGTTGCGCAGTCGGTAAAGCAACAACATCACGACCACGGCCACGATGACGGTGACCACGTAGTAGCCGGTGATGGTGTGCACCTTGTTGCCGAACAATGAGAGTGGGTCGATTCCCGTCACGCCATTCGGGCCCCCCGTGAGGTTGAAGGGTTTGTTTGGCACGTTGTGACCGTTCAAGCTGAGCTGCAGGCGGTCACCGTTGTTCACGATGCTCACGAAAATCTGTCCGAAGAACAGGGTAACGATGGCGAGGTAATCACCACTCAAGCGACGAGACGGTAACCCGAGCAGAAAGCCGAGCAATGCGGTGCCGAGCACTACGACCGGCACCGACACGAGCGTGGGCCAATGCAGGCCGAACTTCTCGGATGACAGCAGCGCATAGGCGTAGGCGCCGAAGCCGAAAAAGGCGACGTATCCGAGATCAAGCAGACCGGACCATCCGACCACGACATTCAAACCGGTGGCGAGCAATGTGTAGAGCGCAACGGTAAAGGCAACACGAGTGGTGTAGTCGGTCGGTGATACAAGGGCAAAGAGCAGCGCCAGTGCCCCGATGCCGAGCACGCGCCACTGCACCGGGGTCTGCACGAGTCGCCGACGGAGTTTGGCGACGGGTCGGTTGTCGATGCGCTCGGCCGCCTGCTCTACCCACTGGTCCTTCCCAATAGAGCGGGTGCCGGTGTCGGGGGCGTCTTCGTCGGCCATCAGACCTTCTTCAATTCCGGAACGCCGAACAGACCACGTGGCCGGGTCAGCAGGAAGCCGATGAGCACGACGAACACCACCACGTCATAGAACGTGGTGGAGACGTAGCCCTGGGCGAAGCTCTCGGCGAACCCGATGATCAAGCCCCCCGCCATGGCCCCCTGGATTGATCCGATTCCGCCAACGACCGATGCGGTAAACCCCTTGAGGCCGGCCACGAAGCCCATCGTGTGGAACACACGGTTGTAGACCAAGCCACTCATCACCCCGGCCACACCAGCGAGAGCGGAACCGAGAAAGAACGTCACCATCACCACGCGGTTGACGTCCATGCCCATCATCTGCGCCGCTTCAGGGTCATACGACGTTGCGCGCATGGCCTTGCCGAGCTTGCTGCGTTTCATGAAAATGTTGAGCCCGATCATCACGACGGCACTGACGCCGATCACCATCATTCGCATGACGCTGATGTTGAGGACACCCGCGTGAATGCCGCTGCTGACGTCGATGAGCTTCTCGCTCTCGTATCGCACGATGCGCGCCCCGACCACCAACAGCATGGTGGCCTGCAAGAAGAATGAGGTACCCAGGGCAGAGACGAGCGGCGCGATGCGGGGTGATTGGCGCAGCGGGCGATAGGCGAATCGTTCGATGGCAACGCCGACCAGTCCGGCGCCGAGCGCCGCCACCAGCATGAGCAGGGGCAGCAGAATCCCAACCGGGACCGACGGGCTGGCCGAGCCGCCGAGCACCTGCAACACGCCGTATCCGATGAAGGAACCAATCATGTAGACCTCGCCGTGGGCGAAGTTCAACAGCTTGAGTACGCCGTACACCAGGGAGTACCCCAGCGCAATGAGCGCATAGAGACTCCCCAGTGTCAGACCGTTGACGACCAGTTGGACGAATTGGGCCATCAGCGGTTCAGCGTGTTCACAGCGTGTCGGTTGTTCGTGGCCTGACTTAGGCGACGAGCGTGTACTTTCCGCCCTTGACCTGCGACAGGTAGAACTTGGCACCGACCACGTCACCCTTATCATCGAGGGCCACCGGGCCACCGAGGATGGTGTTGTCGAGCTTGACCTTCTTCATGGCGGCGGTGACGTCGGCACGGGCGCCGGGCTTACCGTCCTTGCAGGTGGTCTTCACCGCGGTAGCCAGAAGCTGAGCAGCTACGTAGACGGGAGGACCGAAGGTGCCGAACTTGTCGTCGTAGGCCTTCTGATACGCAGCGACAACAGCGGCCGCGCTGGCGACACCGCGCACGTCGGGAGCGAACGACGTAACATACGCGCCTTCGAGCGAGAAGTCCTTCGGCGAATAGACGCCGTCGCTGCCGACAACGACAGCCTTCTTGCCCTGCTCCTTGAGCTGGGTGCCCAGCTGCTGTGCGTTGGCTGCAAGCTGCCAGGGCAGGAACACAGCGCCGGTGTCGTCGGTGACTTTGGAGACCAACGACGAGAAGTCGGTGGACTTCTGGGCGATGGACTCACGGGCAACGGTGACATTCAGAGTTTTGAACGCCGCGGTGGCGGAGTCGGCCAGGCCGGTGGAGTATGACGTCTGATCATCGATGATGAGCACCTTCTTGGCCGCAATCTTCTCGGCGATGAACTTTGCCACCGTTGGCCCCTGTGCATCATCGTTGGGAACCACGCGGGCGAACGACGGAAGCTTCCCAGCCGTAAGGCTGGTGCGGGTTGCCGAGGGTGAGACGTAGGCGAGGTTGGCCGCGGTCATGGCGGGCCCGACGGCTTCCACTTCCTGCGAACCGGCAGGCCCGAGAATGGCGACGACTGAGTTGTCGGAGACGAGCTTTTGCGCACCGGTGGTGGCTTCGGCCGGGTCGAGCTTGGTATCGGTCTCGACAAACGCGAAGTCCGTGCCGTTGGCCTTGTTGTAGTCGGCCAAGCCGAGCTTGCCCCAGTTGAGCTGCTCCTGACCGATCGAGGCGGCGTCGCCGGTGAACGGGCCCATGAAGCCGATCTTGGCCGAGCAAGGCGCAGCCTTGGCGGCGGTGGTCGCTGCAGGTGCTGCGGTCGTGGCAGCGGGAGCTGCCGTTGTGGCGGATGCGGCTGGAGCCGCAGTGGTGGCACCAGCGGTCACTGTCTTCTTGCTGCTACCGCATGCGGTTGCCGCAAGCGTGATTGCGAGCAGCGTCGCTGCAATTCTTCCCTTGGTCATGATCTCCCCTTTGAGATAGACGATGGTGGTCGTCGTTTTCGGTTCGGCCGAACCGGGCCGATGCGGAATATTTTCGCAGTAGAACCGCAAAAACGGGTCGATTTCCACGGTACCACAGGCACGGACCGGCCTATCTCGCCTCTACGTCGAACGGTTAGCGCAAGAGGGAACGATGCTGGTGGAGCGCAACGAGGCAGGTGTCGACGTCCTCGTCGGAATTGTAAAAGTGCGGTGAAATGCGCAGATTGCCGTCGCGGCATGACACGCCGATGTTCATCGTGTCGAGGGCGGCCACCAGTGCGTTTTCGTCGGTGGAGGCAACGGCCAGCATGGCGCCGCGTTGGCGTCGATCGGCGGGGGTGACAATGGTGGCGCCGAGTTCGTCAAGCCCGGATCGGAACCGGTCGATCAGGTTCTGCACGTGCGCTTCGATGGCGTCTGTGCCAGCCGCCAGCACGAGTTTGAGGCCGGCCAGACCAGCGAACAGGTTGGGGACCGGGGGAGTGCCCGACTCGAAGCGGCTTGCGGTCGCAGACGGCGCGTAACGGCGGTGATCCATGGCGAAGATGTTGGCGTCGGCGAACCAGCCGGTAGCTGTCGGAGTATGCCCGGCGATAAGCGAGGGTCGCACGTAAAGGAACCCGAGACCGGCCGAACCCAGGAGGTATTTGAGCGCGCCGCATGCCATCACATCGACGTCGAGGTCGATGACGTTGACGGTCATCGAGCCGACGGCCTGATAGGCGTCAAGGGCGACCAGCGCGCCTTTCGCATGGGCGATTTCGGCGACGGCTTTCGGGTCGAGCTTGCTGCCGTTGCGGTAGCAGACATACGTCATGATGACGATCGCGGTGCGCTCGTTGACCGCAGCCTCGATGTCTTCCAGCGTCACCGTGCCGTTCCGTGACGGCACGATGATGATCTCGGCACCCGTCGTGGCTTGGGCGTGCGCGATTTGGCCGGCCGTCGGGAATTCGAAATCGGTGATCACGATGCGGTTGCGTTCACCGGTGAGATCCAGGCTTGACATGAAGGCCGACAGACCGGCCGAAACCGACGTCGTGACTGCCACCGACTCGAGCGGAGCGTTGACAAGTTGCGCCCACGCGTTTCGTACAAGTTCGTTGCGTTCAATCCATGCGCCCCACTGCGCGCCTTCGCGCTCCCAGCCATCGAGGAATTCGAGGTAGGCGGCCCGCACCTCGTGGGAAAGGGCACCCTGCGAGCAGGAGTTCAGGTAGACCCGATCTTCGAAGATCGGGAAGTGCGCACGGAACTCCTGAGCAACGGTTGGCACTAGATGAACTCGGCGAACTGGGCTTCGACGGCCTTGTGATCGTGCGCCAGTCCGGCTGACACACCACCGGCCATATCTCCGGGATAGGCATCTTCAATGTCGTTGGTCAATGCATCGATCAACGCGGTCGCCGTCTCTTCGGTTGTCATCTTCGGGATCGGCAGGTGCGCGGTCAGTCGAGTGTCGACCGCCCCGGGCATGAATGCGCAGACGAACGTCCCCTGGCCACGCAACTGAGCGCGCAGCGCCTGGGTGACCGAGTACAGAGCGGCCTTCGATGCGCAGTACGTGGCCATGGCCGGGTGATTGATGCGGCTCAGGATCGACAGTACGTTCACCATGGCGCCGCCCCCGTTGTCGGCCAACGTGGTCGTGAAGGCTCGGGCCACGGCCAGGTTGCCGAGGTAGTTGACCTCGATCTCATGGCGGGCCCACTCGTCATCGGAAGCCCCGATGACCGGTGCATTGTGATTGACGCCCGCGTTGTTGACCAGGATGGTGACGTCGCTGCACAGAGCGGCCGCAGTAGCGATCGAGTGGGCATCGGTGACGTCGAGATGAACCGGCACCACTCTGTCGTGAGTGAGGCCAACCTCGGCTCCGTCGACGCGCGTCGCGGCGTAGACCTTGGCGACGCCGGCGTCGAGAAAGGCCTTGGTGGCGGCCTGGCCAATACCGCCGCCCGCGCCGGTGATGAGGACGACGGCTCCGTTGAGTTCCATCAGCCGACCGGCTTTCCGTCGCTGGATGCCCACGCTGCCATCAAGGTGTTGGAGGGCAGCGATTCATCGACCAGTTTTTTGGCCGTCTCGATGCCTGCCACCGGTAGCCCGGCCGGGTCAAGTGCGCCGATCTGCACCAGCACTGACGCCTGATCCCAATAGATGTGTTCGTTGAACAGTTTGTCACCGCGGAACTTCACGATGGCGACGAGTGGAATCTCGACGTACTTGCCGGTAGGCGCCACGCCGGGCAACATCCAGTCGATTTCGCTCGTGTGGGTAAAGCAGAACAACATCTCATCCACCAGGCTGGTTGCACCAATGGTGCGCGATATGGGGATCAACTTGGTGTCGGGTGGGTTCGCGTTCACGAAGTGCCACTGATAGAAACGGCTCAGCTGCTCTGCGCCGACGCCACCGGTCATGGTGGGGATGTGATTGACGTAGGGCTCGGCCACCATGGTGGACATGGTGCTGCCGACCTCTCGGGTGGCGAACTCGAAGTAACAGTGCTGATCCCACAACGTCGAGAGGTCGTAGATCGGTCCGAGCACCTTGCGGAACAGCGCAATGGTTCGGTCGTAGGCCATCATCGATGACGGCTTGTCGTAATGATCACCCTCGGGCCGGGAGAAGGCATGGTTCTGACCGGCGTACGTGAAGAAGGTGGCGTTGGTCTTGTGGGCGAACGCAGCCTGCACCGCATCTCTTGCTTCGGCTGGCGCGTATTCATCGAGCTCGGCAAAGTGGAAGAGGATTGGGCATGTGATCCTGTCGACCTCATCGATGTTGGCTTCAAGTCCGACGCCGTAGTAGCTGACCGCGCAGTCGATGTCGGTGCGGGCCGCGGTGAGCATCGCCAGCTTGCCGCCGAGGCAGTACCCAATGGCGCCAACACCGCCGACCTGATCTTTTTCAGTCCGCAAAGCTGCGACCGTCGCGCCGATGTCGTCGATGCCCTTGTCGACATCAAAGCCCTGGAACAGACCGAATGCCTGCTGCCATTCCTCCGGGCTGTAGCCGAGATCGATGCCTGGCTTGGTTCGCCAGAACAGGTCGGGGGCATAGACGACATAACCCTCTTCGGCCAGCCGATCGGCGGTGCGTCGCACATAACCGTTCACACCGAAGATCTCCTGGATCAGAACGATCCCGGGACCGGACCCGGTGGCCGGACGGGCAACGTACGCGTCGAACGAACCGCTCCCGTCAGCGGCCGCAATCGAGACGAAGGTACTCATCGTGTCTCCCCTTAGCGTGTATGGCGCAGATGTCGGCACTGTAGTGCGGCGTCGGACGGGGTCGCTTACCAGCGACTGCGCCGTGGCTCACGTCAGAAAGCCATTCACGGCTGCAGCCGTTTCGTCGAAGCATTCCCAGTACAGCATGTGACCGCAGTCGATCCGCGTGGTTTGCAACTGCTCCCCGAAACGATCGGCGAGCGCGGCTTCGACCGCTGGTTTTACGATGCCGGCCTTCTCGGCCACGACGAGCAAGGCCGGGCGAGGATGGGCGATGGGGGGCAGCGGCGTGCAGAGTTCACCCCAGCCAGCGACGACGGCGGGTCGATGGAACCGGAATCGAAACCGGCCGTCCTCGCCCTGAACCAGGTGCTCGGCGACATCTTCGATGACGGCGGGGTTGATGGCGGCTCCGAGGCCGTCGTTGCGGCCAATGGTGGCCTCTTGCGCCGAACCGTAGCCGGGGTCTGCAATGGATTCTGCGGCCCGTTGGTTGGCGGTGTCGGGGGCGAGAGCAAACGCCGGATCGAGCATGACGAGGCGTGCAACCCGCTGGGGATGCATGGCTAGGAGCGCGAGTCCGATCACGCCTCCGTAGGAGTGTCCAACCACATCAACCGTGGCGAGGCCAAGGGAATCGAGCGTGTCGACCAGATCGGCAACATGCTGGCCGATGTTCCACGGCCCGTCGCTGAGCGATCGTCCGTGGCCCCGCAGATCGACAGCGACGGTGTGTCGGTCGGGCCATGCCTCCTCGGCGAGCCGGCGGAAGCGTCGCCCGTGGGCGGTGATCCCGTGGATGGCGAGGAGCGGCGGGCCCGATGGCGTGCCGAGCTGGTGAAGATGAAGAAGAGCCACACCGGCACGGTAGTGCTGGATCAGTCCCGACGAGAATGCCAGTCGTTCGAGGGACGACTATCGACGCCCCAAATGAGAGCGGCGACATCAAGGGCGAGGAAGAGGCCGAAGAGAAGGACGAAGAACATGATGAGCACCTTTCGTGATGAACCTTGTATTCATCATCACGCCAAAGCATCTATCTGTCCAACGAATGTCTATGCTAGTGATCATGCTGAACATTGATGAACGTTGGGCGATCGACACTCGCCTGCTGGATGCCTTTGCGGCCGTAGCCCGTACGAAGTCGATCAGCAGGGCTGCCGAGGAGCTGAGCTATGTTCAGAGTGCGGTATCGCAGCAGTTGGCGTCGTTGGAACGGGTCGTCGGGCATCGCCTGGTCGACCGAGGGAGTGGACCGAGACCGGTGACCCTGACGGCCGCGGGCGAGGCCCTTTTGCCGCACGCACTGTGGATTCTCGATCGCCTCGAAACGGCTCGATCCGAACTGCACAGCCTCGACTTGGGCAGTAGCGGCAGTATCCGCGTCGGTACCTTTCAATCGGCCGGCGCTCGGCTGTTGCCAAGGGTGCTGGCCGAGTTCCGCGCGCAATGGCCCGCTATCTCGGTCTCGATCTACAACGAGGGCGAAGACGGCGAGTTGCCCGGCCTGGTTCGGTCGGGTGCCCTCGACGTGGCCTTCGTTGAGGCGCAGGACGAACTTCCCGGGCTCGAGTATCGGACGCTGATGAAGGATTCGTACGTGGCTGTCGTGCCGCCCGGCCATCGTCTTGCGAAGCGCAAGTCGATCAAGCTCGAGGAGTTTGCGGGTGAGGACATGCTGTTTGGCGCGTTGAACGACACGTGTTCACTCCGGCTGGAGAAGGCGATGCGAGTGACCGGGTTCGAACCAACGGTTGCGTTTCGCGCACTCGACAACATGATGCGCCAACGTATGGTGGATGCCGGTCTTGGCTGTACGGTACAGCCGGGCCTCACGGTCGAGCCCGGGTTGCGGGATGGTGGTGTCATCGTGCGATTGGCTGAAGACATCCACCGAGCCATTGGCCTGACTTGGGCGGCAGACAAGACTCCGTCGTTCGCGCTCACGTCGTTTATTGACGTAGCGACCTCGGTATTGGCTGACCTTGCCTAGGGTGACGGATCCTGCAACAGAGCGCGAAGTGCGCTGAAGATGTTGGGCGTCGCGGTGACGACAAGGTCAGCGTTCTCAGGGCAGGGAAGTTCGGCCTGCGCACCAGCCTCGGTGGCGATGAGTGCTCCCGCGGCGTAGTCCCACAGCTTGATGTCCCGCTCGAAATAGCCGTTCAAGCGCCCACACGCGACCCAGCAACACTCAAGGGCAGCAGAACCAAAGGCGCGTACGTCGCGCACATTGGGGAGCAACCCGTGCGTGATGCGACCTTGCTGTTCACGCAATTCAGGTCGATAGGAGAATCCGGTGGCGATAAGCGCCCCGGCCAAGCCATCACACGGCGCGACGTGGATCGACTCGCCGTTCAATCGGGCACCGCCACCGAGGTGAGCGGAGAAGACCTCTTCACGCGGTACGTCGATGACCGCGCCGGCGACCACGTCACCCTGAAAGGCCGCGGCGATGCTGACGGCAAAGATGGGAACGCCGTAGAGAAAGTTGATCGTGCCGTCGAGCGGGTCGATAATCCACTGCAGCGGTTGGCCAGGGTGGGTACCGCCCCCCTCTTCGCCTAACAACCCAGCCTGGGGGGTGGCGGCACCGAGTAGCTGTCTCACGAGATTCTCGGAGTCGATGTCGGTTTGGGTGACGATGTCGGTGGGGGAGGACTTGCTGCGTAGCGATGTGGCGTTGCCATAACCTGCGCGGATGATGGCCGACGCGGCTCTGGCCGTCTCGGTGGCAATCCGTTCGAGCTCGACCGGGCTGGGCACGCCTTCGTACTCAGGCACGACGGACGTCGATGTCATGCCCAGCCAGGATGCCAACCGTGTCGTCGTCAACGCGTGAATCGGTGATCAGCACATCGATCTCGTCGAGCGAGGCGTAACTGAACATCTGACCGTTGCCGAATTTGCTCTGGTCAACAATGGCCACGACCCTTCTTGCGCTTTCGATCATGGCTCGCTTGATAAACGACTCTTCGCGATAGGGCGTGGTGAGGCCTCGTCGGAATGACAGGCCGTCGCAGCTGATGAAGAGGACATCGACCTGCATCTGGCGAACGGCGGTGACGGCGCTGGCATCGATCATGGCAAAGGTGTTGGTGCGTACCCCGCCCCCGAGCACCGTGAGTTCGTTGATACCGCGGCGCGTCAGTGTGATGGCCGAGATCAACGAGTTGGTGACGACATGAACGTCTCGGTCGAGCGGGAAGACTTCGGCCAGGCGCTGCCCCGTGGAACCCGAATCGAGAATGATCGAACCCTGCCGCGGCACCTCGGCGATGGCGAGTTGCGCGATGCGAAGCTTCTCCTCGGCGTTGAGCATGTCGCGGGCTGCGACCATCGGCTCATGATTGAGACGCTCGATGGGTACGGCGCCACCGTGCACGCGGCGCAGCAATTGGCGATCCTGCATGTCGGAGAGATCGCGGCGAATGGTCTCGGTGGTGACCTCAAACCGTTCAGCCAGTTCCGACACGTCGACCGAACCGTGTTTCAGTGCAAGCAAATAGATGTCGTGCTGCCGGTTGTGCTGAAGCTTTCCGTTTCGACTGCTCTGAACGCTCATGGCCTCGCCTCCCGCGTGGACGGGATGTTAGTGGTCGGGCATCGCCATTGCAGCGAGAGGACCGTGGTGTTCGATGCATTTATACGCGGTGGCGAATGCTGCCCGGAAGCGGTCCGAGTCACGGAGCTCCGTCGGGAAGACCTGGGCGTAGTCGAGAAACGAAACGGGGTCGGTAAGCGCCTTGGCGCCATAGTGTCGTGCTGCGTCGACAGTGGCATCGAACGACTGGCGTTCAAGGGGAACCACGCCGAGATAGCGGGCCCAACCCGCCAACGCGGTGGTGCCTCGAACGATGGGGCCGCCGCGCTCGAGATTGCTCATGATGGTGGGAAGAAGGAACGTCGGAAACTTGGCGCTGCCGTTCTCGCAGAGTCGGGAGATCTGGTCGCGTACCCCGGTGTTGGCGAACCGTTCGAGAACGCTGGCCACATAGTCCTCCCGCGGATGACCGGGTATCTCGGTCAGCGTCGGAACCGACTCGTTGGACAGCAGGTCGACAAGAAAGGCGCGCACGACGGGGTTGCTCATCGCTTCGTCAACGAAGGTGATGTCGGCAAGGGCCGACAGGTACGCCATGCATGAGTGCCCGGCGTTCAGCATGCGCAGTTTGTACAGCTCCCAGTCGTGCACTCGGTCGGTGAAGAGAATGCCTACGTCCTCCCACTTCGGACGCCCGGCTGCGAAGTTGTCCTCGATCACCCATTGACGAAAAGGTTCGGCTACCACCGGCCAACCGTCGTCGATGCCTCGGTTGTCTCGCAGCCAAGCCCGATCGGCCTCCGATGTTGCGGGGGTGATGCGGTCGACCATCGAGTTCGGGAACGTACAGTTGGCGGTGACCCACTCGGCCAGCTCGTCGCTTCGCCGCGAGGCCGCGGCGAGCAGGGCGTGCTGGGCAACCGTGCCATTGCCGGGCAGATTGTCGCAGCTGAGAATCGTTACCGGACCGCCACCACGTGCACGCCGCTCGTCGAGAGCTGCCGCGAGCCGATCAAGGGTCGTCGTCTGGCCAGCGGCACGCTGTTGAGCGCTGAGCTCGGTGTACCCGGCCTCGGTGATAGTGAGCGAAACGATCGATGTCGTTGCGGATGCAATCAACTCGCAAAACGCCCCGTCGCTCTCGGTGGAGTGCAGGAATCGAAGAAGCGAGCCGATGATCTGAGGCGTCGGCTCACCGTTACCCTTCTCGCTAAGGGTGTAGAGGCCTTCCTGTGCATGCAGCACCCTGGCGATTTCCTCGTCGTGTGCCAACAGGCCGACACCCACGATGCCCCAGTCGCTTCCGGCTTCGGCCAGTTCATGGGTGTACAGCGCGAGATGAGCGCGATGAAATCCGCCGACACCGATATGGGCGATCCGCGGTTGCAGGTGCGACCGGTCGTACGTTGGGACGGGCACACCACGACTGGCGATGGCTCCAAGGGTTGACGCTCGGAGTCGCAGAAGTTCGGGTGCATTCACGTTCGGCACGCTAAACGAAGGCAAGTCAACATACAAGATCCCAATATTCTTGGGAAAATGTGACAGATGTCTTGAATATCAACACAAAGCCAACTTATGATGACCGCATTCCGGGGGGAAATCGCACCTCCGGTGTCCTTATGACCCAGAGGAGACACCATGAGAAGTGCCCACAGTCGGGCGAGTAAACGAACCAGCTTGTTTGCGTTCGTCGCAGTATCCGGCGTTATCGCTGCAGGTTGCGGTAGCTCGAAGGTAGCGGCTCCCGCTGTCACCACCGCTGCGGCTGCGGCTCCGGCCGCCACCACTGCTGCCGCACCGGCCGCAACCACTGCTGCCCCGGCAGCAGCGACGACCGCGAAGCCGGCCGACACCACCGCTGCTCCCGCTGCGGCACCCGCCGGTGGCGAGATCAACGTCGCTATCGTCGACAACCCGCAGATGAAGGACATTGCCGAGCTCACGCCCGAGCTGTTCACCAAGAAGACCGGTATCAAGGTCAACTTCACCCTGCTTCCCGAAGGCGAACTTCGCCAGGTGACCACCCGTGACGTTGCCGCCGGCGGCAAGCAGTTTGATGCCGTCATGATCGGTATGTACGAAGCACCGCAATTTGGCAAGAGTGGCTTCATCCAGGACCTCACCCCGTTCGCCACCAAGGATGCGTCGTACAAGCTTGACGACATCATCCCATCGGTGAAGAACGGTCTGTCGGCCGACGGCAAGCTCTACGCTGCACCGTTCTACGCCGAGTCGTCGTTCGTGATGTACCGCAAGGACCTGGTCGAGGCTGCCGGTGTCAAGATGCCGGCCGCGCCGACCTGGGATGAGCTTGCAGCCATCGCCAAGAAGGTCAACACCCCGACGACTGCCGGTCTTTGCCTTCGTGGTAAGCCGGGCTGGGGCGACTTGGGCGCGGCGTTCACCACGGTGCTCAACACCTACGGCGGCACATGGTGGTCGGCCAAGGCCGATGGTTCCATCGACAAGGCCATGGTTGATCAGCCCGAGTTCAAGCAGGCGTTGCAGTTCTACACCGGCCTGGTGAAGGACGCCGGCGAGAAGGATGCCGCCAACTCCAGCTTCAACGAGTGCCTGTCGCAGTACAAGGACGGCAAGGTTGCCATGTGGTACGACGCCACCGTCGCCGCTGGTCTGCTTGAGGCCAACGACAGCCCGGTGAAGGGCAAGAACGGTTTCGCTCTCGCCCCGGTCAACAAGACCAAGGCATCAGGCTGGCTGTGGGCATGGTCACTGGCCATCCCGAAGTCCAACACCAAGCCGGACAACGCCTGGAAATTCCTGTCATTTGCGACCGGCCAGGACTACATCAAGGCTGCCGGTACCAAGACCAAGGGCGGCTGGGCTTCCATCCCGCCGGGAACTCGTGTCTCCACCTACGAGATCCCCGAGTACAAGGCCGCAGCTGCTGCCTTCGCTCAGCCGACGCTCGACGCCATGAAGGCTGCGCCGATCGACAACCCCGGCACCACCAAGCGTCCCGGCTTGCCGGGTGTGCAGTTCGTCGGCGTTCCTGAGTTCCAGGACGTTGGCAACAAGTGCACCGAGCAGTTCTCCAGCGTGATGGCTGGCAAGACCGACATCGACGCAGCGTTGAAGGCCTGTCAGGAGATTGCCACCAAGGCAATCAAGTAAAGCTTCAGACGGGGAGAGGATCGTCTCCCTGATCATGTTTCTCCCCTAGGAAGGTAATCGTCGACGTCATGAGTTCAAAAGGTTCGGCAACCGTCGGGCAGCAGGTAAACAACTCATGGCGTCGGCGGCTGCCGCTGATGCCGGCCCTCATCTTTACGGTGCTGCTCACGCAGATCCCGTTCCTGATGAGCATTTGGTACAGCCTCACCAACTGGAAAATTGTTCCACCCCGCCCTCGCAAGTTCGTCGGAATCACGAACTTCAAAGACCTGCTCGGTGATCGCTTCTTTCGTGAAGCAGCCGGTATCACCGTGTTGATGACGGTGGCAGCCGTACTCGGCTCTCTCATCCTCGGCTCGCTCTTTGCGCTGTTGCTCGACCGGAAGTTCTTCGGCCAAGGCTTCATCCGCACGCTGCTCATTACGCCGTTCCTCATGATGCCGGTCGTCGCCGGGCTCGTCTGGAAGAACCAAATGTTCAACAGCATCTACGGCATCATCAACTGGCTGCTGAAAATGTTCGGCGGAACGCCTATAGAGTTCGTCTCCCGCTATCCCACGTGGGCGATTGTGTCTACGCTCATCTGGCAGTGGACGCCGTTCATGATGCTCATCATGCTGGCCGGCCTGCAGGGCCAACCGGGCGACGTGTTAGAGGCAGCCAAGATGGATGGCGCGACCCCCTTTGCTACCTTCCGCCAACTCACGCTGTCTCATCTCCGGCCCTATATGGAGCTGGGCATCCTGCTCGGCACGATCTACCTGATCCAGGTTTTCGACCACATCGCGGTGATGACCGGCGGCGGACCAGGGTCAACCAACGTGCCCTATTACGTGTTCCAAGAGTCGATCGGTGGCGGTTGGCGCTTCGGCGCAGCATCGGCGTACAGCATCGTCGTCGTGATCTTCTCCATCGGCATCGCCACGGTTTCACTCCGGGTGCTGTCCGGACTTTTGAAAGGCGAGGACATCGCATGACCAAGGAACGTGCCGTCGGCGAAAAGCGTTGGGTGAACGGAGTCTTCGGGCTCATGGCCTGGATCCTCGGGGCACTGTTCTTCTTCCCTGTTGCCTGGATGGTGCTCAGCTCATTCAAGACCGAGCAGGAAGCCGCCACCAGCCCCAAGATCACCTTCACCCCCACGCTCGATCGCTATCGCGAGGTGACCAAGAGCACGCGAGGTCTGCTGTCGTTCGGGCAGGCATTTTCAAACTCGGCGTTGATCGTCGTGAGCTCAACGATCATTGTCCTGCTCCTCGCTATCCCTGCGGCGTACGCGCTGGCCATCCGCCCGGTTCCGAAATGGCGCGACGTGCTGTTCTTCTTCATCTCCACCAAGTTTTTGCCGCTGGTGGCGTCGATCCTGCCGCTGTGGATCTTGGCGAAACAGTTCCATCTGCTGAACACTCGGCTGGTGTTGGTCATTCTTTACACGGGAATGAACCTGCCCCTCGCGGTGTGGATGTTGCGCTCGTTTTTCTCCGAGGTTCCCCGTGAACTCATCGAAGCAGCCGAGATCGATGGAGCGAGCCTGCGGGGCCAGTTGACCTCGATCATCTTGCCCATGGCTGCTCCGGGTATCGCCGCGACAGCATTGCTCTGCGTCATCTTTGCCTGGAACGAGTACTTCTTTGCCGTGCAGCTCAACCCCGTATCCGGTGCGACGGTGCCAATCTGGGTCACCACCACCATCAGCACCCGCGGCAACTTCTTGGCCAAGCTTTCTGCGGCGTCCGTGCTGGCCAGTATTCCTGTTGTGTTAGCTGGCTGGATTGCCCAAAAACGAATGATCCGTGGCCTCGCCATGGGTGCCATCAAGTAAGGATCTCGATGACTTCAGTACGTTTCGAAAAGGCCATGCGCATGTACGCAGGTACAACCAGCCCGGCCGTCAATGCGCTCGACCTTGAGATCGGTGACGGCGAACTGCTGGTACTGGTCGGTCCATCCGGGTCGGGAAAGTCGACGGCGCTGCGCATGCTGGCCGGGCTGGAACCGCTCGACGGTGGTGCCATCTACATTGGTGACAAAGACGTCAGCACTACCCGTCCGCGTGATCGCGACATCGCCATGGTGTTCCAAAACTATGCGCTGTACCCAAACCTTACGGTGGCCGAAAACATGGGCTTCGCGCTCAAGCAAGCCGGTGTTCCCAAAGAGGAGCGGATCAAGCAGGTGCAGGAAGCGGCCCGGGTGCTTGACCTTGAGCCGTATCTCGATCGCAAGCCCAAGAACCTGTCGGGTGGACAACGGCAGCGCGTCGCTATGGGCCGAGCCATCGTGCGTCGCCCCGCCGTGTTCCTCATGGATGAACCGTTGTCGAACCTTGATGCCAAGCTGCGCGTGCAGACCCGAACCGAGTTGGCCGAACTGCAGTCCCGCCTTGCCGTCACGACCGTGTACGTCACCCACGACCAGGTCGAGGCCATGACGATGGGGGACAGGGTCGCCGTGTTGAAGGACGGCTTCCTGCAGCAGTGCGATGCGCCAGGTGTGCTCTACCACGAGCCGGCCAACAT
The DNA here is from genome assembly GCA_031410595.1 of Actinomycetes bacterium. Lineage (GTDB taxonomy): Bacteria > Actinomycetota > Acidimicrobiia > Acidimicrobiales > Ilumatobacteraceae > JANMCE01. The sequence continues at coordinate 34,616 of JANNZM010000143.1, read as the reverse complement.
CTTCGTGGCTGGTTTCATTGGCTCACCGGCAATGAACCTTGTGTCCGTTGGATCCGAGCGACCTCTTCACCTGGGTACATCAGCTATTGGGTTCGATCCGGCCGGGGAGGCCGCGCTGTCTGGGTTGGTCGGAGCGGTCTCGGTGGGGTTTCGTCCGGAGGCGCTTCAGATCGGTGACGGCCCGCTACGGGCCCGGATCCGCACTGTTGAGGATCTCGGCTCCGAGGTGTTTGTGCACTTGGCCCTGGAGCATGGCGGTGAGAGTCTGGCCCTCGTTTCCAAGATGCCCGTGCCGTTCTCCGGTCATCCCGGCGACGATGTCGGTGTGCAGATCAACGGGACCGTCCACCTCTTCGACGCCGACGGACTTCGGGCCGGCTCCAGCAACGCAAGGCTCTTGTCGTAGCCACGGCCGGCGCAACCCGGCTACGCTGTCGGTGCACCGAAGCGTAGTCAGGGGGATATGCACGTGGCTATCGGGCTCGGGGAACTTATTGCTTCGGGGAGTCGCTCTCGCATCTACGCGTGGGGCCGAGGAGCGGTCGCGAAGGTGCCCGACGTCAACACACCTGACGAATGGATTCATGCCGAAGCGCGGTACTCGGCAGCCGTGGCCAGCGTCGGGGCTCCGGCACCGCGGTTCCTCGGTGTCGAAGAAATAGAAGGTCGGCCCGCTGCGATTTACGAACGCGTGGTCGGGCCATCGATGTGGGACCACGTGGTGAGCCACCCCGATCAGAGCGCGCCATGCGGAGCAATGCTGGCAAAGGTGCAGGTCGAACTGGCGGCACTGGTGCCGCCAGTATCGCTGCCGCGTCAGGGGGACCGGTTGTCGGCAAAAATCCGGCGCGCCACCGAGGCCCTGCAGACATCAGCCGACGCTGCCCTCAGCCTCCTTCCCGTCGCCAACGGCCCATCTCGGCTGTGCCACGGTGACCTGCACCCCGGCAACATCATTCTGGCCAAGAGCGGTGCCGTGCTCGTTGACTGGTTCGACGCATCATGCGGAGAATTGCTGGCTGATGTGGCGCGGACCATGCAACTTCTCATCCCCGACCACGGCCGCTGCCCGGCCCACCTCGTTGGGGCCGATATCTCCACCCTGAAGGTGCTGGCCGACGCGTACGCTGAACGGGTGGGGGAGCTGGTTCCTATTGAGCCTTTGACGCTCAAGAAGTGGCAGGCAGCCGAAGCGGTTGCCCGTCTCAGTGAAGGCGCCAGTCCCCGACAACGCGCCGCGCTGGCATGGGGCGCAGCGAGCTTGCTAGAGGTGAGAGCGGTCTAGATGGTTCAGCCGATCGATGAGCAGGCTCGATGCAAAGATCGGCGGTACTTAACCGCCCGAGAGGGCTTGCATGAGAGTGACCTCGTCGGCTTCGGTGACCGGTGTCGAGAGGTCATCGGCGATGTCGTTGTTGAGGAAGATGCGCATGTGTTTGCGGATAGCGTTCTGTTCGTCGATGACGCGAAACCTCAGTCCGGGATAGGCGCGATCGAGATCAGCCATTACCGCCTCAACCGTGTCGCCCTTGGCCTGCACCCAGGTGGCATTGGTGTAGGACAACAACGGTGTGGGGATGCGGACGCGGGGCATTTGCTCAGCTAAAGGTGGCGGGTTCGACGGTGTAAATCTCGGGCAGGTGCGCCGCTATTGGTTGCCACGTTTCGCCCTCGTCGGTGCTGCCCCACACTTCGCCACTGGTGGTGCCGAAGTAGACACCGATCTGTTCATGGTCGTCGACGGTCATGGCTTGTCGCTTCACCGTGAACCACCCGGTGTCGGGCAGGCCTTTGTCGCACCGGGCCCAACTGTCGCCGCCGTCGCGTGTGCGATAGGCAGCAGGCTTGCCGTCGGGGCTGGTGCGCGGCCACACATCGGTGCCGTCCATCGGGAACACCCACGCGGTGTCGGGATCGCGAGGATGCAGCTCGATCGGGAAGCCAATGTCACCGACCGACTTCGGCATGTTGTCGCCGATGCGCTGCCAGCGAGTTGCGGGTCGGTCGATGCGGTAGATGCCGCAGTGATTCTGCTGGTAGAGCCGATCTGGATTCGTCGGATGGATGCGCACGCAATGCGGATCCTGACCAAACTCCATGTCCTTGTCGGGAAACATCGGGCTTACGACGCCGAGGTTCAACGGATGCCAGTCGGCACCAGCGTCGAGCGTCTCGAATACTCCGCCGGATGACAGCCCGATGTACATATGCGCAGGGTCACGGGGGTCGTGTACGACCGAATGCAGCATGGAGCCGTCGGGCGTTTGCTCCACCGGCCACTCGGCCCACGTCTCCCACATCGGGTGATCATTCCAGCCGTCGACTGTCGTCCAGGTATCACCGCTGTCGTCAGTACGGAACAGGCCCTGCGGTGAGCCGCCGGCGTACCAAACGCCGGGCTGGGAGTGATGACCGGGCGAGAGCCAGAAGACCGATTTGAGGCTGCGCTGCAACCGCTCCCCGGTACGGAATGCGGGTGGCTTGGTGGCTTCTTTCCACGTGTCTCCTCCGTCGTCGGAACGAAAAACCGTCGGACCAAGATGGCCGGTGCTCATGCCAGCGAGGATGCTCTGCGGATTGCGAGGATCCTGCACGACGTGCTGGGCGATGTGCCCGAGAAAGTGCGGTGCGCCCACCGACCAGGTGTGTCGATCGGCGTCGGCCTTCAGTACAAAAATGCCCTTACGGGTGCCAACGAGTAAGCCGTTTCCCATGTGTGCCTCCAAGCTCGATTGACCTGACGACGCGCAGCATATCGGCCCTAGTCGGGGTCGAGAAGCAGCCAGACCGCGGTGTCGGGCTGGACATCGCTTTCTGCCTGTTGTCTATCAGTGCGCAGGAGCAGTCGGGCTCGGTAGGGGACCTCGACCGGGGTCGTTCCCAGGTTGGCAATGACCATCACGTCGCCGTTGGTGAAGGCAATGGTGTCATCGGTCTGGCCGGTCAGATCGGTCACCCATCGAAGTTCGCCCCCACCGAGCCGATGCTGGCGGCGGAGCCGTAACGCCGCGCGGTACAGCTCGAGGGTGGAATCGGAAACCCTGTCCTGGGCATCGACCGCGTAGGTGTTCCAGTTGGCTGGTTGGGGCAGCCAGGTGTTGCCGGTGGGGCCGAACCCGAAACCGGGCGCGTCGGCGTTCCACGGCAGCGGCACGCGACATCCGTCTATCCCGGGCTGGGTGCGGTGTGAGCGTTCGAAGCTGGGATCTTGGCGGTACTCGTCGGCCAGCGTGGTGTGCTCGGGAAGCCCGAGTTCCTCACCCTGGTAGAGGTACGCAGAACCTGGCAGCGCGAGCGTCAGTAAGGCTGCGGCGCGCGCCCGTCGTAAGCCGAGCGCAGTATCGGGCTGCGGGTCTCGAGGGCCACCACCGCATGACTGAGCTTGTCCGACTCCAACGGCGCAAGCAACCCGAAGGTGCACTCAAATCTTGAGCGCAGAACGGATGGCGATTGAGAGGCCGACGACGATGACGATTGCGGATGTAGTAATCGGTACAAGTCGGCCGAGGGTTGCGACGCGCCCACGGCCTGGTGGAGGAGCGCGTCTCTCAATCCATGTTCGGGCGCGCACGAGAGCCAATCCGGCTGCCACCAGCATCAACGCCATGCCGAGTCCGTAAGCGACCACCAGCAGCACGCCGAACACGACGCGTCCGAGGGCGATGGCGCCGAGCAGCACCAGCAGAGCCGACGGACTTGGCACCAGCCCACCCGCGAAGCCCACCGCTAGCAGACTCCGCCAGCTCAAGCTGGGATCGAGTTCCTGATGCGTGTGTGTCCAACCTCCGTGGGAGTGTGCGACTGCTTTCGGCTGAAAGTTGTGATCACGTTGCTCCGACTCGTGATGATGCGGATGAACGTGATGGTCGAAATGTCTATGGCCATCATCGTGGCGGTGCGGATGGTCGTGGTGCTCGTGGCTGTGGGGTGCAGTCAAGACCGGCTCCCGATGCTCGGCGACGGCGTCGGGGTTGCTGTGCGGGCCATACACGCGCGACGTGCGAAGGGCGCGACGAGCGAGCGTCACGCCAATGCCGGCAAGCAGCAGGCCGCTGGCGAGGCCCAGCCAGGGGTATAGACGGTCAGGTGTGAGCGCCGTCGACGTTGAGAGCAGGATGCCAAGGACCATGACACCAGCAGTGTGGGTGGCAGTGACGCTGAGCCCGATGAGCCCTGCCTGGCGCAGCGTGCCGCGCTCTCCGACGATGTAGGCGGCCATCACCGTCTTGCCATGGCCGGGCGCTAATGCGTGAAACGCGCCGAGCAAGACGGCGATGGCGAACGCAAGCAGCCCGAATGAGAACGTCAGGTGACGTCGGGCGATAAGCCTGGTGAACGCCTGCCCGGCGCGGTCGACGCCTCGTGGAAGTAGTTTCGTCACCGCCGGAGCGGTTGCCGTCGTGAGGTCGCCGTTAGGGCTCGCCAGTGCGCCGGTTGGCTGAAAGCTGATCGACAAGGCCCGCTGTTGCAGCGGTGACCGAAGCAGGTCGGTTGGGTAGCGGGTGAGTCGCTCCGTGACACTGGTGGTGGCCACACCCGTGGTGAGTAACGTGATGCCGGTGGAAGAGACGACGATCTCATGCCAACCGAGCCGTCCATCGAACCCGGTGTTCTTGTAGCTCAGTGTGTGCACACCGGCTGGCACATCTACGTCGGAGCGAAGGGTGCATTCGAGGCGGAGGGTGAGCAGGTCGGCCTGCCCACTCGGAAAGCTCAGTGAGCTGCTCTCCTGTGCCTGTACGGTCGCCGGTTGATTGTCCAGGGTCAGTGTTGTTTGCGCGGCTGCCGTTGTGCACGCCGTCGTACGCCAGGTGCTGGCCTCGGCTTCGTCGACGGTCTTGTCGTGGTTGGTGTCCATGGCACTGCGCGCCTGCACAGTCGGGATCTCGGCTTCATCGGTGACAAGGTCGATGATCACGGCCGTGGCTTCGACGCGAAGGCCGCTGTACTGGTTGATCGTGAAATTTCCCAGCGGATGTGCGCTGGCAGCGGTGGAAAGCAGCCCGCCAATCCCGACGATGACGGCGAGCGCGCTGAGGGCTCGTCTCACGGATGCACCCTTGTGGTCTCGTCGGCCAGCGCGGACCTCGCGAAGCGAGCCTGAATCGGATCGAAATGGGGACTCAGTTTCAGCGCTCGGCTCAGTTCGTCGATCGCCGCCGCGTGTGAGCCAAGGGCTGCGTCAATCATGCCGGCGTGATACAGTAATCGGGCGTCGGGCGTACCGAGGGTGAGTGCCTCGACAGCTGCCTGTCTGGCTTCGGCGTAACGCTGGTTCTTGTAGAGGGCCCACGCGTAGATGTCGTAGCCGTAAATGTCATGACGGATTGCGAGTTCGGCCGTTGCGAGACGCAGAGCATCGTCAACCAGGATGTCGTGATCGGCTTCGTACGCCGCGAGTGCCCGGTTGTAAACCTGCTTGTTGAGATCGGCGAGCGTCGCAATCACGCCGACCGCGTCGTACTGAGCCTGGGCCCGAACCGGGTCATGGCGAAGCTGATAGAGATCACCAAGTGCGGCGAGCGTCTCGGGTTGAGGCACGGTAGCCACGGCCTGTTCGTAGGCCCTGACAGCGTCATCTGTGCGGCCTTGGGCGGCGCGCTCGCGACCAAGACCGGCGAGCGCAATGTAGTAACCCGGTGATTCTCGCAGCGCCTTCTGATACAGCGATGCTGCCTTGTCATAGTGGCCGGCGTCGTGCTCGAGTTGGGCTTGGAATGTTGAGTAGAACGCTAGCCCTGCATCTCCGAACGCGGAGGCGGTTGCCTGTTGCTTGGCCCGGTCGGCGAAGCCGACGGCGTCTTCAACTCGGCCGGTAAGGAACGCAAGGCGAGCTTGGCGGACCAACGCCGCGGCGCCGTCGGGCGACTGTTTCGCCAGGTTGTCATAGGTCTGTCGTGCGCTGTCGTACGCGCCAATTTCCAGTTGGGCGTCGCCAAGCACCGCAAGCGCGTTGAGATCGCTCGGCGCGTCAGCAAGGACGGCGTTGGCAACGTCTGCGGCAGCGACAAAGTCGTGGGTCGTGGCCAACACACTGGCCAGTAACCCGCGAGTCTCCGTGTCGTCAGGTCGCATCGCAAGCGACTGATCGATCGCAGCGTGGGCTTGGGCGTAGCTAGCAACGTCACCCGAAAGTCGACCGCGCCGAAGGTAGAGTTGGGCGAGAAAGGTGAGTCCGGTTGCGTTCGGTTGCTCGCTGACCTGTCGCTCGAATTCGCCAATCAGGCGGCTGACCTCGGCCCGGTCCGTCCGGGCCGACTGTGTCAAAGCCGCATCGTTCGGAGCGACCACGGCCGAGCGCTGGCCTGCATGCGGTGACCAGCGCACATACGAAGCGCCGATGACCAGCATGGTGGCAATCGCCAGTACGGGAATGCGTCCACGGTGTAGCAGTGCGACCCGACGGCTCATCAGATGAGCCGACCCGACCTCCGAAACCTCCTCGTCGTCGGGGGTCGGGTAAGGCGTTTGATACGGCACGTCGGCCGTGTATCAGTGAGGTTTGCCGAAGTAGGGGAACACCGACAGATAGTCGGTATGCGGCCCCACACCGTCGCTCTTAACCGCACCTTTCGTCACCAAGGTCAGCTCAGTGTCGATGACGTCGTCGGCCGGAGAACGACCGTTGAACACACCGTTGGTGGTCGGGTTCGTCGTGTCGTACGGCAGCACATCAGGCAGGAGCACGTCAGCAAATCCGGCGGCCTCTGTATCGGTGTAGGCCGTGCCACTGAGCGATGAGAACTCCTGGAGAACCGTGATGACATTAGTGCGAAACTTGCCACCCCCGGCTGTGGGATCATCAGCGGGATTCACGATCAGATTGAATTCGTTCTTGTCGGTGTTGACTCCACTGTTAAACACCTTTTTAAACCCGTTGAAGACCGTGTTAATGGCAGGTCGTGCCATCCGGTCGTACTGAATACTGCCGTCAACACTGTTGGTGGAGGCCCACACGTTCACCTTCGAACTGCCAAGATATTCGTTCGGCACCTGAATGGCGATCACATTCGTGTTAAACGCCGAGAAGAAGTCGACACCTGGGTTCGAGAAGCTCCGGCTGTTTGGCACGGCCTGCACGGTGTTGTTGAAGGCGTCGAGGTCAAAAAAGAACGGGTCCGAACGAGCGCCTGCGAAGGCCATGGTGCCGTCACCGTCGTCGTCTTCGAACACTTCGCCGGTTCGACCCTTTGCGATGAGTTGTCGGTCGTCGCCACTCAGTCGGGCGACGCGGTAGCGCTGCGTGCCATCCTTTCGGGTCGCTCCAAATCGCACCTGGAACGACACCATGCCATCGCCATCGTCGTCGCCGTCCAGGTCACCGTGCTGGCTTGGGTCAGCACTTGAAACGTTGATTTTGTACACGACGTCGGTCGCATAGGCAGTCTGGGTGGTGACAACGCCGAGGGCCGGATGGGTAGTCATGGCCAACACCGTGTGTGTTGCGTCCGCCGCAAATACGTAGACATCATTTATGTCAGCGTCGTGGCGGCCCAACGGTGAATTTGGAAATCCGGGTGCATCAAGGTGGTCTGCCGCTAATACAACATTGGGCGCGCCCAATGCGACCATAGCAAGAGCCGACAAACCGATAGCCGTGGTGCGCCTGACTTTACGGTTAAACACCATCGCGTTTCTCCTCAGAAGACTCGGGCATCGACAGCGAGCCCTGGTAGTTGGGAACATCGGGGTGTACTTTCCTACGTCTACTTTCTCACGCCCGTCAACCCCTTTTTGAGGCTCGTCGCCCGAGACGGGTTGTGCTCAGAATATGCATATATCGTCAGAAGAGGAAGATAGTCCGTCTCAACTCAACGACGCTCTGGCCGATAGGGCAGTCGTGTACCGGTCACTTCGTGTTGATGCGGAACTGCTCGTGACCGTGAACGGGCGGTTTGACGGCAGCGTGGCTCCGCGCGCTTACGAGGATGCAGCTCAGGCCTTGGATGACGGTGTGACCGACATCGTTATCGATCTCTCGGATGCTGATGAGATCGATGAAGGTGCCGTCGCGGTGCTTTGTGCGCTTGCGATTACTGCAACGAAGCGGGGCGGAAAAATGTTTCTGTGGCTCTCGGCTTCGGAGCCAATGCAAATCCTCGACCCCTCCGAGGTGCGCGAGGCGCTGGACGCTGGCTAGAGCGCTGGCGGGTCGCCGCAACTTAGGCGTGCTTTGATTCGGTCCCGATGATTTCAAGTTGGTAGGTCTCGGTAGGGGCTTGGTCTCGTTCCCACGCACGGGTAAGACCGAGCACCAGGGTGCCGGTCTCGGCCATGTCGACACGGAACGAGAATCGATGGCTTGCACTTGCGCCTGGCCGATCAACGTCGGCATGGCTGCCATGCTCGGTCAACTTCACGACACTCGGAATCGACACGGGCGTCCACTGGTATCCGGCCGATGCCGTCTCGGGAAGAACAACGTCGAAGTGATCGCCGACGCGTAGCACGTGGCGCTTGCCGTTTTCGTTGCGGCCGTACTCATGCATCATCGTCACCAAAGGTACATGGCGTCGATCGCCCCGGCTGCTCCTTCATTGAGATGAACGAGGCCACCGCCCGTGCGTGCGCCAGCGGCCAGAAGCGCCATGCCCCTGATCGCTACATCGCCGCTTTGGGTGAGGTGCTTCCACCCGGTGCCGCCGTCGACGAACGCCCAGTTGTCGAGTGGACCCGATGTCTGCCAGGTCATGAGGACATGCTTGTTGGTCAACCACCCGGCCGCGGCCGCAGTTACTGCGCTGGCAGTGCCGGGAGGCGACATCGTCGGAGTGTCAAGGGCACTCGCCGTCGTAGCTGTCGTTCCGACGGAGATTTGAGCCGCCGCGAGCTGTTGCTGTGTCGGCTCGGGCGGAGTCTGGATGTCGTCCAAGGGTGTAGCGGTGGGGCGGGTCTTCGTGGTTGCCATGACGCACTCCTCAATACACTTGTGAGATGTCGATCGAGCCGTTGTTCTCGAAGACATTGACGGGACGGTTTCCGACGCGTGCACCGACGAGATCAGCGAGCATCATCTCGTGGCTCGAGTCAGTAGCGGTGTTCACTTTCAACCAGCCGCGGCCATTGATGAAGGCCCAGCCGCTGCGTGGTGTGTTGGCGTGGTACAAGCCGACGACCTGAGTTTGACCGGTCCACATCCGCAAGGACACGGCGTCGACACCGTGCACCTCCCATGTCTCGATCCCGCACTCGCCGTAGGCGATGCAGACGTAGCCATGGTCGCCCCAGCCGGTGCTCCAACTGTTCTTCGCGATCCAGTAGCCGCCAACATCGTCGTAACCGACAAGCGACACGCAGTGGCCACCGGCGACGGCACCAGTGAGGTGCCGGTAGATGCCGGTGTGATAGCTGAAAAAGTCCTGGTAGACGACAAAGCAAGCCGACACCGCGCCGTGAGTCGCAATGTGCTGCTTGATGGCTGCCGGGTTGTTCGTCAGAGTTTGGTACGACACCATGCGCGCCAGGCGGTTTGGCCAATCCGCGTTCAGCGTGGCCCCGCCGGTATTGCGTGGCGTGTACGGAAAGTAGTCCTCGAACGTGACGCCGACGTTCTTGCAGTAGGTGTAGGCGTGGCTCGGCAGCCAACCGGTGTCACAGGTGGCGCCGTCGCTGGCGCCGTGCACATAGAAGAGATGGGCCTCGGACAAGTCGGGGTCAAACGCCGGTTGACCCCGGGTGAACGCCGCCGTTGTTTCCATGGTTGCTACCGTGCCGAACGAAACGCACGAGCCACAGTTTCCTTGATCCTTGACCGGGGTCGTGTAGTCACTGCCGCCCACGTTGCGGGCGTCAAATGACGTTGCGGCTCCCGCATTCAAGCCCGCTGCCGACGGCGCTCGAGCGGCCTGGGCGAGCGATGCCGACGAGGCGACAAGAGCGGTGACTTCGGCTGCCGAGGGCAGCTTCACGCCAAGGCGCATTCTTCGTTCGGCCTCGTTCAGCACGCTCATCGACGTGTCACCGGAGTTCCACGGGTGACCTGCCCGAGCGAGTTCGGTCCGCACCTCTTCGAGGTCGACGGCCTTGCTGTCATTCGCCATAGTGCTACTCCCGTCCGTTGAGCGGTCGCAGAGTGCCCACACCGCTGGTTGCGTCTGGTAACTGACTATTCGTTGACTGTTTCTTTAAAAATAACTGACCAGTGACTAACAAACCACAGCTTGCTGTTTTTGTCAACGGTGTGTTTCGGTGGCCGGACCACCCAGTCGGAAATGTCGTCTACGCACGTCGGGTTCGACTACACCGCACCGGCGAGCTTTCGGTTGTGGGCCAAATTCGACATCGACTTCGCCGGCACCAAGTGGAAGCCCACCGTCTTCTCGCTGTCAGTGTGACCGTTCCTGGTCCGACGTGTCGTGCGGCTCACCGACGGGTCGGGCGCGCCCTCAGGTGCCGATCACGGCCGTCGGCCCGGCTGGGGGGAGGCCAGCGGCCGGTAGGGGGAAACCCCGATTGGCCGGCGCAGTCGGGGGGCGCACTATGGGGTCATGACCACACGCCCCACGTTTCAGTCAGAGATCAGCGCCACCGTGCGAGCGGCCATTGGCGCTGCCGTAGCTGTCTTCGTTATCGCGATCGGTGTTTTGGCCGTCGCCGTTTCAGCCTGGTCTGCGCATGTGGCCGAGTATGACCAAGTCGATCACGCCAACGACATGTTCGGTGACACGGCCGGTTGGCTGCTCATCTTTGCGGTGGTGGTTCTCACGCCGTTGGCCGTCGGTGCGGTCAGCATGGCGGGCGCATCGGTTGCGTTGATTCGTCGGTACGGCGGTGGGACACGCGGAGGAGTGGCGTTGTTCTTCATCAACGCAGCGATCGCGGCGCCCGCAATATTCGTCGCCGTATCCGTTACCTCGAAGGGGGTGCCGATTGCCGTGTCGATCCCTGCTTCGGCATTGATCATGGCGGTAGGCGCAGCGCTCGGTGCAGCAACCGGCGTGATGAAGCCGCGAGCTGAGGCAACAGTTGTGCTGGGCGATCCGGAGTGAAACATGGAGACACCGGCAAGGAGCGATGTTAGTCAGCGGGAAGTTTCCAGACGCCGCGTTCGCGAAATGCAGGGATGACCTGCCGCCGCGCCTGGTTCAGAACAACGCTCACACCGATTGATCGCTCTCGCGCAACATCCACGGCCGGTGCAATACGAGCACCCTTTAGGTATGCGATTCGTCGATGCATCGACTCCAACATCAGCAACGAGAGATGTTGCGCGAACGGTTTGACGTTTCCTTTTGTGTCGAACTCGCGGAGCATCGCGTAGTACTTCTCTTTCCCTTTTGTGCGCTCGATGATCGGAGGGAAGCCAAGTTGGTAGAGCAGGTAGTTGAGCACGACGCGGCCGATCCGTCCGTTGCCATCGACGAAAGGATGAATGTGCTCGAACTCGAGATGTACGCGTGCGAGGCGATCGACTGGATGAACACCGAGGTCGCTCGCGAACCTCACCAGCATGTCCGCCAACATCTGGTCCACGTTCTCGGGCGCGGGAGCAATGTGGGTGCCCACGCGTACGTACTCGCCGCTTATTCGGAAGCGGCCCGCGATCTCCGAATCGATGTTCGCCAACAACATCTGGTGGAGCAGACGCATTCGATCGAGTGTGAGGCGCTCGGCATGATTGGCGCGGATGTAGCCAACGACTCGAGCGAGGTTCTGAGCCTCGTGAACCTCTCGCAGATCCATGTGCCGAGAGATCTCGACGGCCAACAAAATCCGCTCGGTGTCCGCAAGAGTCAGCGTCGAGTTCTCGATGGCGTTGGAGTTGTACACAGACTCGGGTACCTCGGACTCGTCAAGGAGTCGCAGCAGGTCTTCCTTACCGACCCGAAGCGTCTCGAACTCCCTGCGAACCTCGGCAAGGGCGACGATGACGGCGTTGGTCGGCATCGGCAGATATTAACAGATAAATCTATTTAGGACGTTAACGAATGGAATTATTGCCATATATTAACGAAATATGTGACATGCGGTGTTATCGTGTCGATCTGTTGCGGATCTATCCGGCGCGTTGCAGACCCTAAAGTGCTGCGTCGAAATCGGAGAGATCGTGCTGTAGATCTGACAGTTGGCGGGCGATGTCGGCGAGGCGGGCCTGATAGTCGGAGCCAACGCTACGAATCGTCGGAGGGCGGCTGGCTTGGACCCCATCCACGTTGGCAGCGTTGATTTCGGTCTTGTCGACCATTTCGGCCACCACCCTCGCCTCAACCGGATTCTTCCGTAGCTCTTCGGCTTCGGCCATCTGCTCGACCTCTACTCTTGAGGCCTGCCACGCAGACCAATGACCGGAAACCAGTGCCCACAGTGACAGCGCCGACACGTAGCTGACGCTGCTGAGAAACCCAGCTGCGACTGAGATTGGGATCATGACAATCCAAAAGATGGTGAACCAGCCGTTCACTCGTCGCATGAACACTGGATCACCTTGGATGGATGCCCACAACGTTTTGATGACGCCCATCAGAGCCACCGAGACCGGCTGATGACGTACTGGTGAGGTTCGGCAACCGATGTACCGAAGATTGGCATCTCATGCTCGCTTCCGACGTTGGTAAATAATCCGGGCTGTCGCTACCCGGTTCCCTCACGCCCTAAACCCCAATCCGCTTTCGCCATCGAAATCCAGAGTCGACGTCAGTCCAGCGAACGATGCCGGCGTGAGGGTCGCGTCCTCGGTCTCAGGCGTGGAGGGGTACCAAGCCCAGTTGCTCGGCGAGCAGCATGCGGTCAAAGTAGATGAGCTGGCTGCTGAGATGCCCGTCGCGCACATCGAAGCTGGCGAAGTACGGGGCATCGAGGTGCCGGCCGGTGGGTGCGACCTCGCTTCCGTCGGGCATCACGAGCGTGCCGTCGTGCGTTCCGGTCGCGCGGTTGTAGCACACGATGTGCTGGTCGTCGGCCAGGTGGAAGCCGCCGATGATCGTGAAGTCGCTGAAAGCGGCCGTCCAAACCCGGTCGAAGGCGGCGACTGCAGGCGTGCCCTGCACATGCACGCCGCCAGGTGCCGACAACGTGATGTCGGCGGTCATGAGGGAGTCGTAGACCCCGAAGTCTCGGCGGTTGATGGCTTCGTAGTAGTCGACGGCGAGTTGGATGTTGGCGTTGTTCACGGGATTGGTCCTCCTGTTCGGGTCGGCCGGTATGGCTCGACAGGATCAAGGTACGCATTCGACTGTCCGTGGGCATCGGGTAATCACCCCATCTTTCACCGAGCTGTCGGGACCGATACCGAGCTGATCTTGGAAGCCGCGGTGCTCGTCGGCGGTGGTCCATGAGAACTGACCGATGTCTTCACCGAAGGCTGCTCGACGAATGGCACTGTTGAGTTCGTCGGGCGACGCGGAGAAGTTCGCGCGGGAAATGCGGTGGACGGATGTTCGAAACCTTTCGTAGCGTGGCTCGCATGAAGATTGGAGATGCTCTACAGGAACGCGCTGCAGCTCAGCGCAAGATTGCCGACCTGCGCGGCCGTATCGCCGCGACGGTCACAACGAATGAGGACGAGGCGCCGATCGAGGACCCGACCGCGCTATTGGTCGAATCCGATGCGGTTGCCGATCGTCTCGGCGATCTCATCCGTCGCATCAATGCTTCGAACTCAGCGACGTCGTTCCCGAGTGGTGGAACCGTGACCGAGGCGCTTGCACGCCGAGATGACGATCACGCCCCGGCAATCGACTTGTTTCAACACCTCGAAATGGGGCAGCAACGCCCGCACTTCACGTTCCGAGTCAAGCTGAACGAGATAATCCATGCGATTCTTTCCAACGAAGCGCACGGTGTATTCCGTCTGCCCCAAGCCGCTCAAGAGTTCGGCTGGCGGTGGCACCGGCAGTGCGATTTCTGCGGGCAGATCTAGTTCGATAACCGTTCCCAGCTGCCTAGCAGCGAACGGGCCGCTCACGGTGTCGAACGTGATTCGGACACCGTCCGTTACGAGGCCCTGCTCCGTACAGGATGTGCGCCGAGGACAGGGTGCCGTGACATGAAGACCGCTGCGGGGTTGCCGCCAAAGGCTTGCGCAGTGAAGGCATCTACCAAGAAAACACTGATCATCGAACCTTCCTCGTTCTTAGCCGGTGAGTCCGCTTTCGCGGGCGCTGAAATCCGGTCAATCGTATACACGCGCCGCCAAACCTCATTGACGAAGCCAGAATGGTCGCGTCGCTCGGTATCGCTCCTCTTGACGGGCTTCGGTCCAGAGTCGCCCCGCCAACCGGGGGCCGATTTGGCTCACATGCCCGACGTAGCGCGCCCCGACCACGGCCATCGGCGGGTCGCGCCGGGGACGATAGCCCGGCCTGCACCATGCGTGGCGTCACCGGGACGCTGGCCTGCTCGGCACGCCCGACGACGGAGTGAGCCGGCCCGGAACTTGGATCAGATCCTTGCCGATCCTGGGGGATCTCTGTCCAGCCTGCACGTCTTCCCAGGTGTGCGCAGGAACACCGGTCGGCACTATCTGGCTCGCGCCTCAGGAGCGCGCAGAACGACGGCTGCTGGGCCGGCGGTAGGGGACGCTCGCAGATCGCGGTCGCAAGTGGGTCTTCTGGGACATTTACCAAGGGCTCCGTGCTCAATGAACAGATCGCCGACACCGGCGGGCTTGGCTGTAGTCCACCTCAGTGCGCGAGTACGGCCGAGCGGTGCATCGGGTGCATGACTGCTTGGCTGTCAGGTGTCCGAACTTCGGCGTCGACGCGGAACCCGAGACGATTGTAGAACGAGACATTGCGCGGGTTCGTCGAAACCAGACCACAGGGCAGGGCCTCCTCGTCGCAGACTGCCAAGATTGGCGCCGCAGCAGCGGCACCCAACCCGGTTCCCTGCCGGCCGGGTCGTACGCCGATGTACTGCAACGTCCAGTGAGCCTCCTCGAGGGCATGGCCACGCGCCGCCATGATCGTCGCGAGGGCATTGTCAGCCCGAACGTCGCCAGCGTGCTCGGCGATGATCGACCGCCCGCGCTCGACGTCGTCGGGACCGACAAGGGCGATGTCGGGTGGGACCCACGCGATGGCCACGTCGGCCGGATCGGCTACATAGGTGTGTCCGCGTTCGAAGACGAGATCGGCAATGAATCGCATCCAGGCGCTGCCGAAAGCCGACCAGCGCTGATCGTCGGGCTGGATCCACCGCAAGTAGGGATCGTCGGCGAACGCGTCGACCCACAGGTCAACGATCGCCCCAAGATCTCGTCGGAGCGCATGCCGAAGCCAAACAGCCACGCCGTCCATTCTGTCGCGACGGGGACCGTCAGTAAAGAGTCCGCCGCACCGATCGACGGCTCGGGTTGCGCATCGGCGACAACGAACGTGCCCCGGCACGCGCGGCGCGCGGCCCCGCATCGCGTGGCGTTGAAGTTGTTGGCGCTGGGCTCGTCGTGGTCGTTTCGGCAGGAGCGCTCGACGTGACGGCAATGGTTGATGGGGCGGGTGTCGTGGTGGCTGGCTCGACCGCTGTCGTCGGTCTCGCCGAGATCGGCGAACCGGGTGGGTCCGTGGTGGTCGATCCGGCGGACGACGACTCCGTGGGGGACCGTTCGGTGGGCGCGTGTTGCGCTCGTGCGAGGGCGTGCGGGCTGTTCTCGGATTGGCGGACCGTCGCGTAACCGAGCAGCAGTAGCGCCGCGGACGCGATTACGAGGCCTCGCCGCTTCGTGCGATGAGTCCTGACGGGTTCCGACGTGTGACACGACGTAGCTGTCGGGCAGCTACCCTCGCTTCGGCGGCGCGCTGTTTGGCGGCAGATTGCTCCTGTCGAAGGCGGGTTGCCGCTTGAGGCTGCCCTGGACCCTGCACAGTCGGTACTGCTTGCTCGACCGGTGGTGCTGAGGGTGCCCGCATCGCGACAGCGAAATGGCGGCCGAGCCCGTGTTGGCACCCTTTCACTTGGAACTTCCCGATGCTGCGCGTCATGCGCAGATCGCGAAGAGATAGGCCTCGGGCCCTACCGAATCCCACATGTCGGGCCCGGCGCGTTTGCTTCGACGGAGTCTTCAGCGATGTCTTCAGCGATCGTGGTTCGCGTCCTCCGCCCTCTTTCCGCTCTCAGACCCTTGACGAAAGAGGCGCATATGCCCTGAGCAAGGCATATGCGCCAGAATTCTTGTGGAGCTGGGGGGAATCGAACCCCCGTCCACCAGGCAGTGAAAGCTCGTGCTACGACCATTCCCGTGGTTCGGTCTGACGGCAACCGATCGCCGGGTCGATTGATCTTGCGATCACCGCCGAGTCTTTCCTCGGGGCCAGCGGTCTTTCTCGCCGTCATTCGTCTTTCCGAACGTCATCGTCTGCTTCTGGTGCCGGGCTGCAGTTGATTGGCCCCGTGCGGCCTTGCGGCTCACGGTGTCTCTCTACAACCTAATTACTTAGGCGGCGAGAGCGAACTGCTCGTTGGCAATTCTGTTTTTTGCCCCGTTTAGCGAGTCTGAGCAACTCGGGTCGCACGCTCGATCAAAGAAACTGATGTCGAAACCGGTCAGCCCCTAGATGTTGCGTAGGACCCTTCAGCCTAGCTGCAATCGGCCCGATCGGCGACCGGTTCTGGCGTCATCCGCAGGAGTCCCCACCTACGAGGTTCGAACGGCGCGCGAATCGGGCACATCCGCCCAGGCCAGACCGTTCCGCCGTGGACGACGAGAGGCGTAACGTGGGGATCGTGCCTAGCGACTTTCAGCTCAAGACGATGAACCTCGTACACCGAACGGTGCTGAAACTGACAGGCGGCAAGATCGGTTGGACCACGGGTGGGATGCCCGCATTGCAATTGACCACGCTCGGCCGCAAGACGGGCGAACCCCGTTCGGTGATGCTGACCTCGCCAATACAAGAAGGCGAAACCATCGTCATTGTCGCCTCTCGTGGTGGCGACCCGCAGCACCCGGCATGGTTTCTCAACCTCCAGGCTAATCCCGATGTTTCGGTCTCCTTACAAGGCAAACCCAGCCGCCCCATGCGAGCCCGCGTGGCCACAGCCGAGGAACGCGCCACCATGTGGCCCCGGGTCACCGCCAGCTACAAGGGCTACGCCGGTTACCAAACGAAGACCACCCGCGAAATCCCCCTCGTCCTGCTCGAACCGATCAACTGATCGCACTCTCGATTGCAGCGAGCCCTAACGGCCTCCATGTTCGCGACGACCAGTGAGCTGATCGATGGCTCAGGACGTGCCGGCTGAGCCGGGTTACTCGGTCACGTGCGTTCGAGTAAGTATCGAGCAAGTTACTGAGTAAGAACGTCTGGCATTCATCGCACAGCCGGTGCGCAGACGCCTCGCCCGTCTGGAAGAACTCCGGCTACTCGCGTCTGAAGGCGCAAGCCCGAACGACCCCACCCGCCGGTACCGATCCGTGACGCCGGGCTCGTGACTTGGCCCGGAGCGACGCAAAGCCAGCGGGGTTGGGTCTGCCACGTGCGGCGCAGAGGCGAGTAGGGCTACGTTGAATCGATGAGTTCGCAGACGGTGCCGGCGGAACTGGTTGGGTGTTGGCGGCGGGCTTGGATCGAGTTTGCCGATGGCATTCGTGATGACACGTCGACGGTGATTTGGTTGCAACTGCAATCAAAGATGGCCGACATTCGCGTCAGCGCTGACCAGCCTGGCCATGATTGCTCCGGCCTCGCCGACTGCTCACTGGACGAACTTCGCACCCTCGCCGCCAGTGAGTCGAGTAGCGGGTACACGACTTGCACCCCGATCGTGGTCGGTGACGATGGCGTGCGACGAGCTACGGCGGAGTGGTTCACGCGAGGCCACGGCGTGGCCTTTCAGCCGGTGTCGGCCTTTCCTGAGCCGGGTCTTTTGGAATGGAACGATGACGGCACGGTTCTCTATGAACGAGCCCCGAGTGGCGCGTACGTGGAGGAGTGGCGTCTCATTCCCGGCACGTCGAGCCACCTCGAATATCGCGAGCTGCAGGGCAACTGGCTCTGGTATCTGCAGATCACGCCGCTCGGCACGGACCGTTGCCGCATCCGTTGGGACGTGTCGGTCGCGCCGGAAATGCTGGCCGCTCAACTTCATTCACCCGCCCACGTTGCGAGCATTCTCGAGCTGTTGAACGCGGTGAACGCCGAGGACCAACCAATCGTGGAAGGACTTCGGCGTACCGTTGAAAGCCCTCAGTTCCCCCGAGCGCCCCTGTCGTATCTGGAACGAAACGTCTACGACTTCGATCGCTACGTAGCGATGTGTCTCGCTAACTGATGCGTGACAGTGGGCAGACTCCTGAGCAACGGAGGTCCGAGGTTGGATCGCTCGCCCGCCTTCGGCTTACGGGAACCAGATTGTCCACACAAGACGTCGAAGAGCTATGACTCGGGATCGAACAGCTGCGACGAAGGCCATTGCCTTGACTTGGGGATGTGCCACTGCCGCCCTGATGGGTCTTGTCTCAGGCTCCTGCAGTGCCAAGGGAGAAGTCTCGGCGCCTGTCACGAGCTCAGCCCCTGCAAAGGCTGCGGAGCCAGTCGGTCATGTGACGGGAACGATCACCGCAGGATTTCGTCCCGGCACCATGCCACCCGGGAATACAGACCCATTCCTACCGTGTGCAGCTCCAACCTGCCGTATGGACATCGAGGTCCGGAACTCCGAGGACACGAGGATCGGCGTCGTCCCCGCAGGCGAGTACTCGATCGATCTTGCGCCGGGGGTCTATACGCTCGCTATCGGTGGAAGCCCATTCCCGATCCGATCCGAGTCGTTCTCGGTCAAAGTCGGCGAAACCACCCACTTCGATACGACTCTCGTCGTCGTTTACCCCTAACGGTCAGACCGCGGAAGACAACAGCGCCGTCGGTGTGAAGCAGAGTCATTGCTCAGGTCCTCACGCGGCCGTGGCTACTGTTCGCGCTCACTGACTTTCGGGCCGGACTCGGCGGCGTGATTGTTGACGGCCCACATCAGCCTCAGAGGTCGGGGACATCACGGAGAGCGGCACGAAGTCGGTCTCCGACAGCAGCGAAACCTTGTTGTTGGCCGATTCGACCGGCAACATCTTGGGCCGTCAGAGGTGGCCGCACCTTTCGCCCGGCCATGGCAGCGATCATCCGGTCGATTGACTCTGGCTCGACGTCGGGTCGATCGGCCAAAATGTTGCGGCGCATCTCGTCGATGATCGTGTCGGACCAGATCGGTACGAAGAGGTCGAGAGCGGCTGCCGTCAGCAAGAGATCGCTCACGACGACCGGGTAAAGCACACACGCGTCGAGAACGTAGCGCGGCTTCCCGCTCAATAGTCGAGCCCGATTTCCTCGTCGATTGCGGTGAGCTCGGTGAGGCTGGCGAGCCGAGCGTCTCGGCGAGCCTTGTACTCCAAGACGTCCGTTGCCTTGAGCCGGCGGTGGGTGCCGACGAGGTGTCCCTTCAGGTCTCCTTGATCGATGAGACGCACGACGAAGGTGCGCGACAAACCGAGTAGGTCAGCAGCCTGTTGGGTGGTCAGTTCGGCGTCGCCGGTAATGAGGTGAACTGACGCTCCTGAGGCCAGGTCGTGCAGGAGTCTCGTCACAGCACGTCCGGCTTCTGCCGGCAGCGTGATCTCGGTCCCGCCGACCGTGAGGCGAACCTCGGCGGTTTCGTCGAGGCCGGACACGGCGCGGCGCTCATCCTCATCGAGGTCGAAGGCCTCCACCCGTAGATCGGTCACGCCCTAAGTATGAGACCTAAACGACACAAACGCAACCACGCATTTCAGTTGGTGTTGCGCAGGCGCTGCCGGGGGACGCGAGCGAGAGGCCAGATGACCACGGGCCTCAGGTCGAGGCCAGCAGAGCAACAAACGCGAGGCCGTTGTTCAGCATGTGCAGCACCATGCTTACCCGTAACGAACCGGTGCGGTAGTAGAGAAATCCGAAGACGCCGCCGATGAGGGCCAGCATGGGAAACGCGGCGGGTTGCAGATGGATGGCCGCGAACGCACATGACGCCAACACGATGGCCAGCCACGGCTTCATCCGCGTTGACGGCGCCGTCTGCACGTAGCCCTGAACAGCAACTCTTCCACGATGGGGCCGATCACCACGATGGCCACGAAGCCAATGACCTTCGCCCCGGTGCTGCCAAGGCCTTTCACGATGGCGTTCGTTTGGGTCTGGGAATCTTTGTTGTGCAGTACCACTCGACCGTAGACAGCGTTCAGGCTGAGCGTGGCAATAGACAGGCCGATGGTGGCCGCAAGGGTGCGACCCCACGTCCTCCGGTTGGGGGTGAACACGCCGATCAGTTGATGACGCTGCTGCTTGCGGAGTTGGAGGCCCATGATGATCAGGCTGGCCAATCCGGCCAGCACCAACGCGGCCAGCAATGGCACCGAGGCGCCCTGAAGCGCGTCCTGTGTTCGTTTCGGATCACCCGACAAGATCTCGGTTCGCAGCGTGCTGTCGGCAACGGCGGCAACGATCAACGTCACGATGGTGAAGACGATCTGGAAGCCGAAGTACATGCCGATCCAACCAACGCTGTTCGCAATGGTGGGGAAGCGCTTAGCGAGAGGCGCCGACTGGTTGAGGGTCGACGGGTTCGGTGGAGGCCACTTCAAGGATGGCAGCGGGGGCGGCGGGTAGGTGCTCATCGCCTCGTAGGTGTGAATCGAACTCGCATGCGCTTCACGCCACCGACCAGGGGCACTCCCGCCGCCTGGAGGTACTCGGGTTCACCGACCAACTCGATGTCGGGCAAGCGGGTGAAGAGTTGACGGAAGATGACTGCCAGCTCGCGGCGGGCAAGATGCGCGCCCAGACAGAAGTGCGGTCCCGGTCCGCCGAATCCGACGTGCGGGTTCACCGCTCGCTGCACATCGAATCGATCGGGATCGTCAAACACGCGCGGGTCGCGATTGGCTGCGCCGTAGAACAGTATGAGCCGGTCACCTTCGTTGAACTCCTGTCCGCTGAGCGATAGCGGGCGTGTGACGGTGCGACGCATGAACGTGACAGGCGATGCCACGCGGACGATTTCCTCCACAGCCGTGGCACTGACACCATCGATATCGTTCTGCCAAATACGACGCTGGTCGGGGTTCTTCGACAACAGATCCATACCGAGACTGATGGCGGTGCGAGTGGTGTCGTTGCCGGCGACGGCAAGCAGGATGAAGAACGGCGCAACCTCGTGCGGGGCCAGCATGTCTTCGCCCACCGTGTTGTGCACCAGCGCGGAGGTGAGATCATCGGTTGGGGTCACGCGCCGCTTCTCCGCAATCTCGTTCATGAGCGTGGTCAGCGTCATGCCCGCTTCGAGTATGGCGCCGAGCGCGTCTCGGCCACCGAGAATCTCCGGATCACCTGCTCCCAGGATGACGTTGGTGGCGTCGAGCACGGTGCGAAACTCACTGCGTGGAATGCCCATCATGTCGCAGATCACCAGTAGCGGGAACGGCTGGGAGATGGCCTCCACCAGGTCGACCTCACCCTTCTCGCACATCTCATCGATCACCTCGTTGCCGATGGTTTCAACCGAGTCGAGAACGGCTTGTAACGCCTTGGTCGTGAACGAGCGGGCCACGATGGAGCGCTGACGATGATGGCGAGGGTCATCCATGGCGATGAATGATCCGAAGAATTCAACCGCCTCGCTCGGCATGTCGATGATGGAAATCGAGCCGCGCCCTGAACAGAAATCCTGCGAGCGTCGACTGATTTCCACCAGTTCGGCGTAGCGGGTGACCGCGAAGTAGTGGTCGATCTCCTGCGTCAGTTCGTTGAACGTTGAGGCGGGGGTGAACGGGCCGACTTCACGCATTGCAGCAAAGTCATCCATCCGGGCCTGAAGCGGCCGATGCCAAAAGTGCGGGTCTTGAAGCGTCAGTCGTTCCAACATCTTCTCCCTGTTCAATCCCGTCGAGCACGAGGCTACCGGTGACCAGACGGAGGAGTTATTCCTCTAGGCCGTGACCGGTGAGGTAGAGCAGCCATCCCCAGGTTTGTGGACCACAATCGCCATCAACGGCGAAGCCACCGACATGGTGCGTGGCGACGTACTGCTGGAACGCGAGGAGCGCGCTGTTGGTGAACCGCCCGAAGGCGCCGTCTGCGCCGCCGACCGTGAGCAGGCCGCGCTCAATGAGCAACTGCTGCATGCGGGCAACCCACGTGCGACGATCGGCGCCGCGGTAGTTGATGGGATCGTTGCGTGAATCCGCAAGTAGGTGGGGGCGGCCGAGCCGTGCATGGGCGTTGCCGGGGAGGCCTGGCGGGCCGGCCGAATAATCAACGCCGGGTATGAGCCCGGCGGCGGTCCAAAGCCGCCATTGCGGGTTCGCCGGGTTGATGCTCACAGGCCCACCGCCGCCACGGGCCTCGAGCACCGTGCCGTCGCCGAGGCTGACAGCAATATGGCTCCGACGACCATCAGCCTGGCCCGCATCGCACACGGTCTTTCCGTCGGCCAAAAGGGAACGGATCATCATGGATCCCCGAATGCCGATCGCCCGCGCCACGACCGTTCGGTCGCTGCGAATGTCGCCGAGCAGCGTTCCGTTGTTGATGAAGTGCTGGTGCTGCTGCATGCTTGTTCGGGGCATGGCCGGGGCGACCCCGAGCCGTCCGCACGCCCACATCGGCAACGCCGAACAATCGAAGGCGGCCGGGTTCGGATTGTTGATATCGACAACAACACCGAACTGGTACGGCTTACCGATCTGCGAGCGCAAAACATTGAGAACGTCATCGATCCTCGCCATCCCGCGATTCTTCCACCGATAGTCGGTGCGACGGCGTCGCGTGCTACCCGGTCATGCCTTTGCGTTGGCGGCCCATAGCTTTGGCCATCTCGGCCTTCGAGTCGCGTTCGGCCATCGACTGGCGTTTGTCGCCCTTGGTCTTGCCCTTGCACAGCGCCAACTCGACTTTGGCGCGGCCGTCTTTGAAGTAGATCGACAGCGGCACCAGCGTGAGGCGCTCGACGTTCATCCGGTGGCGCAAACGCTCGATTTCGCTCTTATGCAACAGGAGCCGACGACGGCGATCAGGGCTGTGTGCGCCGAATCCGTGGGCTCGTGAGTAGGGCGCGATGTTCACGCCGTCGAGCCACACCTCGCCTCGCCCTTCAATGCGGGCGTAGGCGTCCACCAGCTGGATGTGACCGTCGCGCAGGCTCTTGACCTCGGACCCCATGAGCACCATGCCAGCCTCGAACACGTCGAGAATGGTGAAGTCATGGCGCGCCTTGCGATTGGATGCGATTGGCTTGGTGACAGGGGAGGCCATAACGCTGATCAATGTATCGGGTACGTTCGCGTCCCGATGATCCGAATCACACCCGACGTCCACGCCCGCATGGTGGCCCTCGCCTACGACCAGTATCCGTTGGAGGCGTGCGGCCTGATGGGCGGCGACCCGGCAACGGGCGACGTCACCCTGTTCTACCCGTGCACCAACGTGGCCGAGTCAGCCAAGGTGTACTCGATCGACGGCCGGGAACACCTGCGAGCCGAGCGTGACGCGGAGGACCAAGGTCTGGAGATCATCGGCGTCATGCACAGCCACACCCACACCGAGGCTTACCCGAGCCCCACTGATATCAACCAAGCCCCCGACCCCACCTGGCACTACCTGATCGTCAGCCTCAAGCGTGACGCGCCAGTCGTGCGCAGCTACCACCTGGTGGACGGCACTGTCGAAGAAGAACCCGTCACGCTGCTGCGGTAGTGGGCGGTTCCTGTGACGTAGTGGTTTGGGGTTGAGTTCGCTACAATTCTGATCAGAGAACTCGGGATTAGTGGCCTTGGAGGCGTTATGCCCATCTACGAAAACGTCTTGGACATGATCGGGAACACCCCGCTCGTGGATGTCAGCAACCTTTCACCCAACTCAAACGTGCGCATTCTCGGCAAAATGGAGATGCAGAACCCGTTCGGGTCGGTGAAGGACCGCATCGCCAAGTCCATGATCGAGACGGCCGAGAAAGACGGTCGCCTCAAGCCCGGCCAGACCATCATCGAACCGTCGTCGGGCAACACCGGCATCGCGATGGCGGCCATTGCGCAGCTTCGGGGTTATCCGATCAGGATTCTCATGCCCGAAAGCGTCTCTATCGAGCGTCGGCAGATGCTCGAAGTGTTCGGTGCCGAAGTCATCCTGACGCCGGGTGGCGAAGGCTCCAACGGTGCGGTCGCCCGAGCCAAAGTGATGGCAGCCGAGCATCCGGAATGGGCGTTCCTCTACCAGTATGCGAACGATGCCAACCCCATGGCCCACTACGAGGGCACCGGCCCCGAGATCTGGCGCGACTGCCCCGAGATCACCCACTTCGTGGCTGGCCTCGGAACGTCGGGCACGCTCATGGGTGTCGGCAAGTACCTGAAAGAAGTGAAGCCGAGCGTGAAGCTGATCTCCATCGAGCCGCCGCTCGGCGAGCGCGTCGAAGGTCTACGCAACCTCGATGAGGGCTACGTACCGCCGATCTTCGACAACTGGCACGGTCTCCAACTGCTCGACCGCAAGCGCGTGGTGCGGCCGCGTGAGTCGCTGGAATGGACCCGCCGTCTGGTGGCCGAGTGCGGCATCTTCGCCGGCATTTCGGCGGGTGCGGCTATGGCCGGAGCGGCCAAGGTGGCGACGGAAATCGACGAGGGCACCATCGTGTTCATCGTGTGCGATGGCGGTTGGAAGTACCTCTCCACCGGCGCCTACACCGACGACCTGGACGCCGCCGAAGCCAAAGCCGAGCAGATCATCTACTTCTGATGTCCGCCACGCTGCTATCGCGCCGCGTTTGCGCTCACGAACGGCAGGCTGGAGCCCCGCCCCGGCTAACCGCCGGCGGGAAACAGTTTCGGCCTCGTCAGGCTTATCGCTGCATCCGAGTGCACCACAAGAGCCGGTTAGAAGCGGTGCATTGCAGTGCAGCGATAAGGCTGATGGACTCGCCACATATGACCGGATGCCCGCAGAAGATGTCGAGCGCACCTGCGCCTGAATAGCCGAGCGGACGCACGCCCGGCATGTAGAACATCGGGCCCGTTTCAAAGCACCCCTCGATGCGAGCGCCGAGCAGGAGTCCTGGTGAAGCAGCGTTACGAGGTACTTGCAGAGTCAGCCCTGGGCCAGTGAGGCGACGGCGGCTTTGAACGCTCGGCTGCGGTCGGCGTAGTTGCCCATCGAGGTGGGTGTGGGGACGGCGGGGGAGAACAGCACGACGGTGCCGGGGCTGGCCAACTGGTGAGCGAGGCGAACGGGGCCGTCGAGGTCGTCACCGTCGTAGCGCTCGAACGCGACGCCCGCGTCGCTGAACGCGACGGCCATGCGGTCAAGGGTCTGCGAAAACAACACGATCGAGATCGGCGCGCGGCGTTCTTGGATGACGGATATCAACGGAGCGAGGTCAACCCCGCGATCCTGGCCGCCGAGCAGGATGACGACGGGCCGGTCGGGGTAGGCGGCTAGGGCCGCGCATGCGCCGAACGGATTGCTGGCGAGGGCATCGTCGATGTACTCCACGCCGTCAACAGTGGCGACGGGTTCCAGGCGGGAGGGGAGCGTGGTGTAGCTGGCGACGACCCTCTCGATCGCAGCGCGAGACGGTACCGACCCCGACGCCTCCTCCACTGCGGTCAGTGCCACGCACAAGTCGAGGGCAAAGTGGTTACGAGTCAGCGGGGTGCCGGACAAATCAATGGCCAGGCCGTGGCCGGCGTGCGACACCGATGACTCACCCACGATCCATCCGGCGGTGCCGCTCAACAATCGGTTCGGGAACCCTGACGTGGCAGTGACCGCTGCCTGATCGGCGCCCGACACGATCAAGCGGCGCAAACGATCATGGGCGAAGAGGTTGAGCTTGTCGGCGTGATATCGCTCGACGGAGCCGTGCCACGTGAGGTGGTCTTCACCCAGATTGGTCAGCACGCCGACATCGGGTGACCGCTGCATGTCGGCTGCCATGTAGCTGGAGATCTCCACGACATGAAAGGAGGCCGCCTCATCGAGTTCGAGCACCGGCACGCCGATGTTGCCGCCGAGGTTGGCCACATGACCGTCGGCCCGCAGTAGTAACGCGGTGAGGTGCGATGTGGTGCTCTTTCCCTTCGTGCCGGTCACGCCGACGATGGTCCCGGCGTGATCATCGGCCATCCAAAGCGCCGCCAAGTTGGACGAGGGCAGACCCACTAACTCGCTTCGGTATCGGGGGACACCAGGAGCGCGGATGATCAGGTCTGCGGTCGACAACACCGCGGCTGTTGGTGAGGAAAGCACTATCCCGAACGAGGCTGCGAGTTCCTGAGCGGGACCGTTCGTGTCGGGGTCATCGACGACGAGGCAGATGTCGTTTCGACCCGAGAGGTGAGCAATGGTCGCCGCGCCGTCAAGGCCGGCGCCCCACACCACGAGGCGTCGATCGACCAGATCGCGCAATCCCCATCGGCTCATGTGAAGGCGGGAGTGATGTCAGCCAAGATCGCGGCGGGCACGTTGTGTTCTGGCTTCGGCGCGAGCGAGTCGGCCAGCTTCACCTTGTCGAGGGGTGGAACGAGCTTCATCAGCGACTGCACGCCAGGGTGGTTGCTCCACTCGGGCGATGCCGCCAACAAGCCAATGGCCAGGCGCACCTCGGCGACTTCTCCCACGCAATCGAACGGGCGATCATCGAGGAGCAGCGCGGCAAACCCGGCTGCGTCCCACCCGTCGGCGGAGTTGAGCAGGTCCCGACCGAACATGGCCTTGAGTTGTTTCGGTGTGGTGAATGGGGCCAGGGTAAGAAAGACGAACCGGCACTTGGCGCACCGGCCGCACCAGCCGTTACTGCGTTGCGCAGGATCTCGAACGAAGGCGCGGTTGCAACTCATGATGAGCGGGAACAGTTCGGGCTTGGTGGCAAACGCCTTGGCGATGGCCAATTCGCCGTAGGGCCTCACGGCTGAGAAGTAGTCGACGGCGATCTTCGATGCCTTGAGGGCTGCGTTCATTAAGAGCTCGACCTCGAAGGACTTGCTGTACTGATGGTTGATTGTGCAACCATTTCGAAGTGTGATGGTGGGGCTTGAGGCTGATGATTCGTTCGCCATGGCAACGGTGTCGTGGTCGGTTAGGAGCGCGGCAACGATGGCGACGAGCGAATTGATAGCCGTCACCGGGACGTGTCCGTTCATTGCTTCGCCCTTATTGAGTTCGGCGATGTTGGGCGAGATCGACCGAGTGACCACGAAGTAGCGGAGTTGTAGCTCGAAGGCGAGGTGAGCCACGTAGCTGTTCTCGCCGACGCTCATCAACGTGGGGTCACGGTGGCGTATGAGGCTGGCAACCAACCCCGAGTCTCGTCCGCCGCCCATCGGTAACAGGATGCTGCCTCGGAACGGTTTTGGTCGCATCGGCAACGTCGGCGGTCGGCCCGCGTTCTCAATGGTGGTTTCAAACGGAACCGGCAGTTCGTTGCGATAGGCGTACTCACGCAAGCCGTCGTCATAGAGGCGGTGCAGCAGCTGAAGACCGTCGTTGGTTAGAGGTTCGCCTTCCAACGCAATGCGATGCGGACTGGCAACTTTGAAATAGCTCACTCCGGCAACTGCTGCGAGCAGATCGATGGCCGCCAGAACCCCCGGTCGAGTGATGTCAACGGCCGTCGGGAAGCCAAGGGTCTCGACAAATTCGATACCGTGGTCGAGGGAATAGCGCAGCGTGAGCGTCTCACCGTCAACGGTCCAGGGCAGCACCCGGAAGGCTGCAAATGAATCGCGCGTATACGTCACAGGAGAATCGGAACCAGTGGCTGGCGCGGCATATCGAATATCGTAGGGCGACCGCAGTCATTGCGTCCGGTCTCGCCGTGTGGCAGCCGTCCCATCTGAGGAGTCTGAATGCCCCGCCCCGACGGACGCCAATCCAACGAACTGCGCCCCATCACTTTCGAGCGTGACTACACCGAAATGGCGGCCGGCAGCATCCTGGTGTCCTTCGGAAAGACCCGCGTGCTGTGCACCGCCAGCATTGATGAAGATGTGCCCCGCTGGATGAAGGGTAAAGGAAAGGGCTGGGTGACGGCCGAATACTCGATGCTTCCCGGCTCATCACCCGAGCGCGTCGACCGCGAGGCCGCCAAGGGCAAGCAGCAGGGTCGCACGGTCGAAATTCAACGCCTCATCGGTCGGGCACTGCGGGGCGTGTGCGACATGAAGGCCCTCGGTGAGCGTCAGGTCATTGTCGACTGTGATGTGTTGCAGGCCGATGGCGGCACCCGCACCGCGT
Organism: Actinomycetes bacterium; assembly: GCA_031410595.1. Classification (GTDB taxonomy): domain Bacteria; phylum Actinomycetota; class Acidimicrobiia; order Acidimicrobiales; family Ilumatobacteraceae; genus JANMCE01. The sequence continues at coordinate 6,432 of JANNZM010000143.1, read as the reverse complement.
CGATCTGCGGCGGCTATCTCGCGCTGCACGACGCCCTCACCCGCGTCGTGATGGCCAACAAAATCCCCAAGCATCCGCTGCACTCTTTGTGCGCGGCCATCAGCGTTGGCGTCATCGACGGTGAGCCCCGGCTTGATCTTCCATACGTGGAAGATGTGAAGGCCCAGACCGACATGAACGTGGTAATGGTGCGGCCGTTCGGTGGGACCGAGTCCAACTTTGTCGAAGTGCAGGGCACCGCTGAGGGAGCGCCGTTTAGTCGCAGCGAACTCGACGCGCTGCTCGGCCTAGCCGAGGGCGGGCTGGCCGAGATCTTTGCCTTGCAGACCGAGATGATCGCGGTCCCGCCCGCCAAACGATGATGCGACTGGTGTGCGCGTCGGCCAACCCCGACAAGGTGGCCGAAATACGGATCATTCTGAACGGCGCGGTTGAACTGCTTCCCCGCCCCGACGACGTCCCGGAAGTAGTAGAGGATGCAACCAGTTTGATCGGGAACGCACGCCTGAAGGCTCGGGCTATCTGCGCGGCCAGCGGGCTACCGTCGGTCGCTGACGACACTGGCCTGTTCGTGGATGCGCTCGGTGGCGAGCCGGGCGTGGAAACGGCCTACTTCGCCGGGCCCGACGCCAGCTATGCCGACAACCGGGCCAAGATGCTCGCCGCACTTGTTGGTGTGCCGATGGAGCAGCGCACAGCCAGCTTCCGGACCGTCGTGTTGGTGGCGTATCCCGATGGTCACGAACTGGCCGTACAGGGTGTGTGCCACGGTTTCATCGCCGAGGAGGAGCGGGCCGGGCGCGGCTTCGGTTACGACCCGCTGTTCATCCCAGGTGAAGGCGGAGGCCGCACGTTTTCCGCCATGGACGAGGACGAGAAGCACCACATGAGTCACCGTGGCCGGGCCTTCCGGGCGCTTTTAGCGGCGCTTCGCGATCATCACATCCCGTCTGGCTGACGGTGCGGCCGTTTGGTCACCAGCCGCGTAGGTCGATCGGCCATGAATCGATGACGTCTTCGCCGCTGACGACATGGAGGAACTCGTGCATGGCCACGGTGGGGTCGACGTGGGCGGGGGTGACCGCGATGCCTTGGCCGACCTGCAACGATCCCGTTCCACCCGTTGGGGCAAAGGTGACGTGTTCGTCCGAGCAGAACCAGACGGCAGCATCGGCAATGGTTGGGTTCCCGTGATCCATAGCCAATGACTTCAGACCGGCGTCGCACACGGCCCAATCGGGCGTCACCGCAATCACTGTCGCCCACAGAAAGAGCGCCTGTCGGAACGGCTGATCGCGCGTCATGTATTGCGTGTCCATCAACGCGTAACTGCCCGCCTGGACCTCATCGACGCGGTCGTGCAGATGATAGGTGCCGGTGCCGCCCGAGCTCACCAACTCGCCTCCTACCGCGGCGTGGGCGGCCATCAGGAGATCGACCGCAGCATCGACCTTGGCCTTCTGCGTTTCGTGATCGAGCTCCATCATGAGATGGCCCTCGTAGCCCATCACGCCCCGCACAGTCAGGCCTTTCGCACGCGCGTAGTCGGCCAGCCGGGCGGCCTGGTCGGGCGGGCAACCACAGCGGGGGAGGCCGATGTTCACATCGATCAGCACCTCACGAATGCCGGCCTTCGCCGCCGCATCAATCGTGACCTCGGAGTCGACCGCGACGGTGACGCGCGCCTCATCCTGCACAAACGCCATCGCCGCGAGCCGCCACGGATTGACCGTCTCATTGGCGAGCAGCAGGTCTTGGCCGAGGCCTGCTTCCACCATGCCGAGCACCTCTCGTGGCGTGGCACAGGTGAATGAGCGATGGCCGTGACGCGCTTGTTCGGCGGCAAGCGTTGTGCATTTGTGAGCTTTGACGTGAGGCCGCAACAGCGAGCCCGGACGCAGCGCAGCCATAGTGAAGAGGTTGTGTTCGAGCGCGTCAGCATGAACGATGAGGGAAGGGGTGGGCAGGTCATGGATGCTGGGCACGTTCGTCAGGCTACGTGGCTCACCCGTACGCTGAGGCACGATGAAAGATCGCTACGACGTCGTCATAATCGGTGGAGGCCACAACGGGCTTGTCGCCGCCGCCTACCTGGGCCGGGCCGGGAAGTCGGTGCTGGTACTGGAAGCGCTCGACACCCTCGGCGGTGCCACTGCCAGCGTGCGTACCTTCCCCGGCATGGACGCCCGGTTGTCGCGCTATTCGTACCTTGTCTCGCTGCTGCCCGACCAGATCGTTGGCGAACTCGACCTGCCCTTCACCTGCGCGTCACGCAGCGTCTCGTCGTATACACCCGTGTCTCGCAACGGTCACGACACCGGGCTCTTCGTCGGCCGCGGCGCGGCTACCGACGACGAAACGGCCGCCTCGTTCCGAGCACTGACCGGTGGCGACACCGAGTGGAAGCAATGGCAGTCGTTCTACGACGATTGCACGCGCGTCGCCGAAGCGATCGCGCCCACGCTGCTTGAACCCCTCCGCAGTCGCGATGAGATGCGAAGTCGACTCGATGACGACGCCCTGTGGGACTCGATGATGGAACGCCCGATCGGCGAAACCATCGAGGCGCATTTCACCGATGACGTGGTGCAGGGCGTGGTGCTCACCGACGCATTGATCGGCTCGTTCACGCACGCCCACGACCCGAGCCTGCTCGGCAACCGCTGCTTCCTTTATCACGTGGTCGGCAACGGTACTGGGGAGTGGAAGGTGCCCATCGGCGGCATGGGCGCGCTGGTGGAAGCGCTGCTCTCGTCGTGCCTGGGACTCGGTGTTGAGGTGCAGACCTCGGCCCCGGTGAGCGCGCTGAGGACAGACGGCAAGGCGGCCGAAGTCGAACTCGCCGATGGTCGTCGAGTGAGTGCTTCGTACGTGCTGTCGAACGCGGCTCCCAAGGTGTTGTCGCGGCTGCTTGGCGATGATCCGGTTGCCGATGCAACGGTGGAAGGGTGCCAACTCAAGATCAACATGCTGCTGCGCAAGCTTCCCCGGTTGAAGTCCGGTGCCGACCCGATCCAAGCCTTCGCGGGAACCTTCCACATCGACGAATCGGCCATGCAGCTGCAGACAGCCTACGACGCTGCGGCCGCGGGAATACTGCCCGACATACTTCCCGGCGAGGTGTATTGCCACACGTTGACCGACCCGTCGATCCTCGGTGACGACCTCCGTCGCAGCGGCCACCAGACGCTTACTCTCTTTGGTCTGCACGCACCAGCCGCGCTGTTTGACGCCGACCACGACACCATGCGCAGCGTTGCATTGGCCCGCTCGTTGGCCGGTTTGAACGCCTATCTCGTTGACCCCATCGAGGAGTGCCTGGCCATCGACGTCAACGGCCAGCCGTGTGTGGAAGTGAAGTCGCCGCTCGATCTGGAGCACTCGGTCAACCTTCCCCGGGGCAACATCTTCCACCGGCCGCTCAGGTGGCCGTTCGCAGTGTCTGACGACCAGGTCGGCCGGTGGGGCGTCGAGACCGACCATGCCAACGTGTTCATCTGTGGAGCGGGAGCGATTCGAGGTGGGGCAGTCAGCGGCATCCCCGGCCACAACGCAGCCAAGGCGGTGCTTGAACGTGAGGGTCGCGTTCAGCCGCCGACGTAGGTTGCGAGGTGCTGGCCGGTGAGGGTGGAACGTGCTGCGATCAGGTCGGCTGGCGTGCCCTCAAACACGATTCGGCCGCCATCGTGGCCCGCGCCGGGGCCCAGGTCGATGATCCAGTCAGCATGCGCCATCACCGCCTGATGGTGCTCGATGACGATCACCGACTTGCCCGAGTCAACCAGTCGATCAAGCAGGCCGAGCAGTTGCTCGACATCGGCCAGATGAAGACCGGCGGTTGGCTCGTCGAGGATGTAGATGCCGCTCTTTTCGGCCATGTGGGTGGCCAGCTTGAGGCGTTGCCGCTCGCCGCCGGACAGCGTGGGGAGTGGCTGGCCGAGCGTGAGGTAACCGAGGCCGACATCGGCGAGGCGACCCAGGATGACGTGCGCGGCAGGCGTATGCGCTTCGCCCGTGCCGAAGAACTCGTGGGCTTCGGTCACCGACATTGCAAGCACCTCACTGATGTCGCGGCCGGCGAGGTGGTGGTCGAGCACCGACGCTTCGAACCGCTTTCCTTCGCAGTCCTCACACGTGGTGGCCACGCCGGCCATCATCGCCAGGTCGGTATAGATGACGCCCGCGCCGTTGCAGGTCGGGCAAGCGCCCTCGGAGTTGGCGCTGAACAGCGCCGGCTTCACGCCGTTGGCCTTGGCGAACGCGTTGCGGATCGGGTCGAGCAGGCCGGTGTAGGTCGCCGGGTTGCTCCGTCGTGAGCCCCGGATGGCGGCCTGGTCGATGGACACCACGCCCGCGCCGGAGGGGACTGATCCGTTGATAAGCGAGCTCTTTCCCGACCCAGCGACGCCGGTAACGACCACCAGCACGCCGAGGGGAATGTCGACGTTGACGTTGCGCAGGTTGTGCGCAGTGGCGTTGCGGATCTCCAGCGAGTTGGTCGCCGCACGCACGTGCGTTTTGAGGACGGCCCGATCGTCGAAATGGCGGCCAGTCAGGGTGCCGCTGGCCCGCAGCCCCTCCACGGTACCCTCGAAACAGACGGTGCCGCCCGCCGCTCCGGCGCCAGGACCGAGGTCGACCACATGGTCGGCGATCGCGATGGTCTCCGGCTTGTGCTCCACAACCAGCACCGTGTTGCCCTTGTCCCGGAGACGCAGGAGAAGTTCGTTCATCCGCTGAATGTCATGGGGGTGCAGGCCGATGGTCGGCTCGTCGAATACGTAGGTGACATCGGTGAGCGAGGAGCCGAGGTGGCGGATCATCTTCACGCGCTGCGCCTCGCCGCCCGACAGCGTGCCCGACGGCCGGTCAAGAGAGAGGTAGCCCAGCCCAATCCCCACGAAGGAGTCAAGCGTCTGCTGAAGGGTTGCCAGGAGCGGTGCGACGGATGATTCGTGAAGGCCGCCGACCCACGCCGCCAGGTCGCTGATCTGCATAGCGCTGGCATCGGCGATGTTGATGCCCTTGATCTTTGATGACCGAGCCCCCTCGCTTAGCCGGGTGCCGCCACACTGGGGGCACGGGGTGAAGGTGACCGCCCGTTCCACGAAGGCGCGAATGTGTGGCTGCATCGCGTCGACGTCCTTGGCGAGCATCGACTTCTGGATCTTCGGGATCAGACCCTCATAGGTCAGGTTGATGCCGTTGATCTTCACCTTGGTCGGCTCGCGGTAGAGAAAGTCCTGCAGTTCCTTCTTGGTGTACTTGCGGATCGGTTTCTTGGCGTCGAGGAACCCCGACTCCATAAAGATCCGCCCGAACCAGCCGTCCATGCTGTAGCCGGGGACAGTGACAGCGCCCTCGGCGAGCGACTTGTTGTCGTCGAAGATCTGGGTGAGGTCGATGTCATTGACGTTGCCCATGCCCTCGCAGCGCGGGCACATGCCGCCCGTGATGGTGAAGCTGCGACGCTCCTTTACGGTCCGTCCGCCACGCTCCAAGGTGACCGCACCCGCCCCACTGATTGACGCAACGTTAAAGGAAAACGCCTTGGGCGAGCCGATGTGCGGCTGCCCCAGTCGGCTGAACAGGATGCGCAGCATCGCGTTGGCGTCGGTGGCGGTACCGACGGTGGAGCGGGAGTTGGCGCCCATCCGCTCCTGGTCAACGATAATCGCAGTCGTCAGCCCTTCGAGCACATCAACATCAGGCCGCGCCAGCGTGGGCATGAAGCCCTGCACGAAAGCGCTGTAGGTCTCGTTGATCAACCGCTGCGACTCCGCGGCGATCGTGCCGAACACCAGCGAACTCTTGCCGGAACCGGAGACACCGGTGAACACAGTCAGTTGGCGCTTCGGTATGTCGACGCTGACATCTTTGAGGTTGTTCACCCGCGCACCCCGCACTCGAATCAACTCGTGCCGGTTGGCAACAAGTGGCGCTGGCGGTTGCGGTTTGGTCTTGGCGGCCATGCTTGTCGTGTCCCTTCTGCTTGGCGCACGTCACCGTAGGCCATCGGGGTGTAGCAGGATGCTCTCCTTGGCGGCGCCTCACCGAACGAACGACGAGCCGTTCGCGGAACTCGGGTAGCTCAACGGATGAGGCGGCGAAGCTTTGGCGACACGTTGTAGTAGCGCGTCGTTGGCCCGGACGAGCTGGACAGTCTCAAGAGACTTTGCCGATCGAGCAACCTCAGAATGTGGACCACGAGCAGACGAGGAGTGTCAGCGCGGCTGGCAATTTCCTTGTCGCTGCCCTGCTCGGGTCCTCCGACGAGCTGGCTGATCACGCTGCGTTGTATCACGGCATAGTCTTCGATGAAGGCTGAGGCGTACAAGCCGAGCCCGGGCGTTGTCAGGCTGAAACCTGACATCGAAGCAACGCCAGTTCCCATCGTCCGGTGAAGCTTGACATAGCCGTCGGCGTCAAGAA
>JANNZM010000142.1:0-43590 GCA_031410595.1 Actinomycetes bacterium | reverse complement strand
ACTGGGGGTCAAGAGGCCGGAGGTTCAAATCCTCTCAGCCCGACTGGAGAAGACCAGCAGAGCCGGTGCCAAAGCGCCGGCTTTGCTGGTTCTCACGGGGGGTGCTCATCCCCAAGCCAGATGGGACATGGCGAGTTCTTTTCTCTCTTGTTGCTGTTCGTGTCGATTCGTCCGTTTTAACTCGTCGTCAGAACGTCTCGCTGAGTTCCGAACGCGATTGTGTCGACGCTCAACGGGGTCCAGCTGATAGCCGTTGCGCGCTGACGTCGTCGCCGTATCGTGGCGTGCGCTCGACGCCGCGAGGTGCGCCGATCGGGTACATTTGGTGCGGATTGGGACGCGTGCCTCGGCGGGCCATGTTGGCGTGGGTCATTGCGGTTGAACTACCGGAGGCGGGCTTATGGCGAAGAAGCAGCAAAGTGCGGCAGACGACGCGGTGGATCTCGTTGCGTTATTCCCCTAGTGGGTCGGAGTCGCGCTTGCGGCCATTTCCTATTTCGTTCTTCATCACTTCGCGGCTCAGACGCCGGTCCTCGGTGTCGCTGGTTCGGCGCCGCTTCGGGACTCGATCATCCACTCGGCCGCGACCGTGGGCCAATTCCTACTGCCGCTCTTCTGCGTTCTTGGCGCACTTAAGTCCCTCGTGAGTCGCGGTCGTCGACGCAAGCTCATCGACAAAATCCCAGCCAGCAATTCGGCAGCGGTCGTGAACTCGTTGGACTGGCAAGACTTCGAATTGCTCGTTGGTCAGGCATTCCGAATGCAGGGCTACGCCGTAACGGAGACTGGACAGGCTGGGCTGACGGAGGGATCGATTTGGTACTCACGAAGGGGCGAGAACGAACGCTCGTGCAGTGCAAGCATTGGCGAGTTCAGACGGTCGTGTGGCCATCGTCCGTGAGTTCTGCTGGCATAGCCCTGTCCGCAGCGAATGGTCCGGCCGATAGGCTACATGGCCCCAAACGGTAGCGTCCGTCACGTAGCCCCGATAAGTAGACAGCAATATCGTTGTACAATGATCGCAGCATACAACGTACTTGTTGTATAGTTTGCCCATGGGTGATGAGAATTCACTTTCACCACTGCCTATCAAGGCGGGCGCACCGCTCGAAACGCACGAAATCGTCGGTCGCGAACGGTTCGTCAACCAGGTCTGGGCCGAACTCGCTGGGCAGAGCGTGGTGCTCACTGCCGAGCGTCGAATGGGGAAGAGCAGCATTATCCATTTGCTCCGCGCCACGGCGCAGGACCACGGGTTCGTTGCTGCGGGAGGTGATGTGGAGCAGTGCAGTTCGCCGGCCGAATTCGTTGAGTTCATTGTCGGATCGCTGCGATCGGCGCTTCCCGGGCACCGTAAGGTCCTGGACGCGCTGAACGGGTTGATTAGTCGCGTGGGAATCGAGGCCAACGTTGGTGTTGCTAGCTTCAAGCTGCAACCAGCGGCAGCGACCGATTGGAAGGTCACGTTGTTCGAAGTTCTGGAACTCGTCGATCGGCACAAGGACGAGCCTGTCGTGCTCCTCCTCGACGAACTGCCATTCATGTTGGCAAAGGTTCGTGACAATTACAGCGAGCTTCTCGCACGCGACATTCTCGATACGCTCCGCTCGATCCGCCAAACCCACGTTGGTGTACGGATGGTGATGAGCGGATCAATCGGCCTTCATCATGTTCTACGCGGCCTTCGAACCTCGGGAACTGCGTGGGCTCCGGTGAACGACATGCTCGTCATTGAGGTGCCACCGCTTGACCATCACGATGCCGTGCGGCTTGCCCGACGCTTGCTCCGGGGTATCCCACTCGCGTCGATCCCTGACGAGCCGACGGTCGCCGAGGCAATGGCAGTAGCGGCAAGCAACATTCTCTACTACATCCATCATCTGGCTCGGGGCGTTCGCGATCGACACGGTCGTGATGGCACGGCCACTACGACCGGTGATGTTGACCAGGCGCTGCGGGCCGGTATCGCCGACGAAATGGATTCCTGGAATTTTCGCTATCTCGACGAGCGACTTGAGGACTACTACGGCGACGATGCAGCCCTCGCCCGTGCCGCACTCGATGCGATGGCTCTAAGCGCCGGTACTATTGGGTTCGCGACGTTGCGGACGTTCTCAGTGCCAGCCTCGACGAAACCGTAACCACCAGGTTGACCGACAAGAATCTGCGCACCCTGCTGACCTCACTCAAAACAGACCACTACCTGCGCAGCATCGATGGTGGTGTCAGATGGAGACACGAAGTGGTGAGGCGAGCCTGGGTACACCTCCGGTTTCTCGACCAATGAGCAGCCATCCGCTGCTCCGCTTCACACCGAGCGCCCTGCCGCCTGCCGACCTCGAAGCAATCTTGGTCAAGCGAGAGCCTCTTGCGGCCGAGACCGTCGAACTCGTTCGCGGCTTCGCTAATGGCGACGGCCCACCCATGCGCCTGTTTGTCGGTCCTCGCGGAATGGGCAAGACGCACCTCGTCGCCGTGATCGCCAACAGACTTACAGCCGACACTTCGCTCGACGGGCGAATGCAGGTGGCATGGCTCGACGAAGACCCCTACCGGATTCGCAACTACGCAACGTTCCTCGCCGAAATACAGCGCTCCCTCACCAGTGAACGCGTTCCCCCCGCCGGGCTGATTGAGGGCCCGTTGGAACAATGGTTGACCCGGCGGGTGGCCGACGCGCCCGTCGTGATCGTGGTCGAGAACCTTGATGCGGTGTTCGAGCGCATCGGCAACGACGGCCAACACAGACTCAGAGGACTCATCGAGAACACCCGTCGTATCGGTTTCATCGCCACAGCAACCTCACGGTTTGACGATTTGGCCGACGCTCAGCTGCCGTTCTACGGCATGTTCGAGGTGACCGAACTCGACCCGTTCACCCTGGAAGAGGCAACCGAACTGGTCCGACGCATCGCCACACGATCCGATGACCAACAACTACTCGACTTCCTGAAACGGCCCCAATCACGGCAACGCTTAAAAGTCGTCCAACACCTCACCGGTGGGCACCCTCGAATCTGGCTGCTACTGGCCAGCAGTCTGTCGATCGACGCGCTCGACGAAGTCATACCGATCTTCATGGACTCCCTCGATCAGTTGACGCCCTACTACCAGAGCCGCATCCAAGAGATTTCGCCGGACCAGCAAGCCATTGTGATGGCCCTAGTCGACGCCGAAGGTGCCGCCGCCGTCAAAGATATAGCGGCGCTGGTCCAAGTCGATGAACGGGCGGCAGCCAGCCAACTCGGTCAACTGGTCCGCAAAGGCTACGTACGCGTCGCGGCAGAGCCCTCAGTAGCGAGCAGCGGCGACGCACGCCGGTCATATTACGAGCTTCGTGAACCGCTCATGCGGCTCAACCTCAAAGTAAAGGAGGCACGCGGTGCACCCCTCGAAGTAGTCGTTGCGTTTCTCCGAGCCTGGTTCGGCGCCCAACTGCTTGACCGCCCCGAAGCCCACGGCATCGGGGCCCCCTTGGGGATCCAATATGTGCAACATGCCATCGGCCCCGAGTTGCTCACCGATCCGACATTCATGACCGGCACAGTGGACGAGCTTCGCGCGCGCGCCCTCTACGCGGCCCAGCTGTATCCTGACCGAGTTGAGCCCGTTCTCGCCCTTGCGCGCTCCGAGCATCAGACCGACAATCCCGAGGCCGCAATCGCTCGACTTGATCAACGGCTTGCGAACAATCCGACACCGGCGGACCGGTCGCGGTTGCTGGCCGAGCGCGGTAATGCACTCGAGTCAGACTGCCGCTGGAACGAGGCACTCGAGTGTTACAGCGATGCAACCTTGTCTGATTCGAGCAACGCGCAAGCTCACGCGTGGATGGGACGTTGTTTGTTCATCCTGGGTCGGTACGAGGAAGGTCTTACCGCGCTCGATACCGCTATCGAACTCGAGCCCAACGACGCCGGTGCTCACGCGACCCGCGGGGCCACACTCGCGAACTTGGGTCGGGACGATGAGGCCCTCGCTGCGCTCGATACCGCCGTCGAACTCGACCCCACCGACGCTCGGACTCACACCACCAGCGGGATCACACGGCGAGATTTGGGTCGGTTCGACGAGGCTCTCAGTGCGCTTGACGCCGCCATCGAACTTGACCACAATCACGCCTGGCCTCACACGATTCGCGGGATCACACTGCGAGGCCTGCGTCGACACGACGAAGCTCTAGCTGCGCTCGATACCGCCATCGCACTCGACCCCACCATCGCCGGCGCTCACGCAACCCGCGGGCTCACCCTCATCAACATAGGTCGGCACAACGAAGCTCTTTCTGCCCTGGACACCGCCATCACACTCGACCCCACCGAGGCCAAGACTCACGCCATCCGCGGGTTTACCCTGCACAGCCTGGGTCGCCACGACGAGGCTCTGACTGCGCTCGATACTTCCATCGAACTCGACGCCACCGACGCCTGGGCTCATGCAACCCGCGGGTTCACACTCATCGACTTGAGACGGCACAACGAAGCTCTAGCTGCGCTCGACACGGCCGTCGAGCTCGCCCCCACCGATGCCGGCGCTCATACCAATCGCGGGATCGCACTTCGAGGCTTGGGTCGGTACGACGAAGCTCTCGCTGCGCTCAATACCGCCATCGAACTCGACCCCACCATCGACGGAGCTCACACCCACCGCGGGTACCTCCGTTCGAAAGGGGGTGATCAGTTGAGAGCTCTCGACGACCTGAACCGGGCCGTTGAGCTTGACGCCACCGATCGGTTCGCAAGCGGTTGGCGCGATGTCGTACTCGCTCGGCTGGGCCGGTACGACGAGGCAATTCAGGGTCGCGACACCGTGGCACGGGAGCGGCCCGACGATGGTGATATCGATGCAATTGCGGTCTATCTGTTGGCGCGCCGCCCATCCCAAACCGCATCGTGTCTTAGTCGGTCCATCGCGGCGTGGGGTGAGCAGAGCCCGGAACTCGCAGCAGAGACCGAATGGCTGGTCGGTGACCTTGCCGTAGATCTTCTTCGTGGTCGCCTCATAGATGATCTCGTCGCCGCCTACTCCTCGGCCGGTTCGCTAGATCAACTCGGCAATGCCATCGTTTCCAGCCTTGGGACGCTTCTCCCACGGCTCAGTTCCGACGAACTAACCGACTGGGAACGGCAGTGGCGTGTTGCCAGCTCGAACCATCCCGCGTTGGACGTTCCGCTTGTTCTCATGAACGCTGGCGTCGCCTGGTGGGGAGACCGTGATCGAGCGCATCTGCTCGCACTCCCACAGGAGCTCCGCTCAGTACTGGAGGACGTACTCATGAAGGCGACAGCGCGCGCGCCGCTTCCGCAGGGGCGAGCGAAGGCGCAGCTCGCTCGAAGCAGCAAGCGGTGACCATCGATCGGCCGAACGACCAGACGTGCGCAAGAGCGATCTCATCACCGACACCAATGAGGGGCTGAGAACGGGTTCGCTCCCCAGCCGGCTGGTGAGGGCAAATCTGGTCCCGCCACTTTGGGGTCGAGGTCAGGCGATTTGGAGGTAAGCACGCAGGGCGGCGCGGACAATGTCGCTGGCGGTTGTGTGATCGGACTCGGCTCGTTCCTCTAGGGCTGAGCGAAGCTCTGGTTCAAGTCGGACGGGGAAGACTTCAGCGGGTGCGTTCCCGAGTGCGGGTCGGCCGGGACGGCGCTTCAGTTGGGAGAGGTCGATTCCGGCTTCGGCTTGATCGGCAAGTTTTTGGATCTCGTCGTCGCTTACGGGTCGGCCGTTATGGGTGATTGGTTTCATGAGTTGTCTCCAAGGTGGTCGAGGAGTGCAAGGAAGTGGGGGCGGGCGTGCATGGCATGAATGACGATGTGTCGATCGCCGTCACCGATGATGACGACGAGTTCGATCATGGTGGCTGCACTGTCGGGACCGACGAGTGCATAGCGAGGCGGGTGTTCGTCGGCATCGAAGTCAAGTTGTACGAGAGCATTGTCGAAGGGCGTGGCCGATGGCGTCGTCGGAGATTCCGTCCTTGCGGGCCGAACGATGAATCTCCATCGATCATTATCGTATTACGAAACAGCTTGAACGGCAACTGCGGCAACAAGCCGAACCCGACGGGCCCGCATGAGGGTCCGACAGATGTACGACCAGTTCGACCCGACCGATGATGGCCACTTGGTCTTCAGCAGAGAGGCCTCGCTGACCTTAGAGGCCGAGGTCTTGGCGGAGTCGGCTTGTGTTCATGATGCCCGGCTCGTCGCCGGGTGGGAAGGTGTTGAGGATGCGTTCGAGTTCGATTCGGCCGATCGGGTCGTTGGCGGCCTCGCGTGGGGTCATGCCGCGCAGCGCAGGGATCTTGTCGTCCAGCCAGCGCTTTTCGAACTGGCGGCTGATGCTTTCGAGGGCGGCCCGCAGGTTTGGATTGCTGAGGTCGGGATTGGTGAATGCTCGTTGCTCTCGGCGGCGTTCGAACATCTCGCCCATATCGAGCACGTCGTCGGACACCAACTCGGCATGCGGTAGAACTCGGGCGACGAGCTGCAGAATCTCGTCAGCCCGGGCATCCGAGTTGACGGACGCGACGATCTCGTCATCCTGCAGTTCAAAGCTGGCGATCACGGTGTTCGGACTATTCTTCGAGTCGCGTACGAGCGAGAACGTGTCGCCGTCACGTTTCAGCCCGGCAGCTCGAAGGGCGGTTGCTGCGGCCTTGCGGTCCTCGATATCCCACGTGATTTCGTGCATCGAGATCGGCTCGCTGTCGGTGTTGAGCATTTGCGGCGGCGCAAAGGTCGAGCCGATCAAACCTGCGATCTCGTCGGGGTCGCCCTCGTCGAGCACTTCGTTCGCGTAGTCGAGCATGACCGGCGGGAGAAGGATGAAACCGGAATAGGCCCGCCAAGTGTTGTCTATGGGCAGCGGGCGGCCGAGAAAGTACATGCCGGGCAGGGTCCTATCGCCCGGCGTCGTGTTCGTGACCGTGATGGTCTCGCTCTTGCGGATATCTCGCAGCACGATCTCATCGTGTCGGGTCTCGATCACTTCGAACACGCTTCGTTCGGTGAGCGCCCACTGTCCGGCGGTGAGCGCCTCATCGGCAGGCAACATTGCCGATCGCTGCGCAAGGAAATCTTCGAACATGTCACACTCACACAGGGCGATGTCATCGAGCATCTTGCCTTGCGCGAACTCGCTCGCGAACGCGTGGCCGCGGCCACTTGCGTCGGAAACGATGCTCAGCAGCCCGCCCACGAGGTCGTCTGCGTCGCGGTCGTGGATGAAACGTTGCGCTTTCGCATACAGCCATGGCCCGCGGTCGAGCAGGCCAATTGTTTCTTTGCCCGAATGACAGGTCTTGTACTTGCGGCCCGAGCCGCACGGGCACGGATCGTTGCGTCCGACCAGTGCTTTGGGCCGAAGGCGGGCGTAGCCACCGACTTCGAGAGCGAGCGGCTCATGTTCCAGATCGACACCCGATTCGCGAAGTGCAGCCCACGCGGCGACGGCGTCGCCTCGGTCGGCCTCGAAGCCGGCTAGGTGGAGCCTGGCGAGCGTGTGCCCGCCCGACGCGGCGCGGCGAAGGGCTGCCTCGGCCTCGGCCGGTCGGCCGAGATTGTCAAGCGCGACCCCGGCGAGCCAGTCGGGCCCGAAATGATCACGTTGCTCGGAATTGTCTCGGATGAGATCGGCGTACACCAGAAGGTCGTCGTCGGACAGTTCGTGGAACTGAAGTTCGCTCACGACGCCTACTGCGACGTCGGGGTCAGCGAGGGCTCGCGCGCAGAGGAACGCATGGTTCTCGTTGTCGCTCGGCCCGAACGGATGCGGATGCCCGGCGGCGGCAAGGGTGCCCATAAGCACGGCGACCTCGGCGAGTTCGAGGCGATCGTCGGGAACCTTGTACAGGTCTCGAAGCCGGTTACGGGTTCGCCACCGATGAAGCTCGACCCACGCGAACCCGGCGCGGGCGACCGTGTTTTCCTGTCGCTCCAAGCCAGCGGCAGGCAACAGCGTGTCGAGCCGCGGAATCGCACCGAATCGAAACGCCGACGGGTCATGCACAAGTGCTTCCCACACGACATCGTCGATCGAGCAGTGCTCGAGGTTCGGGTTTGTCCGTTCGGCTCTTTCGAAACGCTCGTCGCTCTCGCTGATCTCGCTGTCGAAGCCGGCGCGGATCGCATCGATCATGGCCACGGTTGGAGTCGGCTCGGGCGCAGCGGCTCGGACCGTGACCAGGCTGCCGTCAAGCCGAAACGAGGCGAGCTGCCCGGCGACGTGAGTAAGCCAACCGGGCGGACCCACAAAGACCCGCCCGTCGAACTCGCCGTCGAGGATACCCATCTCCTCTCCGTCCGGACCGACAACGACGAGCTCATGGTCCATCGATAGCCAGCCGAGCATGCTGAGGTCCGGCTCAGTCGACACCATATCCGCCCCGGCATCAAGGGCATCGATCTCGGTGCACCAGGTCGTGCCGTCAAGGAGAGCGAGCGCCGAGACCCATCCGCGTGCGGTTTCGATGAAGGTTGAGTTTCCGTGGAGCAGATCCTCCAGTCGTCGCGTCGGCTGTGGCCCGAGGTGCAAGCCGTCCACATCCAAACGCTCGGCCAGACCGGCAAGGGTGACCGGCACCATGCCGAGGAGGGTGGTAATGCTGTCGTAGATCGAATCGTCGGTGGCGTGGCGGGGATTCATGGTGCCAACGATGCCAGATTTCAGCGGTTGGTCTCGGTAGCGTGTGCCGGTGGTCGCGAGTATCGCCAACCTTTCGACTGTGGCACCCGATGAGTTCGTCGCCGCGCGGGATGCGCTCGTGAAGGCACTTCGTCACGACAAGCGTCGGCACGAGGCGGCGGAGGTTGCGGCGTTGCGTCGGCCGAGTCCGGTTGATTGGGCGCTGAACTGCGTTGCGACAGAATCCGAGGAGCTCATCGAGAAGGTCTCGTCTGCGGTGAGTGCGTTGCGGGATGCGCAGGTGGCTGCGTTTGATGAAGGCGGCAGGAGCGATCGTTTGCGCGATGCGGTCGGTGAGGGCAGGTCGGTCGCGACGGAACTTCGCCAGGCTGCTGAAGGAGTTTTGCGTCGCGCCCAGCGACCACGGAGTGACCTGGCGGCTCTGGCGATGCGGGTGAATGAGGTGATGGCGAACACGAACTTGTTGGAGCTGTTGTCTATCGGGCATCTCGGAATGCGCTCAGTCGAGGACGCTGACCCGTTCGCGGGTATGCCGGAGCCGAACACTCGAGCTGCTGTAATGCCGACGCCCACGAAACAGCGTGAACCGGCGAAGTCGAAACCGGCGCCCGTTGTTGATGCTGAGGTTGAGCAGCGTAAGGCGCGAGCGATCACGTTGGAGCAAGCACGTTTGGCTGCGACGAAGGCGTTGGCGACCGCCAACTCCGAATTGGAGGACGCTGATGGTGCGCACGACCGTGCGGTTGCGGCGTTGCGGATAGCTGAGGCCGACGCGAAGCGGACCAAGAAGCGCTTGGCCGAAGCGCAGACCAGGGTCGAAGATGCTGAGCGTTCACTGCAAGATGCCCTGGCTAAGTCCTGAACGGTGCCCCCAAGCCGTCCTCCAAGGCGCGTCCATTCTCGCGAAAGCCACCTACCCGTTCACGAAAGAGGCAACCATGACCGAACGATCCGTCGCCCGCCGAATGTTCGAACTCGTCGAGCCGATCGGCGTGATCCCTTACTCGGCCGATGAACCCAACGACGCTATGTTCGCCCTGGGGTTCACCAACTACTGGGACACCTACTTCGCCGGACGGGCAGCGCCCCTGGGCCTCGCCGCGGCGGAAGTGGTCGACGCGCTGTTCTACAACTTCGCTCCCGGCGAAGTGGCTCGCCACATCCCAAAGGTGTGGCGCACCACCACGCCCGAAGCGGCGATCGCTGCTCGCCAGATCGGCTGCGTGAGGGCGCTACGCCGGATCCTCGGCGATCGCGTCGACCTTCCCGCCTTCGCCAGCGCTGGCGAACTGTTGATGAAAGCGGCGACCAGCGCCCCGGTTGAAGGTCGACCCATGTACGCCGCGCTTCGCGCGATTCCGCTCCCCGACGATGTGGTCGGTCGCCTCTTCCATGCAGCCTCGTTGCTACGCGAGCACCGTGGCGACGGGCATATCGCGGCCCTGATGGTTGAGGGGGTCGGGCGCCTCGAAGCACACGTGCTCCTCGCCCTCGACATGGACATGCCGGCAGAAAAGTTCGGACGCATCCACCACCTTCCGGCAGCACAACTCGACGCTGTGATCGACGGAATGCGCGATCGCGGCCTGATCGCCGCTGACGGGTGGCTGAGCGAACAGGGCCGTGCCGTCAAACAGCGGGTCGAGTCACTCACCGACGATCTCGCAGCGAAGCCGTACGAAAACCTCGACACGGCCGAAGTCGATGAACTGATGGACAGCCTCGAGCCGCTCGCCAAAGTGCTACTCGCCGCCCAAGACTGGGGCTGATGTCGCTGGCGGTTCGGTCGCGTGGTTCGCTGGGTTACTTCGACTTACTGGTTGTCGCCTTACTAACGGCCTTCTTTCCCTTGGCGGCCTCGCCCTTATCCGTGCCCTTGGCGGCAGTCTTCGGGGCCGATCCCTTCTTCTTGTTGCTGTCCTGATCCGCTAAAATCGCCATGCCGTTCTCCTAATCATCTGACGTACGCCCGAGTGCGCAACAGCACTTGACTACCCGTAGGGGACGATGGCTAAACGCAGTAGCAAGCTCACTTCGTCTTTGTCGGCGTCCACAGCTTGAGAAATTCCTCGGCAAGATGGGCCGGCGCACAGCACAACCATCCGTCGACCAACGCTTCTTCAAGATGGTCACGGGCAACTCTGTCGAGCTGGATGAGGTAGGCGGGATAGCCGTCAAAGTGAGCGATGGTGAAGAAGCCAGGGCGGTTCTCCGCCAGGATGGCCTCTCGTTCGCCGAGGTCCTCGGCAGCGATGGCCAGGATTGGGCCCTCCGGCGGAGCGGTCGGCCGGTATCTCTTGATATCGGCCTTGCTCAGCGGACGTTCCCACGCGAAACCCTTGCCGTCGACGGACCAAGTTCGGTGACCCCATTTGATGCCTTCGACTACCTCGGGCAACAGCATCGCCATCTCCGCGGCGTCCTCGATACTCACCATGGGCTTAGGGTAGGCGTTCTGATCGTAAGAGACGCGCCGCACCAACGGTAACGACGGCGAGGAGAACCGAATGGAACAACGACGACTGGGCCGACGGGCCACTTGTCTCGGCACTCGGACTGGGGTGCATGGGCATGAGCTATCACCGAAGTACCGCCCTATCTACCAGGGAGGCAAACGCCCTCATCCGTCACGCCGTCGATCTGGGGGTAACCCTGTTTGATACCGCCCAGGTGTACGGCCCTTTCACCAACGAGCGTCTGGTGGGAGAGGCCCTCGCTCCCGTCCGTGAACGGGTGTTGATTTCGTCGAAGTTTGGGTTGGTCGATGTCGACGGAAACCCGCACCATTCGAGCCGACCGGACCTCATCAAAGCCACCACGGACGCCTCGTTGCAACGTCTCGGCGTCAACACCATCGATCTGCTCTACCAGCATCGTGTCGACCCCGCCGTACCGATTGAAGACGTGGCCGCTACCGTCAAGGACCTCGTTACCGACGGCAAGGTGCGCTACTTTGGGCTGTCCGAAGCTTCGGCAAACACCATTCGTCAGGCCCACGCTGTGCACCCCGTCACGGCAGTGCAAAGCGAGTATTCGCTGTGGTGGCGTCGCCCCGAAAACGACGTGCTGGCCACGTGCGAAGAGCTTGGTATCGGCTTCGTGCCGTACAGTCAGCGGTTGCAGCGCGCGTTTCGGAACTGAGTGCGTCGGGTACAGGTGCGAGATGGAAAGCAACGATGACTCGATGAACTCCCCGATCCGCGAACGCAGGGATCGCGAACCTTCCCATGACCCGCTGCCGTCCGACGGCACCGAGGGAACGAACGCTACGGGCAACGCACCGACCGAGGGAGACGAAGGTGGCGCAGGTACCGAAGACCGTCCGCATGAAGAGCCCGAAGACGATTGAGGCCGACGAGGCACTGCGCCGGTTTCACGCTGGACTGGTCGATACGTCCACGGCGCAAAATGTTGGTCGTTGGGCACTGGCGGGAATGCTCACGGTTGCCGGCACGAGTCACCTGACCTGGAATCGGAAAGCGTTCCTCGCTCAAGTACCAAGGTGGGTTCCGATGAACGCCGACACCGTCGTTCTCGCCTCAGGTGTCGTCGAAATCTTGCTCGGCCTTTCGCTGCTCAGCCTTCGTACGAGACGGATTCCGGTTGGCTGGATCGTCGCGGCGTTCTTCGTCGCCGTATTCCCTGGCAACATCTCGCAATTGATGACCCACACCGATTCCTTTGGTCTCAACACCGACGGGAAACGAGCGACTCGCCTGGTATTTCAGCCGCTATTGGTCGCCTGGTCGCTTTGGTCAACCGGTGCGTGGGCGGCGCGGCGAACCCGACGAGGATCGCCGTCGAATAGCAGAATCTAGAAGGGTCACAAGCGCCGCCGCTGGCACGGGACCTTCGCGGGTTCGATAGCTGCCTCGCGTTTATGCTGCGGCATCACGGGGCATAGGGATTCCGTGCTCAAGCTTGATGACTACCTTCAACAGAAGACGGGAACGCTGCATGTAAGTGAAAGCGCGTTCGAACTAGGTGACTACAGCGCCCTCGGTAGGTTCGACGATCTCACCACGGCTCGCCGGGCACTCGAAGGCATGAAAAGTGCCTCGTCGGACACGCAGGTAACGCTTGCTCAGTCCGCGCTCAAGTCCATGCCAAGCGCTGCGTCAGAAGATGCCTCCGGATTCGTAGCGCGTCGCGTACTAAACGGTGCGCTCATGGGCGCGTTGATTACCGCGGGCGTGGCTTTCGTCGTGGTGCTGCTGATACGCCCGTTTGATGCGCGAAACCTGCTGTCTCTACTTTTCGCAGCGCTTCTCGGGGGCCTGTTCAGGCGACGAGTCGGGATCACGCGGAGCGGATCGCCCAGCTGATGGATGCGAATGGCGCAGCAGACGTCGATGTGCTCGATCGCTCCAACGAGGTTCGATAGATCAACCGAGATGATCCGCACCCGCGCCTACGCCAACGGCATCCTTGAGGAGGAAGACTTCAAGGTCACTCAGGTCTCGGAGCATCTCGCCCGCGACGGCGTAATCGTATGGGTCGACTTCTGCGGGCCTTCCGCCGATGACCTCCACGAGCTGGCCGAAGAACTCGGCCTTCACGAACTAGCGATCGAAGACTCACTCGAAGCGCATCAGCGTCCGAAGCTCGACCACTATGCCACCCACAAGTTCCTTGTCTGCCATGCCGTGCGACTTGATGATGACGGTGATCTCGCCGTCGCCGAAATCGACGCGTTCATCAACGATCGGTGGTTGGTGACGGTCAGAAAGAATACGGACTTCGAGATTGCGTCAGTACTGACTCGATGGGATCGGTCCGGTGACCTCGCGAGCCATGGTGTCGGCTTTCTCCTGTACGGCTTGCTCGACGTCGTGGTTGATGGTTACTTCGACACGGTGCAACGCTTCGACGAGTTCTACGACGTGATTAGCGAAGGAATCTTTTCCGAGAAGCCGATTCCGCCTTCGGAGCAAAAACACTGGTTTCAAACGCGTCAGGCACTCATTCGCTTTCATCGCTTTGTGGTGCCTATGCGAGAAGCGGTAAGTGCCCTGATGCGTCGAGAGCATTCCACCATTGACGACATCCTGTATCCGTATTACCAAGACGTGTACGACCATGTCCTTCGTGTCACCGAATCGACCGACGCGTTGCGGGATCTGATCGCCACGATCGTGGAAACAAACCTCAGTCTGCGTGACTATCGCACCAATCAGATCGCGAAGCAGGTCACCAGCTGGGCGGCCATCATTGCAGTGCCCACACTCATCACCGGCTGGTACGGCATGAACCTACCGTACCCCGGCTTCAATAAAACCTGGGGAGTGTGGGCGGCGGCGGCGCTCGTCGTGTTTGTGTCAGGAGGTCTCTATGTGGTTTTCAAACGAAAGGAATGGCTGTAGCGCGCCGCTGACCTTTGCCCGAACGTTGATGGCGGGGACGGCGAACCGTGGCATCTGACGCGTCGGGCAGGAAAGCCACCCTTGCCGCGTTTGCGGCGAACGTTGGTGTGGCGGTGGCCAAATTCGTCGCCTGGCTGCTGACCGGTTCGGCCTCAATGTTGGCCGAGTCGGTCCATTCGGTTGCCGACTCGGCCAATCAGGGTCTGTTGCTTCTCGGACGGCGGAAGTCCCGACAGGAAGCCAATAGGCGACATCCTTTCGGCTTTGGTCGCGAACGCTTCTTCTGGGCCTTCGTGGTAGCCATGGTCTTGTTCAGTGCGGGCGGACTATTTGCGCTGGCCGAAGGGATACAGAAGGTCCAAACGCCTCACGAGCTGACCTCGGGGACATGGGCGATAGGCGTGTTGATCTTCGCATTTCTGATGGAAGCGTTGTCCCTACGGACGGCCGTGGCCGAAAGTCGGGGGCTCAAGCACAGTGACGAGTCGTGGCTCGGCTTCGTGAAACGAACCAGCGTTCCGGAGCTTGCCGTCGTGCTGGTGGAAGATACCGGTGCGCTCTTCGGCGTGGTCATCGCCCTCGGCAGCACTATTGCGGCTGAGTTGACGGGCAACACCCGCTTTGACGCAATCGGTAGCATCGGCATCGGCGTGCTCTTGATCGTGAGCGCCTTCACGCTCGCCCGGGAGATGAAGAGTCTGCTGATCGGTGAAGCGGCGCAGTCGACAGATGTGCGCGCCATCCGCGAAGCGATTTTGAACGAACCCATCATCGCCGAGATCGAAGACCTGCGCACCGAGCAACTGGGCCCTGATGATATTTTGGTGGTGGGGACACTCCGGGTCGACAGCGTGTCGGCGGCAGAGATTTACGAAGCGCGGACTCGGGCCGAACGAGGCCTTCGGTCAGCTGTACCAGCCGCCCAGTTGATCTACTTCCGGATGCGACCGACCGACGCTGCTGCGGATCGTGGGCGGAAGCGCTAGACCCTCATGTCGCTACGAGCTGAACGGGATGTTTGATGAAGCACCAAAGCGGTTCTCAATCGTGAACAGGGTCAGCCCGGATAGGCAGGATCTCGGGTGGCGGGATGAAGCCCAACGAGCCGCCGAGCTCGAAGGCCGTCAACGGAACGGATCAAATCGAGAGGCTGGCACGTTGGACACCACGTGGAGACGCGGTTCCACGGGCTTTGGCCTTCTGCCCATCCGTCGAGTCGAGTTCCGCAAAGTGGGCACGGTCGGCCGCGCTTCGGATATATCCAGTGATCGTCAGTCGTCAGCTTGCGTCCGGTCGTGTTCTGCGGGCCACGACGGGCATTGGTTCGGATGAGTGCCATACCGAGTCCAACCAAAGTATCAAGGTCACTCACGGTTCCGACCGTTTGATTTGGTGACACACCGACAATGAACGGAACCTCGACGGCGTACAGATTTCCGAACCCGGCCACGTTACGTTGATCCAACAACGCGGCCGCAAGAGGTACGTCTGGCATTCGCAGAAGACGATCGGTGATCTCCTGGACTCCAGGTGCGATAGCGGCGCACAGGTCCGGTCCTAAGTGTCCGATCAACGTGTGTTCTTGAGAGGTGGGCAAGACGTCGAAGATGGGCACGTCGACACCGGTGAGTCTGCCGCTCTCGAACCAGAGTTCCACGCGTCTGCGCCACGCCGGCTCGGTTGCGATCGGTCCTACCTTCCAGGATCCGGTCATCAGAAGGTGGGCATGCATCGTGCGCCCGTCATCGAAACGGATCATGAGGTGCTTTCCCACCGCGTCGGCCTCAAGCAGAGTCGTTCCGCTGAAGTCGACCCCCACCAGACGCGGGTCTCGTGTGATCGTCTTCAGACACCGTTGCCCCGCGAAACGATCCTGGATTTTGTTGGCGAGTCGCCTGATGGTGTCGCCCTCAGGCACGGCGCCTCCTTCGATGAGCAGTAGTTGCGGTCACCGCCAGTTTGCTGCGCTGAGTCAACGACGGACGAGTCCCGACGCGTTGGGAAGGTCCTATCTCGCAGTAAGGGTCGAAACCCTGTGGCCAGCGATGTCCGCGGCTTCGGACATGGTTTCCGCCAACGAATGACCGAGTTGCGTGGCCGTCTGGGTGGCTTGTTTGCTAAAGCTGGAAAGGTGATCGACACCAATGCCCGCTGCTCGGCTCGTCTGATCGGCACCAACCGCTGCGGCGTGCTCGACAGCCTTACGCGCCTTACGCCCGAAGAGCGCCGCAGCGCTCAGAGCACCGGCCTCCATCTTTTGGAACTTCGACTTCTTGCCGATCACCGCGGCCGACGCGCGGCTGAAGCTCTCGTTGGCACTTTCGGCAACTCGGTGGGCGGCCTTGTCGGTCCGCCAGCGGATGGAGGGAGCGCCGTTCTTGTCGATCGCAGCGAGAAGGAGCCCACCGGCCATCGCGCAGTTCTTGAGAAAGGCGGTGCGCTGTTGCGCTCGAACCACAGGATCGGTCTCCTCCCAGAATCGGTGCCCGGCCAGAGTCGTGGGCACGAGACTGGCGGCGAGTACCGTGGCAGACAGCCGAGGGACCCATCCCAAAATCAGCAGGGTGCCGGCGGCGAGCTGAACGCCGCCGTTGATGCGGACGAGCTTTACTGGGTCGTCCGTCGTCCCCAACAGTTTGGCAAGAGGCCCGGCCACATATTCTGCCTTCGCGGCCTTCGACTGTGGGTGCCGCACGGCATCCATTCCTCCAGCAAGGAAGATCGGGGCGATGGACGAGCGGGCGATCGTTCTGGTCATGGTCACGTGTTGGAATTACCCGGACAGAGCTCGGCTCAAACCTCAGAGGTAGTGATCGTCGATCGCGATGCCGCTTTTCATCGATAGGTAACTTTGCGCGTTGTGATGGTGGGCATCAACAAATTCGCGAGCGCCACCACAACGCCGATCGCAATCACAAGCCAGCAGTAGGCCGACAGCAGCGAGATCGATTTGAATCGCTCCGGCGCAGCCAACCCGACCACGCCCCCGATAGCCAGAAGTACGCCAAAGAACACTGATGAGTTTCGCGAAGTGAATGCCGCACCAAGAAGCACCAAGCCGGCGCCAGCGCTGATTAGCGCCAAGAGGGGGGAGTACGTCAATCCGGCTACCTTGGCGATCGGAAGTTTCAGCCCGTCACTGAGGCCTGTCTTCGCAAGCGCAATCAATCCGAGTACCAGCAGCACGATGCCGCCGAGAGCGGTCACTGCCTGGGCGGGAGTAATTCGGCTGTAGCGGTCCACACGTTGGGCGCTGACAGGTAACTCCTCGGCCGTCGAAAGGTTGCGATGAATGTTGGGGTCCGACATGAGAACTGCTCCAGTCTGAGGTCTGCCGACAACGGCTGTTCGTTTCACGAACTCGCCGTCTTCCCATGGATTACCCGGCATTCGCCTGAACCAAACATGCGGTCGACAGGGCCGGGTCGTCATGTTTGACTGAAACCGGGGTCGGGTACCACAAGCACCGTGAAGACATACACACTCCCGGATTTGCCGTATGACTACGGCTCGCTCGCTCCCCATCTCTCGGCAGAGCTGCTGGAGCTTCATCATTCCAAACACCACGCTGCCTATGTAAAGGGTGCCAACGAGGCTCTGGAGAAGCTCGCCGACGCAGAGCCGGCGCAGCTGCCCTCCCTTGAGCGATCCCTGGCCTTCCATCTTGGCGGCCACCAATTGCACTCGCTCTTTTGGAAGAGCATGACGCCAGGTGGAGGGGGCCCACCCGAAGGAGAACTCGCCGCCGCCATCACCGAGTCGTTCGGATCGTTCGACCGACTTGAGAGCCGCCTCTCCAGCCTCATGACCGGGCTGCAGGGCGTCGGCTGGGCCGCGTTGGTTTGGGAACCGCTGGCCGGACGCCTGGTCACCTTCCAGGTGCAAGATCACCACGGCACCCAAGTGGCCGGGACTATTCCTCTACTCGTCGGCGACGCGTGGGAACACGCCTACTACCTCGACTACCGCAACGAAAAGGACAAGTGGGCCAAGGCGTTCCTGCAGTTGGCCGACTGGCAATCGGCGTCGCAACGCTTTCGTGACGCCGTCGCCCGTTCCTCAGCCGAGGTATCGAAATGATCTCCATCCTGTGGCTCCTCGCCGTTGCGCTGGTGATCTACGGCATCGTCTTGATCACACGAAAGCAGCTGATGCTCGGCGTCATTTTGATTCTGGTCGGCCTAGCCGTGGGTCCTGGTGGCGTCAGCATTTTCACGTGACTCGGTCTTCTTGCCGAAGGACAGATCGAACCAACCAACCGCACAACATAACCAAGTAAAGGAGTACATCATGAGTGGAAGCACTGATGACATGAAGGGTCGTATCAAAGAAGCCGCCGGTGACCTCACCAACGACGCCGACTTGAAGCGCGAAGGCAAGGCCGACCAGGCTGGCGCCAAGGTGAAGGATGCGGCGGAGAAACTGAAGGACAAGGTCGGCGACGCTGTCGACGCAGTGAAGAACAAGACCAACGACAACTAATTCGTCCCCCAGTTCAGGGAGGGGAGGGCATCGGGTTGGTGCCTCCCCTCCCTTTGCTGTTATCCGGCAGACAAGACGCGATCTTCCAACGGAGGGCCGACCCCGGACGATGGCGGTTTGACCACCTGCGTCTGTGGGTATGGGTGAAGCATGCATGTAGCCATCCTCGGTACCTACCCGCCTACCCGCTGTGGAATCGCCACCTTTACCGCCGACGTCGAGCAGTCACTACGTGAGCTCGCTACGAAGGTCACTATCATCGGTGTTGACCCCGACGACGTAGCCGAAGGCCCGTTTGTCCACCGGCTCGACCCTCCCTCATATGCCAAAGCGGCTAGCTGGGCGAACAACAGCGACGTTGACGTTGTGTTGGTGCAACATGAGTTCGGGGTGTACGGCGGAGCAGACGGTGAGATGCTGCTGCGTTTCACCGGCGCCCTCCGGGTGCCCTACATCGTGACCTTCCACACCGTGCTGTCACCCTTTCAACCCAACCAATCACTCGTGATGGAAGCGCTCTGTGCTTCGGCTGCTGCCGTGACGGTGTTCACCCCGACAGCGCGCAACATGTTGGTTGAGCAGGAAATCTGTCCGGCCACGCTCATTCAGATTGTCCCCCACGGAGCACCAATCGAGCTGTATGACCCGGTAGATGAAATTGACGCAAGGACGTCGTTCGGGTTGCCGTCAACCGGGCCGATCATTTCGACATTTGGTCTTCTCTCGGCAGGCAAAGGAATCGAAGTTGCCATACGCGCTTTGGCCAAGGTTGTGATCGATGATCCCGATACCAGGTATGTGATTGCCGGTCGGACCCACCCCGAGGTCGTCCGCAAAGAGGGGGAGCACTATCGCGACAGTCTTCGGCAGTTGGTCTCCGAACTCGGACTGGAAGAAAGCGTCGTCTTCCTGGATCGCTTCCTGAGTGTGGAGGATCTCGCACGCCTGCTGGCCATCACCGATGTGTTCTGTACCCCCTACCACGGCGAAGGGCAGATTGTGTCGGGCGCATTGACCTTTGCGCTGGCGGCAGGCTGCCCTGTCGTCTCCACTCCGTACCGTTATGCGTCTGATGTTCTGGCCGACGGAGCAGGCCTTCTGGTCGAATTCAACGACTGCGACGGCATGGCCGCGGCAATAAGCAAATTGGTAGAGGACGGGCCGGCGCGAGCCGCTGCGTTGGCTGCCGCCCGACGTTACGCGTCCGGTGCCTCCTGGCCAGCCGTTGGCCAAACCCTACGAACGGTATTGTCGCAAGCCCTCTCCCGAGTTCGGTCGCTTCGTACTCCCTCGAGCACCACGCCCGTGTTGTCCTGCAGCGCATGAAGGCGGTCCTCAATGTTGGCCTCTCCGAGAGACTGCAGCAGTTGATCAGGTGCTTGCTCAACAGCGATCAGCTGATTGTTGGCGCTTGAGCTGCGGAGCAGCTCATCAAGTTTCCGTTGCATGGATGAAATTTGGCGAGCTTGGGTGTGCTGGATGACGAACACCATGATCACGGTGACCGTGCTCCCGACGGAATAGAGAATGATCTGCCACCAGTCGGGAAACCCCGTCGCCGCTCCCGTGATTGTCCAGGCGAGAATGCAAGCTGCGACACTCACCCCCGCACCCGGCTCCTCAAGCACAGCGCCGGCTCGATGCAGGACGCGACTGGACAAACGGCGTCGTTCCCACTCTCCCAGTGGAGAACCGGTCGTAATTACGCCGTGGTCGCCGGACGAGTTGCCCTGCTTGGTTGTCATAGCCGCCTCAACTGGTCGCGTCCCCGTGTGTCGGCGTGCCCAGCCCGGCGGGGCGTCGGCGGGCTGGGCACGGACTTGGCATCGGTGGGGGACGACGCCTACATAGGACAATGTGCCCGCAGTCAGCATCAACTAAACACGTACCCGCGGAAATCTTCTTCCCATTCCATGGGTCTGCTTCGTCGCACGCGCTGGGCCTTGTCGCTCAGTGACCGAACGTCCTTACACGGTGCTGCGCCTGTTTGAGATTGCGTGTGAGTGGGTACAGCTGAGGCGAACGTTTGATCTAGCCGAGGAGTACCGCGTGAAATCCGTGAAGACCCAGAGAACACAACCCACGAATGGAAGACCAAAGCTCGTGAGTTCATCGCGAAGTGCGTCGTTCACCGTCCCGACACTGTCGCTGAAGGACGGGAACGCCGTCGCAGAAACTCTCCAGCGGCGCTTGACGAGCTTGGTCGATTTGTCGCTCACGCTGAAACACATTCATTGGAATGTGGTTGGCCCCAACTTCATCGGCGTCCACGAGATGCTCGATCCCCACCACGCAGGTGTGCTCACCATGGTCGACGACCTAGCCGAGCGGATTTCGACCCTTGGAGGGGTACCGAGTGGGCTACCTGGCCGACTCGTGAGGGACCGCTCCTGGACCGACTACGACGTTGAGCGAGCCGACGCTATCGCCCATCTGGGGGCGCTCGATCTCGTGTACCAGGGGGTCATTGCTGATCATCGAGCCGCGATCGATACCGTGGCGGAGCTGGACAATATCTCCGAAGACCTCCTTATTGGCCAGACGGGTGTTCTTGAGCGCTACCACTGGTTTGTGCGTTCCCACCTCGAGGACTTTGCCGGCGGGATGGCCAATGCCGGAGCAACCTCAGAAGCGGGTGCTGCCCGCGCCGTAGCAGCCAAACGGCGGCCGCCGCGCCGCGCCACGTCTTAAGCGCGTGCCATGATTACGGGCAGTCGCCCAACGCCAACACAATGATTGACCAACGATCGGATAACCGATGTCTCAGCGACGCTTACCGCACAACCAAGACCTGCTGATCGGGTCGCTGCTCGTTGTCTTTTTCGTGGTATTCGGAATGGTCCTCTGCTTCGCGGTCATTCAGCCGGTGCTCATCGACGAGCGGGTGTTCACCCTGGTCGGCGGTATCTTTCTGGGTTTCGCAATGACGGTTGGCGCAGTGCGAATTGCGCAGTTCCAGGGTCGTGATCCAAAGGACGACCGAGTCGACATAGTCGACTGACATGTCAAGCCGATCACGGTCTCCGCGCCGTGTCAGATCCGTGCTGACATCGCTCCAATGTGCTCACGTGCAGTTTGATTGCGAGGCGCAATGGGTAGTGCGGATTAGGTGCCTGCAAGGGCAAAACGAAAGGTAGACCAATGGTTACGTTCATAGTCATTTTGCTTGTGATGGGGCTTATCGCAGGAGCACTCGCACGAGCGATTGTTCCCGGCCACGACTCCATGGGTATCGGAGGCACCATCGTTCTGGGCATTGTCGGCTCGTTCGTCGGTGGGTTCCTTGGCTACGCCTTACGAGGCAAGGACGTTCAGGACGGTGCCTTCCAAGCGTCGGGCGTCGTCGGGTCAGTGATCGGCGCGATCGTCGTGCTGCTCATTTACCGGTTCTCGCGTCGGCACGCATGACGTCCGCTGGGCCAGCGTCGTGTGGGGTACAAGGAGTGATATGGAAAATGCAGCCATGACCTTGCTGAACGCTGAAATGTTGCTCGTCCACGACCTCTCCTGGATGGCCAGCGCGCGCTGCAAAGGCCACGGCGACTTGTTCTTTTCGCCGCTCTTTGAACGACCAACCGCCCGAGAGGTTCGTGAGACAGCTGCGAAGTCGTACTGCGCCCGGTGCGACGTGCAAGAGGATTGTCGGGAGTTCGCTCGCATCAACCATGAATATGGGTTCTGGGGATGTGAGAACGAAGCCGAACGGGTTGGCGCCGGCTACAGCCTCAACGCACCGGTGGGGGTTCGCCGCCGCCGCTCCGCCTGACTCGGTCGCACATCTCGACACCGAGTCGTGGATACCAGACGATGCGCTGGTAGGTTGATTGGTGAAGTCTCGGTGCTGGTCGATTATTCGAACCTTGCGATGACAATGAGGAGGTCAGATGCTCGACAGCTCCATGTTGCCCGTCTGCTGGCCACGGCCCGCTATCCACTGACGTGCTTCGTCCGGTAAGCGATCGGACGCTAGCAATCGACAACCCACCGCCATTCGGCGAGCGCCTGCTTGCCCGAGGGCTTTTCACCGACCACATGGAGGTCACTATGACGGACCATTCAGTACCATTCGAACTTCCGGATGACGCGCATTTCCGCGGTCATGAAGTCGTTGACGAAAACGGCGTCACGGTCGGCAAGATCACCGACATCGTGTATGACCATCGCACCGAGCAGCCGCGATGGGGCGTTGTCGCCACCGGCCTCTTCAAGTCGACCCACTACGTGCCCCTTGTCGCCAAGACGTACATGAGCGAGAACGGAGCGGTCGTTGTGCCCTACGACAGACAAACCATCCTGCACTCACCAAAGGCCGCTCGGGACCACGTCCTTTCACCAATGAAGGAACGTGAACTTGAGCATCACTACGCGCTGGCGAAGTAGGCAGCACGCTGTGTAGTGCGCGGGCCCAACCGTCGGCACTGCTGACCGCGACGACAAACGAATGAGGTCACACGCTCGCTAGTATCCGTTGCCGAGACGTTTGAAGGTTTTGATGTCTCGGTCTAAGGGTAAGGGGTGTGGGTGTCCGGTCATTCTGAGTCCCGCGAGTTACACACAAGTGATCTGCTGCTGCCCGCGTCACTCGGGGTAGCAGCAACGCGCAATGTCGGTGAGGCTAGAAGCGATCTTGCGGATGCCGACGGCGCAAAGCGCCAGACCAAGCAGACCTGGGCCGATGTTCCGTGGCGGACGATCGTCGCAACGATTGGGCTTGTCATCTTGGCAGCCCTGGCCCTGGTGGTGGTGTATCTGGCTTCCCGTGTGATTGTCTGGGTGCTCGTAGCTGGATTCTTCGCCCTGGTGCTGGCCCGTCCGGTGGGTTGGTTGCAGCACCGGTTTCACGTTCGTCGAGGTCTTGCGGTCGCTGTGATCGTGCTGCTGGCCACTGCTTTTATCGGTGGCCTCATGGCTCTCTTCGTCGTCCCCCTG
Organism: Actinomycetes bacterium; assembly: GCA_031410595.1. Classification (GTDB taxonomy): domain Bacteria; phylum Actinomycetota; class Acidimicrobiia; order Acidimicrobiales; family Ilumatobacteraceae; genus JANMCE01. The sequence goes on along the minus strand of JANNZM010000142.1, from coordinate 20,170 downwards.
CGCCGACAACTTGTCGCCATCGTGACCGACCTACCAGGGACGGTTCGACAGGCATCCGCCGGTCAGGGGCAGGTCGGACGACTGCTCGCGCGCCTTGGGCTGCAAAGGCTTGTTCAGCAGAACGAGGCGTCGCTGATCAGCAGCGCCAAATCCATTGAGGATGCGGCGCCGGGATATCTCGGCTCGGTGGTGCAGTCATTGCTGGCCGTGGTGACAGTCGCTGTCACGACATGTCTCATGCTCAGCCAGTCGACGCTATTGAGTCGTGCGGGCCTTCGTGTCATGCCGCTACGGCATCGGGCCCTGATGAGCCAGGTTGGGCGCGACGCAGCATTAGCCGTGAGCGGTTACATGAGCGGGAACCTGCTTATCAGCGGCTGTGCCGGACTGTCCGCCTTCGCAGTCTTGGTAATCCTTCGCGTGCCAAGCCCACTTATCTTGGCCCTCTGGGTTGCGTTTGCTGATCTTATTCCGCTGGTGGGAGCAACCCTCGGGGCAATTGCCGCGGTTATTGCCGCCTTCTTCGTTAGCCCGACCGCCGGGATCATTGCGTTGGTCTTTTTCGCCCTCTACCAGCAGTTCGAAAACAGCGTCTTGACGACGGTGATCATGTCTCGCACCGTTCGTGTGAACCCACTCGTTGTGCTCTTGAGCATTTTGATCGGCGTGGAGCTGTTCGGATTCGTTGGCGCGCTCCTGGCTGTTCCGATCGCCGGTGCAGCGACCGTGATCATTAAGGAAATGTGGCTCCATCGGCCGAGCACACGGGACGAGTTGCTGATCGTGACCAAACCCGAACATCGGTCCTCAGTCCCTGCTCCGGTGTCCCGGCTGCGCTCGTTCCTGCATCGAAAATAGACCGTCCCTCAACCGACGGCGGTTACCTCGGTGGTGATTCGTCGACCGCTGATGCTTTCCACGTCCATTGCGAACCAATGGGATTTGGCGCCAGGGGCGAATACCGGAATGTGTGCGGAACGGAGGTCGTCGTACTCCGCACCGAGCGCTCGGGTCACTTCAAGTGCGTGGCCGCGTGCGACGACGCTCCAGGCAACCGACGCGCTCTCCCAACCGTCGATCTCAAATGCCACGGACTTCATCGAAACGTTCGTGAGCACCGTTGTTGCGTCGGTGCGAAAGACAATCTCGCCGTCAACGATGACGTAGTTGACCGGAAGAATCATTGGCCCGCGCTCATCGCAGAAACCGATTCGCCCAAAGTTCGTGATGGCTAGTAGCGATTCGCATTCGGGTTCTCCGAGCTGCTCGACAACAGCATCGGCGTGGACTTCGATCATGGCGACTTCCTCCGTCAGAGTGGTGTCTCTCTTTGTCGCGCTCGGGCGCGCCGCTTTAACAGAGTCGTTGGTCCCGCAGCGAGCGGCTACTTGTCCGAACTGCCCATGGCGGTCGCCTCTGAGCCCCCTGTCGGCATCGGGTTACCGTAGACCTAGACCACATTTGTTCCTAGGAGGAACTCAATGACTGCGCTCAGCATCAAGGAAAAAACGCTTCTGGATGATGTGATCGAGGAGCTGTCTGACGACCCCAGAGTCGATATTCACACCATCGCGGTTGCCGCCGATGGTGACGTCATCGCCTTGTCCGGAACGGTTTGTAGCTATATCGAGAAGCGAAATGCGGAACGTGCTGCGCTTCGGGTTCGAGGTGTCGGTGGCGTAGCGAACAATCTGGCGGTGCATGCTCCCGGATCACCGACCGACGTCGACATCGCGCAGACCGCAGAGATGGTGCTCGAGTGGAATCCCAACGTACCGAAGGGCGCGGTCAAAGTGATTGTGCGCGGTGGTCACCTAACGCTGGAAGGCCAGGTTCCGTTTCAGTTCCAGCGAGAAGCGGCGGTGCACGGTGTGAGCAATCTGCGTGGGGTGCTCGGCGTGGTGAACCAGGTGAGCGTCCGCAACCCGGCACAGCCCAAGCAGGTGAAGAACAAGATCGTTGCGGCACTGCATCGCAACGCCGACATCGACGCGAAGCACATCGCCGTGACTACTGACGGCGGAACGGTGACGCTGACCGGCAAGGTTCGCTCGTGGTCCGAGAGAGAGGAGATCGCAAGGGCCGCTTGGGGCGCGCCGGGCGTGCAAGAGGTCAGGAATGACATCACGATCGGGTACTGACACCTCGGTCGATGGCGGCGGTCGGGGCCGAACGTAGACTTCGAGGGTGAACCGACCGAGGTCGTGGCCGCCCGGCTGGCAAATGCTTCGGCACTACCGCAGGGAACTGCTCCGGTCCGACGTGCAGGCCGGCGTGGCGCTCAGCGCGCTGTTGATTCCTGCTGGCATGGCTTATGCACAGGCTGCCGGGCTCGACCCAGTCTACGGACTGTACGCCGCAAGTGTGCCGCTTATCGCCTATGCCCTCTTTGGTCCGTCGCAGATTCTGGTCCTCGGGCCCGACTCATCGCTCACGCCGCTCATCGTCGCCGCAATGCTGCCGTTTGCGAGCCGTGATCCGCGCACAAGGATCGTGGTGGCATCCGCATTGGCGGTACTTGCCGGTGCCATGTGTGTGCTCGGAGGAGTGGCCCGGCTTGGCTTCCTCACCGACCTGCTGTCTTTGCCGGTTCGCTACGGCTACCTGACCGGCATCGCCGTGACAGTAGCGGTCGGTCAGGTCCCGAAGCTGCTGGGCATATCGGGCCGCTCCGGCTCGTTGTTCGACTCGATCAGTGATATCAACCACGGCATTGTGCATCGCTCGGTTCGTTGGGAATCGGTCACGGTTGGTGTGGCTGTCCTCGCGCTGGTGCTGCTCATGCGACGATGGAAACCTACGATGCCAGGAATTCTGCTGGCTGTCATCGGCGCCATCGCTGCCTGCACGGCGTTCGGTCTGCGGCAGCGGGGCTTGATGATGGTGGGTGATCTGCCTCGTCACTTGCCCCGCCTGGCGTGGCCGGCACTCAGCATGCATGATGCGACCGAATTGGTGACAGCGGCATTCGGCGTAGCGCTGGTGTCGTTCGCCGACACCAGCCTGTTGTCACAATCATTCGCTCGTCGTAGCGGAAGTGACGTCAACCCGAACGAGGAACTCATCGCGCTTGGGTTCGCCAACATGGCCAGCGGGCTGTTCCAAGGATTCCCCGTGAGCGCCTCGGCCTCACGAACGCCGGTTGCTGAGTCTTCCGGGGCTCGCACACAGCTCACCGGGATAGTGGCCGCAGTTGTGATCGGCGCAGTACTGCTTGGTGCCCCGAGAGTGTTTCGCAATCTGCCCGTCGCTGCACTCGCAGGAATCGTCATCGCAGCAGCGATCGGGCTGGTCGAGGTCGGCCCGATCATCCGACTCGCCCGCGTAAGGCCAACCGAAATGATCCAGGGCGTGGTGGCCTTTGCCGGCGTGGCCATCGTCGGGGCCATTCGGGGCGTCCTCATCGCCGTCGCCGTTTCGTTGGTGACCTTCTTCGCGAAAGGGTGGCGGCCCCACATCACCACGCTGGTGCGCGTCGACGGTTTCAAGGGCTACCACGACATTGACCGGCACCCCGAAGGCCGCCAGGTCCCCGGGCTCGTACTCTTACGTTTCGACGCACCGTTGTTCTTTGCCAATGCCGGCTCCTTTCGTCGGGAGGTGCTGCGGTCGGCGGATCCATCCGTTGGGGTACGCCGCGTTATCGTGACCGCCGAGCCGATCACCGACGTCGACTCAACGGCAACAGAGACGCTGGGCGATCTCGTCGTCGAACTGCAGCGCCGCGGCATTACCTTCGCCTTCGCGGAGCTCAAGGGACATGTGCGCGAGACCCTCGAACGGGCCGGGTTGGTCGAACAGATAGGGCGTAGCCGGTTCTACCGGACTATTGGTGAAGCCGTGAAGGCCTACCTGGCGGAGGAGTCCGTCGAGTGGGTGGATTGGGAAGACCGGTGAGGTGTTGGATGTGATGCGAACGCCTAAGCTCACCCGCCAAATCCGGAGCGTGCCGTGACGAGAACATCCGGGCGAAGGCGATCGACATCGGCAGCTCGGCAGAGGCCCGTGCCAGTTGCGAGCGTTGCGGCGGTGCCTGCCGCAACACCGAATCGACAGGCCTCGGGCAGCGTTGCTCCACGTTGAAGGGCGATCGCAACGCCGCCAACCAGGCTGTCGCCGGCTCCGATGGTGCTGTGGGATTCCACGTGGGGCGCGTGGAACCAGAGCGTTGGATGGCCGGGTCGGACCAGAAGGACTCCCGCTGGCCCCATCGATATCACGGCCGCTGCGGTCGTACCGGTGGCAAGAAGATCGAGAGCCGCGTGCTCGATATCGCCGTGGCCGGCCAGCGAGCGACCGGCAAACTCCGAGAGCTCGCGCACACTGGGCTTGATCATTAGTACACCCACCGCCGACACCTCGGCGAGGGCGTCACCCGGCACGTCAGCGATGACCTCACAACCTGCACCCTTGATGCGCCCGACCAGTCGGGCCAAGTCGGATGGCGAGACACCCGGTGGTGAGGATCCGCTGAGCACCACGAGTTGCTCATCGGCGCAGAGGCCGACCACCTGCTCGATGCCTGTTGCGAAATCTGGCGGAGAAAGGGTTGGCCCGGGGAGCACGAAACGGAACTGTCGGGACGTGGAAGCCTCCTGCGCCGTGAATCCTTCGCGCATCTGGCCTGACACGGACACCACGCGAACGGGCACGCTTTCGTCGGCGAGCAACGAGAGAAACTCAGCCGATGAATCCTCTCGAAGGAACACTGCGGCTGTGACCGGCTCACCGAACCGGACGACCACTCGAGCCACGTTGACGCCTCCGCCTCCGGGTTCGGTAGTGATATTGGTGCAGCGCATCTTGCGTTCCGACTCCACCACCGGCACCGTGGCGCAGATATCGAGACTGGGATTGAGCGTCACGGTCAGCATGCCGATCTCCTTACGACCCCGCCGAGAGGTGTACCACGGCTCCAGTTAAGGGACTCGGACCTCTGGGGCCATAGAGGCCAAAGTCCTCCGCTGCCGGAATGAGAAGGCACATCACCCCGCGAGATGGTCCTTCGTCTATCCGAGCATGACCTAGGACCCTGCCAAACCTGACTGTGTGCGACCAATCATTGCGTCATGGCAGCCTCGGTCGAGGACGCTCTCGGACAACCCCGCGACATTCTGTTCGCCCGGCCATGAGCGTCCTGTCATCACCTCATACCATCGTGGGTACGTTCTGGCGCAACGTCGAACAGCGTGCCGATCATGTTGCACTACGGCACTGCGTGCATGACGTCTGGCAGACACTCACCTGGCGCCAGTACGGCGAGCAGGTGAATGAGGCTGCAGGTGGCCTGCGGGCGCTCGAAATTGTCGCGGGTGACCGGGTCGCAATCCTGGCCGACAATCGATTCGAGTGGCATGTTGCCGACCTCGCCAGCATGGCTGTCGGCGCGGTATCGGTGCCGATCTATCAGACCGATGCTCCCGCGCAGGTCCGCCACATTTTGAACGATAGTGGTGCCTGTCTCGTTTTTGTCGACACCGTCGAGCAGGCGGCCAAGGTCGAGACCATCCGCGCTGAGGTTCCGGCACTGCGCCATCTGGTCTCCCTGATTCCAGGAGTGCACAGCTCCGCGGACGTGACTACATGGAGCGAACTCCAGAATCTGGGCCGGAACAAGCCGAGCAATGGTGTGTCGGTGGACGAGAGTCGGCCCGACAGCCTCGCCACAATTGTCTATACGAGCGGCACGACCGGCCCGCCTAAAGGCGTGATGCTGACGCACTCCAACATCATGTTCACGGTGCAATCAATCATGTCCGTCGTGGCCGTCGGACCATCGGACCGCTTCTTGTCGTTTCTGCCGTTGAGTCATATTGCCGAGCGGGTGGTGAGTCACTTCGGACAGATAGCCGGGGCCAGTGAAACCTGGTTTGCGCGCAGCCTTGCAACCGTTGCTGCCGACCTGAACGCTTGTCGTCCGACGATCTTCTTCGCTGTCCCGCGTGTGTGGGAAAAGCTACGTGATGCCATCATCGAGCAGAGCGCGAGCCGTCACGGCCCGGAAAGATTTGTGATGCAGCGCTACGTCGACATAGGCACCGCTCTCACGAAACAGCACGGCCTGCGCTACACCGAATGGAAGGCGCTCGACCAAACGGTTGGTCGCATGTTGCGTCGCAAACTCGGGCTCGATCAGGCGAGCGTACTCACCTCGGGAGCAGCCCCGATCAGTCCGGCACTTCTGCGGTGGTTCGCAGGGCTCGGCCTCCCGATCGGTGAGGCCTACGGCCAGACCGAGGACTGCGGGCCGGCAACGGTCGGACTGTTCGTGAAGGGCGTTCCGGCCAGCTTGAGGGTGGGTTCAGTAGGCAAACCGCTCCCGGGCGTGGCGGTCATGATCGCGGCCGATGAGGAGGTGCTGGTTCGAGGTGGAAGTGTGTGCGCCGGTTACTGGCGCAACGAAGCAGCGACCACCGAATTGCTGTCACCCGAAGGTTGGATGCACACCGGAGATCTCGGACGAATTGATCACGACGGCTATCTGTGGATCACCGGCCGTAAGAAGGACATCATCGTTATGGCGGCCGGGCATAAGGTCGCGCCTCAGGCTCTCGAAACGCAGCTCCGGGCCGACCCGCTCGTGCTCGACGCTGTCGTTCTCGGCGACAATCGGCCGTACATAACTGCGCTGATCACGCTGAATCCGCAAGCGCTCTCGACGTGGGCCGAGCAACATCACAAGCTGTTCAGCCTCGAAGCATTGGCATGCGACCCGGACGTGCAGGAGTCGATCTCGGCCGCGATCGACCGAGTCAACGCCGGGTTGGCGCGATCAGAACAGATCAAACGATTTCATATATTGCCCACCTCATTTACCGCAGCGAGCGGGGAGCTGACGCCCACCTCGAAAGTAAAGCGCAACGTCGTGCTCCGTCACCACAACGAACTCATCGATCAGATGTATGCCGCCAACGGCGCTGATCGCGCATGGGTGAAGGAGTCCGGACCCGCTGGGTGAGTGGGACCTTCGTCGCCGTTCGCGAGGGCCAACCGGCTCTGCCCTTCGGCCGGTGTAGGCGGCGAGGCTGGGGCACCAAGAGCATTCCTTCCGATAAGGAGCCGTCATGAAACCAGGTCGCGTCGTACTGTTGGTTCTCGGAAGTCTTTTTGCGCTTCTGGGCGTTGGTCTTTTGATTGGAAGTGGATCATTGAGTTGGGCCATCGCGACCCAACGCGACAGCGACGGGTTCTTCACGACCTCGTCGCAGCGCTTTGCCACGTCGAGCTACGCGATCACCTCCAGAAAGGTTGACCTCGGGCGTCCGGGGACCAACGACTGGTGGTCACGCGAGGACGTCGGCACGGTCCGATTCCGTGTTACGGCGGCAGAGGGCCAGAAGTTGTTTGTTGCCGTCGGTCCCCAGGGCCAGGTGGAGAACTACCTGCAGGGGGTTCCACACGATGAGGTGAGCGACATTCGGATGCGCCCCTTCCGGCCCACGTACCTGCCCCAGCACACTACCGGTACCAACACACCGGCGGTGCCCGACGGGCAGTCGTTCTGGGTCGCCAAAGCGAGTGGTCCAGGCACGCAGACCTTGTCGTGGAATCTGAAGGGTGGCCAGTGGGCGGTTGTTGTCATGAACGCCGATGGCAGTCGGAACGTGGCTGCCGATGTGCAGGCCGGTCTCAAAGTGCGCTTTCTGCCGGGCATTGCAGCGGGCCTGCTGGGGGGTGGACTGGCAGCCCTTCTGTTGGGCGTGATCCTCATTGTTGCCGGTACGGTGAAATCGTCATCGCCTCCGCCGGTGGCCATGAGCTCGGGGTTACCAGCTCCCGCCCCCGGCCATCTTGCGTCCGACCAGATGGTCGGAAACGGTTCAGCATCGGCCGGGTATCCGCCGTTGCGGTTCGACGGCCACCTCGATCCCAATTTGAGCCGATGGAAGTGGCTGGTGAAGTGGTTCCTGGCCATACCGCATTTCTTGGTGCTGGCGTTCCTTTGGATCGCATTTAGCGTTCTTACCGTGGTGGCGTTCTTTGCCATCCTGTTCACCGGTCAGTACCCGAGATCGATCTTCGATTTCAACGTTGGCGTGCTGAGATGGACGTGGCGGGTCAACTTCTATGCCACCAATGTCCTGGGAACCGATCGGTACCCGCCGTTCTCGCTCGCCGATGCCGACTATCCGGCTCGCCTCGATGTTGCATATCCGCAGCATCTTTCCCGTGGTCTGGTGTTGATCAAGTCGTGGCTTCTCGCGTTGCCTCACTTGATTCTCGTCGGGCTGCTCACCACCACCTGGTCGTTCACGAACCGAAACGGCACACGATTCGGTCTCAACGGTGGATTCCTGCAGCTGCTCGTGATCATCGCGGCCGTGGTGCTGTTGTTCACCGGCCGCTACCCGCAAGGCATGTTCAACCTGTTGATGGGCCTCAACCGGTGGATGTTCCGTGTGATCGTCTACGTGGCATTGATGACCGACGTGTACCCGCCGTTCCATCTCGACCAGGGACCCGCGGAACCGACCGGTGGACCACGCCCGCTGCCGCCGCCGGCACCGTCGCAAGCGACGCCTGACCCGGACTTTGCGCACCAGTCATAGGCGACTTCTAGTAGCTGAACGTGGTGGCGCCGTCGCCGATCCACTCCCACATCGGAACCGTTCCACCGATCGTGGCGCCATCGATGAGCGTGGCGGGGTCGAGGTGTTTGGCGTTGAAGCAGATCGGGCAAACCAAATAGCTACCGCCGGCGGCCACGTAGCGCGCTTGCAGATCGGTGATCGACGGGCAGCCCTCACACGTTCCTCCTCTTCGAATGAAGTGGCTAGTCCATATCTTGTGTGAGCGGTGATGACGCTGATTGTTCGCGAGCTGTTGCTGGGCAGCCGACGATTCAGTGACATCCAGCGTGGCGTGCCGCTGATCTCGCCGACGCTCCTGACCAAGCGTCTCCGTCAACTCGAGGCTGCCGGTGCTGACCCAGGTGTGGATGGGCGACCGAACGATCCACGACGCCATGGCCAACGGCGTCACCGAAGTGGCTGGGTCACAAAATTTGGCCCGTGCTTTCGTTCAATGGCTCGGTCACCATCCGATACTGGGATCGATCGCGATGTCGAGCACATAAGGCTACTCAAAGATGGTCGATCGAACGTCCCGTCGGTGGGAGCCCTTCGTTGGAGACAGCCATCGGTGCGTTGCGAAGGAAGGACCTTCGTCCCGCCGGCTGGTGACCTCCCGCCGATGACAAGATTGCGCCTTCGTGACATGCTTAGCAGGAGACCCTCGTAGGAGTTGGCATGAAGAATGTACTGACGGGTTGTGGTGATCCGGTCCGGGCAGTCGGGCGAAGCGTCGGTCGGTCATGAACAAAGCCGCTGCGCTCATCCGTCTCGGCGAGGAGGAGCGGGGCCTCCTTGAGTTGCGAGATGAGTTACAGCGCGAGCGTTCCGATCTGTCCGGAACGACGACGCGGGGTGACCGGATGCTCGAAGAACAAGAGCAGGATGAAGGTCTCGTGCGTGATATCGATCGGTCCCTTGAGGAGATCTCAAGCGCACGTGGCCGGGTCGAGGACGGAACGTACGGTCGATGCGAAGGTTGCGCTGGCGAGATTCCCGAGGAGCGGCTCCTGGCGGTGCCGTACACCCGACACTGTGCATCTCACGATCCGCCAGATCGCGACCGACAGCGAGACGACTGAGCAGCCTGAGACCTCATGGATTGTGCTGCCGGAAGTACTGGGTCCAAAGTCCGCACCCCTACGAACCCTCGGCCCGTTCTGGGCATCAGAGGTCAGTAGCGGGGGAGGGCGGTTACTTGGTCGGAGCCGACTGGGCTCCGACCTTTGCGAAAGATGCACGGACGACTGCGACCGGGCAGGGTGGATGCTCGACTATCGAAGCGGTAACCGAGCCGAGTACAAGTCGACCGAGTACAGAGCGAGAATGGGAGCCGAGCACGAGCAAGTCGGCGTCGGCGCCAGCCTTTCGGAGCGAGTCCCGAGTCGGCCCTTCCACGAGGAGCGATCGCACGCGGACGTCCTCGCCCTTGGTTGCCCGAAGCCGATCAACTGCACCACGCAGCGCCTCTGACGCGTCCTGCCCTACGTAGTCGCGCACCGGCAGGGCACTGGCCCGCATACCGGAGTACGGATAGTCCCAAACGTGCATAACCGTGAGAGACGCTCCCCAGCGCGCACAGGCGTCGTAGGCCCAAGCCATGGCAACGTCGGCGAACTCGGAACCATCGGTGGCTACTACGACGTTGCGGATGCCTTCCGTGAAGGCAGTCGTTGGGGGAGTCACCTCAGGGTGCGACGCGCAGGGCACGACAATGACCGGACACCATGCTCTCTTCATCACTGATCTCCCGGTCGAGCCGAACGCCTTCGCTGAAAGACCGTGATGTTCGTGATGGCCCACAACGATCAGTTCGGCGTCTCGGCTGAAGTCAACCAGCACATTGGCCGCCCACCCACGACTCACCACCGAGTCAACCTGAAGATCTGGTGCGATCGCCTTGGCTCTTGCGACGACCTCGTCCATGTGGGCAAAGTGGTCTTCCTGGCCGTCTACCGGGCCGGTCTCGACGTACACCATGCCGAGTTCTCCCACATAGTACTGCTCCTCCCAGGTGTGGACCAGCAGAAGTTGGGCCCCACGCTTGGTTGCCTCAGCGACCGCGAAGTCGATGACACCCGTAGACGTCGTCAACTCGTCGACGCCGGCCACGATGAGCCCGCGATCGCCGTGAGGACGAACGGGCAGTGGATGCAACACGACGACCGGACAGGCCGCCTTACGAACCACGCGGTAGGTGACGCTCGGGACGACCAGCCGGGCCTGGACCGGTACGCCATGAGAGGCCATGGCCGTCAGCACGATCTCCGGCGACCGGTTGATGTAGTCGATGATTTCCGTCGCAGGATGCGAGCCGTGCAACACCTCGAAGTCGATGGGAGGACCGTCCTTCGACCACTCCGCGGCAACGCGGCGGACGTCATTGCTGTCCACGGAGCGCAGGTCGTTCGGAACCCTGCTCGGGTCGACAACCTCGACAATCCGAATGCCCAACCGAAGTGAGTGGGCCAGCTCGACCGCGGCCGGGAGGATGGCTTTCGACGCGCTGGTTTCATCGACGGTCACCAAGATCACACCGCCATCATGGACGCGGCGATCGGCTCTCGGTCCGATGAGCACAATGGGCTTACCGGAGTCGCGGGTGAGATCTTCGCTCACGCTACCGAGCAACGCCTCCACGACAGCCCACCGCGCGTGGGTGGGAACGCACCACAACGAGTCCGGGTGGTGAAGCACGTCACCGAGAAGCTCGCCGCTGACATCCCTTGCCACGAGCACGCGTGTGGTCGTTTTGGCGACGGGTACCGATGCCAGCGCTGCGAGCTGCGCTTCTTTGCGCCCCTTCGTGCGACTAGACGCGACCGTCACCAATTCGACACCCACCCCGAGCCGGTCCGCGACCCCGGATGCAATTTCAATGGCGGCCAAATCGGGCTCATCGGTGTCAACCGGGATAGTGACATTCAAATACATCGACGTCTCCTCATTGGGTCGAATAGAACCCGGTGCCAAGTGTGAAATGCCCGATGGCCCGGGGGGAAGAGTCGGATGTCACCAGTCCTTGGGACGAACATCCCGTTGTCGCCGGTATGGCGCTACTCTCCGCGGACGGTGTCAGGTCGCTACGTCCTTTAGATGCGGGCACTTGGTCCCTATCGGCCGAGTGGTGGTGGGAGAGACGCTGGTCGGGTGAGGTTCGGTCAGCGCCCCGCGTCGGATGCGCCGACGACCTCGCACCGACTCGTTGAGGAGAGGTGCCGAATGAGTGCTACCGACGTGCTGGTTCCGCCCAGACGAACTGTGCACAGCGCTGCCAATGCCGTTGAAGCGAGCAAAGTGTACGGGGAGGGGGAGAACGCAGTCACCGCCGTTGACAAGGTCACCGTGGCATTCGAGCAGGGCCGATTCAGTGCGATTATGGGCCCGTCCGGGTCGGGGAAATCGACGCTGATGCACTGTATGGCCGGCCTCGATCCGCTCACATCAGGGCGGGCGTTCATCGCTGATGTCGAACTGAACACGCTAAGCGAAAGGCAGCTGACAAGGCTGCGACGCGACAAGGTCGGTTTCATCTTCCAGTCTACAACCTGGTCCCGAGTCTCTCGGCGCTCGAAAACATCATCCTGCCTGAGATGCTCGCCGGTCGATCTGCGGATCAGACCTGGCTGAACCGGGTAGTCGAAACAGTCGGCCTCTCGGATCGGCTCTCGCACCGCCCGTCGGAGCTTTCGGGTGGGCAGCAACAGCGGGTTGCTGTCGCTCGGGCGCTCGTCGCCCAACCCGCCATCATTTTTGCCGATGAACCCACCGGCAACCTCGACAGTCACGCCAGCGTCGAGATCCTGAACTTCATGCGCAAGGCCGTCGATGATCTCGGCCAAACGATCGTAATGGTGTCGCACGATCCGGTGGCCGCATCGTTCTCGGACCGAATCGTGTTCCTCGCCGACGGCTGCATCGTGGACGAGATGCTGGATCCTACCGCAGAACGCGTGCTCGACCGCATGCGTCGATTCGGCAGCTGAGCGATCATGTTCCGGGTAGCGCTCAAGTCCGCCCTTTTCAACAAGAGGCGCCTCGTCGGGACCGCTCTGTCGATCATCATCGGCATTGCGTTCCTGGCCGCCACGCTGGTGTTTACCGACACCATGAAGCGCACGTTCGACACCCTGTTCGCCAACGTGTTCGCGAAGACCGACGCCTTCGTGCGTTCGTCAAACGAGATTGACATGGGCTTCGGGCAGAAGCAGTACGACCGGTTGCCCGAATCGTTGATCGCTCAAGCCGAACAAGTCGACGGTGTCGCTGATGCCGTGGGCTATGTAGAAGGCTACGCGCGGGTCATTGGCAGTGACGGCAAGCCGATCGGCATCGACAACGGCCCTCCGACCTCGGGTTCGTCGATCACCGAGAGCAAGGTGCTCCCCTGGAAGGTGACCGCCGGCGGCAGATATCCGCAAGGTCCCACCGAAGCCGTGGTGGACGTCGGCACCGCCAAGAAGGCGAAGCTGGCGATCGGGTCGACCTTTGATGCTCTGAGCCAGGGAGGGACCCGGTCGTTCACGCTGGTGGGGACGGCCCGCTTCGGCACCACCGATTCGCCGGGTGGCGCCACCTTCGTGATGTTCGACCTGCCCACTGCCCAGTCATTCGTCGGCAAGCCTGGTGAACTCAACGCCATCTTCGTTGAAGGACGTCCTGGCGTCTCGCAGCGCGTGCTTGCCGACCGGCTACAGGCCGCGCTCGGCACCGAAACCAAAGCACTGACCGGAGCCGAGCAAACCAAGGAAAGCCAGAACGCGATCGCTCAGAGCCTGAAATTCTTCAACATCTTGCTGCTGGCGTTCGCGGCGATCGCCTTGTTCGTCGGCTCGTTCATCATCTACAACACATTCTCCATAATCGTGGCCCAGCGCCAGCGGGAGAACGCGTTGCTGCGGGCCGTCGGTGCCAGTCGCATCCAGATCGTTTCGGCTCTGCTGGTGGAGTCGGTCATCATCGGGTTGATCGCGTCCGGGCTCGGTTTCGTCGGCGGCATCGGCATGGCGTCGGTGCTGAGGCGCTTCCTGAAGACGTTCGGCATCGACATCCCGGCCGGAGGTACGGTACTGCTGCCTCGAACCGCCATCGTGTCGTTCGTCGTGGGCGTCACCATGACCGTCTTCGCCGCGGTCTTCCCGTCGTTTCGAGCGTCGAAGGTGGCCCCGGTGGCAGCGATGCGCGATGTGGCCATCGATCGATCGGCCACCTCGAAAAAGAGAACGATGGGTGGAGCAATCGTCACCCTTCTCGGTGTGCTCATGGTGGGGGTTGGCCTGACCGGGAACGGCATCATGTGGCTCGCGGGCGGCGTTCCCGTACTGTTCGTCGGACTGTTTGTGCTTGGTCCGTTGATCGCCCGTCCTGTCGCCAGCATCATTGGCGCTCCGCTGGCCAAGCTGGTCGGAACGACCGGCATGTTGGCTAGACGGAACTCGATGCGCAACCCGAAACGCACCGCACGAACAGCGGCCGCACTTATGGTCGGCGTGGCGTTGGTAGCTGGCATATCGGTACTGGCTGCATCAATTCGCACGTCGGTGCGATCAATCGTTGGCGAGCAGTTTGTCGGCGACTTCGTGGTGAACACCAACACCCAGGGAATCGGCGGTCTGCCGCCGGAACTGGCCGACAAGCTCAATACGCTCCCCGAGGTGGGTGATGCAACAGGTATCCAGATCGGCTTCGGTAAGATCAAGACGAAGAGCGCGATTCTAACGGTGGTCGACCCGAAGTTGGTCGGCAGCGTATTCGATATGCAGTTCGTCAGCGGCAAGCCGAGCGACCTCACGACCGAGGGCATTTTCGTAAGCAAGGCCCGAGCTGACAGCGACAAACTCGCGATGGGCAGCACCATCGACGTCACTCTGATCGACGGCAAGAGTCACGCCCTCGCCGTGCAAGGCATCTACAAGAAGAACGAGATGGCGGGTGCCTACACGATCAGCAACGCCCTCTATGCCGCAAGCGGAGCCGACACGCTTCACTTCGCGGTCTACACAACGAAAGCGCCAGGCGTCAGCGACGCCGTAGCCCGCGCTGCTATTGCCAAGGTGGTCACGGCCTATCCGACGGGCAAACTGCTGAGCCGGTCGGAGTACATCAACGAGCAAGCCAAACAGCTCAACCAGTTCGTCAATCTGATCTACGGGTTGTTGGCACTGGCCATCATCATTGCCGTGTTCGGCATCGCCAATACGCTGAGCCTGTCGGTCTACGAACGCACCCGCGAGCTCGGACTGCTGCGAGCGGTGGGAGCGTTCCGATCGCAGGTGCGTTCGTCGGTTCGCTGGGAGTCGGTGATCACTGCGCTGCTCGGCACCGTGCAGGGAATCGTGGTCGGCATCCTTCTTGGCTACGCCATCATCGTTGCCCTCCGCAACCAAGGGAAACTCCTTTTCACGCTTCCCGTTGTGTCTCTCGGCGTGGTGGTCGTGCTCGCCATTCTGGCCGGCATCCTCGCAGCCGTGCGACCAGCTCGCCGCGCTGCTCGACTCGACATCCTCCGCGCCATCGCAAGGCACTGAGCAACAGAAAGTAGGCAAGCCATGGTCACGACCAAACAAGCCGCTGCGACATTCCTCTCCAACAAGCGGATCGCAGTCACGGGCGTTTCGCGCAAACCGCAGGGCCACGGGAGCAACGCCGTCTACAAGCGGCTGCGCGATCGAGGATACGAGGTTTTCGCGGTGAACCCGAACGCCGACGAGGTGGAGGGTGACAAGTGCTATCACGAGTTGAAGGAGCTACCGGGAGGTGTCGACGCGGTGGTCTTGGCTACCCGTCCCGAGACGGTTCCAGCCACCATGCGCGAGTGCGCAGAGCTTGGCATCAAGCAGGCATGGATGCATCGTTCCTTCGGGCAGGGCAGCGTGTCGACCGAGGCCACCGCCTTCGGGCGCGCCAATGGCATTACCGTCATCGACGGAGGTTGCCCGCTGATGTACGAACCAGCCGCCGATGGTTTCCACAAGGTCCTTCGCCTCGCATTCACCCCGACAGGCCACGTCCCGAAAGTGGTCAGCTAAGAGCGGTTGGTGCCTTCCAGGTGGGGTGACGGCCAAGGAAGGCAACCAGCTTGTCCAGGGCGGTGGCTTCTGACGTGACTATGACCTCTGGTCCAAACATCTGCGGCGTTCGCACAGAGTCATCCACCCACAGACGAGCACCACCGAGTGCCGCGACCGCGAGTTCATCGTCTCCGGCGGGCGCACGGCCGAGGGAACGCGCGATGTCCCAACCGTGCACGAGGACTTCGATGAGCTCAAAGCCCAGCAACTGCGCGCCGGTGGTTTCGCCCCACGGCATCGCGAACGTCCGGGTCTCCATGCCAGGTTCGGCGAAGGCAGCGAGCATTCGGTCGGCTGTCGTATGGAACGCCGTCGCTGGGCTCGTGGCGGCAAGATCCGGATCACTGCCAAACGCGAACGGTTTGCCTTCGCCGACATCAGCGAAGCCGCGAAGGCCACCAATCAGATGGGCGGTGACCGTCTTGAGATCGAAGTCGGGGCAGGGGGTCGGGCGATCGAACTCGGCCACGGCCACGAACGCCACGACCGGCCCAACCTCGTCGACTGCCCTACGGAGTAGAGGAAGCACAGTTTCGTTCATGGTCTGATGGTTTCAACTGAAGCGACAGAACATCAGAGGCAAGGGTCGGCGCGACGAGTGGACTTATTGCTCTATGGCCACCGGAGTGTTGGCGGGAGAGTTGAGCCAGATGATCGACCAACGAGGACGTCGGTGAAAGCGGATCGGGTCGAGAACCTTCGCGCTACGAAGGTGGATACCAAGGTCGTATTGAGCGGCCTGTGGATCTCGATGCTCTTCGTGTTCGTGTACGTCGACATCTTCGGTTTTTTCGAGCTGACATCATCAACGGATCACTCGCTGCCAAGATGCCCGGTTCCGGTTTCGAGATCGGCCGGCGTTTCCTCGCCCTGACCACGATCTACGTCGTGATTCCGAGCCTCATGGTCGTTGCATCGCTGCTCGCGCGAGCGAGGATCAATCGGACAGTCAATATCGTGGTCAGCCTCATCTGTGCAGCGTCGGTGATCGCAGCGATGATCGGCGAGTCCTGGGCGTACTACATCGTTGGAAGCGTCGTAGAAGTCGTGCTACTCCTTACCATCGCACGGGTCGCCTGGACCTGGACACGAGGCCCTTCGTCGAGATGATCAAGACCCCCAACGGTCTTCGTTCCCTAGTGGTGACGAGATGTACGAGCGGACCTTCGTCCATAGACCCGGGACCTTTGACCCGAGAAGTGGTCAGCTCATCGGCGTCAGAATTGGCCTATGACCGGACAACCAAAGATTCGCGAAACCGACCCGGAACACGTCATCGCCCGCGCCCCACTCCGCTCCCTCTGGACAGGCGACAACCCGGTGAACGCTGATTCGGGCGAAATGATCGATCCCTACGGCGAGGACGTCGTTCTGCCTCACGGCGAGGAGGGTGCAACGGACGAAGACGAACCAGTCGACGACGAAGGAGACGACCTCCCAGCCGAAGAATCAGCCCTTCACGTGGTTGGAGAGCAGACCGCGGTGGATCTGTTCCCGCCCGGCTACGAACTACGCCGATGATCGCTTCGATCAGGTGAAGATGATCTCCCCACCGGCAGCGATGCCGTAGAACTCGCCTACGGTGATGATATCTTTCACCTGATCGATGAAATCACCCTTGTCGAGGCCGAACAGATCGACGGACGCTTTACAGGCGTACAGGCCGGCGCCCGTGTCGGCGATCATCTCGATGAACTCGGGAATCGACGGGATGTCGAGCTTTTCCATCTTGCTGTTCATGTAGTGGGTCATGACCGACGAGATACCGGGTAAACCTCCGAGCATGGTCGCGAAATGCAGCCCGGGGTTACCGACGGTGGCGAGCTTGATGTGCTCGTGACGGGCTTTGTGGATGGCATCGAGACCGAAGAACGTAAAGAAGAGGTTGGCGTCGATCCCTTCTGCCCTGGCACCGTTGGCCATAATGAGCCCCGGATAAATCCCGTCGAGCGAGCCTTTCGAGATGACGATCGAAACCTTTTCAATTGTGTCAGGCATAGTGACGCTTCCTCCTGGTCGGTCAAGCGTTGGTATCAGATGCAGCCGCGTGGCTTGGGAATGCCAGCGATCCGGGCGGCGACTTTCGCCGGGCCCTTCGGAAAGAGCTGATAGAGCTCTTTGATAGAGACGCCCGACGTCTTGCCGAGCACTCGAACGGTTGGTCCCGTTCCCTTGGCGGCGTACTCGCTGCGCATGAAGCGGATGACCTCCCAATGGCGTTCGGTCACGGTCTCGATGCCTTCGCGCTGACCGAGTTCGGGAACCATGTCCTCGGTCCACGTATCCGGACTCACGAAGAACCCTTCCGGGTCAACCTCGATGAGGGTCTGGGCGAGCGTTGTGGTGGGCATGTCAGTCCTCCTCCTTTTTGTTGCTATTGGTCGGAATTACTTTTCCGCTTATTGGCATCGTCGAGCCGAAACCGGGAAGGTCTCGGCCGGGAAGCAGGCTGTGCCAGTAGAGCGATTCGAAGAGCAGCTTGCCCATGTGATTCAGCCGCGAATCCTTGAGCAGCGGCAAACCGATGGAGCCGGGGTAGTGCCCTGGCAACGGCTCGGTTTCGTAGTTGAAGTCGATCAGCAGGGCCTTGCCGAATCCGGTCTCGATGAAGCAATTGGCATGACCATCGAAGCCTTCAATGAGCGGCTCGCTCGCTAGGTGACGGCGAACATTTTCGACCAAGGTCTCTCCCTCGAAATGGGTGACCGAGCCAGCCTTGGACGCCGGTACGTTGGCCGCATCACCGATGACGAAGATGTTGGCTGCCGCCTTGGACTGCAGCGTGTGGGCATCGGTCGGAACAAAGTTGAGATCATCGCCCAACCCAGCCGAGCGACCGACGAATTCGGCTCCGCTGTGCAGCGGAATGACGACAGCGAGATCAAAGGGAACTTCTCGCTCGTCGTACGAAATCAGCCGACCAGCGGCGCCATCTACCGAACCAGTATTGAATTCGGTCACGAGGTTGATGTCCTTTTCTGCGAGCATCCCTGCGAGTCGCTTCGATGCCACCGGCTTCGTAAACGCGCCGTCCAGCGGCGTGACGTAGGTGATATCCACGTCGTCGCGAAGACCGCGCACGCGGAAGAACCAATCGGCTAGAAAGCAGAACTCAAGCGGAGCGACCGGACACTTGATGGGCATGTCCACCACGTTGACCACGAGATGGCCTCGATCGAACGTCGCCAACGCCCCGGCGAGCGCACCGGCACCCTCGGGCGTGTAGAAGGTGAACGTCCGCTCCATCCAGCCGGGCCCGGTGAGGCCATCGGTCTCGGATGGCACGAGGATGGCACCAGTCGCGATGACGAGTACGTCGTAGGGGAGCACCGTCTGGTCGGTCAACGTGACGCTGTTACTGGCCATATCTACTCGCTCGATCGTTGCTTCTTGAAACACGATGTCCTCGTGGAGTTGCCGATGACGTCTCCGAACGATCTTGTCGAGGTCAGCCAGCCCGAAGGGCACGAACAAGAGGCCGGGCTGATACACGTGGCGGTTGTCCTGATCGATGACGGTGATCGACACGTCGTTCACGGGAAACACCCGGCGGAGACGATTAGAGCGCGCGCCGGTAGGTGTTAGTGGGTTGGGCTCCAGCGGTCGGCCCACTTGATGAGTTTGACGGTGATGACCAAGGCGACAGCGAGGGCGATCTCGTCGAGTCTGTGATGGATGAAACGGTCGGTGTTTCGGCGTAGCTGCCCGAAGTTCGACATCCATGAGTTCGTTCGCTCGACGGGCCATCGCATTCCGAGCGACATCTTCTTTGGTGCCTGTTTCGTCTTGCCAGTCGGTCGGCGTTTCGCTCCGACGAGATCGTTGATACCCAGTTCGGTGCATAACGCTCGGACGGCCTGGGTGTCGTAACCGCGGTCAAGATGCAACGTTTCGATGTCAGCGAGCAGACCACGAGCATCGACAGCGTCCAATGTTGGAGCGAGGAGAACACAGTCGTTTCGGTTCGCTCCTGCTTGTTCCCAACCGATCGGGATTCCGTTGCGTTCGGTCGCTATCGACCATTTCCACCCACATTTACCCCGATCTACCGGGCTTGGGCCGGTTCCTTCGCCACCAAAGGGTGCTTTGTGTTGTGAGCCGTCGACTGCGACGTCGGACAGATCAAGCCCGATGATCCGGTCGTAACCGGCGAGAGATTCGTCGACTAACGCGTCGAACACACCGGCTTGCCACCATTCGTCGCGTCGCCGGCGAAGTGTTGTTTCTGAGCCTTTGCCGAGCCGGCCAGCGACGTCCCACGAGCAGCCTGTGACGAGACGGAACAGGATCGCTTCGAAACATTCGAAGTCGTTACGCCGAGGGCGGTGGCAGCCGAGCGGATGGTTGTCGACCACCAACGGGAGGCGAGGCTCGACTGCTGCCCACACAGCCGTGACAACACGCGGATGAAGTGCGAGCATGACAGGGACCTCCACTTGGTCGTCGGATTTGGATCGCACCCTGAATCAAAACAGGGCCAACCTCACGACCAGTGGATGGTCACCCCAAACGCCTACCGGCGCGCGCTCT
>JANNZM010000141.1:0-12009 GCA_031410595.1 Actinomycetes bacterium | reverse complement strand
TTCGTTTTTCGGCTGTCGACACAGAGAAACTTTTGGGTCGATATCCGCCCTCGGCGCGCGGGAATGCGCGAGACTCTCCCCCGCTGGGACGGAACCAGGGAGACGAGCCGAGCTTGTCTCCCTACAAGCGCGTCTGGGCATCTTGACCCGCCCTGTGTTGCATTTTGGTTACGACCGGGATAGACCATAGGGCGATTGCTATGGACTACGACAGTTACGAATACTCACGGCGGCGGCCGCAAACCCTGTTGCAGCGCCACCCCATGGGCGGTCGCATCGTCGTCCTAGTGGGCTTTTTCGCGCTTCTGGTGCCGATTTTGCGCGTCTTTTCTGGTGAAAAGGCGGCAAAGGTCAAGACCACCGGATTGGAAGGCGTTGCGGTGATGACCCCCATCGTCACGCAACCTTCAAGCACTCTGCCCCCCACCGTGGTCATTACCGAGATCGCAACACTTCCCGCTCCGGTGCCTACCGCTGCCACGATTCCTGCCGTGGCCATCGAGGCGCTCCCTCCTGCGGTTCTCCCGCAGACTGCTGTGCCCGCTCCCGCCGCCCCGGTTGCGAAGAAGTCCACAACGACGTTCGACATTCAGTCCCTCCCAGACGCCGTGCCGCTCAACCAGCAGCCTGCAGCGACTGCTGCCGCAAAACCCGTTGCGACGACTGCGAAACCACCGGCCACAACCGCAAAACCCGTAGCGACAACCGCAAGGCCTGCCCCGAAGTCGACCGCTCCGGCCGCGAAGCCCACACCCACCACGGCCAAGCCCGCTCCGACGACGACTGCGAAGCCGAATCGCCAATACTCGACGGAAGAGGTGAAGTCGCTCATCCGCCAGATGTGGCCAGCCGACTCGGTCGACAAGGCCCTCGATGTGGCGTGGAAAGAGTCGAACTACTTGGCCGGTGCCGACAATGGCTTTTGTTGCTTGGGTGTCTTCCAGATCAACTACGCATCCCACCAACGGCGGCTTGCTGCCCGTGGACTTGGCCGGAACGGGCTGTTCGACGCCCGAGTGAATATCGAGATTGCCCTGGAGATTTTCCGGGAACAGGGCTGGTCTCCCTGGACAACTGCCTAACCAGCTTTCGGTTCCGCAGCCTCGCCCGCTAACATCTTCACCGGTACGCGCTGGTCGCCCAATGGATAGAGCATCTGACTACGGATCAGAAGGTTGGGGGTTCGAGTCCCTCCCAGCGCGCTGTGTGATGTCGCAAGACATCGGCAAGGCCCGAACCCTTATCGGGGTTCGGGTTTCTTGTTTTTTCTGGGGCCGTAGGGGCCGTATGGGCGTGAGGGTCCGCCAATGGGTTTGGCGGTGCCGTGGTCGCGGCGTTCGGGGATGATGGTGAGGCGGCGGAGCAGTCGCCGGTGGCGGCGTGGGATGACGCGGATGTTGTAGCCGTGGATGAGCATGATGATGGGGGTTCCGTTGAGGGGATGTCCGAGGCCGACCCGACCCTCGGTGCCTTGCCGATGACGCGCGACACCCTTGCCTATGTCCTGAGACTTAACACCTCCCGGCGCGCTGTTGTGATGTCGCGAGACATCCAGGACGGACCGAACCCTCATTGGGGTTCGGTTCGGCTCGTTTATGGGGTCCAACCTGGTCGATCGGCGTGGCAGCAGGTGCTAAACGGATCGTGGTCTTCGCGCGTCTAGAATGGCGAGCGCATGCTGCCTGAGATTGAGCCGAGGGTCCGAGCCCGCGTCGAGCGCCTGGTCACGCAGATTGGTGAGGCGGAGTTTCGGCGCGGTGTTGCGGCTATGACACGCTACGCGATCGAGTCATTCAGTCTTGATGATGTCGTGTGCCTTTATGTTTTGGCGCGTCAAGGACGTGTCCGTCCGCCCGAGTTAGGGCGCCGTGCCGCAGCGCTACATCAGACGTTGCCAGGACGTACTGACGATGATGCCGGTTTCAGCGACGAGCACGGGCGACGAATTACGAGGACCGAGTGGTTGGAACGGCGAGCAGCCCGGCTGGCCCAAACAGCCACAAATTGACCATCGACGACCAGCAGCCGTTCGATCTCGAACAGATCGCCGCAGTCTTGGCGCTGCACGGCGTTCGGTATGTCTTGATCGGAGCCGCATCGGGCGCTCTTCACGGGATGACCGAGTACCTGACGAAGGACGTCGATCTGCTGATTCAGTCCGATCAGGAGAACAGAACTCGACTCGCTGCAGCATTGGCTGAGCTCGGCACTGACGCCACGATCTCGGCTGCCGACTTGGCTACCAACACGCAGTGGGACACCAACGCCGGTCATGTGGATGTGCTGCTGACGGCGACGGGACCGAACGAGACGTTTTTCATCTACGCCGACTTCGCTGCCCGTGCGGAGGTCTTCGAGGTCGGTGCCGGCTCGGTTACGGTGACGGCAGCATCGCTTGACGACATCATCCGCATGAAGGAAGCAGCCGATCGTTGGAAGGACCACCTGGCGCTTCCCGAGCTACGACGACTTCGCGGCGACGCTCACCCAGATCGAGCAGCAGTCACTGATCCGTTCGAGTTCGACATCGAAGACGGCGCCGACTGACTCGGACGAGTCGCCGGTGGCGGTAGCGGCAACCGCGCCTGGCACTGAGGCGTTCACAGTCGTTCTCGGGAGAACGCTGCAAAGCTCAGGTCAACATGGGCCGCGGCGCGCACCGGTATCTTCGCTGGCTCCTGCGGTCGCTACCTGCGGAACGTGCGTCGTCAGGGTCTATCGACGACGTTCCATCCGCACTCACCCATCGCGCCGAGACCAACGACCCACGAAACCTCGTGGCAGTCATGACCGAGAGCGTTCCATGTGGGCTCCGCTTTCGGCGTGATCAACACCGCACCGATCGCTGAATCCATGGACGTCACGAGGCGATCGTCCCAACCAGTTGGAAGGCTTGCCGTCCACGGCGACACTCCGTCCGCGTAGATGCCGTACATGTCGTAGAAGTGACTGGCTTCGCCGAGCAGACCGTCGACCATGTCGGCCTTCTCTTCGCCCTCGTCGTCGAAAGGAAGGACGTCTGCCTCGGCCGACATCGTTGCGTCATCGGGAAGCATGAACTCCCGGAACGAGGCGAGGATCGACTGGCTGCCGATGATCACCACTGTGACCTCGCCGAGCGCCGCGGCGGCCGCGCGAATGATCCGATGTAATCCCGGCCTGTTCATCGAGATCCGGCTCTTCGCATTTCCTTCAGGCGCGGCCGAAGGCTGACGTTGCGAGCATGATGACGAACGTGCTCGGTTGGCCGACCTGTGGGCGGATGAGCCTCCCGCCTTCAGCCTCCACCAGGGTCGTCGCCAGGTCGAGCCCAATGCCCACTCCGTCGAGGCTTCGTGCAGGTTCCGTCGGCTGGGTTCCCTCATCCGTGCATGCCAACGCAACGCCACCATCAATCCGGTCGGCGGTGATGCGCACCGAGCCGCGACCATGACGCAAGGCGTTGTCGATCAGCACGTCGAGTGCCTGCTCGATGGCCGCGTTCGACACCCACATCGCCGGCAGATCACCGCCCGGAGCATCCAGTTCGAGGCGTCGGCCAGCAAGGGCCAGCGGGCCGTGCCAATGCCCACGTAGCTTCTCGAAAAGCCCGGGCACGTCGAGCCGTTCGCCTCGGGCCGGTTGCCGAACCAAGCGGAGCAGGTCATTCACCGTTGTTTCCAGCCGATCGGTCACGGCGAGACACTCGTTGAGCGCGAGCGTCGGGTCGGGCCGCGGTGCGGCGAGTTCGGACTCGATCAGCAGTCGCAGCCCGGCCATCGGCGTGCGCAGTTGGTGCGACGCGTCGGTGGCCAATGACTGTTCGCGCTGCATCGCTTGGCCCAGCCGCTTCGAGGTCGAGGTCAATGCGTCGGCCAGGTCGTCCAGTTCGGCCACGCCCGCGTGGGGAACGGTGATGCCGAAATCGCCGTGGCCGAGCCGGGTAGCGCCGTCGCGCACGCGGCGAAGGGGACGGGTCAGGCGATTGGCCTGCACGATGGCGAGCCCGCCCGCGAACGCCAGGATGAGCGTGCCGAGCGCGGCCATCAGCACCCACGCGAGGTGGGCTCGGTGTTCGGCGGCGTGCGTCGGCGTTGTGGCGCGCACAACGGCCACGACCTGTTCGTTGGTCGCCACCGGAACGGCAGCAATGAACCGGTCGTCGTTCTCACGCTCAGCGATCTTGTTCGTGGCGGCATCGCTGACGGACCGGTCGCCCCGGTCGGGTCCGTCCCCGGAGAGCTTTCTACCGTCCGGGGTGTAGAGCCCGATGGAGATGCCCTTGGCGTTGGTGGGCAGATCGATGGCGTCGACGTTGGTGGCGAAATCCGAGGGCACATCGTGCGCCGCGAGCGTGGCTTCGCGTTGCAGCTTCACTTGCGCGTCGTTGAAATAGAGCTGGCGGATGACGAAGGCGAGGGGGAATCCGAAGAGCGCGATCGCCAGCGCAGTCACGCCAACGATTGCCGTGGTGATGCGCCGCCTCATGCCGACTCGTACCGGTAGCCGATGCCCCGCACGGTCGTGATCGGCGTATCGTCCGGCCCCATACCGCCGAGCCGACGTCGCAATGAAGCAATGTGCACGTCGAGCGTCTTGGTGGATCCGAACCAATGCTCATCCCACACGTCCGACATCAACGCCTCACGGGTAACGACCGTTCCCGCCGCTTGAACCAGCCGCGTGAGAAGGTCGAGCTCCTTGGCCCGCAGGTCGAGTTCCTGGCCGCGCCACCACGCCTTGCGGGCTTTCGCATTGACGCGGAGTTGACCAACGTGCAGCTCGTCGTTGACGGCGTTGTCGTTTTCGGTTCGCCGAAGTTGCACGCGCAGGCGAGCCTGGAGTTCGGCCAGTCGAAACGGTTTGGTGATGTAGTCGACCGCGCCTGAATCGAGGCCGATCACGATGTCGATTTCTTCCTGCCGAGCCGTCAGTAGCACTATCGGTAACAGGCTGTCACGGTCGCGGATCTGGCGGCAGACATCGATGCCGTCCATGTCGGGAAGGCCAAGGTCAAGCAGCACCAGATCGACCGGTTCGGCGTCGATATGTGCGAGTGCTGCAGCCCCCGTTGGCGTGTGGGTGATGACGTATCCGCTGGCCGTCAGGGCGCGCACCAGGCTGGTTGCAATGACGTCGTCATCTTCCACAATGAGAATGCGTTCACCGTTCAAGATGCCTCACACTACGGTGCTATGCGGCGCGACAGCTTCGGCAGGAAACGAGCGATGAGCGATGATGCCAGCGGCGTGAATCGCACCACGATGTACCGGGCTGCCAACGCGCACAGCGCGCCGAGCGCAAGCCCGGCCAGAACATCGAACACATAGTGCGCACCGACCGCAACGCGTGACACCGCGATCATCAGCGCGAGGAAGGCCGTGACGACGCGCAACCGGTTGCGATGGGCCACCGCGAGATCGGTGACCATCGGGATCGTGATGGCAATGGCGACCATCATCGCGGCGAATCCGGTGGTGTGGCCGGACGGAAACCCGAAGCCCGATTCCCCGGTGAATGACATCGTTGGCGGACGAAGTCGACCGACGATCGACTTACCGAGAATTTCGGCGACACCCCCGAGCGCAGCCGCCGCAATGATGATCAGCGGACGGAAGAACGTGCCGAACCGCCGCCACAACACGGCTGCCATCACGAAGCTGATCAGACCGACAACCGGCCCCGAACCCAACTGCGAGAAAACATCGGTGATATGAAACAGCGTCGTGTTGGGCCGCTGCACCACGTCGACGGTGAGCGTTCGATCAAGCGTGCTGACGTGGCCATGCCAGGCGAGCCCGCTGAGGCTGATCAATGCGAGCACAAGCCCACCGGCCGCCGCCCAGTGGAATGGTGACGATTCGATTTTGGATGGGACGGCACGGTGGTGGCCAACGGTCTGCATCATCCCATCGTGCCACGGCGCAGGTTAAGAGCTTCTGAACTGGATGTCGACATGATTTTGCCTTCCCTTTGCCTTCGCCATCCAAGCGTTTCACCGACGTATTCGTACCGTTCGAGGACACCTCACCGAAGGAGTTCACCGTGAACGTTCGCAGAAACGTCCGTCTCGCTACCACTATTGCTTTGGTCATCCTGCTGGGCGCCTGTTCGTCCGCTCCGGTTTCGGGGTCACCGGTTTCAGGATCAAAGGCGACGGCCGCGAGCCTCGCTCCGGAAGCGGTGGTAGCCGGTGACATACCCGACTCGCAGGCGTTCGTGGCCTATTCGTCGACCGACGGATACTCGCTCAAAGTGCCCGAAGGCTGGGCTCGATCGACCGACGGCGCGGCCACCGTCTTCACCGACAAGTTCAACACCATCCGCATCGACACCACCCTGGCTTCGACCGCGCCAACGGTTGACTCCGTGAAGACCGACCTAGCGCCCGTGGCTGCGTCGTTGAAGGGCTACGCCGCTGGCAAGATCACGGCGGTTTCGCGAAAGGCGGGGCCGGTGATCATGGCGACCTACACGCAGGACTCAGCACCCAACGCCGTGACGTCGAAGGCCATTCGCCTCGACGTCGAGCGCTACGTGTTCTGGAAGGCGGGCAAGGCCGCGGTTGTCACGCTGTCGAGCGCGGCGGGATCGGACAATGTCGACCCGTGGATGATCGTGACGGACGGCTTCTCGTGGACGTGACAACCCCTGTGGTCGATGCCCGCAATCTTTACCGTTTCTTCCACGCAGGGAACGACGAAACGCTCGCGCTGCGAGGGGTGTCGTTGTCGGTCTCGGCCGGCGAGTTGGTGGCCGTGACTGGGCCGTCGGGATCGGGGAAGTCGACCCTGTTGGCATGCCTTGCCGGGCTCGATGATCCCGACGGGGGCATGGTGCGGATTGATGGCGAGCCGCTGTCACGTCGACCGGAAACGGAACGCGCTGCCGTGCGGGCTCGGTCCGTTGGCATGCTTTTCCAGTCGAACAACCTGTTCGGACATCTCACCGTTGCCGCCAACCTCGCCCTGGCCCGCGGCCTAGCAACCAAGGGCCGTGGGAACACCGACGTGTTGGAGCAGTTCGGCCTAGGCCATCGTCGGCACGCCTACCCGACCGAGTTGTCCGGGGGAGAGGCGGCACGGGCGGGCTTGGCCATGGCGCTGGCCAACGAGCCGCCGATACTTCTGGCCGACGAGCCGACGGGCGAACTCGACTCGACGACCGCCACAGTGATCGTCAACGAACTGTGTCGGCAAGCCGAGCGCGGCACGGCGATTGTGGTCGTGACCCACAGCCCGCTCGTCGCTGAACGTGCTCATCGCGTTGTGCAACTGCAGGATGGTCGGGTTGTGTCGTGACACATATCGAGGACGCCCTCGTTCACGGCAGCGACGTGGCCCGCACCTTCGGCGAAGGTGCTGCAGCCGTGGTCGCGGTGCACGATGCGCACTGTGTTGTTTTTCCCGGGGATCACATCGCGGTGATGGGCACATCAGGATCGGGCAAGTCGACGCTGCTGCATCTGCTCGCCGGCCTTGACGAACCAACAGTCGGTGCCGTTACCTGGCCGGTCATTGGGACTCGCTCGCAACTACGCCCGGGTCCGGTTGGTGTGGTGTTCCAGTCGCCCAGCCTCATGCCTGCGCTGACCGTTCTAGAAAACGTCACGCTGCCGTTGCTTTTGGCGGGGATGGAACGCGACGATGCGCAGCGCCAAGCCAGGCAAGCACTCGGTACGCTCGACCTCGAGGAGTTGGCCGAGAAACTGCCCGAGGAGTTGTCGGGCGGGCAGGCCCAACGTGTGGCGATCGCTCGCATCCTCGCCAGCTGTCCGCGGCTGATTCTGGCCGACGAACCAACGGGTCAACTTGATCATGCGACCGGCAGTCATGTCATTGACGCGTTGGTTGCAGTTGCAACGACAACGAAAGCTGGCCTTGTGGTGAACACGCATGATCCGGCCATGGCCGAGCGCTTCCCGACTCGATGGACCATGGCCGATGGCCGACTTACAACACCGGAGGTGTGTACATGCTCAGCGTGACCTGGACTCGGGGCCTGCTTCGCCGTCGCCGCAGTCGACTCGTTGGCACGACCATCGGCGTCGGGGTAGCGGTGGCGCTGCTGGCATCGATCGGTGCATTCCTGTCGGCTTCGAAAGCCACCATGGCAACCCGCGCGTCGCGAAGCGTTTCCGTTGCCTGGCAGGTCGAGGTGCAAGCCGGCGGAGACGCGACCGCAGTGCAACACTCCGTCGCTTCTTTCCCCGGTGTCACCACTGCCCTGCCCGTGTTATTTGCCAGGACCACGGCGTTTGCGGCCACCGTCGACGGCACCACGCAAACGACGGGTGGGGGCTATGTTGTCGGTCTTCCCGCCGCCTACTCCACTGCCTTCGCCGATCAGATCCGTGGGCTCGTAGGTGCAACCGAGGGGATCCTGCTCAGTCAGCAAACCGCTACCAACCTGCACGCCGCACCGGGCGACAGCATGACCATCAGCACCGCCGGCCTTCCGGACGTGACAGTAACGGTGGCGGGCATCGCTGAACTGACCAACGCCGATTCGCTCTTCCAAAAGGTCGGCGCTCCAGCGAATAGCCAGCCCAAAGCACCACCCGACAACGTTCTGATCATGCCCGACACGACCTGGCATCAGCTGTTTGATCCACTGGCCATCAGTCGCCCGGAGTTGCTGACAACCCAGATCCACACCGACTACACGCGCCCCCTTCCGCCCGACCCGTCGGCGGCGTACCGCAAGGTTTTGGGCGACGGGCACAACGTCGAACTGAAGCTCGCCGGTGCCGGTCTCGTTGGTAACAACCTTGCGGCCAAACTCGCCTCAGCCCGCTCGGATTCGCTGTATGCACAGATCCTGTTCCTCTTCCTCGGTCTACCGGGAACCGTGCTGGCCGGGCTGCTCACGACAGCCGTTGCCGCGGCCGGGGCGGATCGTCGTCGTCGGGATCAGGCGCTGTTGCGCACCAGGGGTGCGTCCACCGGCCGACTCGTGCGGCTCGCCCTGGCGGAAGCCGGATTGGTCAGCGTGGTCGGTGGCCTCGTCGGCCTGCTCGGAGCACTGCTCATCGGTCGACTGGCGTTCCGCGCCACCAACTTCGGCGGTACCACCTGGAACGCCGCTGTGTGGATCACGGCGTCCTGCGTTGTCGGTACGGCGATTGCGCTTGCAGCGATCGCGCTGCCCGCATGGCGTGACGCCCGCCAGCTGACCGTCACGGCATCACGGGCGATCGTCGGTCGAGCGAAGAACCCGCGCTGGCAGCGCTACGGCTTTGATGCCGCCGCTCTCATTGCCTCGCTGATCGTGTTCTGGCTGACGAGTCGCAACGGCTACAAGCTGGTGCTGGCCATCGAGGGCGTTCCCACCATTTCGGTCAACTATTGGGCCTTCGCCGCTCCGGCCCTGTTGTGGGTCGCGGCCGGTCTGCTCACCTGGCGCGTTGCCAACGTTCTGCTCGATCGTGGTCGGCCACTGGTGACCCGAATCGTGCGTCCGCTCTCGGGCGGCCTCTCCGACACGGTGGCAGCCTCAATGAGGCGCCAACGACGCCTGCTCGCCCGAGGTCTCACCATCGTGGCACTGAGCACCGCGTTTGCCGCATCGACGGCTGTCTTCAATGCCACCTACCGCCAGCAAGCCGAGGTCGACGCGGTGCTGTCCAACGGCGCTGATGTAACGGTGGTGGAGCCGCCCGGCGTGACCGTTCGCCCCGACCAGGCAGCAACGTTGGGCGAGCTCCCCGGTGTGAAAGGCGTGACCGCGCTCCAGCATCGCTTCGCCTACGTCGGCAACGACCTGCAAGACCTGTACGGCATCGATCCGACCACCATCGTGAACGCCACCAAACTGCAGGACGCCTACTTCGTCGGAGGAACTGCCAAACAGCTGATGGCCCGACTAGCCGCCAAACCCGACGCCGCGCTCGTGTCAACCGAAACGGCGCGTGACTTCCAACTTGCGCTCGGAGACACCCTTCACCTCCGCTTGCAGGACGGCCGCACCAAACAGTTCACCGACGTGCCCTTCACCTATGCCGGCGTCGTGAAGAAGTTTCCGTCAGCACCGTCCGACAGCTTTCTTGTTGCAAATGCAACATATGTGGCAGCGCAGACGGGGAGCGACACCGTTGGCCTGTTCCTCATCGACACCAACCACAGCGACACCATCGCAGTAGCGGCTCAGGTGCAGGCTTCGGTTGGCACCTCGGCCAAGGTAAACGACATCGCCAACAAGCGCCGCAAGATCGGCTCCAGCCTGACATCGGTTGAGCTAGCCGGCCTCACGCGGGTGGAACTCGGATTCGCCCTCCTGCTCGCGGCCGCAGCAAGCGGACTGGTGCTGTGGCTCGGGCTGAATGAGCGTCGACGAGCCTTCGCCATAGCGCGCGCATTGGGCGCGAACCGTCGACAGTTGGCCGGGTTCGTGTGGAGCGAGTCTGCCTTTGTGACCATCGGTGGACTCGCGCTCGGTTCGAGCAGTGGATGGGCGCTCACCCGCATGATCGTGAAGGTGCTCACCGGCGTGTTCGACCCACCACCAACCACGCTGGCGATCCCGTGGACGTACCTCGGCCTCGTCGTCGGTGCCGCCGTGACCGCCACCTTCTTCGCCGCTGGCCGTGCGACCTCCACCGCCAGCCAACCGGCCATCGAACTGCTCCGGGACCTGTGAACTTTGTAAGAAGGCAGGCAGTTGGCCCCGCGCGGGAAGCTTTTTTCTCCCCGGGGGCATAACGTCTGACCATGGCACTTCGCGCTCGTTCTCTTGGCCGGTGGTCAGTTCCGGTGGCGGTGCTGACGGGCATCTCCGGTTTCGCTGTGTTGCCCCACGTTCTGCCCGCCAGTGCCGCTGTTCCGTCGCTGCCGCCCATCACTCCGACCGAGCTTTTGGACAAGGTGCGTATGTCGAATGTGCGGGCCTTGTCAGGCACGGTGAAGATGTCGAGTCACCTCGGGCTTCCCGATCTCGGTGCCCTTGGTGTCGGTCAGGGGACGATGCTCGATTTGCTCACCGGGTCGCACACATCGCACATCTGGGTCGACGGCCCCGAGCGCGTGCGTGTTGCGCTCGACGCGCCATCGGCCGAGTCCGACTGGATTCGAAATGGCACCGACCTGTGGGCTTGGCGCAGCGATACCCAGACCGTGCAACACACCGTGCTCCCCGCCGATACGCCCGACGCGACCGACGCGGTGGAGGTCAAGCCCAGCGAGACAGTCGACCCGACCGCCATGGCCGCCAAGGCCCTGGCCATGATTGAGCCGTCCACGGTCATCACCGTTCGCACGCCCGACTACATCGCCGGTCGTGCCGCATACGAGCTGGTGCTCACGCCGAAGTCGGCCAACTCGACGGTTGGCGATGTTGCCATCGGCATCGACGCGGAAAACGGCGTGCCCCTCGCGGTTCGTATCGACGCCAAGAACTCCACCACCCCTGCCGTCAGCGTGGCCTTCAGCCAGATCAGCTACGCCACGCCCGACGCCTCCACCTTCGCCTTCAGCCCACCGCCCGGAGCGTCCGTCACCGAAACAGCTGATCCAACGAGCCTGCTGCCCATCGGCCAAAGCCACCGTGACCATCACGGCGACCGTCAGGGCACGAGAGGCAACGCACCTTCCTTCCCCGTCTCCACCACCGAAGGCGGCACGACGGTTGAGAGCGGCATGACGACGGTTGGTTCCGACTGGGATTCGGTCGCCATCGTTGCGGGCCAGTCGGTCGGCGGCCAGTTCGGCGGCCTGCTGTCGTCAGCTGCCACGGTGCAGACCGCAGCCGGTCCGGCCAAGCTCATCTCCACCAGTCTGGTGAATGCGCTCGTGCTCGATGATGGCCGGATCGCCGTTGGCGCCGTCACGCCAGCTGCTCTGGCTGCCGCTGTTCCGGCGAACTGACCTCTCCTGTGAGCGCAACGCTCTCCGACACGCGTCCATTCGATCCGCCGGTCGCCGCCGACCGGAGCCTGGCGATCCAGACCCGCGGGATGACGAAGCGGTTCGGTTCAGCAACGGTGGTCGACAACGTCAGCCTCGAAGTGCCCACCGGTTCGGTATTTGGCTTTCT
>JANNZM010000140.1:0-3836 GCA_031410595.1 Actinomycetes bacterium | reverse complement strand
CAGCAGCGCGGTGCCGCTGATGAGGTGATGAAGGTTCAAGTGATCGAAGGCTGCCTCGAGGTCCGGGCGTGCTGACGCCGAGGGAGTTGGGCGATCGCCCTCTCAGGGCTCATACGTCCATCCTGGCAGCGAGGTGTTACGGAGATGACTTTGCGACAAAACCGGCTGTGTCGCGACCGATTTTGTCGCAAAGTCGAGGAGGGCCTTAGCGCGGTTGGGGCCAGGTGGCGGTTTGGCCGTCCATGCCGGAGTTGCGGCGGGCGGTTGCGAGCAGGGCTTCGACGACGGGGCCGAGCGCGGTCGGGTCATCGACGGGGGCGTGGGATGGGCCGCGGACCCAGCCTTCGGCGACAGCCAGGGTTTCACCCGATGCCTCGAAGACGCGGCCGGTGACACCGGCAGACTCCACCGACGCGAGCCACGTGACGATAGGGGCAATCCAGCGCGGGTTGCGGCGCTCGCGTTCCTCGTCGGTCTGTGGTGCGCTCGACAGGCCTTCGGTCATGCGGGTGAGCGCCACGGGCGCGACCGCGTTCACGGTGACGCCATAGCGAGCAAGCTCAAGCGCGGCGATGTTGGTGAACGACGCAATGCCGGCTTTGGCCGCGCCGTAGTTGGTCTGGCCGATATTGCCGTAGATGCCTGACACCGACGTGGTGTTGATGATCCGACCCGACACCTCGTGACCACCCTTCGACCGGTCCTTCCAATACGCGGCCGCCCACCGGCTGGGAGCGAAGGTGCCTTTGAGGTGCACCTTGATCACGGCATCCCATTCGTCCTCGGTCATGTTGGTGAGCATGCGGTCACGCAGGATTCCGGCGTTGTTCACCACAACGTGCAGATCGCCGAATACCTCGACGGCGGTGTTGATCAAGCGCTGCGCGCCTTCCCACGACGAGATGTCTTCACCGTTGGCCACCGCTGCTCCGCCCATGGCCACGATCTCGGCCACCACCTGCTCGGCCGGTGAGGCGTCACCACCCTCACCTCCCACGCTTGCACCCAGGTCGTTGACGACCACCATGGCACCGTGCCTGGCGAGTGACAACGCGTGCTCTCGGCCGATACCTCGGCCGCCACCCGTCACAATGGCCACACGGCCTTCACATAGTCGAGCCACCACAACACCCCTTGCATGTACTGATCAGAGGCCTCAGTGGACCTTCTCGTTGGGGAATTGTCAAGGTCGTCAAAAATTCACGGCGATCAGGTCATACAACGCCCACATCGGCCGATGAGTGGAACTGGTACTAAAGGAGCGGACATTTGAGCGTCACCGGATTCACCCCACAACTTTCCAGCTCGGCCGCCAACTTCAACTGGCTGATGACGAGCTTCATCGACAACACCGCAGGTGCCGATCAGGCCGTCGTGGTGTCATCCGACGGAGTGTTGATGGCCGTTGCCAATCTCGATCTTCGTGCGGCCGACCGTGTCGCCGCCATCGTGACGGGCGTGCGCAGTCTTTCCGATGGTGCGTCACAGCTCCTCGGCAAGGGCGAGTTGCATCGCGTCATCGTGGAGATGCGTACGGGCTATCTGTTGGTTGCGGCCATTAGTGGCGGCTCGGTGCTCGGCGTGGTTTGCGGCAAACAGTGTGACCTCGGCCTGGTCAGCTACGAGATGGCCATGGTGGTGCAGCGGGTCGGTCACCAACTCACACCCGAGTTGATCACCGAGCTCACCAACCTCATACGCAGCAACATGTGATTCCGCGGAACGCCTGCCGTAGAACTTGCGGCATTGCCGAGCGAAGCGAGAATGAGCGCCAGGAGCGGTAGCGACCAGCGAAGCAGCAGCATCGCCACAGCGTTTGGCGGGTCGAGCCGGTATCCTGACGTCGTGACTTCGACGGACGTGCTCATTATCGGAGCCGGCCCGGCGGGCACAGCAGCCGCCATCACGCTCGCCGACAACGGCACCAGCGTGATGGTGGTGGACAAAGCCACCTTCCCACGCGACAAGTGCTGCGGCGACGGTCTCACCACGGCCGCGCTACGCATTCTCGAAGGGCTCGGCTTCACCCCCGACATGGTGCCGTCCTGGCAGCAAATCGATGCGGCCTGGGTGCGTTCGCCGTCGGGCCGTGAGGTGTCGCTCCCGTTTCCTGAAGGGCGTGGCGTCTACGGCGCGGTCGTTCCCCGCCGTGAGCTCGATGCCGCTTTGGTGCAACTCGCCCGCTCCAAAGGTGCCGACATTTGGGAGGGATGCGGCCTGACCTCGATCCGTTCAACGGGTGAAACGGTGGAAGCTGAAATCGACGGAATGGGTACCGTGCACGCCAAGTACGTGATCGCAGCGGACGGCATGTGGAGCCCGACGCGCAAGATGCTCGGTCTGTCTGGCGAACCATACTTGGGCGAGTGGCATGCGTTTCGTCAGTACGCCGAAAACGTCACGGGCAGTTCAGCCGAACGGCTGTGGGTCTGGTTCGAACCCGATCTGCTTCCGGGTTACATATGGAGCTTTCCGCTTCCGGGCAATCGGGCCAACGTTGGTTTCGGCATCCTCCGTGACGGCGTGCGCAAGGTGCAGTACATGAAGGATTTGTGGCCCGAGTTACTGGCCCGTCCCCACGTCGCCGCCGCGCTCGGACCGAACGTCACCTGGCCGGAGCGGCACACGGCCTGGCCTATTCCGGCCCGTATCGACAAGGCGGTCTACGGTCACGACCGGGTGCTGTTCGTGGGCGACGCCGTCGCCGCTACCGACGCGCTCACCGGTGAAGGCATCGGCCAGGCATTGCTCACCGGCACACTCGCGGCCGACGCCATCACTCACGCGACGAGCGTGTCAGCGGTGCAGACTGCGTACGCCGTCAGCGTTCGCCATCACCTGCTGGCCGATCATAAGATATCGTCGCTGCTCGGACGCGCCCTGAAGCATGATCGCAGCGCCCGAGGCTCCATCCGGCTGGCCGGATCGACCGATTGGACGCGGCGAAACTTCGCCCGCTGGCTCTTCGAGGACGAACCGCGAGCCATTCTCACCACACCCAAACGGTGGCATCGCCACTTTCTCGACCAGTCCGGCGCGTATCGCTAAGGCAGTACCGTGGCCGCATGCGTACCCGCCTGACCGACCTGTTGGAGATTAAACATCCGGTGATGCTGGCCGGCATGGGCGGCGTCAGCTATCACCGTTTGGTCGCGGCCGTGAGTGAGGCCGGCGGCATCGGCACGCTTGGCGCGTCAACCATGCGAGCAAGCGAACTGGTTGAGGAAATCGCGGCCACCAGAGCTCTGACCAGCAAACCGTTCGGTGTCGATCTGCTCACCGCGCTTCCCGGTCAGGTGGAGAATGGCGTGCAGGCGTTGATCGACGGCGGTGCCCGGCTGTTCGTGGCCGGTCTCGGGGTGCCCCGTGAGGTGATCGATCAGTTGCACGCTGCGAACGTCATCGTCGGCTCGATGTGCGGCAAGGTGCGTCACGCCGTTGGCGCGGTGGCCAGCGGCTGCGATTTCGTGGTAGCGCAAGGTACCGAAGGCGGCGGCCATACCGGCACGGTTGCCACCATGACGCTCGTGCCTCAGGTCGTTGACGCCGTGGGCACCAAGGTACCGGTGGTTGCGGCCGGCGGATTGTTCGACGGTCGTGGACTGGCGGCTGCACTGGCACTCGGCGCTGACGGCGTGTGGCTCGGCACTCGCTTCATCGCAACGCCTGAGGCTCGGGCGGTGGCCGGCTACAAGGAGGCCCTCCTCGCCGCGGCCGAAGACGGAACCGTCATCAGCCGTGCCTACACCGGCAAGACGTGTCGCGTCGTTCGCACCGAGTGGACGACCTACTACGACGAGCATCCCGACGAGTTGGCGCCGTTCCCCGAGCAGGCC
>JANNZM010000139.1:0-7170 GCA_031410595.1 Actinomycetes bacterium | reverse complement strand
TGAGCCAACGGATGGCCGGCTACGGGTGCGCTTCCGTATCGATGGCGCGCTTACCGAGGTGCTTTCGCTGCCGTCATCCATGGCCAACGCGCTGGTGAGCCGTATCAAGATCATGGCCGACATGAACATTGTCGAACGGCGCCGTCCGCAGGACGGCCAGTTCCAAACCACGGTCGATGGTCGTGACGTCGATGTTCGCGTGGCGACGACGTCAACCATCTGGGGCGAGAAGGCTGTGCTCCGCCTGCTCGATAAGAGCCGGTCCCTGCTGCCCCTCGCTCAGCTTGGCATGCCGGGGGGGACGTACGACGTGTTCTCCAAGATCGTGCACCAGCCCTACGGCATGATCATCTGTTCGGGTCCGACCGGCAGCGGCAAGACCACCACGCTGTACGCCACATTGGCCGAGATCAGCCGCACCGAACTCAACGTGATGACCATCGAAGATCCGGTGGAATACGTGTTTCCCCAGATCAACCAGACGCAGATAAATATTCAGGCTGATGTCACGT
Organism: Actinomycetes bacterium; assembly: GCA_031410595.1. GTDB lineage: Bacteria > Actinomycetota > Acidimicrobiia > Acidimicrobiales > Ilumatobacteraceae > JANMCE01. Next base: position 6,658 of record JANNZM010000139.1, on the reverse strand, counting down.
TTGCCGTCGGTCTGCGATCGATTCTCCGCCAGGATCCCGACATTATTCTGGTGGGTGAAATTCGAGACGCCGAGACCGCTCGCATTGCGGTGCAATCCGCGCTGACCGGTCACGTCGTGATGAGTTCGTTGCACGCCACCGACTCGGCCTCGGCGCTGTTCCGACTGCTCGACATGGGGATCGAACCGTTCCTTGTATCGTCGGCAGTCGTCGGGGTGGTGGCCCAACGTCTGGTACGGCGCATCTGCCCATCGTGCACGGTGGAGTACACCCCGTCCGAGTCAGACCTCGCCTGGTATGCCCACGTGTTCGGCCCACCCAAGGATCGATTCGTACATGGTACCGGTTGCAACTATTGCGCCAACCTCGGCTACCGCGAACGCATCGGGGTCTACGAAGTGCTTGAGGTTACCGATGAGATCCGCCACCTCGTTACTACCGGCGCTTCCCCGCGCGAGGTCCGTCTGCTTGCAGTGGAGCAGGGCATGAGCTCACTCGGCAACGCCGCCGCGAAACTTGTCGCTCGTGACCTGACCACCATCGACGAGTGCATCCGCAACGTCTACGTGCCGTAGCGAGGACTTCGTAGCAGAAAGTTCGCAATGTCGAACTTTCTGTACCGAAAGATGGTTCTCATCACAAAAAGTTCGGAAATCGGGCCGGAGACCATCTGTTCGTCGAGCCGTCGTACGTCGTCGGCACACTCTCCGAGGGGTGGCACTGCATCGGCCGACTCGACGATCCCTTCGATCGCGCCCTGCCGACGATGTTCGTGGTTGCCGAAGTGCACCCGTTCGAGGACGGCAACCGTCGAATCGCCCGCCTGGCATCGAACCGAGTGCTGAGCCAACACGGGCTGGCGCGACTGATCATTCCTACCGTCTATCGAAACGACTACCTGCGAGGCCTGCGCGGGATGTCCACGGTCGTCGCCACCGACAGCTATGTCGCCATCATGGAGTTCGCTCACCGGTGGACGGCGAACGTCGACTGGTCCACCATCGATTCCGCCACGGCGGACCTGCACTCTTCCCACGCGCTGCTGTCGCCCGACGACGCCGACAACGGCCTCGGTCTGCGCCTCCCACTTCAGGGACGTTGAGCTGCGAGGATTTGGATGCTGGTATCGAGGCGGATCTCATCGGCAATGACGGGATTTACGATGGCCATGAGGTCGACGAGGCGATGGAACTCGGCCAGGTGGTTCGTCTTCAGGAGCGGTTCGTGATGAGCAATACGGTTCCTGAACACCCGGATCCGTTCGACTTCATTGTGGAACGTTCGCCGATCAGTGGCACCCTTGAATCTTGGGGCAAGGTAAGGGCGCCAGAGCGTCTTCACGTAATCAACGGCGATACCGTCACGCCGCCCGCCGGCACCGAGAAGCCGGACCCAGTCCCCCAGCGTTAGCTCGGCCACGACCCGTCCCGGAGTTAACGGGTAGTTGAGCTGGATTCGGGCGGTCGCTTGGCCAATGTTTTCCGCTGTGCGACGGTCAAGCCGCACATGATCCCACCAGGCGTCACGACCAAAACCGTGTCTGAGGGCGTCGTGGATAGCGTTACGGATCGTTACCTCGGCAAGCCCGTGTAACGGCACCCAAGCCCCGGCGATCTTCCCGTTCCACCGGTACAGGTCAAGGGCCTGGCCATCATCGCCACCCGCAGCCGTCAGGTACACTAAAGGACAAGTCCCCGGCACAACGACTCGGCTATCGGCTGAATCGGGCAGCCGGGGTTCTGCTTTTTTCACCGTGATCCACGAAGGCATCGCTCGCTGTCAACGACGCACCTGCCTGGCCGAAATAGGTAATCCCGAATCTGCCACCGAAGCCTCCGAATCAGCCGCTGTGGTTACGACACCACCGAAGATGTCCCAGTAGTCGGTGCGCATTCTGCTGGACGCAGAATTAGTGTTAGGCGCCACGCTGGATGACTGGAGCGCCGGGACGAGGGCCATCCAGAGGTGTTCAGCTCATCGCTTTAGATGAGTGGATCTACTCATCTAAAGCGTGTAGCGTGGCGGGGGTGCACATGTTGTCGCCAGCAATGTTCCCGTTGGCACGCTCCACGGAACAGCTACTCGTGCTAGGCGAAGTGTTCTGCAGCGGCACGGACAACGATGGGATCACTGGGGTTGAGATTGCACGGCGTACCGGAGTGTCGCAGCAGACGGTGTCACGCGAACTTGGGCGACTCGCAGATGCTGGATGGATACATTTACGCCAGCTCGGGACCGCCAAGGTGGTTGAGCCGGTCACTTCTCTGCCGATCTACATCCCAGTCCGCCAACTCATTTCATCAACAATAGGCGTGTTGCCGATGCTACGCGATGCGCTCGAAACCGATCCGCGCGTTGTCGAGGCGTGGATCTACGGATCATGGGCAGCACGATTCCACGGCGAGCCAGGCGCGTTTCCGAACGACATCGATCTCGCCGTTCTCGGAAACCTCTCCCTCCCCGCCGTATACCGCGCCATCGGTGACAGCCAAGAACAAACGGGCATGACCATCAGTATCCGCGTTTACCCTCCCGACGCGCAGACCGAGTTCCTCACCGAGATCCGTGCAACAGGAGTCAACGTGAAAAACGTGATCCAATGAACCGACCCGTTGATCTCCTCGCCGGGCTCCAAGCCGACGGTATCGTGTCACCTCACCAAGTGCGGCCACGCCCCGACGACGCGGCCCGAATATGCGGTGAAGCCGCCGAATCGCTCGAAGACGCCAAAGCAAAACTCGGGAATGGAACCGGTGACTACAGCCTGCGGCGTGGTGTCGTTTACGCCCACGATGCCGTCCAGCTCGCGACCCAAGCCTGGCTCATCGCAAACGGGCGACGATGCTCAACCGGCACCGCCGGCAAACATGCAGCCCACGACCGTATCGCAGTGGCCGCCAAGCTCGTACCCCAAACATCCGCGCAAGTACTCCAAGCACTACGAGAAGCTCGGAACAACACCCAGTACCCCGACGACATCATCGCCGTAGACCGCGAAACCCTCGTTGACGGCATCGCCGCCGCAGACCAAGCCGTCGCCACCGTATTCAGGCAACTCAACCGAGACCGACAACCTCCCCACAAACGGCGCCCACCACCCCCACCACCCCACCCAAAGTAGAAGGAACCAGAAACCATCTCGCGTGATGAGCCGCATTATCACACACCGGCAAGGGACCCCGGCGGTGCCGACCAAACTAAGCCCTTGAGGACGACGATCGACCCGCTGAAGGATCCTGTGAAGTAGCCGAGCTGGGTAAGACCCGTTAGGAGACGACCGAGAAGATGTCGGTCTGGTTCGGTGGGCCCGAGGTGTTCGGGTTGGCAAAGAACGACACCAGGTTCCCACCGCTGGCCGTGAGGCCTTCGTAGTCACCGAGGAAGTAACCCCGAGCAATCGGTGCGTTCGTGATGGGGTTGGCAGGGCCTCCGGCGATCACCGAGGGCGTGAGCGCAGTGATCGAGGCCGTTGCGCTGGTGGCCAGCAGTCGGGTCACGCCTACGCCGGTAAGCTCGTGGTAGCCGACCCCGAGGCGACCCGTGGACGTGATTTCCACCGACGGATTGAAGGCCGGCACCGAGCCGCTGTTCACCCGCACGGGTGCACCCCAGGTGAGGCCGCCGTCGGCCGATTCGGAGATGGCGATGTCTTCATGAGCTCCACCAGAGAACCGGCCATCCTGCCACACGAGGTAGACGTGACTGTTTGAGCCAATCGCGATGTCGGGGATGATGTCGCCGGTGCGCAGCGGCGTTCCGTCCGGTGCTGTTACGCCGACAGAAAGATCCTTGGCCACAATTATCGGAGCGCTCCAGGTGAGCCCTTTGTCCGTCGAGCGTTGCACGGCGATGTTTAGGCCTCGCACACCCTTGGCGTTCTTCGCATTGAAGATCAGAACGAACGTATTGATGAGCGTGCCGTTGGGAAGCACCGCTATCTGGTTGCCGATGGTCTGGTTGATCTGACCCGGGTCATAGATCTGCCGAGCCGGCTCCCAACTCACGCCACAGTTGGTCGTGCGAGAGAACCACGTCGGCCCCCGGTAGCCCTGTGCATGTTCGAACGAGCTTGCCGACCCGTTCGATGAACCCGCGGGACCAACCAATCGATCCCAAATGGCGTAGGCATAGCAGGGCTGCGTGGGGTCGGCGGTGATGGATTCCTTGTCGCTGAACGCGAAGCTCACCTCACGCCCGCCGCTCTCACGTAACACCGTCACCGGCGCATCCCACGTGGTGCCACCGTTGGTAGAGCGGCTCACCAAAATGGCGTTGGTGGCGTTCGTATCGTTGAACGAATCGGAGATTTGGTACGCAACCGGTTGACCCGCGTTGTCCTTGCCGATCGAAACCCACGGGTCGGTGGCTCGCTCCAGATCACCGCCGTTGGCGACAGTGCCCCCAGAGCAGCGACTGAAGGTAGGCGGTGTGACGGTGGTCCACGACACGCCACCGTTGGTGGACACCGCAGTTCCAAGCCCTCGCGCGCCGCCGTCAGGGAATCGATCCTGCTGCCATACGCCGATGAGGCGCTGGCTGTTCGTTGGATCCGTCGCCACGAATGGCTCCACCTCCGCCCCGGCATAAGCAGCGGCCGTAGCCACTCCCTCGCAACCCGTGACGAACGGACTTGTGCCCGAGACCGCCGTTGGACCAGACACCAGCGCCGACGCACTGATAGTTGTTGCAAACACAACTACCGGCACACTGACAAGCACTGCTCGAAATCGCTTCATTGCTCTCTCTCTTTCTGGTTGGTCACCGACCGCCGTGCCCCTACTGGAGCAACGACGGTCGGTGTCTTGTGTGTCACTTTAGCTACAGCTCAGTCGCGAGAAGTCGGATGACAACGTTCCGTCTGGGAGGACGGTGGTGTGCATCCGAACACGAATCATCACCTTGCTGCCGTCTACTCCCTTACCGGTCGCGTTGAGGACGAAAGTGAAGGCTATACGAGGAGACCCTGGGCCTTGATCGGAGGTGTTGTTGGTGACGCGGCCGCTGGCAACGACGTTGCCCAAGATGTCCACCGAAGTGAAGGTGCCCGTGATGTTGTCCGCAACGTGGAAGGTGGTGTCAGTGAGCGTGAGATGAAAGACCTCGTGCAGCACCAGATCGATGTGGTCGGCACCGTTTGCGGGACACCCGGTGGTGTTTGGACCAAGTGTCACCAACAAGTCTCTGGTGACGGTGGTGTCGTGCACAAGCGGTGGCCCGGCAGATGCCGACACCGCTCCGACGGCGAACAAACCGAGGGTGCTGATCACCGTTGCGGCGACCAGCCTGGGGACAAAATTCGAGCCCGCATGGGTTCCTCCTTCAATTGATGGTTGGAAAAGCTCCTTGAGTTCTACGGAATGATTCTGCAAAGACTTGGGAAATCTCTAGGTTTCCTATCGGTTTTTTCTCACACCAATTCATCATGAGTTTGCGGAGAACTGTTTGGCGACCCCCGCTAGAAGAACACGCCGGAGATCGAAGGTTTGATGGTCGTGTCGATACCTATGGCACCCGTCACGCTCGTGATGTTCGCAAGCGGGCTGAACGTGGCCGTATTCGACCCAACAATCGGGCTCACGGAGGCCTTGCCCAGGGTAATAGTTAGAACGTTTCCGCTCATGCTCATCGAGGTCTGGTTCCCGTTTCCGCCGAACGGCGCCGTGGCCGTGACAAATGTCGCACTGGACAGACCGAATGAGCCGAGCGTCATTCCTGACGAGCCACACGTCGCCGACGTGAGCGTGATCGAGTCATTCGCAAGGCCACCGTCCACCACCGTCACCATGAAGTCGTTCTGCGCGTATGCGCCACTAGTCCATGCAGCACAGATGCTGCTGAGCTTGACGGCGTCGGAGAACGTGATGACTATCTTGTCGCCCTTCTCGATTTTACCAGCGGTGTTTCCTGGGCCGTTCGAGAGAGCGACGGACGAGACCTTCGGTCGGACTGTTATCGAGAAGCTGTGACTGGCGGTGCCGCCCCCTGCGTCCGTGACCGTCACCGTGAAGTTGTGGGTACCGACGGTGGCGGTGCCGGACACCGTGTTTCCACTCACCGAGAGCCAGGACGGACCGCTGATTGAGAGACCGCTGTACGGGACCGTTCCGCCGGCGGTCGCGTACGGACTCGAAATGGAGGCACCCGACGCCACCACGGCCGGAGGGGCTGTCGTTGGCGCCAAAGTCAGGGTTGGGTTGATCGTGAGGTTGTAGGAATGCGTCACGAACTGGCCGGACGCGTCGGTGGCTTTGACGGTCACTGTGGAGGTAACCGCCGTTGGTCCCGTAAGCGTCGGGATACCCGAGATGACCCCGTTCGTCGAGGTGAGCGGACTCGGCAACCCAGTGACGAGCCACGTAACCGGCGAGAGCCCGCCACTCGTTGTGAACGACCGACTGTAGGCAAAGCCAGCCGTGCGAGCGGTTGCACCAGGCAGCGCGCTCAACCACGCCAGCGGCGTGTTTATCGTGATGGTGAAGGGGACGGTGATGCTCGCGGGCTGCCCCCCGATGCCGCCGGTGCCGTTGTCTGTAAGGGTGAAATTCACCGAATAGGTCAAGTTTGTTGTTGGCGATCCCGACAGCACACCAGCCGACGAAAGGTTAATCCCCGCCGGAAGATTGGCGGCCGACCATGAGAAGTTGCCGCTGCCGCCAGT
>JANNZM010000138.1:0-53417 GCA_031410595.1 Actinomycetes bacterium | reverse complement strand
GTTCGGCGCAGTACTGCATGTGCTGATCGAACGGGATTGGCTCGACCACGAGTTCATCGACGACCACACCGTCAACTTCGACGACGCCGCGGCCGCGGTAGTTGAGATGACACCGGCGTGGGCCGCGGGCGTCACCGGCGTTCCTGCCGCACGGATCGAGGAGGCGGCGGAGTTGTGGGGCACCTCCGCGACCGGAATGATGCTGCACGCCCGCGGGATCGAGCAGCACACCAAAGGCGTCGACAACGTCCTGGCCGCAATCAATCTCGGGCTCGCTACCGGCAAGTTCGGCAAACCGGGATGTGGCGTGTCAACGATCACGGGTCAGGGCAACGGCCAGGGTGGTCGCGAGCACGGCCACAAGTGTGATCAGCTGCCCGGCAACCGTGACATCACCAACCCTGAGCACCGTGCCGCGGTGGCCAAGGTGTGGAACTGCGACGAAGCTGACATCCCCGGCAAGGGCCTTCCTGCTGAGGAGATCATCGAAGCGATCCACGACGGCTCCATCAAGGGCTTGCTGTCGATCTGCTTCAACCCGCTCGTGTCGGCCCCCGACTCGAACTTCACCCGTGAGGCGCTCGAGAAGCTTGAGTTCTACGCGGTGATCGACTTCTTCTTGTCCGAGTCCGCCCATCACGCCGACGTCGTGCTGCCGGGTTCACTGCACGAGGAGGACGAGGGCACCTCCACGAGCGGCGAGGGGAGGATCATCAAGATCAACGCCGCCGTCTCTCCACCGGGCGAAGCTCGCCTGGACTGGGAAATCCTGCTCGACATCGCCCAACGGCTGGGTAAGGGAGGGTACTTCCCCTATACGAACACCGAGGAGATCTTCGACGAGTTGTGCCGTGCGAGTTCCGGCGGCACGGCCGATTACACCGGCGCTACCTGGCAACGCATTGAAGACGAGATGGGCCTGTTCTGGCCCATCCCCGAGGCTGGCCACCCGGGCACTCCTCGCCTGCACGAAGGGGGCCAGTTCCACTTCCCCGACGGCAGAGCCCGCTTCCACGCTGTGCCCTACAAACCGTCCGCAGAGGTCGTTGACGACCAGTATCCGGTGCTGCTGACCACGGGCCGGGTCGTCTCGCAGTACCTTTCCGGCACCCAGACTCGGCGCATCGCTGCGCTTGTCGCCCAGTACCCCGAACCACTCTGCGAGATGCACCCCCGCCTCGCCGACAGCATCGGTGTCGTCGATGGCGACCTCGTCATGGTCACCTCTCGCCGTGGCACGATCACGCTCCCCGCTCACGTCGTCAACACGATCCGACCCGACACCGTGTTCATTCCCTATCACTGGCCCGGCAAGCAGGCCGCCAACCAGTTGACGACCCGGGCGGTCGATCCGCTGTCGAAGATGCCCGAGTTCAAGGTCGCCGCCGTGCGCGTCGAACGCGCCGGAGGTCACACCGGAACGACCGACGCCCGAGACATGGGAATGCACGGAGCTCAACAGTGAGAACCGGGCAGTTCGGCATCGACGACAACCCGGTCTTCGTCATCGACCAGAGCCGCTGTATCGGCTGCGAAGCATGCGTCCAAGCCTGCGCCGAATGTGGAACGCATCGCGGCCAATCGCTGATCCATCTCGATCGCGTCGACCGCGCCAACAGCACCCAGACCGCGCCCATGGTGTGCATGCACTGCGAAGACCCAACCTGCGCGCAGGTGTGCCCTGCCGACGCCATCAAGCAAACCGAGGAAGGCATCGTCCAATCGGCGCTGAAACCGCGCTGCATCGGCTGTTCCAACTGTGTGCTCGCCTGCCCGTTCGGCGTCCCCAAGTACGTCGCCGACTTCGATCAGATGATGAAGTGCGACATGTGCACCGACCGCACCAGTGAAGGACTCAGCCCCATGTGCGCGTCGGTGTGCCCGAGCGAGGCGCTCTGGTACGGCACTATCGAAGAGTTCCGCGACACCCGACGCGGCTCGTTGTTCCGTGACTACCTGTTCGGCCGCCAGCAGGTCCGCACCAAGGTCTACACCGTGATCGACGACGCGCTCGCCGGTCCAGTCGACGTGCTCGCCGGCGTGACCACAACGTGGCTCGACGACCCCTTCGGACTCGGCATGGAGGCAACCTCATGAACGGTGACATCCAACCGGTCCCCGTTGCTCCGCCGTGGAAGCGGGACTTCCCCTACGAAGCACAATCCGAAGAGGAAGTCACCCGCCGCGAGTTCGCCCGCTACCTCGTCCTCGGCGCCGGCACCTTGGCCGCCGCCAACGTCGGAATCGCAGTCTGGACCCAACTGCGCAGCATCAACACCGGTGAACCAAAAGCGATCGTAGATCTCGAAGCCGTCGACATCGGCGGTACCCATCTTTTCCACTACCCCGGCCACGACGACCCGGCGATCCTCGTCCGCTTGACCGACACCGAGGTCGTTGCGTTCAGCCAGAAGTGCACCCACCTCGGCTGCGTCGTCTACTTCGAACCCGGTCAACAGCGTTGGCACTGCCCCTGCCACGAAGGCAACTTCGAAGCCCGCACCGGCAACGTCATCTCCGGCCCACCCACCCGACCACTCGGCCGGATCGACCTCGAAGTTCGCGCCGACGGCACCATCTGGGCGCTCGGCAGGCACCCATGAGAACCTCCGCAAAGGCACGACGCACTTCGTCGGCCGTCGTGCTCTACGTGATCATCCTCGTTGCGTTCCAGGTGTTCTTGATCACCGTCGCCATCGAAGCTTTCCAAACCGACGCCGAAGCCCTCGCATGGGCGACCGCAACAGTCTCCGTCATTCTCTTCGCCGCCGCCGCGGCGTTCCTGCGGTACCTCCGACCATGACCAACACAACCGAACCGCAAGCACGCGTCAATCCGATAGCGACTCTGTTCCCCGGCTACTTCGCGCTCGTCATGGCAACCGGCATCATTGCCATCGCCGCCAAACAGCAAAAGCTCGATTGGCTCGCTAAGCCGCTGTACGTCGTCGCTGCCGTTGCCTACGCCGTCCTCGTAGTACTCGTCCTCGCCCGCCTTGTCGTGTTCCCGCGGCGGCTTGTCGCGGATCTCACCAGCCACGCCAAGGGCTTCGGGTTCCTCACCATCGTCGCCGGCACCAACGTCCTGGCCAGCGCGTCGGCGATCATCCACGGCTGGTGGAGTCTTGCCGAAACCCTCTGGTGGTGTTCGCTGCCGCTCTACGTGATCCTCGTCTATAGCGCGTTGATTTCCGACGTGCTCCGCCGCGACAAACCCGCCCTCGGCGTCGGCATCAACGGCTCGTGGTTCCTGCTCACCGTGTCCACCGAATCCATCGCTGTGTTCGGCGCGCTCCTCATCGGCCATCGCCCCAGCGACTTCCTCGCCTTCGCCTGTGTCGCGGCGTTCTGCCTCGGACTCGTCCTCTATCTCATCGTTATGACCATGGTCTTGCTGAGGTGGACGTTTCAACCGCTTGAACCAGGTGAAGCCGACCCACCCGCTTGGATCGCGGCTGGTGCCGTCGCCATCACCGTCCTTGCTGGCTCCAACCTCCTCGCCGCCCGAACCGTTTCACCGCGCGTTGATCGTCTCGCGCCACTCATCGAAGGACTGGTCACGCTGGCCTGGGCCACCGCAACGTTCTGGTTCCCGCTTATGGTCGCGATCGGCGTGTGGCGTCACATTGCGCGCAAGGTCCCGCTTCGCTATCACCCGTCGTACTGGGCGCTGGTGTTCCCACTCGGCATGTATGGCGCAGCCACCTACAAGATGCGCTCCGTCATCAAGCTGTCGGCCCTCGACTGGGCTCCCAAAGTCACCCTCGCCGTCGCCCTCACTGCGTGGACCGCTGCGTTCTCTGGCCTGCTCGTGCAAGGCGCCCGGGCGATCCTGCATCGACGCGAGCCAGCCGCGCTCCCAGCACGAACTATGTGACCATGGACAGCCACGACGTGGCGCTCGGCCGACACAGTCTCGTCTTTCGCTCATCAACGCCTCCAATGGTCACTCAAGATTGCTCTGTGGCTATGCCCCCATCACGCGCTGGACGCTGTGGTGTCCTATCTCGTTCCGATGATGCACCGCGCCACTCCCGGGACTCGGACTTTGCCGTCTTTCTCGAACGCACCCACCTTCGCGATGGCGCTTGCCCGGATCCGCTTTCGCGTTGGTTCATCGACTTGCTGAAGTGCAGCAACTGCGAGCGAAACATGCTCGCTCATCATGTCCCAGTACTGCTCGGGCGATTGGGTCACCAGTTCGACGGCGACGTCCCATTCCTCGATGTCACGCAGTCCAGCGCTCTCGTACAGGGCGCTGACGTATCCGGGGGCGGCGCAGCGAAACATGGTCGGCCCGTTGGGGTCGGGCGGCGTCACCACTACTTCGGTAGCGATTGCCTGCATGGCGATAGACGTCCAAGGATTGTTCTCGGGCTTGACCCACACAGACGAGCAGAGACGCCCGCCGGGCTTCAGTACGCGGGCAAACTCGGCGGTCGCTCTGGCCAGGTCAGGGAAGAACATGTACCCAAATCGCACCGAGACGCTATCGAATGTGGCGTCATTGAACGGCAGATCATCGGCACTGCACACGCTCGTCTCGACATTGGTGACCCCTTGCGCGCTGGCGCGTCGCGCTGCCACGTCCAGCATCTCCGTAACAAGGTCGGTCAGCACGACGCGTCCCTTCGGCGACAGTCTCGCGATGCTCAAACCAGGCTCACCGGTGCCGGCGGCAACGTCGAGATGCTGTTGATCTTCAGCGATATCGAGACGCTCGATCATCGCTGCGCCGACCGGGCCGAGCTGGTCCATGATGATCGAATCCCACTTCTCCCAACCCGCAGACAGGCGGGCCCACGTCGCTCGTTGACCGTCTCGGATCTCATCTGCGCTCGACATCGGGCCCCTCCCAGTATCGATACATCCTGCGACTATGTGGGCATTCCATGACGGAAACCGCAAGGTATCCGTCACTGGCAAGTGTACGCAAGCTTTGCAGTTGCCCCGACGCAATCTGCGTGTCGTCAGGCGGGGCGATTCGGAGGTACTTCCTTGGACATTCTGAGGAAGTTCGGAGGGTTCAGTCCGAAGCTAGAGATGTCCCGGAGAGACCGGGGCACTACCAACAAAGGAACGCCAACATGAACCGCAACATCCGTAAGCCCATTGTCGCTGGCGGTCGGCCAATGGTTGGCGTCAGGCGACGGCGAGACCAACCGCCGAGGTAGGCAGGCCACCGATGCGTCCTGCGTCGGTCAGTGAGCCGTTGGTACCGAGATGGTCGATCGTGATGTCGTGTGAGCCACCGTTTATCGTGTAGAGATCGTTCCCGGCAAACGCAGCGTCAATCGGGCCGGCGCCAACTGTCGCCGTTAGGCCGTTGGCGTTGAGCGGGCTCAACGTGCCATCTGCCGCGACGCTGTAGCCGGTGATGGTGCCGCTGGCGGTGTTCGTGACGTAGGCGAAGCGGCCGTCATCGCTCACTGCAACCCAGCACGCCGCTGACTGATGCGTGGGCGACGGACCATCGATGACGGCCACGCCGTTGCGACGGACCGAATAGCTCGTGAGGGAACTCGCACCCGCAGCACCACCGGCGGCGTTGGACACGAGCAGATGGCCACGCGGGTCGAAGGCGAAACCGAACGGCGTCTGACCGGTCGATGGCGTCGTTGTCGGTGCCCCGATTCGGCCGTCATCGATCGGGAACACATCGATCGAGTTGCTCGCCTTCTCCGTTACGACGAGGCGCTCACCGCCCGGCGCGAAGGCCACCTCGGCGCCACTGGCACCCGTCAGCGAACGAGTCGAACCCACAATCGGCGTCAGGCCATCATCGAGCCGCAATGCGCTGACGTTGTTGCTCGTAGCGTTGAGCACGACGACGGTCTGGTCGCGCACCGCGACAGATATCGGCCTCACTCCACCGGATGGCGCAGTGCCCATAAGCGTGAGGCTGCCATTGGCGCGAACGCGAAATGCCGAGACGCTATTCGAACCAGCGTTGACGGCTACCAGCACGTGATGCGAGCGATCGACGACAACCGAGCCCTGCGAGCCGAGGCCTCCACCACTTCCGTTTCCACCGGTCGCGAACGATCCAGCGGGAGTAAGCGAACCGTTGGCTGCGCGGTTGAAGGCCAGTACCTTGTTACCGCCCGGTTCATTCGACAGCGTATACAGGTGGCTCTGCCCCTCCCGATCCGCCGCCGACGCCGATGGTGCGGATATCGCGGCTACGGCCAACGGCACGGTGATGCAGGCTGCCGAGGCTAGGGCGCGCTGAAAGAATCTGTTGGTCATGATCGTGAACTCCCTGTGGATTGGCTCTCGTGGAGAGCGATCGTCAGTGTGACGATGGACGCCGGTTGGCGCCGCTATCGATTTAGCCAGACAGTGGCGCCGTTGTCATTGGAACCGGTCCGTTGTTTCGCGAACTGTTCGCTGTTCGTAAGGTGCGGCGCGCTCGATGACGGGTTCACCGGCGCAAGCTGACCCCGGTCAGTCCGCCCAAAGCCGCCCGCTTGCCTAACTGTGACAGGTCGGCGCGAGACTGTCGCGTGTGGGCCTATCAACAGCCAGCGACGAGGGGACCGTCATGCCAAACGAATTCATGAGGTTCGATGTCAACCCAAGGCCGACGACGTCACGACTGGCCCTCATCGCCCTCTGGGTTCCGTTCGAAAACGCGAACTGAGCCCCGTGATCGCAATCGAAATCCTAGGAACGAGCACGTATGGATCTTCTCGCTGCCATTGAATCCGAGCGGCTTGAGATCGCTGACACACTCGCGACCCTTACGCCCGAGCAATGGGCAACACCGAGTTGTTGCGACGACTGGACGGTGCAGGAGGTTGCAGCCCACCTTACCCAGGGCTGGAACTACTCGTTGGCCCACGGGATGGTCCAGATGTTGAAGGCACGCGGCGACCTTGGAAGGTGAGCAGTCACTGTCTGGCTCCCCTCGCCGCCGCCGGCCCGGACGCGATCATCGCCGATCTGCGCAAGAACGCGGGCAGCGACTTCAAGCCGCCCGGAATGGGATTCGAGGCACCGCTTAACGATCTCGTGATCCATCGGCGTGACATGTTCCTACCGCTCGGCATCACCTACGAGTCGCCACCGGAGCGAGTGATGAACTCACTCGCCATGGCGACCAAGGGCGGGATGGCCAAGATGGTCAACTCCGTCAAGGTGCTGAACGGGCTCCGCTGCAGCGCTTCCGATATCGACTGGAGCTGGGGCGACGGGCAGGATATTTCGGGACCGGCGCTCCCGCTCGCGCATGCACTGTGGGGCCGCAATCGATCACTCGGCGAGCTAAGCGGTCCTGGGGTCGAGTTGCTTCGTTCACGGCTCGCCCAGCCAGGTAGCGCACCAAGGTGACCTTTTCGGGCTTCGACCGTGCTGCGGTCGCGTTGCTCGACGAACTCCCATCTTGGAGCTCCGAGGAATTCGAGGCTCACAAGCGCCAACTGCACGACGGTCTCAGCGAGCCCGGCCGCGCGTTGATCACCGACCTGGCCGCCCGGCTCGACGCGAAGCTTACGGTCGATTCGCGGAGCTCTGTCTCGCCACTCCACCGAGACCTCCGCTTCGCTCCCGCGGGCTCGGCACGGTACAAGGACCATCTCCTCCTTACTACGTGGGACGGAGCCGACAAGAGGACCTCACCAACGCTTGGATCCGGATCGACGCGCGTCGCGTCGGTTTCGCAGCGGACTCGGTTTCACCCCGACGTCCCTGTGCCATTTGGCGCCGACCACCCACGCGCCGCACTCCCGCGTCTCGCCGGTTTCCAAGTTCGATTCACCAACCGACTGGCCGACACGGTCGCAACTCCAGACCTGGCCGACTGGTGCGCCGAACGGCTCGAGGAACTCCTCCCCGTGCACCGCTGGCTGCTTGCTCACATCGCGGAACCACGACCGACAAAAGGTTGACCCACGGCAGCCACCGGGCGAGCTGGCCCGCAGCGCGATGATGTCAAGTGGCCTCTAGAAGTATCTTGAGCTGTTGGAGGTCCTGTCGCATCGCCCGTTTCATGGCCTGAGATATGAACGGAGCCATGAGCTTCGAGAAGCCGACAGGTTCGCCCCGGTTGCGGAGAGTCATGCGGGTCGATGTGGTGCTGGCCTGCGTCCAGGTATAGGTCGTTTCCATCGGGAACGGGCCTTCGGTGGTACGCATCACTAGTAATTCGCCGGGCGTGAGCACGATGATTTCGTAGGTGTAGACCAGCTGTTTGCCGAGGAATTTGGCGCTGAACTTCACGCGCGACGTGAGTCGGAGTGGTGGCTCCGTTACCCACTCGGCGGCTTTGATCCGTCGATACCAACGTGGAGCATTCGACGGGTCAGCGGCGTAGGCGGCGACCTCGGAGACTGGACGGTTGATCGTGGTCTCAACCATCACGTTCACGCTCATCGGGAGATTCCATTCTGTTGCGGAAGTACGGGAGGCTGCGGCCCTCCGTGCGTTGCCTTCGGGGTCGGGTTGGGCCAAGTAAGTCGACATGATTCGGGGCGTGGCGCGCTTAGTCGAAGACGACGACGCGGTTGCCGATGCGAATCAAGCGATCCTCGGCGTGCAGCTTCACGGCGCGGGCGAGCACCTGACGCTCGACATCACGACCGACGATGGCCAGGTCTTCGGCTTCATACGCGTGATTCACGCGGAAGACGTCCTGCTCGATGATCGGGCCCTCGTCCAAGTCGGAGGTGACGTAGTGGGCGGTCGCACCGATGATCTTCACCCCACGCTCGAACGCCTGGTGGTAGGGCTTCGCGCCCTTGAACCCCGGAAGGAACGAGTGATGGATGTTGATCACCCGCTCCGAGAAGCGATCGCACAGGTCGGGCGACAGAATCTGCATGTAGCGCGCCAGCACGATGAGATCGATCTGATGCTGATCGACCAACTCCGACAGGCGGGCCTCCTGGGCGACCTTCGTTGCCGGCGTGATGGGCAGATGGACAAACGGGATGCCGTGGCGGGCGACCAGTTCCTGGCAGTCGAAGTGGTTCGACACGACGAGCGGAATGTCGATCGGTAGTTCGTCGGCGCGCCAGCGGTACAGCACGTCGCTCAAGCAGTGGTCGAACTTCGACACCATGATGAGCGTGCGGGTGCGTGCTGCTTCGGCTCGGACAGTCAGCCGTGCGCCGAACCTCGCCGCGACGGCGTCGAGATGCACGCGCACCGCGTCGGCGTCGACCAGTGGGGTTTCGAAACGGGTCCGCATGCAGAACGCGCCCGATACGACCTCGCGGAACTGGTCGTTCTCCAAGATGTTCGCCTCGGCACCGAGGAGCGCCTCGGCGACGCCATGAACGATGCCTGGCCGGTCCGGGCACTGCAGTGTGAGGACAAAACGGGGCATTTCCGAGGCAGTTTGAGAGGTTGAGGGCACCGGATCTACTTTCTACAGAGACGTGACAGCTTATATGACCTAATGTATTGACAAAGTTGTCCTCTGTCAGTTGCAGGGTATGACGGATCGAACGTGGCAGCGAGGGGAACGGGCACAACATGGGGCAATGGATTAAGGCTTGCGACGCCGACGACATCGATGACGAAGACGTCTTGGCATTCAGCCATAACGGGCACGCATACGCCATCTACCGCTCGGAAGACAGTCGATTCTATGCCACGGACGGGCTCTGTACCCACGAAAAGGTCAAGCTCGCCGATGGACTGGTTATGGGCCACATCATCGAGTGTCCGAAGCACAACGGCCGCTTCGACTACCGCACTGGCGCAGGCAAAGGTGCGCCAATTTGCGAGGCCCTGCGTACGTACCCGACGCGAGTTGATGATGACGGCGTCTATATCGAGGTCGACTGATCGTTGCGATGAGCGAGCCTCTAGATCAACTCGTCGTCGTCGGTGCCGGTGAGTGCGGCGCTCGCGCGGCGCTAGCGCTGCGCGCCCACGGGTGGCGCGGACCCATCGCCCTCGTCGGCGACGAGGAGGTCTACCCATACGAGCGTCCACCACTCTCGAAGTCGATGCTGGTTGAGTCGCTGCCCATTGAACCCAAGGCTGTCGTCGATGCTGTGCAGTTCGCGGCTGCTGACATCTCGTTCGCTCGAGGTGAAGTCGCAAGTGCCATCGACACCGCGGCAAGAACCGTTTCACTCAACAGTGGGCGCTCGCTCGCGTATGACCGAATGATCATTGCGACGGGGGCTCGCGCTCGCTCACTACCGATACCGGGTGGCGAACTTGCGATGAGCATTCGCTCATGGGCTGACGTGGCCCTACTTCGACCGCAGTTGCGAGTGGGTGCTCGGGTCGGTGTCATCGGCGCTGGATTCATCGGCCTCGAAGTGGCGGCGGCCGCAACCTCTAATGGCTGTGATGTCACGGTGGTGGAGTCGGCGAGTCGAATCCTCACACGTGGTGTTCCCGCCGCGATGGCCACGACGATTGCCGAACGCCATGAGAAGGCGGGTGTCACGCTGCTGTTAAGTCACGCCATCGATCGGCTTGAGCTGGGCGACGACGCAACCGTGCACATCGCGTTCGCCGATGGTCGCATGCTGGTGTGCGACCTTGTGGTCGCCGGAGTAGGAGCGGTGCCGAACACCGAACTCGCCGAGCAGGCCGGGCTACGCGTGCACAACGGCATCGAGGTGAACGATCGCCTGCAAACGTCTGATCCTGCCGTGTGGGCAGCGGGTGACTGTTGCTCGTTCTCTCATCCCCTTTTCGACAACCGCCGTGTGCGGCTCGAAAGCTGGCGAAACGCACTGGAGCAAGGAGAACTTGCCGCCCGCAACCTCCTGGGTGCGGATGAACGGCAATCTGCCGTGCCGTGGTTTTGGTCCGATCAGTACGACCTCTGTCTCCAGGTGACCGGCATGAGCGACCTGGCGACGTCGTCGATCGTCCGCAATCGACCCGACGGCGGCCAGATCGAGTTTGGCATCGCCGCCGACGGACGCATCGTCTTCGCTGCGGGCGTCGGCGTCGGCACGTCGATAGCCATGGATATTCGCGTCGCCGAAGTCCTCATCAGCCGGCGGGCGCAGCCCGACGTTGCCTTTCTTGCCGACCCGTCCACCCGTCTCAAGACACTGCTCAAATCCTGAGCATCCAAACCAGGAGTTCCATCGTGAATCGTTCGCGCCCTACTGTTGCCGATCTACTCAACGGGCGCGGTACCCGTCAGCTCAGCATGATCCACATCGAGTCGACCGACGAAGCCGCAGCCGCAGCCACGGTAGGCATCGATCTGCTGTCGATCGAAACGCCGATTTGGACTGCTCGCATGCGCGAAGCCGCAGGGGATTGCTTCGTGTTCGTTGGCCTCCTCTACGGGCAACTGATCACCACCGATGACTACCTACGCGCCGCCCACGAAGCAATCCAGTTGGGCGGTGACGCGGTGTACTGCGCAGCAAGCCTGGAGATAGTTGCCCGTTTGAAGGCCGAAGGAATTCCAGTCTGTGGCCATACCGGTCTCATCCCGTCGAAGCGAACATGGACCGGCGGTTTTCGCGCCGTCGGCAAGACCGCGTCCTCGGCAATGCTCGTATACCAACAGGTGAAAGACCTCGAGGCAGCAGGCGCCTTCGCGGCCGAGATCGAAGTGGTACCGGCGCGTGTGGCGACGGAAATAGCGAAACGATCATCGTTGCTGCTGCTCTCCATGGGCGCTGGAGCGGGTTGCGATGCGCAGTATCTGTTCTCCACCGACATCTTGGGTTACACCGACGGCCACACCCCTCGGCACGCCAAGCAGTACCGCAACTTCAAAGCTGAGCTCGATCGTCTACAGCTGGAGCGGGTCGCAGCGTTCGGTGAGTTCGCCGGCGAGGTGGAAAGCCGCGCGTATCCGACCAGCGATCACGAAGTAGGCATCACCGACGACGAGTTCGCAACGTTCCAAGCCGCGGTCGCAACCGCGTCGACCTGAGCGGGTTACTGTCAGTGCATGCCGAAGCGGGTTGAGCGAATCGTCGTCGTTGGCGCGGGTGATTGCGGCACCCGCGCCGCACTAGCGATTCGTGAGAAGGATTTTGCCGGGTCGGTCACGCTCGTCGGTGACGAACCGGGTGACCCCTACGAACGTCCACCGCTTTCGAAGGCCCTGCTCGACAACGCGCCCGCCAAGCCCATCACCACTGCGGCCGAGCTACGCGCGCTCGACATCGTTACAGCGACCAGCGCCGCAACCCGCATCGATCGAGACGCCCGAAGCGTCGCCCTCGATGATGGTAAGACACTCGCGTACGACCGGCTACTCATCGCAACCGGAGCACGGGCCCGCCGACCACCACTTGAAGGCGCGCAACACGTGCTCACGTTGCGGGGTGCCCTCGACGCCGGTCGCCTGCGTGAGCGGCTGACACCCGGTTGTCGACTGCTTATCATCGGTGGCGGCTTCATCGGTCTCGAAGTTGCGGCGAACGCGGCGGTCCACGACTTTTCGGTCACGGTGCTTGAGTTCGCCCACCGCCTGATGAGCCGCGTGGTACCGAACCGCATCTCCGAAGCCGTGCTCGAACGCCATCGCCAAGCGGGGGTCGCTATCCGATTCGGCATTGGTGTCGACCGTATCGACAGGCACGGCAGCGCGTTTGACGTTCGACTGATCGACGGGTCTTCGATGACCGTCGACGTCGTCATGGCGGGTGTCGGTGCGGTGCCAAACACCGAACTCGCAGCGGCTGCGGGGCTTACTGTCGACAACGGCATCGCCGTCGACGCCCACCTGCGAACGAGCGATCCGAACATCTATGCCGCAGGAGACTGCTGCTCGTTCCCCCACAGTCTCTACGGTGGCGTGCGCGTTCGTATCGAGGCGTGGCGCAATGCGCTCGATCACGCCGAGACCGCTTCTCGAAACCTGCTCGGCGAAGACACTGTCTATGAGCGGGTTCCGTGGTTCTGGTCCGATCAGTACGAACTCGGATTGCAGATCGCCGGGCTGTACGCGCAGAGCGTCTACGAGGTCGTGCGCAGCTCGCCCGATGGTCACGACATCGGGTTCGGCCTCGATCACGATGGTCGGGTGGTCGCGGCCAGCGGCATCGCCGAAGGCACGACGATTGGCCGCGATATCAGCCTCGCCGAGATGCTCATCGCAGCCCGCGCCACACCCCGACCCGCACTACTCGGTGACCCGTCGGTTCCCCTGCGAGACCTGCTCCACGCCAGCACCGGCCGCTGACCCAAAGGCGGGTGGCTATCCCGACAGGACGTTGGTTTCGATCGTGTAGCTGGAGGCGTCGTAGATGTGACTGCCGACTTCAACTGGCTGGCCCGAGCTGTCTTGCATGACACGTCGTGTGGTGAGGACTGCTGCGCCAACCGGCAAATCGAGCAGCGCCGCGTCGGTGGGCGTTGCGATGCGGGCGCCGATTTCAAGCTCCGCGCTGTGCGGTCGCACGCCGCGGGCGCGCAGTAATGCGTACAGACCGCTCTCGCGAAGCTGTGCGGGGGTGATGTCGCTTGCAGTGTCGAGGGTGATCCAGTTACGCAGGATCGCAAGCCGCCGGCCGTCGACCGTGCGACAGCGTTCGATGTGCACCACCTTCGAACCGGGCGCCAAGTTCAGCGAGGCCGCGACACCGGCGTCAGCCACAACTACCTCGTGCGTGAGCACCGTTGTGGTGGGCGTACGGCCCTGCGCTTCCAGGTCGTCGTGCAGGCTCATCAAGGTGACGCGGCGACGAATGTGGTCGCTCACGACCTGCGTGCCCACGCCACGCTGACGCACAAGCAGACCCTGGTCGACCAGCTCTTGAATGGCGCGACGAACGGTCGGACGCGAGATCTGCCAACGATCCGCCAGGTCGACCTCGTTGCCAAGAAAGTCGCCCTTGGGCAGCCGGCCATCGGAGATAGCGCGTTGCAGCTCACCGGCCAACTGGAAGTACAGCGGCACGGGGCTCGTACGGTCCATCGCACGATTGATCTCGCTGATCACACTCTCAATCACGAACGAAAACTAGCGGTGACATCGAGAACACCACAGGATGGTCGACGTAATAGTTAGATCGCCGGTGCGGAGTAGTCGCTCGGGTCGGACGGCGCGACGTTACGTAGAAGCTCGATCGACTTCCGCACACCTTCGACGCGCGACAGCATCACGTCTTCGTGCTCGATGGACAGCCAACCGTCGTAACCGGCCATGCGCAGGCGATAGCAGAACTCTCGCCACCAACGCTCGTCGTTGCCGTAGCCAAGCGTGATGTAGCCCCAGGCCCGGTCAATGAGGTCGGGCTGCTGACCGTTCTCGAGCCGGGTCTGGACACCGACCTTCGACGGATTGATGTAGGTGTCTTTCGCATGCACGTGATACGTGGCGTCGCCAAGCAGATCAATGGCTTGCAGCGGGTCGCCGCCCATCCACATCATGTGGCTCGGGTCGAGGTTCGCTCCGATGACTGGGCCGACTTCGTTGCGCAGCCGAAGCAACGCGACGGGGTTGTACACAATCTGGTTGCCATGAATCTCGATAGCGATACGAACGTTGTTCGCTTCGGCGAGTTTCACGAGATCGTGCCAGTAGGGGAGCAGCACCTTGTCCCACTGCCAGTTCAAGATCTCGCCGGTCTCCGGCGGCCACGACGACACGATCCAGTTCGGCGTCTTCTCGCCCGGTCCACCGCCAGGAAGACCCGACATGCACACGACCGTTTCGACACCAAGCAGACCGGCGAGCCGGACGGTGTCGTGCAGAACACCCGACTGGCGAGCGCCATCGGTCGGGTGGAGTTGGTTGCCATTGGCGTTTAACGCGAACAGTTCAAGGCCCCGATCGGCGAAGGCCTTCGCGAATGCCGTGCGGGCACCGGTGTCGGCAAGCAGCTTCGGCAGATCGCAGTGCGGAGCCGATGACCAGTTACCAGTAGCGACTTCGATACCGGAAAGGCCAAGCTCGGCCGATGCGTCGAGCATCTCGTTGAATCCGAGGTGCGCCAGTGAATCGGCGACCATTCCAATCTTCATGCGGTTGCCCTTTGTTCGCGTTGACTCGCCCAGGATATCCTTGACAGAATGTGTTTACAAACTTGCCGTCGCCCAACGTTCGGTGTGGGGCAACGCGCCACTACGGTGCGATAGGGCGTCGCAACCGCGAGCCGAGAGATTCGACGAAGGGACTCAGGGAACACGACGATGCGCGACTACTCGCTTCTCGGAGAGGACGGCCGGCAGGCGGTAGCCAACGGTCTGTCCACCGCCACGTGGTACCAACCTGACATTCCTCGCAAGCGGCTCAAAGAACTGATGCAGCGCTCCGACGGGCCCGCCATTCGCGACACCGCCATTTGGCTCGCGGTGCTGGTCGCTACGGGCGTGATCGGCGCACTCACCTGGTTCTCCTGGATATCGGTCGTGGCGTTCGTTGTGTACGGCGTGATGTACGGATCGGCGTCCGACTCGCGCTGGCACGAGTGCGGCCACGGCACCGCGTTCAAGACCCGCTGGATGAACACCGTCGTGTACCAACTCGCGTGCTTCATGGTCATGCGGAACCCGACGGTGTGGCGATGGAGTCACGCCCGACATCACACCGACACCATCATCGTCGGCCGTGACCCAGAGGTGCTCTTCACCCGACCACCGAAACTGTTCGCGCTCGCGAAAAACATTTTCGCGCTCAGCGAGATCCGACCACTCGGCTTCGCCATGTTCCGCCACGCCGCCGGTCGACTCAATGCCGGCGAGCGCTCGTTCATCCCCGAGACCGTGAATCGGGCGGCGTTCACCGCGGCCCGCATCTGGCTCGCGATCTACGCCGTCGTAGCCGCGCTCTGTGTCGTGTTCCACAGCATCGTGCCGGCGATGCTCGTTGGTCTACCCAAGCTGTACGGCGCGTGGCACATGGTGTTGTGCGGCATGTTGCAACACGGCGGCCTGGCCGAGAACGTGCTCGACCATCGTCTGAACAGCCGCACCGTCTACATGAATCGTGCCAGCCGGTTTGTGTATTGGAACATGAACTACCACGTCGAACATCACCTGTTCCCCATGGTGCCGTTTCATGCGTTGCCCAGGTTGCACGAAGAGCTCAAGGCCGAACTTCCCGTGCCCACGAACGGCTTCGTCGGCGGTTTCCGCGAGCTCGTTCCGGCGCTGCTGAAGCAGCGCACCGACCCCGACTACAACATTCCAAGATTCCTCCCCAACGGCACACGCCTCGAGGTGCCCGTGCCGACCTCGCAACAAACGGAGACAACCCAGTGACACTACGTATCGGACTTCTCGGCGCAGGCCGCATCGGCAAGGTGCATGCCGGGGCAGTCGCTTCGACTGCCGGCGCACAGCTTGTTGCCGTCGCCGATGCGCTGGCAGCCGCAGCCAAGGCCGTCGCCGAGCCCGCAGGCGCACGTGTCAGCACCATCGACGAGATCATCGCCGCCGACGATATCGATGCGGTCCTCATCACCACGCCAACCGATATGCACTCCGACCTCATCGAGCGCGCCGCGAAGGCCGGCAAGAAGATCTTCTGCGAGAAGCCGATCGATCTCGACGTTGCCCGCGTACGCAAGTGTCTGAAGGTGGTTGAGCGGACCGAGGCGTTGCTGATGGTCGGCTTCAACCGACGTTTCGATCCGCACTTCCGTGAGTTGAAGCGTCGCATCGACGCCGGTGCCGTCGGCAACGTGGAGATGGTGCAGATCGTGTCGCGCGATCCGGGCCCGCCCCCGGCCGACTACATCAAGCGTTCCGGTGGGCTGTTTCGCGACATGACCATTCACGACTTCGACATGGCTCGCTTCATGCTCGGCGAGGAACCGGTTTCCGTGTCGGCCACGGGCGCCGTCTTGGTCGACCCGAAGATCGGCAAGCTCGGCGATATCGACTCGGCCGCCGTTGTGCTGCAGACCGCATCGGGACGCATGGCGATGATCTCGAACTCGCGACGCGCCACCTACGGCTACGACCAGCGCGTCGAAGTGCACGGCTCGAAGGGACTCGCGAGTGCCGAGAATCCGGTGCACGCCATGGTCACCACTGCGAACGCAAAGGGCTACACCACCGTACCGCTGCACACGTTCTTCATGACCCGCTACACCGAGGCATATGCAGCCGAGATCGCCGCGTTCGTCGCAGCTGCAACCGGCGCCGGGCCGGTGTCTCCAGACGGCAACGATGGCCTCCGGGCGCTACTTCTAGCCGACGCCGCGGTGCGCTCCGCTGCGTCGGGCCGTGTCATTCGCGTCTGATCCGGCGCGGAAGACTGCGGCACGTAGTGGGTCGGTGACTCAGCCAACCATGTGACACCCGGCTTCCGTCGGGCGTCCTCCCGAGCGACGCGAAGTCATATCGTCAGGCCAGCGGGGACCGGCCCTTTCCGAGTGCTGCTGTCGAGGTGCCGTCGGCCACCGACACCTTCGACGGGCTAAGAGCAAAGTCGGCACGACTCAATGCCCTCGGGGTCGATGTGTACATCATCAGCACCGACGCCATAGTGGGCGGGGCGATGCGAGTCGCGCCTGGCTCCACTGCGCTGGTCAACTGGACTGGCAAGCCGATTGCTGCGCTCGGGGGCTTGAGCATCGAGATGGCAGAAGGCCGCGTGGCCGTTCGAACTCCGGAGGGGTTGCTCATCTCGACCGATGCCGAGCTCCTTGACATGCTGGCCGCGGGGCGAGAAGCCGCTGAAGCACAAGCCGAAGTGGAACGTGCACGAGCTATCCAGCTCGAGGCCAGGCTTCGTGCGCTCGGCGTCGAGCCCTGAGCTAGTTGATCGACGCCGTCTCGACCTTCCACAGCGGCAGGCGGCTCTTCCAAACCAGCAACCTGCAACGGACCCTTCGCCGACGGATTTGCTCACCCATTTGGGGACGAGAACAAATGTTCACCGGCATTTGTCTTGACATATTGACAATCCGTCACAGTCATGCCACGCTCTCTCGGCGGGTGTGGCCTGAAACTTTTGACCGCAGCCGTCAATACACCGGGGACCCAACGCAATCGTGCCGGTCCCTCTTCTCTGGGGAGGAAATTGCTATGCGCACTACGCGCTCCACCATGTGGCGAGTAACGCTTGCCGCGGTCACCGTCGGTCTTGTGGCTACGAGCTGCAGCAGCAGCACCAAGTCGTCGTCGACTTCAGCAGCTGGCGCGGCGACGACCACGGCAGCAGCGGCTACGACCGCAGCAGCCGGGGCTTCGACTACGGCAGCGGCGGCTACGACCACGGCAGCCGGGGCTACGACCACCAAGGCGACCGTCGAGGCCACGCAGACCAAGGGTCTCGATTCCGGACTTGGCTCACGCGGTAAGAACCGCAAGGTCGTCTTTGCCATGGACAACCCGCCCACCGACGTGTTCTGGGGCACCATCCAGACCGGTGCAAAGGATGCGGCCAAGCTGTACAACATCGACCTCGAAATTGCCTTCACCGACGGTGCCGACCCGGCGAAGTACAACGAGCTCATTGGCACCTCTGCTGCGAAGAAGCCGGCCGCTATCGCCGTCGTCATCCGTGACGAGAGCCAGTTCACCGAGAACGTGTGCGCCGCCAAGAAGGCCGGCGTTGTCGTTATGTCCTACAACGTGCTCGCTCCCGGCAAGGTGCGCGATTGCGTGGAAGGCTTCATCGGTCAGGACTTCATCGCCGCCGGCGAACTCATCGGTGACCGTATGGTGAAAGAAGCTGGCATCAAGGAAGGCGACCTCGTTCTCCTCCCGGTTGAGCAGCCCGATGCCTCCTACGCTAAAGAGCGTGGCGCTGGTGTGAAGAAGGCCCTCGACAAGGTGAAGGCCAAGTACGAAGTCATCCAGGCTGGCGCCAAGGGTGATGCCGAGGCGCTTGAGAACATGACGCAGTGGCTCATTGGTCACCCGACGGTCAAGGCCATCATCCCGATGGGTGGCACGCCTCACCGCAACGCCCTGAAGGCGCTTGAGGCTGCGAAGCTCGATCCGGCCAAGGTCATCGTTGGCGGCTTCGACATCTCCAAGCCCATCACCGACGGAATAGCTGCGGGCACCATCAAGGCCGCCGTCACCCAGGAGCCCTACATTCAGGGCTTCCAGACGGTTGCCGAGTTGGCGCTGCTCATCGACTTCGGTATCCAGCCCTTCAGCATCAACACCGGTGCAGGCATCGTCGACAAGGCCAACGTGGCCACCGTCGCCGAACTCGCCGGCAAGGTTCGGTAGTTAGCAACATCGTTTGATCTGATCGGGGCAGGTGGGAAACCACCTGCCCCGATCTCGTTATCGTGGTAGGAAATATTGGTTGGGGGAGAACACATGCAAACCGAAATGTCGGTGCCCGTTCCATCGGGCGTGGCGGGGGGCCCGGCGTCGCCTCGCACACGTGTCGCGGAACATCACTCGCTCACGACGTGGTTTCGCGATCGCCGCGGTCGAGGGGCGCTCGAAGTAACGATTCTGTTCTGTCTCCTGCAGCTTGGATGCATCATTTATTGGGCGATCGACCCAAAGAAGTTTGCCTATCTGTCGGCCGCCAACCTGAGCGTCATGTCGCAGAGCATCCCGTGGCTCGGGCTGCTCGCCATCGGCGCAGGCGTGCTCATGATTGCCGGCGAATTCGACCTATCGGTCGCGATGAACATGGGCATGTGCGAACTCGTCTTCATCCGTTGGTACGGGAGCGGCCGCAGCGCCTGGCTATGTGCCGCTATTTGCATCGTCTTAGGGGTCGCTATTGCCAGTATCAACGCCCTGATTGTGAACACGTTCCACATCCCAAGCTTCATTGCCACCCTCGGCATGGCTTCGTTTTGGTGGGGAATGCAGAACAAGTACGTGGGCAGCGGTGGCCCGGCACCGCGCATCGATGACGCGAAGCTCAGCCCGCAGTTGAAGAGCGTCATCAGCGCAAACCTCGGCCTCGGCATTCGAGGGCAGATGCTCTGGTTACTGGGCGTTGCGGCGCTCGTGTGGGTGTTTATGCATCGCCACAAGCTCGGCAATCACATCTTCGCTGTTGGCGGAAACGAGAACGCAGCCCGAGCAATCTCCATCAACCCGCGCCGCGTGAAGTGGATGGCCTTCGCCGTCCTCGGCGCGCTCGCCGGTTTGGCCGCCGTACTTCAAGGCGTGCAACAGCGCACACTCATTCCGGGAAGCACGGCTGGCTACGAACTCGAGGCCATCGCTGGCGCGGTCATCGGCGGCTGTTCGCTTCGCGGGGGTAAGGGCAGCGTCTTCGGCATGATCCTGGGTGTCGCCTTCGTGAAGACCTTCCAAGCAATCGTGTTGCTCTCGTCGCTCCCGGCCTACTACCTCAAGGTGTTCATTGGGCTTATGACGGTCTTCTTCGTGATCATCAACCAGTTCTTCGAAAGCAAAGCAGAATGAGCGCGCCACTTCTGGAGCTTCGTAACATCACCAAAACGTTCGGCAAGAACATGGCGGTGAAGGATGTCAGCCTCGCAATTGGACAGAACGAAATCGTTGGCCTGCTTGGCGACAATGGTGCAGGCAAGTCCACGGTCGTTCGCATGATTTCTGGCGTGACGAAGCCGACGTCGGGGGAGTACCTCTGGAACGGCTCGGCGATTGCGCATCTGTCTCGGAGCGTTACCGAAGGTCTTGGTGTCGAGACCATCTTTCAAGACTCGGCGCTCGTCGATCAGATGACGATTACCCGCAACATCTTCATGGGCCGCGAGATGACGAACCGGCTCGGGTTGATGAAGGTGAAGAAGATGGATGCGATCTCATCGCAGATTCTCGACTCCGTCGTGACCATTGAGGGCATCCGTTCGCCCCGTCAGCTCGTGGGCTCCTTGTCGGGTGGCCAAAAGCAGGCGGTAGCCATCGCCCGCGCGGTGCACTTCAAGCGCACGCTCCTTGTGCTCGACGAGCCAACCTCTGCCCTCGCGGTCCGCGCCACCGAAGCGCTGCTTGCCTACCTCGGCCAACTCAAGGCCGAGGGTGTATCCAGCATTCTGGTGACGCACAACCTGCACCATGCCTTCCAGGTGTGCGACCGGCACATCGTCATGAACCACGGTGAAGTCATTCTTGACGTACGCAAAGAAGACACCACCGTTGAGGAACTCACTGCTGCAGTCGTTGGCGGCCGCGTCGGCCTCGATGAACTCCGCTCGGGGGAGACAGCTCGGCGCGACGCAACACGATGATGCGATGCGGGCCTCAGTTATTGGCGGCGACGCTCGCGATGACAATGGTTCTGTCGTCAAGCGCCAGCGCGTCGCCCGTGACCCTTCGACAGTCGGTTGCCGAGGTACTCGCCGAGGGTTGCCCCGTCGTTTTCAACCGCGGACTGGGGCTCGTCGTTGCTCCCGGCCAAGTGCTTACCTCGGCCCACCTTGTGGCCGGATCTTCCAAGATCTCCATCACGATTGAAGGTCGACGGACCCCGGCCACCGTCGTGGCATTCGATAGCGACAACGACCTTGCCGTACTGAAGACCACCGACCCGGCACCCTTCATTCCCATTGGTCATGCAACGGGGTCGACGTCTGGCACGTTGTTCGTACACCACTCACATGAACTGAAACAGGTCAGTGCGTCGGTGCGGCGGGCGGTAGACATCAAGACCGAAGATATCTATGGCGACGGGCAACACCTCCGTGGCGGATTCGAACTGGCGGTCAATGTGACCCCAGGTGACTCCGGCAGTGTGCTCATTGCCGACGGTCACGCCGTAGCTGTCGTGTGGGCGAGGACACGCGGTACCGAAGGCACGACCTGGGCTATCGACCCGGCCCCTATTGCTGCCAAACTCGGTGGTGCGATACCGGTTGACAACGGGCACTGCTGACTATCTGCTGACTCTGGAGTATTGCTATGGATGACCTTGCCTACGGAACTCGAAACAAGCGGGGTGATTGGACCCCGACGCGTCGCGTCACGTACGCCCCGGTGTTTGTATGGCCCCCGAAACCAGCCGGGTTTCTCAAATGGCTCTTCGGCTTCCCCGGCTATCTGTGGCCGTGGAACTTTTTCTACGCCGCGCTTGCGCTTCTCGCGTGGCGGTTTGCAACACCATCCACCGCAACGATGCGAACGTTTGGCGTCGGGTGGATCGCGCTGGTGCTGCTACGCAACGCGGTGCTCATCGTCGCCTGGTACGGCGTGTTCCACTTCCGGCTTTATGTGCAAAAGGCCCAGGCGAACCGGTTCAAGTACAACGCTCGTGGGCTCGCGACCGAGAGTGAGTACTTCACGTTCGGCAGTCAGACCAAGGACAACATGTTCTGGACGCTGGCGAGCGGCCTACCGATGTGGACGGCCTACGAAGTTGTCACCCTCTGGATGTTCGCCAACGGTCACATCGGCTTTTTGAAGTGGTCTCGCAACCCGGTGTGGTTCGTTGTGCTGTTGGTGCTCATCCCGTTGTTCCGCGAGTTCCACTTTCACGTCCTGCATCGCGCCATCCACTGGGCACCGATGTACAAGTATGTCCACAGCCTCCACCATCGCAACACGAACCCCGGTCCGTGGTCGGGGCTCTCGATGCACCCCGTCGAGCACCTCATTTACTTCAGTGGTGTACTCATTCACTGGGTCGTGCTTTCGCATCCGGTCCATGCCATGTTCCACCTGTTCCATGCCGCCCTTTCGCCTGTTCCCGGCCACACGGGCTACGACAAGGTCGAGCTGGGCGAAAACCGGGCAATAGACACGAACTGCCTTGCGCACTATCTCCATCACAAGTACTTCGAGGTGAACTACTCCGACGGATCAATTCCGCTCGACAAGTGGTTTGGCTCGTTCCACGACGGCTCGCCCGAAGGTGACGACGCAATGCAGGCGCGCGTCGATCGACGCGCGGCGAAGACCAAAGCCAAGGCCTGACGTGCAATATCGAGCGTTCGGTCGGACTGGCTGGTCCGTGTCGGAGATAGCGTTCGGTGCGTGGCAACTGGGTGGCGACTGGGGACCCGTTAACGATGACGCGTCGATCGACACGTTGCTCTACGCCTTCGAGCGTGGCATCAACTTCGTCGACACGGCTCGGCTGTACGGCAACGGCCACAGTGAGGAAGTGGTCGGCAAGGCCTTGCGACAGTGGACCGGCGACAAGATCTTCGTTGCCACGAAGTGTCATCCGACCGAGTGGCCGCACCCCGAGAACGAGGCACCGCAGATGCGGGGCCGTTACCCCGAGTGGTACCTGCGCGAATCAGTGGAGGGTTCACTGCTTCGGCTGGGTGTCGAGCGCCTCGACCTGTTCCAGCTGCATTCTTGGATGACCGACGGCGCATATTGCCTCGATTGGCTGGAAACGTTGAATGCGCTTCGTCTCGAAGGAAAAATCGACCAGATCGGCGTGTCGATTCGCGACTACCGCCCACAGGACGGGGTCGATCTGGCGCGGCTCGGTCTGGTGTCGTCACAGCAAGTCATCTTCAACCTGTTCGAGCAGACACCCATGCACGAATTGTTCCCCGCCGGCGCGGCGTCGGACACCGCGTTCATTGCACGCGTTCCGCTCGACAGCGGATCGCTGGTCGGGCACTGGACCGCTGACACGTACGACACCTGGTCGGCCGGTTCGGTGCCGCACAAAATGTTCCAGGGCCGCCGATTCACCGACACCCTCGCTCGAGTGGAGGCGTTGAAGGCGTTGAGCGCTCCGCACTACGCAACCCTGGCCGAGGCTGCCATGCGGTTCGTGCTGAGCGAGCGTGCCGTAAGCGCCGTGATTCCCGGTATGACATCACGAGCCGAGGTGGACATGAACGTGGCGTACTCCGACGGCGCGGCGTTTCCTGTCACGCTGAAGGCCGAGGTTGCCGCGCACACCTGGGTGCGCAACTACTACTGGGAGACGAAGGACTGATGGCCACGTCCCGACCGGTTCGTCTTGAGCTGCTTCGACCGAGCGAAATCGGCGCGGCTCTGGCCGAGAATCCCACGGTGTACCTACCGCTCGGCACGATCGAGTGGCACAGCCATCACCTTCCCGTTGGCCTCGACGCGCTTACGGCCCAGGGCGTGTGCGAGCGAGCGGCAAGCGATCACGGCGGACTCGTGTATCCGGTGCTGTACTTCGGTACGGGCGGCGGCCACAGCCTGTACCCGTGGACGGTGATGATGCCCGACCCCACCCACATCCGGGGCCTCCTGCACCATGCGCTTGAGCGACTGCAGGAACTTGGCGTGCGATGCGCAGTGCTCTTCACCGGGCACTTCGCTCCCGAGCAACTCGATATGATCGCCGACATTGAACGCGACTGGAAAGCGTTGGGTGGGCCGCTGCGGGTCGTCGCTCGCGGCATCAACATGGCCGAGGGAGTCGGCATTGCGCCCGACCATGCCGGGGTGTTCGAGACAACGGTGCTGCACGCCTTGTGGCCGGACCGCATCAGCCTGGACGACCTGGAACCGCTCGACCCGGCGCAACCGTCCACCGACGACTTCGACGAAACCCGCCACGACCCCGGCCATCCGCTCTGGGGAGTCTTTGGCCCCGACCCGCGCCGCTACGACCCGAGCCGCGCCGACGATGCGCTGGCCGCAATCGCCACGTGGCTCGCCGCCCAGGCCTCGGACTTTCAGTAGCTGAATTACGGCTTCGGTCGGTTGTCGATCCGGCAAACGAGATCGTTGCTGTAGGTGCGGTCGATGGCCATGCTCGTCCAGTCACCGTGTGAGCCGTCGTGGCTGAGCACGTACGCGTTCGTGCGGTTCGGGTCGCCGGCAACGGCGATGAGCAGCTTGTCGGGCGATGTCACGATTGGTACCAGGCGGTCCGGATCGCTCGACACGGCGAACACGGTAGGCACCAGGCCCTCGCGCACGAGGTCGATGAGCGCACGTCGTCCGGCGGTGAGATTGGTCCAGTCACCAACGAGCTTCTCGAACCGCCACGCCGGGATGCGGGCATGCTCGAACAACGCTTGTTGCACCTGAGCTTTCGACCAACCGGCGCGCCCGAAAATGCGGGCGAGCACGGGCGACAGCACAAGCAGCGGTCGGTAGTGCCCCTGCCCCAGTCCGTAGACGTGGGTCAGATCCCATCCCGTGATACGGGCGAGCCCGTCGGCCAGGTACGGCACGATCTGCTCGGGCGTCGAACCGAACACGCTGCCGATCATGGCACCGCTGTTCATGCGGGCGACCGTCACGGCATCGGTACCGGCCGGGTGACCGAACGTGGCCGCGAACGGCTCCCAACCAATCTCGGCCAGCGCTTCTTCATCCTCGGCGAGCACAACGCGGCTGCTGTTACCGAACGTCGCCTTGTCATGCTCGTCGGCGGTGAACCCGCACACGTTGCGCAGGAACAATCGCAGCCAGCGCGCCACCACCGTGTTCGGCGCGCCGGCGCCGTCGCGCATGGCACCCGGGCCGTGGTTGAAACCGAGGTCACCGATCACCGGACCATTGAGCACGATGATCGCATCGGCTCCGGTGGTGTTACCCGAGTGTTGAACGTTGTAGTGCGGGTCGAGGAGCACGTCGGCGAGCGCGAGCAGAACCGGAAGCTGGACCGCCTCACACCCAGCCATCACCGCATTGACCGCAATCGACCAGACCGTGACGTCGCGTCCCGACGGACGAATGGTACCCAGCACGCGCCACGGGTCGTGACCCGTCGCTGCTATGAAAGCTTCCACCCGATCGCGCGTCGGCGGGATGATCGCCAACCCGTCCGACCATCCGTTGGTGGCGAAGGTGCGATGGATCTCATCGATCGTTCCGCTGGCAACGATGTCGAGCGCGCTTGGTTCGGCGGTGCCGTTGTCGTCCCATTCGATCGGTGTCGTCAGGCCAGACACGATCTGCCCGACGGTGTGCTCGATGAACGAGGCAACCATGTCGTCATACGACTGCGCGTCAACGTGACCCTTGAGTACAGCGATCGGAAGCTTGTCGAACCCGAGACCACGCCCGGTTGCACCCGCTTGGCGCTCAAAGCCTTCACACACCAACGACACGGTCGGCACCCCGGCCGCTTCACACGCAACGGACGCCCGCAACACGGCGGGCGTGCAGCTGCCTCAACAGCCGTTGCCAGACACGACGGCGTCGACCCGGTGGCGGGCGAGCCCGGCCGGAAGCTGCTCCACGAGTTCATGCTCCTGCGGACCATGCAGGTTGCCGAACACGTCGTAGTTCACAATCTCGACGCCTTCGAAGCGCTGCTGCAGCTCCTCGGCGAGCACGGGGAACAGTTCGTCACCACGGAACAGGTAGTCCCACGCGAACCCGATGCGCTTGCCGTGCAGCTTGTCGAGGCGAGCGGCGGGCCGCCTCGCTTGTATCCCGAGCGGCGACTTCGGCCAAACGACCTCAAACGATGGTTCCATGCGTAACATCTTCGCAGCCAAGCCGGTGGGTTGCCGCTGGCACGTGCGCTTGCCGAGCTTCGCTAGCCTCCCATCACCTTTTTGCAATGAGCCATGAGCGTGTCGTACTGGTCGGACGGTGAAATTTCCAGGTAGTGCGCATCTTCGAGTGCCTCGAGGTTGTGCCCCGGTGCCCAGTAATACGTGTCGCCCGCGACATAGGTGCGGTCCCCATCGAGGCCACGTACGAGCATCGTGCCGCTGATGATGTAGCCCCAGTGATGGCATTGGCACTGGTCGTTCTGCATGCCGGCGAAGAGCGGCCGGGTATCAACCCCCTTATCCAACTTCAGGAGACACATCGCTTGGTCGCCGTGATCGACCCGACGTATCTCTACACCCGGACCGCTGAGCGCCGTTGGCGAGCCTTCCCATGTGATTCCGTCTGACATTGCGTCCTCGGTTCTGAAGGAGTGGATGTGTCGATGGTCACAGTAACAGAGGAGCCGACGTCGACCTCACCGCGATCGAGGCTGTGGTCGGCTCCATCACCATCGAGGGCGCCCGCAACCCGGACGAGCTGGAAAGCCGCACCAACGTCTGAAAGCGGCGACTACGCCAGAGTCGTTCGCGCGTTACTGACGATCCATTCGCGCAAAGCGCCCCGTTCCCCCGCCTTACGGTCCGGTTTCGGCCTTATGCGCGAGTGGTTGGTCGCTAACGCGCGACTGCTTACGGGGCCTTCAGCCGCCGTTGCGGATGAAGGTGGCGACGTAACCTTTCTTGGTCCAGTTGGTCAGCGGCTTTTCGAACACGCCGTCGGCTTTCTTGTCGGGCGCCACGGTGTTGCCGGAGATCACGGTGATGCCGTTGCTTACCGATGACACGATGCCCATGTGTTGCCAGGTGCCGGCCTTCTTGAGAGCGACAATGTCTCCGGGGCGCACCGGTGACTGGCGGACGAACGACATCCCGTGCCGACCGTTGTCGGCGGCCACGATCCAGTCGGACACGACGGCACTGCGGAACGGCGTGGGGTCATTGGCTTGCAAGCCCGCCCACGTAACAAAGCTCGAACACCACGGAGCATCGAGCGCGTAATGATCGTTCTTCACCGACTTCTGATACTCCCGCACGCGCCGCCCCCGATTCTCGGGGACCTCGCGCACGCCAAGCTGCGATTGGGCAGCCGCCACGATGTTGTTCGGCAGCGCAACCATCTGCGAAATCGCAGGCGCGGCAAGGGCCGGCTCAGCGACACCGACTCCACCGGCAACCAGCGCAAATACGACCGACACTCGTGCCGACGGCTTGCGTGCTTCTCTTCGGGGCAACGCCACGCGAAATCTCCTGCCTACGTGCCGCCCAGTCTAAGTATCGCGCACCGTAATGCTCGGTGAGCATCACATGGACGGGCCCCGGCCAGGTCATTGACAGTTGCATTCACATGAATGCAATATAGAGACATGCGCACCCTTCGGGCATACCGACCGGGTCGGACCGTGGCCGACGTTGTGGCTCAGCGCGGTCTCGAACAAGCCGTGAAGCTCTCAAGCAATGAGTCGGCCTTCGGGCCCTTGCCGGCTGTACTGGAGGCCATTGACGCTGCCTGCCGAGACATCGCTCGTTATCCAGACCCGACGTGCCGCGATCTGCGGACGAAGCTTGCGGGCCAGATTGGCGTGTCGATCGGTTCGATTTTCGTCGGACCGGGGTCGGCGGCGGTACTCACTCAGCTCAGCCTCGCCGCTCTCGAATCGGGTGATCGCGTGCTCGTGCCGTGGCCGAGCTTTGAGCTCTACCCGATCCTCGCTGATCTGGCCGGCGCGGGTTTCGTGCCCGTTCCTCTCGTCGACCACACGTGCGATCTCACCGCGATCGATGTAACGGACAACGTGCGAATGGTCATTGTGGCCAACCCCAACAATCCGACCAGCACGGTCATTCCCGTCGCCGAGATCGAGGGGTTGCTCAATCGGACGGGCCCCTCGACGCTCGTTGTGATCGACGAGGCGTACGCCGATTTCAATGTTGCGCAACCCGAATCGGGTCTGCCACGGCTGGTTGACCGATACCCAAACCTGGTCGTGCTGCGCACGTTCTCCAAACTGCACGGTTTGGCGTCGCTGCGTATCGGCTACTGCGTTGCCTCGCCCATGGTGATCGAACTGATGAACCGGGTTCCCCCGCCTTTTGCCGTCAACGGTTTGGCGTTGGCGGCGGCGAGCGCGTCGCTTGACCAGGCGCCCGAACTCGATAGGCGCCGCCGCGCCACCGCGCTGCAGCGAGATCGTCTCGTGGCCGGATCGCGTTCCCTCGGCTGGCCCGTTCCCGATGCGGGCGGCAACTTCGTGTGGCTGCCCTGCTCGGACCCACTGGCGTTAAGCGAAGGTCTCGAACGACTTGGCATCATCGCCCGTGCCCTTGACGGCGGGCTGCGCGTCACCGTCGGCACACCCGACGAGAACGACGCGTTCCTCACCGCCCTGACTGCCGTCACCGCAATCATTCGACCCGAAGGAGAATCGACATGTCCGAACCCGTGAGCGACCGCAATCTCGTCGTCGATGTGAATGACGTGTTCCAAGTGATGCAGCTGACGCGGGGCACCGAGCTCGAATCAATCGTGGGAGCCGACTACGTGCGGCTCGACCCCGAGCAGACCTCAAAGGTCCACCGGCACAACCGGGCCGAGACCGTGCTGTACATCCTGGACGGACACGGTGTCGTCGTGGTTGAAGATGTCGATTACAACGTGGTTGCCGGAGATCGCATCCGCATTCGCACCGGCCAGTACCACGGCGTGCGAACCGGCGCGTCATCGCTGGTGTTCCTGTCCGTGCAGTCGCCACCCATCCTCGACAAGTCCACCGGAGTCCTCGACCTCGAGCCCCGCTAACGTCGCCGACGTGGCGAACGATTTTCTCCGGGGATACCTGCCCTATCTCTTGCAACGAGCCGACCAACTGCTGTCCGACGAGTTTCACCGCGCCGTCGCCGCCGATGGTGTCGCTGTTTCCGACTGGCGCATTCTGGCCGTACTGCGCGACGGCACGGCCCGCAGCGTGGGGGAACTCGCAAGCGACACGATGTTGCCGCAGCCAACATGCACCCACGCCATTGGTCGACTCCACGCGTCGGGGCGAGTGCAGCGAAAGCAGTCGGCCCATGACGGTCGACGCTCGGTTGTGTCGCTCACGCCCTCCGGCAAGCGCCTGGCCGATCGCTTGGTCAAGCAAGCCACCGAATCGACCGACCGACTCCTCGCAAACCTCGACCCTCGACTCAGCGACGAGCTTCGGCACCACGCCGCCGCCCTCATAGACGCCCTCACCACCGCGAGGTGCACGTAATCGACCTGATCACCCCGATAGGAACAGATTGTGGCTTACGACCGCAGTGACCCCCGCCAATCGCTGGCCAGCTCTGCAACCCGCAGCACGGGTGCCAACGTCGCGCCGCAGTACTTCGAGTTCGACAATCGTCCGCCTGCGCAGACCACCAATGGCGGCTCCCGAATGTGGTGGACGCGTAGTCAATCGGGTGTCATTAACTTCGTGCGGGCCCGTGTGGGCGACCCGATCGTACGGTCGGGTCAGTTGGATGAGTACATGGTCGTGTTTCCGAGCCGAGGGGCCACAGCAACCATGACGCACGGCGACGACGTCGTGTCGGTCATCGGCCCGGCCGTCATTGTCATGCCGCCGGGAGACACCCAGTTGGCGACCGATGTCGAAGCTGTTGTCGTCCGAGTGTTCAGCGCTCAGTCCTCCGACCTCTGCAACCTGTGCGAGAACGACGACTTCTATGCCACGGCCGACCCCAACGTGGCTCCGTACGCAGCCTGGCCGCCACCGCCCGCTGGCTATCGAATTCGGGCGTACCCCATTGACGATGTGCCGATTAAGGCTGGCCGGTTTGGTCGGATCTTCCGCTGCTCCACCATCATGATCAACTACCTCAGCGACACCACCGGTCCACGCGATGTCACCAAGATGTCGCCCCACCACCACGATGACTTTGAACAGTTCTCATTGCAACTATCGGGTGAGTACGTCCACCACATTCGCACGCCGTGGACGGTCAACATGGCCGAGTGGCGTGACGACGAGCACCAGTTCTGCACGTCGCCATCAGTGACGGTAATT
The DNA here is from genome assembly GCA_031410595.1 of Actinomycetes bacterium. Classification (GTDB taxonomy): domain Bacteria; phylum Actinomycetota; class Acidimicrobiia; order Acidimicrobiales; family Ilumatobacteraceae; genus JANMCE01. The sequence goes on along the minus strand of JANNZM010000138.1, from coordinate 23,114 downwards.
CCTCCGCCGTCCATCCACACGTCCCAGGCGGTGGGGTCTGAGAGCAACCAATTGATCGACATCTTCTGTCCACCGCGGTTCGACTTCTCCGCGCAACCCGGCTGGGTTCTGAACGCCGACGAGTACCCGGCACCGATGGCTTGAGGGCAGGAAAGCCAGGAAATATGGGCTGGAAAGCATTTGGAAAGAACCTGGTTGCACCATGGCGCCATGACTAATGCAACCCTGCACCAGACCCCCCTCGGTCTCAGCGCGACGGAGGAGCGGATTGCCGAACTCGTCGCGGCCGGTTCCAGCAATCGGGAGATCGCCGAATCCCTGTATCTGAGCCGCCACACCATCGAGGCGCACCTCACCCACATTTTCACCAAGCTGCGCCTGCGCTCCCGGGTCGATCTCGCAGTGCTGATGGTTCGCCGCGAACTGTCAGCGGCGTAACCGGTCTCAGCCTTTGCGGGGAGCGGGGCCGTACACCATTTCCATCGTGGTGAACGTTTCGCGGTGAACGTCCTGTACCAACCCAATGAACCGTAACGCCTCGGCGGTCGGGCCGTCGGTTGCTGCGACGCTCTTAGCGGCCGTGCGTTGCTTCACCGTTGACGTGTCGACCTGCAACACGCGGTCCATCCAGTCGGTGATGGCGAAGATGACGTCCACCGTGTCGATGATGTCGGTGCCGCTCCGGAACTCATACGGCCACCATGATTCGTTGGGGTCGGTGTCGCTCGGCTCGAGTCCAAGCAGCTTGGCCACGGCGAACGCGGCGGTCTTCGAGAGCTGCTTGACGGCCGCCGTCAGCAGCGCGCCGACGCTGAGGTGCTCAAGCTTGTCGTACACCTTGCACGGCGGGTGCGTCGTGAGGCCGTCACGTTGGAGGAGGACGTTCACCGCTCGCCGCGCTGTTTCGTTGGCCAACTCCATTGATGCGAAATCAGTGATGCCTCGAACGAAGTCGCCGGCAATCACCAGGTTGGCGACCGACCCGGTCAGACCCGCGTGAGGACGGTCGGCCCACGATTTGGTGGTGTTTACCAGCATCGGTTCGGTATTGACGCGGGTCCCTAGGGCAGCGTTCCAAGTCATGCCGACATTGATGGCGTAGGGAGGTTTCGCCACGGGCAGTTGCGGAATCGCTTCACGCAATTGCCGCCACAGCTCGGTGGTCAATTCGTCATCATTTGAGTTGAGCGCAGACTTGCCGCCCGGTCCTGGAGCGGCGCTGGCCCAATCGGAAATGATGACCGACAGAATGCCGCCAGTCGGTGCAGCCCCCGCCTTCCACCATCGGCTGTCCTGCGATAGAGCCGTAATCGCCCACGATGACTCGACCAGAAGGTAGTGACCCCTGATGAGTGGCCCGCTCAGCGAGCCGAGCGTGAGGTAGAACTGGATGCCGTTCATGTTGCCGTTCTTGACCCCGCCCGTTGGGCTGAGTCGAGCCAATTCCGGCTCGGCCGTCAGCCCGGGGTCGCTGGCAATGAGTGCCCTGGCACCGTTGAGGGATACGGCGAAGACCACCGAATCATTCGGGCCGACCGCGATCGTTTTCTGCCCCGGCGCGTTCGTCGTCACCTTGAGGCTGGTGACGCGACGACCCGTGCCCGACAGCGTCGTTACTACCGCGTCAACGGTGCCGGTTTTGATGGCGACTTTCGTGGGAGTTGGCGTTCCGGGCACGGTCGATGGCGGCGGGTTCAACAGTTGAGCGGTCCACGGGTCGATCCACGCCGCAGAGGTCGGGGCGTTTAGCGCCCGATCGGCCGGTCGGACCTTTGGCGGATTTTCGAATCGGTCGGCCATCGGCTCGTGCTCGGGGTGGTCGGCGAGCGTCGGCAGGCAGAGCCGGAGCGCAGCGTCGATCTGTCCCTGATCGCGGAGAGCCGTCGTGCACTGCATGGTCAAGCGAAGGCGCGACAACTCGGCCAAGTGAATCTGGGAGAGTGCGGGCGCAGGATCGGGCAGCGAGGCGAAGGGCTTGCCCCTCCACCACGCGAGCGCGGATTGTATTGCTTTCAGGCGCGATGGATCGTTGGTGCCGGTACCGTCGGCGACTCGTGCGAAAGATTGGATGTCGAGGTCTGTCGACGAAATCGCCAGGCGATAGCCGTCGGGTGTTCGGTCGATGGAGATACGACCCTTGAAGGGCTCAAGCGTGGTGCGTGCTCGCGACACCGTCACGAAGAGTCGGTTCTTGGAACCGGTCGGTTCCTGGGGCCAGATCCACTCGCACAACTCGTCGTCCGACACTGCCTCGCCGGGTCGAATCGCCAGTGCCGTCATGAGCACTGCCACCACGGGACGCATGACGAGGGGGAGTCCGGTCCGCGGATCGAGGAGCATCGTCGGGCCGAGAACCCGGAGGCACGGCCCGGCTGGAGCGTTGGTCGTAGCAGACATGGGAACGATGAATACCGTTTCGTGGTTGTGCTGTACTCGCGCTCAAGCTTGACACACGCGAGAAGGACCTCGGGACGGAGCTCCTGATACACCGCATACGCAGTTGGTTGCGTTCGCATCTATTTGTCAGACGGGTTGTACGGCTGGTTGGCGGTGACTGCAGCTACGAGCGCGTCGAAACCGTCCCGCATGGCGTCGGTCAGTTGCTGGAACGTCGCCGCAATCGTGGTGTTCAGGACGGCCGACGCCTCGGCCGGAACGGTTGTGAGAGGGCTGGTGCCGCTGCGCACTTCCCGCAGCAAGAGGTTCAACTGGTTGGCCACGACATGCATTTCCTGCATCGCAAGATCCTGCGGTTCCCGTCGGAGATCGAGTTGCTCGGCCACATCCTCAAGAATGAACCCTGGCCGAGGTTCCCGCATCACGGAAATCCCTACTTTCCGTTCGTGGGCGCGAAATGCTGCTAGGCAAGCATGCGGGCGATGTTGGTCACAACCGAAGCTGGCTCGGACTTCGGTACCGACAGAATGCCCATATGGGCACCGACCGCCGCGAACGCGTCGGCATCGCGGCGCAGCGCGGCGCCGTCACCGTTGAAGCGGAGCAACGTGCTGCACGTGATCTCGGCGGCATCGCGACCGATGGCGTCGCACGACCGGTGCAGAATCTCACGGCATGTCGCAAATTCGGCTGGCTCGCTGCCGGAGTAGTTCCAGTGCTGCGCGTACTTGGCCGCAAGCGGAAGGGTGCGTTTCTTTCCTTTTCCGCCGATGCAGATCGGCAGAGGCTTCTGCAGCGGCTTGGGGTTATTCATTGCTTCGGTGACGTGGAAATGGGTTCCCGCAAAGGTGGTGCGGTCGTTCGTGAGCAGGCTCGACACGATGGCGAGGCCTTCCTCAAAGCGGTCGAAACGTTCGGTCATGGTGCCGAGGTCGATACCGAACGCGTCACACTCCTCCTGGTTCCAGCCGGCGCCGATGCCCAGCTCCAATCGACCTCCTGAGGTGATATCGAGCGTGGTCGCCATGTTGGCCAACACGGCCGGATGCCGGTACGCCATGCCCGACACCAGCACGCCGCCTCGCAGTCGAGTGGTTGCCTGCAGCAGCGCCGTAAGCGTGACCCACCCGTCCATGCAGTCCTCGGTGGGGTCGCCGAACAGGGGATAGAAGTGATCAAACGTCCATCCCGACTCGAACACGGCTTCGTCGTCGGCTCGCTGCCACGCCTCCAACAGCCATGGCCACGTGGTTCGTTGCGGAGAAGTGCTGAACGCGAATCGCATTCGCCCAACGTAGCGAAGCTGCCGTCCGGCTCAACGCACGTGACGTTCCTCCGCTGAGTGACCAATATCACAGGACATGGGTGTGACGCGTCGAGCGTTCGTGCGATGTAGGGGCAAACAAGTGCTCGCCCCCCAAACGAAGGAACCCATCATGAAGGCACGAAAGCTCATCGTCGGAAGCGTCTCCTCCCTGGTTGCCGTGATCGGCACCTCCACCATGGTGTTCGCCACCGTGGGTGTGATCGAGCACCGCAACGACAGCCCGAAGCCCGCAGTCGTCAGCACGGTCACCTCCGACCCCACCACCACCGCCGTCACGGTTGCCGAGAACGAAGCCACCGGCGACAGCGCTACCCACGATGCCGACGACGACGAGACCAAGGCCGTCTCGGACGACTCGGCCACCCACGAGGCCAACGACGAGGCCAACGACGACCACGGCCGTCACGGCGTGACCAGCAACGCCGTGTCGGTGACGACGGTCTCGGACGATGATGCAACTCACGATGCCAACGATGATCACGGCAACGCCGTTTCCGCTGCGGCCCATGATGCCAACGATGACCGTGACAACGGCAATGGCAGCGGCAACGCCGTTGCTGATGCGGTGCACGACGCCCAGGACAACAGTGGTCGCCACGGCAATGACACCGTGCAAAACGGCCCGACCGCATCCACGACCGCATCCACGCCATCCACTTCGACGGTCACCGTTGACGGTCACGGCGGCACAGGCGGCAAGGGTGGCGGCCACGGCTGATCGTTGTCAGGCAGATCGGTTGGGCCAGATCGTCTTCTCCCGCAGGCGGTCCGGCCCAACCGTGATTGGCGTTTGTGAAACGATGAATACCGATGCGAGAAGAATTGGCGAATGATTGGTTGGATCGCATCAAACGAAAGGACCCGGCAGCGTGGGAGCCTGTCTACCTTGAGATCTACCCCCGGCTGCGGGGATACGCCGCCAAACGAATCGGTCATGACCACGCCAGCGACATCGTGGCCGAAACCATGGCCAGAGCTGTTGGTTCAATCGAGCGGTTCGATCCGACCGGTGTCGGACTTTCGGCGTGGATCTTCGGAATCTGTCGCCACGTCATTGCCGATCGCTACCGATCTCTCGAACGTGAGAAGAGACAACCCGTTGCCCCGCTCGATGTCACTGAAGACATCAGCGAAGCACTCGTTGGAAACGAAGAAGCCCAGGCCATGAAGCGGGCCTACCGGATGCTCTCCGACGATGATCGTGAGATCCTCGATCTGCGAGTAGTTGGTGGCCTAACCGCCGAAGATGTCGGCTCTTTGCTTGATCGAAAACCTGGCGCAGTTCGCATGGCCCAATCCCGAGCCCTCGAACGACTGAGAGAACACTTCAAGGAGGTGTACCGATGACGACCAATGACGACAACCTCGAAGACGACAACTTCGAGGACGACAACCTGCTGGAAAGCCTTGGTCACCTCTTCGCTGCCGACACCCCGCAGCAGCCCAGCCCTGCCGAGCTTTCCGCTTTCCGCAACCTCTTCGCGGCGGACGCTTCTGCGGTGGTTGAGCCGACCATGGTCATGAGCGCCGTCGACCCGACGTCTACCATCGAGCGACTCGACGTGGTCGACCCCACGATGCAGATGAACACGGTCGATGCCACCACTGTGATCGACCGAACCGAACAGGTTGTCGTACCGTTTACTCGACCGGCGCGTCGGCTCGGCCGTCGTCTGGCCATGACCGGAGCCGTTGCGGTGATCGGTCTTACCGGCACGACGGCGCTCGCCGCGGCAGCCAACGAAGGAGCGTTGCCTCGCCCAGTTCGCGTCGTGGCGCACGGCGTCGGGCTGCCGGTCGACTCCGTCGAACTCGCCGACGCGAAGCATGCCCTGTCGAAGCTGCGCAAGGCGAGCGATGAAGCACTTCCTGTTGCCGTCGCGGGAGCCGATGATGCACTGGCCAAGCTCAGTGATGATGATCGTCGTCGGCTCGGCCAGCCGGCGGCTCAAGAAGTGAAAGACGCTCGCGGCAGGGTAGACAACAGCAACAAAGGATCGAACAACTCCGGCTCCGGCAGCAATTCAGGCGGGAACTCCGGATCCGGCAGTGGATCCAACGATGCACCCACCACCGTCCCGACGAAGAGCGGCGATAGCACTCCCGCTACGACTGCCGAGTCCAACTCGGGCAAGGGCGGAAGCGATTCCACCACCGTGACGACAATCGTGGACAACTCGGGCAAGGGCACGGTCGGCGGTTCGTCGACAACCACGATCGCAACCGCCGCATCCGGATCAGGGTCAGGATCGGGTGGTGGCGGGTCGGGAGGCGGCGGGTCAGGCTCCGGTGGCGGAGGCAGTTCGTCGCCTACCTCTACGGCTACCACGCTGCCGCCCCCATCCTCATCACCCACCACGAGCGAAAGCGGTAAGGGCGGCGGCTCTCCAACAACAACCACCACACGTCCCCAAGCCCGTCCATAAAAGACGATCAGGCCCAGAGAAACGCAGGTAGATACGGTCCGTCGAGTAACTCGGGATCGTTGGCCAGATCCTCCATGATGGCCTCGCCCGCGGCTACGAGCAGGCTGGTGGCGAATGGCCGCCACATCTCGAATGCGTTCACGATGTCGGTCTCTTCGTCGGTTCTTCCCAGCCGCAGAAGCCCTGTTGCCCCGAGTACCGGGCGCTCGATGTCGGAAAAGCGAGGAGCGATAAGCCGAATGTCGGACACGAACTCAGGTGACTCACGTTGCTGGAAAAAGTCGAATGTGGACCATGCTGCGCTCGTTGCCTGCGTGGCGTCGAGGTCCTCGGGAAAGATGGGGTACTGGAGGAACGCCGTCACGGCGATGGCCTTCGGCCCGAAAGCAAAGAGCTCATGGCGTAGCGAACCGTCTGGGCTGGTGACGACCCACTTACCGGTTTCGTGAAGAATTCGTTCACCGAGCCCACCTGCCGTCGCAACGTCATCGATGGCGGCCATCGTTGCCGACATCACGGCGTCCGGTGTCTCCCGGAGGACGTCAACAATCCAGGAAAGACGTTCCTCGTCGCGCTCCGCCCGATAGCGTTCGATCATCGAGAAGTCTCCGGCTGAAAGCTGGCCGCGCTCAGGGTAGGACGGGGCAGAACGCACCCCCATGGCGACACCCAGTGTCGCTTGGAGCCCATCGATTGTCCGCTGTTCGCCGACGCCCCTCAACTCCTCGATGCATGCAGCCGCGAGGCCGACTGCGTCATCAAAGGGGGCTCCGTAATCGAGAGTGACGTGGGCGGCGTTCGATAGCGTGCGTAGCACCGCGGACGCTGTGCGCCCGAGTTCGTCCGTAAGCAGCTCGACCCCTCGCAGGTAGTAAGCGATGGCCACGTCCGGCTCTCCCATTTCGTGGTGAAGCTGTCCCAACATGTCGAGAATCCGGCCCTGCGGACCTCGGACTACGTAGGCCCGTTCGAGCACCTCGAGCAGTACCCGTCTCGCCTCTTGGAGGCGTCCCGTCTCCAAGAACGCCCGACCGAGATTCAACATGCTGATCCGGAAGCTTTCATCTCCGGCGGACAGGACCATGGACTTCAGTCGCAGTGACTCGATCAGCAGGGGCACGGCAGCTTCGTAGTCACCGTGTCTGGCCTGCTCGAGGGCCTCGACGTGCAACTCCATGCCGCGATCAAGCGGGTCGTCGGTTGCGCTCATCGCTCTCCGATCTCTGCGGTGATCTGGCGTCGGAGCAGTCGCTCGGTGACAGAGAACTCATCATCTTGTTCGGAAGCAATGGCGTCGAGAACCGTTCTTGCCTCGGCGAATTCACCACCTTGAAAGAGGGCTGCGGCCAGCACGACGCCGCTGGTGCGTTTTGGTGTTGCTGCCGTCGCGTTCTCGAACGCGAACGTGATATACCGCAGACACTCATGATGTTGGCCGTGGTTGTGTGCCCGAAGCCCGAGCGTCTGAGCGACAGCAACGCGATGCCGCAAAGGGGCTCGCCCGGTTGGGTCACCAACAGCTCTCGCCGCCCGAAAGAGGTCCTCAGTCGCCTCGACCGAGGCCCGCAGGAACTCCACCATGCCGTCAGCGTCGAGCACCCCGTCCTCATCATTCGTCGTGACCGCAGCGGCGGCCCATGCTTCGATGATCACACAACCAGCAGAGACCCTGGCGACCTGTGTGTACTCGAGTTCACGTAACACTCGTCGTAGGTCTCGGTCGTCAAGCAGGCCAGCACGAAGCACATCGACCGGGCAGCGGGTCAACGACAGCGAGACAACTTCCGCCAGAACGGACCGGCTCCGGTCAGACAGATCCTCCACGAGAAGTCTCTGTCGGTCGGAGATCGAAGACGATGGTTTGTAACCATCGAAACCCGAAAGTCGAATCTCGCATGCGGCAGCCACAATCGAGCCTGGTTGGGCGCCAAGCTGTTCGACCAACCTGTCGGCAAATTCGGGGTGGTCGGCGGCTTCGGGCCAATGGAGTCGCATGAGCGAAACTCCCTCGTATGGGCACAATGCGGGCACCGAAATGCCAGCGCCCGCAGTGGTGGTCACGATCAGCGAACCGGTTACTGCTCCACCGAGCCAGGCCTCGCCAAGTTGTGGTGCGACGCTCGGATCGATGTTGGTGATTGTGAGTAGCCCGGCGTTACCCGCAGTCCCTGTCGGCAGCAGCGGGCGAAGATCATCGTAGGACAGGCCTGTTCCGTCAATGGTCTCCACACCGGTGGGGTAGAGCGAACCGAACAGCGATGCGTATTGACGGGCAACCGTCCGCCTACCGGAGCCGGGCACGCCGACGATCGTGGCGAAGCCCGGCCGCTGTGTTCCGGCCGACACGGTGCGACTCCACAACTGCTCGTCGATTGCGCAGAGCGTCGGCAGTCGAACCACCCCAAGTTCGGCGATGTCGACCAACGAGATCTGGTTGTCGGAGAGATCGCCGACGCGTTGATCGATGCCGGCGATGCGGGCGGCCACCACGCCGCTCAGTTGAACCGGGCGACTGTTTCGTGCGAACAGCAGCGAACCGGCCAGGCCAAGTTCGAGATGACCCGTATCGGTTCTCACGTTGATCGGGATGAGCTGATCCATCGACGCGGTCCCGCGCCGAATGGACATCCATACCTGGCAGAACTCCCACATGCAGTACGGGCGTAAGGCGTAGTCGGGCGTGTACCAAACAACGACGGCACGAGCCCGGGCGATGCCTGCGGAAATTGACGCCCCGATGTGCGCAAACGGTTCGATCTCACCATGATCGATCCAAACGGAAAGGCCGTGGTCGAAGCGCAGCGCATCCACGAAAGGTCGGACACTACCGAGATCGGTGCGGGCATAGCTGATGAAGACATCAACTCCGTCCTCGCCGCGTTCGGCCGACATGAATCGATGATATCCCTATCCCGCTCCGACGCCGTTCTTGATATGGGCACACCTGCTGAGCAGCCGCCCATGTCGGCGTGGTAACAATCAGATGGCGTTCCGGGTGGTGCCATGAGGGGGGTTGGAATGACGATTGAACTGGTGTGCGCAGGGCGGCTTTGTGTCGACCTGTACGCCGAACAGGATGGTGCCGATCTCGATCGCTCTGATTCCTTCCGTCGGTATCTCGGCGGCAGCGCAGCCAACATCTGCTTCGGGGCATCGCGTCTTGGGGTGAAAACCGCCATGCTCGCTCGGGTCGGTGACGAGCACAACGGTGTGTTCCTGCGACGAAACCTGCACGAAGCCGGAGTGGACACCTCGATGATGGTGGCCGACGCCACCCGTTTGACCCCGCTTGTGATGCTGGCTATCCGCCCGAGCGATGACTTCCCCCGCCTGTTTCACTATCACGACTCCGCCGACATGGCGACGGCGGTCGAAGACATCAACGAAGACATCGTCTCGAATGCGAAAGCGGTGTTGATCACCGGCTCGTTCCTGGCCAACGATATGGTTCGCGCAACGACCCACCGGCTTGTCGCCCTTGCCGGCTTTGGTGCCACCAAGGTCGTGCTCGACATCGATTACCGCCCGGTGCTGTGGGGGCTGGTTGGATCCAACCAGGGTCAGCAGATGCTCGTCATGTCCAAGCCGGTCACCGATCGATTGCGCGAGGTATTGCCATTGTGCGACCTCGTGGTGGGCACCCAGGAGGAGATCTGCATCGCGGGTGGGTCCACCGATGTTCAAGAGGCGCTCCGTTCGATTCGCTCGATGACTGCGGCTCCGATCGTGATGAAGGTCGGTGCCCGCGGCTGCCACATTCTTGACGGTCCGATACCCGCCGACCTGGGCACTGCGCCTACCCCGGGCTTTCCGGTCGAGGTGGTCAATACCGTCGGCGCTGGCGACGGCTTCTTCGCCGGGTTCCTGTCCGGATGGTTGCGGAACGAACCCCTGGAAGCGTGCGCTCGCATCGGCAACGCGGTCGGAGCGATCGTGGTGTCGCGGCACGGCTGCAGCCCGGCAATGCCGACCGCTGCCGAATTGGCCGAGTTTCTGAGGCGAGACGAACATCCATGGCGTCCTGCAGACGACGTGCGTCTACGTCAGCTGCACCGCCGGGCCAGTGATCCGAAAACGGTGGGAGATGTGCGGGTTCTGGCCATCGATCACCGCTGGCAGATGGATACGTTGGTCGCGGAAACAGGCGCCGATCCGTCACGAATTCCGGCGTTGAAGGCCCTGCTTTTTGAGGCATTTGAGCGGGCGACGCAGCAACGTGACGGGCTCGGTGTGCTCATCGACGATCTCTATGGGCGACCATTGCTTGAACGCGCGACCGGGCGCGGGTACTGGCTGGCGCGCGCTCTCGATGTACCGCTGTCTCGCCCGACGGAGTTCACGAGCGGGCTTGACATCGGTGTGACCTTGCGGTCGTGGCCGAGTGATCAGATCGCCAAGCTCATGGTGTACGCCCATCCCAACGACCCTGGCGAGCTCGCGACCGCGCAATGGCGTCAGGTCGCGCAGTTGGCCCAGGCCGCAGTCGCGGCTGATCGTCGCTATCTCATCGAATTCCAGTCGCCAGCCGCCGTTGCCCCCGGCAGTGATTATCTGCCCCGAATTCTGACTCTCGCCTATGAGCGCGGCATCACCCCCGACTGGTGGAAGCTCCCCCCGATCGACGACGCGCAGCAATGGAACGACGCCGCTGCGGTCATCAGCGCGCATGACGAAACCTGCCACGGCATGCTCGTGCTCGGCCAGACCGCCGCGCCCGATCAACTCGCCGCGGCACTAGCTGCGGCCGCAAGCGAACCGCTGGTGCGCGGCTTCGCCATCGGGCGCGCCATCTTTTCCTCTGCCGCAACCCGATGGCTGTCTCGCGACATCGGCGACGACGCCCTGGTCAACGAGGTGCTCGCTCGCTACCTCACCACAATCGATGCATGGGACGGACTGCGCTTATGACCACCGTTGAGGAACTCTTTGCTGCCCGCTCCACCGGTGATGTCGATGTGTTGTGCAGCGCCAGCCCCGCTCAGACTGGCTGGCGCTATCTCACTTTCGCAACGTTGGCAGCCAAAGCCGGTGCCACTCTCACGCTGTCGACGCGGCTGTCCGAGGTTGCGGTCGTTCCACTGAACGGCGCGATCGACGTAGCGGTTGATGGCCAGATCCACGCGCTGTTCCGCCGTGACGTGTTTCTCGACACCGGCTCGGTCGTCTATGCACCCCCAGGAACGACACTGCATATCGACGTGCGTGCCGACGCCACCTTCGCCATCGGCGGCGCGCCCGCCGACCCGGTCTACGCCGCTCGATACATTGCGCCGAGCGACGTGCGGGTGGAGATGCGTGGCGGGGGAGCGGCCCACCGCCAGGTGGGCCACCTGCTGTCGCCACCGCTTGAGGCCCACCGACTCATCCTGTACGAAGTGCACGTACCGCGTGGTGCATGGTCGGGCTGGCCGCCGCACTGCCACGACGGCTACCTCGGCTCGCCCTACCTGGAAGAGACGTACTACTTCGAGTTGCAACCGGCCAACGGGTTCGCCTTCCACCGGAACTTCCGTGAGGTCGACGGGCTCGATGACACCTTTGTTGCCACGCATCAGAGCCTTGTCACCGTGCCCGCAGGCTTCCACACCACGGCCGCCTGCCCTGGCTCACACATGTACTTCCTCAACTTCCTCGCTGGAGATATCGAGCATGGCGACCGTCGCCTGCCGCCGTGCTTCGACGACCGCTACACCTGGATCGACGGCCACTGGGACGACAATCCGATGACCTTCTCCCAACCAGGTCAGGTCTGAGCGAGCCCATCAGTGCCCACAACGATTGGCCCTGCGGGGCATCATCGGACAACGATACGGCAACTACCCACTTCATTGGATGGAGGGACGGATGGCAGAGTCATTCGAATATCGGGATCTGTCGGGGGCGGAGTTCTGGGGTGTCGAACTACGCGGTGCGACGTTCCGCGACGTTGACCTCACGGACGCCAAGCTCACCAGAGTTGTTCTCGTCAATGTGGACATCGACGCGTTGGTCGACCGAGTCGTGATCAACGGCGTCGACATCACCGACTACGTGAACGAGCGCGATCCCTGGTACCCGCTGCGAGCGCTGATCCGTGCGCCCGAGCCGGAGGGAATGCGTACCGCGTTGAGCGCACTGGAAGATGTGTGGGCGGCGACAATCGCGCAGGCCGGCGAACTCCCCGAAGCGAAACTCCATCAGTCGATGAACGGCGAATTTTCCTTCGTCGAGACGTTGCGCCATCTTGTATTCGCGACCGACAAGTGGTTCACCGTGCCCCTGGTCGGCGGGAGCTTTCATCCAATGGGTCTGCCCAATCGGGGCTCCACCGATTTTCCGTGGCCTGGTCTCGATCGCAATGCCTCGCCGACATTCGCTGAGGCCGTCCAAGCGCGTGCGGAGAGGTTTACACGTTTACGCGCGTACCTTGAGACCGTTGCGCCGGCCGATCTCACCACCAACGTCGCGATCCTGGAGAATGGTGCGAACCCGATTCAGGAGTGCCTCTTCACGGTGTTCGACGAAGAGTTCGCTCACAACCGTTATGCCAGTCGAGACCTGGCGCTCCTCCAATAGCGGCTCACCCGCCCAGGTCGCTGGAGCGCCGCGACTCAGCGGTACAGGCTGTGGTACTCGCGGTTGGGGAGTTGGCCGGTTGCCATGGCCATGCGGTTGGTGAAGTTGTACATGGCTGCGACCTCGGCGACGTCCCAGGTTTCTTCCAGTGAGAGGCCGAAGGACAGCAGATGATCAATGTCTTCCCGTGAGGTTTCCGTCGGCTTCACCGTGATCTTCTCGGCGTATTCGCAAATGGCGATCTGGCGGTCATCGAGGCCGGCTCTGCGCCAATCGAGCGTGATGCGGTCGGCGAGTACCGGATCACCCACGGCCTCGCGCAGGGCGGCGCCGTGGGCGACCAGGCAGTACAGGCAGCCGTTGGCCATCGATACGACCACCGCGATCATTTCGCGATCGGCGCCCGACAAATGCTCGCTTGGCACATGCAGCTGTTTGAAGTGTGAGAACCACGCCCGCATATGGTCGGGTCGAAACGACATCGCCTGGAACACGTTGGGAACAAAGCCGAGGTTGGCCTGCGCCTTGGCGAACAGCTTGGCCAAATCCTCCGGCAGATCGGAGGAGTCGGGGACGGGATACCAGCTGATCTCGGCGTCGTCGTGCATGGCGCGAGGCTACACACCGTTACTTCGTGTAGTAACCGGTGACGTCTACGCCGCCGCCCGCAACGGTGCCATGACCTGCTCGACGAAGCGGTGGATGGGTTCGGTCGATTGTGGATGACCGAAGTCCATCACGAAGTGCTGCACGCCTCGATCGGCATGGTGGGCGAGCGCAGCCAACAGCTTTTCGGCATTCTCATCGGTCTCGGGAAGCGGGTACTCGAGCGTGGTCGTGACCTCGATATCGGCCGGGTCCCGGCCGGCCTTTTCGGCGGCGGCGTGCACGATACCAAGCCGGCGGTACCAGTCGTCGTCGGTTCCCCTCGGTGACCCGTTCCAGAGATCGGCCAGCCGGCCGACGAGGGGCAAGCCAACTCGCTCGCCCGACGCTCCGATGCACACGCGAGGGATCGGGTTGGGCAGCGGTGGGGCCGACGCGCCGGAGATGGTGAAATGTTCGCCAGTGAATGACGGTTCGTCCTCGGTCCACATGAGCCGGCAGATCTTGATCGTTTCTTCGAGTTGCGCGAAACGGACCGAAGGCTTCGGGAAGTCGTAGCCGTACGACTGGTATTCACCCTCGCGCCAGCCGGCACCTATGCCGAGAATAAACCGACCCCCCGACAACACCTGCAGCGTGGCCGCCATCTTCGCGGTCAGCGCCGGAGGGCGATAGCCGACGCCCAGAACGTGGTGGCAGAGATCGACGTTGGGGTGCCGGGCAGCCAACCAAGTAAGGGTGGTCCACGCCTCCAGAAACGGATCGGTCTTGGCGTCGAATCCGTAAAAGTGATCGGCGATCCACAACGAATCGAAGTACGGGAGCGCCGTCGGCAGGATGTGGGTGTCCTGGTACACGACGATGGGCTTGTGGTCGCTCCAGCGGTTACCGATAACGGGTGAGAGCCAACCAAACTTCAGCGCACGAGCCATGGCCGTCATCGTACTGAACGTCGCTCGCTCGCTACCGCTCGTATTCGCTCCTTCTCGATTCGCTCGGCAATTCTGTGAGCCTGCCTACACGTCACAGCGAGGTCTACAGGTAGCCGGCTAGGCGGAAGGGCCACTCGGTGATGCCGTGGGCCAGTTTGCGGCCCGTGACTTCGGCGACCGCAAGCACCAGCCAGGTCCAATCGTCGCCGTTGATCCACGGGTGTGGTTCCTCGGTAAGAGACTCGCCGTGAAAAAGGCGACCGACCGCGATCACGCTCCAGCCCGACGTGTCGTGCTTGTCGATGCCGTCGATTTCGAAGCTGACGACGCCGTCGGCCACTTCCATCACGCTGCCGCGATGGGTAGCGATCATGATGGTGAGTTCGCGGTCAGGGCCGACCCCCAGCCGGTAATTGACGGGGAACGCTTTGGGTATTCCGTCCACCAATACGCACAGCCGGCCGAGTGGCTCGCGTTCAAGATGGCCGAGGCATTCCTCAACACTCATCCCTTCGAGATGACCCAACCCATCCGCGCTCACGGCTAGTCGTGACGGTGCTGGTGTTCTTGCGCCAGCTTGGTAGCAAACACGGCTGCCTCGGTGCGCCGACTCATGCCGAGTTTCACCAGCAGATTCGACACGTAGTTCTTCACCGTTTTTTCGGCAAGGTGCAGCTCGGCACCGATCTGGCGATTGGTGAGACTCTGGGCAATGAGGTCGAGGATACGACGCTCCTGCTCGGTGAGATCCTTGAGCGGATCATCGTTCGAAGGTTGTCGCAAACGGTCGAGTACCTGGCGGGTGACGGCCGGATCGAGCAACGACTCGCCGCTTGCGATGCGACGCACCGCCGTGGCGAGTTCAATGCCGCGGACCTGCTTGAGGAGGTACCCGGATGCCCCGGCCATGATGGCACCCATCAGCGCTTCGTCATCGCTGAACGAGGTCAGCATGAGGCAGCGCAGGTCGGGGAGTGTCGAGCGCATTTCGCGACAGACCGAGATGCCGTCGCCGTCGGGGAGCCGCACGTCGAGGATGGCGACGTCGGGTTGGCAGGCGGGGATACGACCTATGGCCTGCTCGGCCGTTCCGGCCTCGCCCACCACCTCCATGTCCTCCTCGTTTTCCAGCAGCTCTCGCAAACCGCGTCGAACGATCTCATGGTCATCGAGTAGAAACACTTTTATCGTTCGCACCGTTTGCATCATAGAAAGAGTATTGAGAGTCCGGGTGCGATACCGGAAGGGTCTTTGGTCCTTAACGGCCACCGCCTCCGGACCTAACGGCCCTGCTCAGAGTGCCGATTCAGGTAGCTCGACCACGACCGGTCCGGGGCTGAGCTGGAGGAGTTGATCCGCCACGCTCGGTGTGAAAAACGTGCGAACTCCGTGAGGAGCGTGGGTGGCGAGCGCTGTGAGTGTGTGCGGCCCCGCATACAACCACTGCAAAAGGGCCTTGGCGGGATGACCGCCGTGCAGCACCTCCCACTCCACATCGATGCCCGAGCCGCTCAGTCGTTCGGCTTGGTGGCGAACCCAGCCCGACTCCAAGCCGGGTTCCGGACGGACGTCGGCGTCGATCACCTGCACCAACCAGAGCGGCACGTGCAACGCCTTGGCCCAGCGAGCCGCTTCGGGCAGGATCTCGGTGGAGAACGCAGTCCCGTCAAGTGGTGCTACCACCTGCTCCACCGGTCGGTCGCTGACGACATTGGATCCAACACCGATGATCGGTCGCCGCGTTTCGCGTATGAGTTCCGCCGCGGTTGAACCGAGCAGATCGTCAGCAATCGAAAAGGTGGTGTGGGTGGGCACTATGGCGCACGCGTTCGGAAGTGAATCGACGAACTCCGAAAGCTGTTCGGACCGGTACGGATGCGAGCGACTGGTAAGGACGACGTTGGCGTCGGCGTTGTACCGTTCGGCCAGATCCTGCAGCTCGGCCTTTGCGTCGTTGGCCACCCGGTACTCCCAGTCGAGTAGCAGACGCACCAGATGCAACTGGGCGTCGGTGCCCCTGGCGAGTTCACTGGCAACTTGCACCAGCTGCTCGCCGGGACGAAAGCCGAATACGCCGAGCACAAGATGCTGATACGGCATCGGCACAGCGACAGGAACGGCGACCTCATTTTTGACGGTCATGACTACCTCGCTTGTAGTGGTCAGGTGACGATGAGGGCGGTGACCATGCCAAACATGCCTTTGGTGCCTTCGGCGTGGGTAAGGATGTGACAGTGCCAAGCCCACACCCCGGGTTCAGTCGGGGTGTAGAGCACGCTGTAGCGCTCGCCCGGTGCCACATTAATGGTGTCGCCGGGCATGGGTTGCGTCAGGGGTATGCCGTCTTTTGCGATGATCAATCCCGACGGCTGATGCAGGTGCATGGGGTGCGCCATCAGTCCCTCATTCATGTAATGCACAAGCATCGACTGTCCCACCTTCAACGCGACCGGTTCGGTGGCGGGGAACGACTTGCCGTTGAGACTGAGGCCTATGTTGCCTGCATCGTTCAGCACCATGACGTATTCCTTGTCGATCTTGGTGACGTTGGTCGATGCCGGGATCGGCATATCCCCGATCAGGAAGGCGCCGAACATACCATTGGGCACCTGCACTTGGGCGTCCTGATGTGAGTGGTAGGTACCGACCGCTGGTTCGGTGGCCGTGAACTCGTAGGTGAAGGTCGCGCCGGGTTTGATCACGTCTTGCGTGAAAGGAGGTACACCATCCATCGCGTTCGGCACCTTGATGCCGTGGAAGTGAATTGCGGTCGACTCCTCGAGTTGGTTGTGGTGAACGATGCGCACCTTGTCGCCGACGTTCACCTTGATGGTTGGCGCCGGTACGACGCCGTTGTAGGTCCAGGCCTTCACGATCTTGCCGGGCTCGGTCTCCCAGTCAACGATCTTGGCGGTGATGTCGAACTCCTTGGTGCCGTCGGGCATGACCTTGGGTTCGAGGAGATCGCCACCGTGACCGGCGGTCTTGGCCGGAAAGGTCTTGGCGATCTTGGCCATGCTGGCGTCCATCTCATCGGGCGTCATGGCGACCTCGGCTGCACCCGATCCGCCGGCCTTGGCGCCAACCGACACCATCAGCATGGCGGACATGCCAGCCGCGGCATGGCCCGGCACGTTGCAACGGATGGCATAGTGGCCGGCGGGCACGTTCTTGAGCGACAACACGTCGGCCTGACCGGGTGCGAGTCGTTTCGTCTTGCCCTGTCCGACTACTTCGAAGTCATGTTCGGCAGTGCCGCTGTTGGTGATCCGGATGGCGACATCGCCGGGAGGAGCGGTGAGCTCGGCCGGCGAAATGCTGAACTCCTTCAGCGTTACTTCAATAGCTGCGACCGACGCGGCTGCCACGATCTTGGTGCCGCGGTTGTTCGCGACGACGAAGACGGCAACCATTGAGGTGAAGATGGCAAACACCGAGAACACGAACGGCACGATGGGCCACGCCTGCTCCGACGGAGCGGTGCTCTTGCGGGCCGTAAGGGTGCTAGTGGGGGAGTTCATTGGTAACGGCCGTTTCCGCCATGTCTGCATGCTCGGGATGATCGTGCAGGATGTGATCTTTGATTTCGTTGTGATAGCTGAAGACCAGCTCGCAGAATGGGCACTGGTGTACCACCGGATGTGAACTCATAGATCCTTTCTCCCACGAAAGAGCGCTGACGCAGAAGAGGCCAAGGTCACCGGATGGCTGCATTGCGTAGGGACCTTCGGCCCTGGGCAGGCCGTGTTCGGTTTCGTCACCATGAGTCAAAGGATGGTTGTCGCATGCGTGATGGCGGCGACACGGACGATTCGGAGTTGAGGTGACCCAGGCGCACAAGCACGCAACCGACGCCGATTGGTCGTGGCTGGAGACGGTTGCGGATGGCATCTTCGTCGTTAACGCGTCCGGTGTCATCATCTTTGCCAATGCCCGTGCAGCCACCATGTTCGGTTATGCGGTGCACGAGTTGGTCGGCCACCAGGTGGAGATGCTTGTGCCGGCGGACCGTCGCCCTAGACACGAACGGGCGCGAATGGCTTTTGCCAAGCAGCCGCAAACCCGTGAGATGGGTTCGGGCCTCGACATCCAGGGCCGACGAAAGGACGGATCGCTCGTACCGCTCGACATCCAACTTCAGCCGGTTGCCGAAACGATGTTGACCGTCGCCTCCATTCGCAACCGGAGTTCGCAACTGGACACCGAGCACCAACGTGATGACCTCCTCGACCGCGAACAGGATGCGCGGGTGTTGCTCGATCTGATCGTGCAACGGCTGTACGGCATCTCGCTCACGCTGCGGACCGTTTCGGCCGGTTCGCAGGAGGGCGGCGCCCGGCTCGATCGTTCCAGCGACCTGATCGACAAGACGATCGAACTCATCCGCACGACCAGCCTCGAACCGGGGGTGCCGGATCACGTGCTCACCAGGGCGCAGGAGGAGTTCGTTCGCCGATTCCCCGAGTCGATCGACATGTAGTCAACCACTCACGCAAACTTTCTTGTTGAGCTACCCGCGACCGACGTGCAAGAGTAAGAAGGCACGACGTATCCCACATTCTCACGGGAGAGGGGATGGACAAAATCGACATCACCGCTTCGGCGATGTCGGCGGACCTCAGCGGCCTTACGGTCGAGGTTGGATTGCTCAACGATCAGGGTGTTCTGATTGCTGCGAACGAGGCATGGCAACGTCTCGCGCGGGAAACGAACTTGGCGCTCTTCGTATGCGACACGGGCGTCTCGGTCTTCGACGCGTGCGCTGCCGCACGGGACCAGGAAACAGGAAGCCAAATCGCAGCAGCCGTCCGTGCCGCGCTGCGCGGCGAACGCAGCATTGCACCCGTCACTGATGTTCAGGTGATAACGACCGAGCAGCAGCGCTGGTGCGATGTTGTGGTGTCGTCCCGGTTCGATGAGGTCGGCATCGTGGCAGGTGTGATGATGATGGTACTGCCCGCTACCGATCGAAAGCTGGCGGAGTCGGCCGCAAATCGAGCACGCAGTCGGGCCGACGCCGCGCTGGCCAACGCGCTCACCCAGGTGGCGATCGCGGCACGTGAAGCTTCCGAGGTGCATGTGGTGTACCAAGCGGTGGTCGATGCCGCCGCCATTCTGGTTGATGCCGACTTCGCCGCGTTGAACTTCGTTGACGACTCGGGCAACACGGTCGTGACGGTTGCTGCCAGCGGCCAGCGGGCTCCCGGATTTGTGGGCCTTCGTATGCCGACCTCAAGCTGCCTGTCGGGTGAGGTCATTGCGTCGGGTCAACCCGTTCTGGTTGCAGATGCAACGAGTGAGAAAGCCATGTGGCAGCCAGCCGTGGTCCTTGCCCACATCGGGTCGACGGCGGCTGTACCGGTGTCGAGCGACGGTGTGACCGTTGGCGTGCTTGCGGCAAGTACCGACTACGGCGGTCGGGTGCTGGCAGCTCACGACCTGCATCTGCTTGGTCGTTTCGCCGATCAGGTCGCGCCGCTCCTCGACGTAGCGTTGCAGTTCCGAGCGGGCGAGCGGGTGCCGGAACCGGCGCTCCGCCCTTTGACGGAGCGTCGGCGAACGAGGGGTCCCCGACCGGTGAACGACGACATCGAGGCCTCCACCATGGTGGAGGCTTCGCCCGACGGCATGCTGCTTACCGACGGTGACGGCACGATGCTGCTGGTGAATGCCCAGATTGAAGCGATGTTTGGGTACGACCGACTCGAACTGATCGGTCGTCCGGTTGAAATACTCCTGCCCGAGAACTCTCGTGATGTCCACGTCATGCATCGGGAGCGGTATCGATTGCATCCAACGATGCGCACCATGGGTGGCGGGCTTGAATTGCTGGGCCGCCGCAAAAACGGCTCGAGTTTCCCTGTCGAGGTTTCGTTGAGTCCGGCAACCGATGTCGGACCGCTGCGCGCGGTGGCGACGGTTCGTGACATCAGCGCTCGCGTCGCCGCTGAAGCCCACGCCCAAGCGGTGTTGCACACCATGGACGCGACGCGCGACGCCGTGTTCATGTTCTCGCCCGGCACCCTTCAGTTCACCTACGTCAATCAAGGAGCGATGCATCAGCTGGGCTTCTCCCGTGACGAACTCATGAAAATGACGCCGCTGGAGGTGATGCCCGAGTATGACGAGCGTCGCCTGCGGGAGACGCTCGCTCCGTTGCTGGCCGACGAGTTGCAAACCTCGGTCTTTTCCACCTTCCACCGCCGCAAAGATGGCCGTGACGTTCCGGTCGAGGTGGTGCTCGAGTATCCGCCCGCCGCCGGAGCAAAGACGCCCCGCCTCCTTGTGGCCCTGGCCCGCGACATCACCGAACGGCTTGAAGCCGCCAAGGCGCTGGCCGCAAGCGAGGCCGTCTGGCGAGCGGCGTTCGATGACGCTCCGGTCGGTATGGCGATGGCGTCGTTGGCTGTTCCCGAGTTGCGAGCGATCACCAACGCGAATGCGGCGCTGTGTGCCATGCTCGGCTATTCCCGAGAGGAACTGCTCGCCAAGACGTTCGCGGAGCTCACCCATCCCGACGATCGCGCCGAGGACGATGAGGCGGCGCGGCAGATGCGATCGGGAAAGCGGCAGGCCTACACCACCGAAAAGCGCTACTTGCACAAAGACGGCCATGCCGTATGGGCCACCCTGCACTCGACCACACTGCTCGGTGATGATGGCACGCCCGAACGCACGTTGGCCCACGTCGTTGACATCACCAACCGCAAGCAGGCCGAAGCGGCGGTGGATAGGGGTCGGCGCTGGTTGGTCGGACTCGGTGAGATTCGGGCTGGTTTGCTCGCTGCCGTACCGTTGGAAGACACGCTCAACCTGATCTGCTGGCACGCTCGCAATCTCGTCGAGGCTGAAACCGCATTGATGTCACGGCCCGATCATCGTTTCGGTCTGATGCGTCATATCGCAGCCGACAGCGCGGCGACGCGCGATTTGGTGCCCGAAACTTTTGTGATCGATGAACCTGTTCGGGCTGCACTGAGCGGCAAACCGTTCCTCTCAGACTCGCTCAGTTCCGACACGCGCATACTGGAACGGAACCGCGCTTCATCTCCGGCCGGGATGGGTTCGCTGATGATCGTGCCCATTCGAGGTGATCACAGCATCGATTCGCTGCTCTTTCTCAGCAGTCGGCGTGAGCATGCATTCGACCAAGAAGATGTTGCGGTAGTGGCCAGTTTTGCGGCGGAAGCCGCCACCGCCGTCCGGCTCAACGAAGCTCGTCAGCAGCAGGCCAGACTGCGGGTGCTCGAAGAGCGCGAACTGCTCGGCAAAGACCTCCACGACGTGGTCATTCAGCGTCTGTTCGCCGCCGGTATCGGCCTGCAGTCGGTGCGGAGCTTGATCCCCGATCCGAAGGCGGCCCAGCGGGTGGAAGTTACCATTGATCTGCTTGATCAGGCCATCGTGCAACTCCGCTCGACGATCTTTCGTCTCAACATGCCGCTGTCGTTGGCCCTTGATCGTGAGATCCGAGACATCCTGGACACGGCCGCGCTGCAGTTCGGCTTCAGCCCCACGCTCACGTTGCTCGGCGACTCGGACTCGGTGCCCGGCGCAGTGATAGAGCAGTTGGTACCGTCATTGACCGAAGCGCTCTCCAATGTGTTGCGGCATGCGCGGGCCAGCGCCGTTGACGTCTCGATCGTGATCGATGAGGGCGAACTCAGCTGCACCATTGCCGACAATGGCGTCGGGTTTGATCCTTCCGCCGTCCGAGGCAACGGCCTCAACAACCTCGAGTCGCGAGCGATGCGCGTCGGAGGAACATTCACCATCGTTGCCCGCGATACCGGCGGCACCCTGGTGACCTGGACCGCGAAAATGTAGCGACGTTAGACAAGGGAGGCGACGGGGCCTTGGTTCTTTCGGATGACAGCACGGCATGGTGGATGCCTGGGGATGGGAATCCGCAAGACCTTCAGGATCACTCGGTCAATGCGAAGATGGGCCCATGTTTGATCAGCCACAGTTGGCAACTTTCGATGCGTTAGCGCTTGGGAGCGGACCATCGCTGGATGTGCCGTCCGCAGCGGGAGTAACGCTCGCCACGCCGCCGTCTCGGCGCGACGGCTCACCCTTGTCGTGCTGGTTCTCATCGCGCTACCCCTAGCGATCTTGGCCCTTGTCCAAGGCGGAATCCTCTGGATCGGAGCGATCTTTGTGATCGTCCCTGCCGGCGCGTTCGCGATCCGGACCGTGAGCGGGCTGTCCGCAAAGCCGAAGGTATTCGACGCGATCATCACCGAGCACTCGCTCTTGCTGATCGACGCCGGCAGTCAGGGTGCCGGACCGAGCCGCAACGCTAGCGGCAGGATCGTTCGGCGTGTTCGAGGGCGTCGATGTCGATGGCTTGGGAGTATGTTCCGTCGTGGGGGTATGTTTCGTTGGAGACGCAGTGTTCGTGTTCCCACTCTGCTCGTTCGGTGGGGGTTTGGAGGCGGAGCCAGGTTTTCTCGCGTGGTTCGATATAGCCGCGGGGTGTCACGGGGGGTTGGGTGGCGGGGTCGGGGGTGAACCAGGTGTCGCGATTGAGCCAGCGTTCCCCGGTCGGGTGCACGAACGGTTTCACCGACGGTGGGAGCGGCCCGTCGGGCGATATCGGTTTGGCTGCGCTTTCGATGATGGTGCCGTCTGGTCGTCGGAAGATGAGCCCGTCAGGGTTGTCGGCGTTACCAACGATGGAGAACTTCCCGGCGTGATGCGCTCGGTGGCAGTAGCGGCACAGCGCCCCAAGGTTGGATGTGTTGGTTGGCCCGCCATCGGCCCAATGCACGACATGATGGGCTTCTAAGCCTTTCGTGGCCGAGCACAACGGGTTACGGCACATGCGATCACGATCCAAGATGAGCGCGGCGATCTTGTGCGGAACGA
>JANNZM010000137.1:0-7877 GCA_031410595.1 Actinomycetes bacterium | reverse complement strand
GTAACGGCACCCGCTCGACCTCGACCTCCGCGAACTTTCCAACGGTCCTGTCGGTCACGTTCGCGGCGATCACCGAGACCTGTCCCGCCGACAAGGTCCCATCCCGAAACGCGTCAGCCGTGATCGGGAGTTGTTGCAACAGGCGGGAGGTTTTGACGAGCTGGTTGGCTTCACCGCGGGTGCAGCGACCGTGATCAGCCACCCACGCGTTCACCGACGCGTACCCTTCGATGGCCCACAACGCGGACGCGTCAAACGTCGCGATAGCCGGGATGATCGCGGCGCGCAACCGGTCCAGCAACTGCATGCGGGTGCGTAGACCGTGCCCGGTCGGGTTGTTGGCGAGTACCCGGTTTTCGTGTTCCAACAGGTCCGCCGACATGAGAACAGCATACACCTGTTCGCATAGGAATGCTATCGAAACCTTCGAGAGTTTTGTCAAGAAAACTGTTCCCAGCAAGGCGCTACACGCCCTCTGATCGATCTGCACCCCGCTCACACAGCGCCGGACCGCAACCCGCCTCTGTTCGCTTGTCGCCGTCCGGTGTACTGGGATTCGCCGTTTCAGATCTCTCTCTTGTTGCGTGCAACTTCGTCTCCGGACGAACTTCCGCACCGTAGGGTCAATGCCACAGTTCAAACGGAGGCGGACATGGAAGACAACAACGACCACCAGACGGCGGCTGAGGAAGTCGAACTCATTCCCCTTCTTCCAGAGTCGAAGAAGTCCAGGAAGGGCCTGATAGCGGGCGTTGCGGTTCTCGCCGTCCTCGCCGCCGGGATCGGGTTCGCCACCGTCCGATTATCCGGCCCCGGGGTGATTTCTCTGGCGAAGTCAGCGCAACTGACCGAACGCCAACACACGGCTCGTGTTGAGATGACGATGAAACTGCCCGTGCCGAGCCTTGCGAACAAGTCCTTGCTCGCCACTGGTCTCTATGACTTCGATCGGAAACTGACGACCGTCGACATGGACATGACCGAAGCGCTCGGTTCGAAGCTGCCGAGCACCGGGAACCCCGACGCCGGCAAGGTCACCATGACCATGCAAGGCCTCGTCGCGTACATGAAGATCGGGGTGTTCGACATGGTGCCGAACCTCAAGGGGAAGTGGATCAAGATGGATATCGGCTCAATGGGCGGAGCAACCGGAGTGGACATAGCGAAGGCGACGCAGCTCGGCGGCAATGATCCCTCGGCGGTACTTGAGCAAATGAAGACGTCCTCGGCCAAGGTGGAAACCATTGGCAAGGAAGTCATCCAGGGGCTCACTACCACGCACTACCAAGCGACAATTGACATCGAGAAATTCTATCGCGACCGCGACGCTGTCGTGGACGAGACAAAGTTTGCGGCGCTGCTGAAGAGCTACACAGGGCAGCTCACGGTGGATGCCTGGGTTGACGGGAAAGGCCTCGTTCGTCGGATCCACGAAACCATCCCCATTAAGGCTGCACCGATCGACATCGTGATGGAGTTCTCCGATTTCGGAACACCCGTCTCGATAAGCGTGCCGGCCGATGCCGACGTGGTCGACCAATCAGCATTGGCCGAGACGGCGCAGATCAAGGTACCTGGCTGAACGGCTTCGAGCTACGACTTGACGCATGTTGGTACGGTCGCGCGGAAGCGAACGGGAGGTCATGCAATGGCATGTACACATGTGGCTGAACTGGAAGATCACAACGGAATCGTGGGCGCTGAGGCGTCGGGCGACGGGTGTGTCGATTGCCTGGCGATGGGTGGTAGCTGGTTGCATCTGCGGCGCTGCCTGGCGTGTGGGCACATCGGCTGTTGTGACTCTTCGCCGAACAAACATGCCTCGGCCCACTTCGCGGCAACGTCGCACCCGCTGATCCAGTCGTATGAGCCGGGTGAGGAGTGGGTGTGGTGTTTCGTCGACCAGGAGGCCGCTGAATTCGACCTGCCTCCCAGCCCCGCACATCACTGAAACACAGCGAGCGGCTGCAACGCGCCTCAGGGCGTTGCAGCCTTCTTCTTCGGTGCCATCTTCTTTTTGGCTCCGGGTAGCTTTATCGACTGAGCTTCGGCAAAGGCAATGCCCTCGTTGATCCAGGTGCGCAGGGCTTTGCCCTTGAGCGCATC
This sequence comes from Actinomycetes bacterium, assembly GCA_031410595.1. Classification (GTDB taxonomy): domain Bacteria; phylum Actinomycetota; class Acidimicrobiia; order Acidimicrobiales; family Ilumatobacteraceae; genus JANMCE01. The sequence goes on along the minus strand of JANNZM010000137.1, from coordinate 5,771 downwards.
GGGTTCGATGAGGATCCAACCGTTCATAGTGCGGCCGTTCATCTCGAAGCCCTTGGCGCTTGGCTTGGCCAGCAACACCGGCGTGCGCTCGGGAGTGGTGCGCACCATGAGCTCACCCTTCGACATGATGCCGACGGCCATGTGGCCGCGGATCATGAAACCGATGCCGCCGAACATCTTCTTTTCTTCCAGCGTTGGAGTGCCGAGCAGTACGTCGCGGATTCGGTCGGCGAGCACTTCGTCGTAGGCCATAGACACAATGTAACTGGCTGATTGAGACGATCAGCGACGATCGCCCGGCCAGGCTAAATGGGCCTTTTGGCACTTTCAGGAATTTTTAAGGAAATGATTGGTCAATATGCGTACTGTTGAACTCAATCGGGCGGACCGGACACAGGTAAGTACTTGCAGCCGGTTCCTGGCGGAGCGGAGTGGACCATGTCAATGGCTTTCAGGCGGATGCCAACCACCAGTATTGCGCGCAGAATTGTGGCCGTTACCGCTGCGATTTCGGCGCTTGTCATTGGCTTGTCGGGTACGCCGGCCAGCGCGGCGGGTCAAATTCCGGATGACCCAGCGACATGGCCGCAGAACATCCCCGACAACGCTGCGTGCGGACCCGACAACCTGGCGCGCTGGGTGAAGTTCACAGCCGGCGGATCCGGACCGGGCAGTTTCGCCGCCAACTCTGGCGACCCCAAGTGGACAGCGTCGTACACCGTGACGACCAACGCAAACAACGCATCGTACCCGCAGTCATTGTCGGTCAGCAACGTGAAGGACGACTTCGGCAATCCGGTCCGGTTCCGCCAATTGGTCACCGGCGTGGCGAGCATCAACCCGGTGTGGAGTTTCGCGCCGGCGTACCAGTCGGGCACGCTCGACGTGCCCAGCGACAAGAACTTCTCCCAGTTCGCGCTGTGCGCCTATCCGCCCGACGTCACGCTGAACATCACGAAGGTAATCGACTGGAAGGGCGAGCCACCGCTGCAACCCGCCCCCGTGTTCACGGTCACGGTGTCGTGCGTTGCGCCCGGTGGCAGCACGAACCTCGCCACACCGCCCACGCTTACGTTGGCGGACGGCCAGTCGGGATCGGTGACGGCTCCGGGCGGGGCCATCTGCACTGCCACCGATGTTGATGTGCGATTCACTACGACGCCGGCCGTGGTAACGCTGCCCGTACCAACGGGGCCGGACCCCACGGCGACAGCCACGGTCACCAACACCTACAAGCCGTTGCGCTCGCTGACCATCACCAAGACCGTGGTCTACCCCGCGGGCTGGGCGGCGTTACCGAACGACCAGACAGCATTCCAATTCACGGTTCTCTGCAACGGTGTAGCGGTAGCTGGTTCACCATTCACCCTGTCGAATGGCGGCTCTACCAGTGTTGTGGTGCCGATCGGTCAAACCTGTTCGGTTACCGAGGCGGCGGCCTCGAATTTCATCACGACGTCCGTTCCGGCTGCCACGGCAGCGATCCTCATGGATGTCAACAGGACGGCCGCCTTCACCAACACCCGCACCACCGGTTCACTGCTCGTAACCAAGACGGCCATCGGTGAGAACGGCACGTTCCAAGTGAACGTCGATTGCGGCGCCGGACACACCTTCACGGCGGCCATCACGACCGCCGGAGGTACCGGTACCGCCAGCTTTGGGCCCATTCCCGTCGGCGCCAGCTGTGTGGTAACCGAAGCGAACCAGACGGGCTGGACACAGACGGTCGGACCGGCATCGGCCGTGGTCATCGCAGCCGGGTCCAATCCGGTTGGGTTCACCAACGTGCGAGATACCGGTGACATTCTGGTGACCAAGACGGCCATTGGCGGGTCGGATACGTTCGGCTTCACCATCGCCTGTGGCCAGTCCTCGGTCACACAATCGATCACCACCGGAGGCACCGGCTCTACATCGGTGGTTGGCATTCCGACGGGAACATCGTGCACCGTTACCGAGACCGCACCACCGGTAGGATGGTCGTTCACGTCAGTAACCGGGCCAGGTCAATCGAGTGGTGCTTCGCATACCTTCACCACAAAAACCAGCGGAAACACGGTGGCGTTTGTCAACACCCGAGACTCCGGCACGGCGCGGATTACCAAGACCATCGACGGTGGATCAGGAACGTTTGCGTTCAGTGTTACCTGCGGCACCGTGGTAACGACCGTCTCGGTCACGATAGTTGCACCAGCAACGAGTGGCTTCGTTGATGTCGCTGGTCTGCCCACGGGTTCGTGCGTTGTCGAAGAGACGGCTCACCCGGTCGGATACAACGGCGCCGACAGTCAAACCGTCACCATCGCCAAGGGGGCAACGACCAACGTTGACTTCCGAAACGACCGCCAAATCGACCTAGCCGTCGTGAAGGGCAACACCGGAGCCTTTGTGACAGGTAGCGGCGCCGTCTACACCATTGATGTTACGAACAACGGGCCCGCCACCGAGACGCATGCTGTGGTCACCGATGTGGTGCCAGCTGGCCTCACGTTCGTCTCGGCCAGCGGCTCGGGATGGACCTGCACAACGGCCCTCCCGACCGTCACCTGTGTGAATGACAGCGTCGTGCCGGCCGGTGGTGTCTACCCGACCATCACCCTTGCGGTCACCATTACCGGTGCCGCGGGAACGCCCATCACCAATACGGCCGTGGTCGCCGGAGGCGGCATCGATATCGACCTCACCAACAACCAGTCCTCGGTGACCCGCACGCCAACGGCCGTCGTCGTCCTGGCGACAACCACGGTTCCGGTGCTGGCCACGGTTGTCCAGCCGAAGGCGACCGTATTGGCGGCGCAGCCCGTCACCCCTGCGACCTTGCCGAAGACCGGAGCATCAAGTCGGGTTATCCTGGCCCTGGCGTTGGGCATGTTGGCATTCGGACTTGGCACTATCGAGTTCACCAACGCAAGGCAGATCCGACGGGTCAAGTCAGCCAGGCGTCCCTAAGTCGTCCACCACGTGCCGGCGCCGACCTACCGCCCAGGTCAGTGCGCCGGCACGGTCGGACGTCGTTCGGTTCTGTTCGCTGTAATGATTCTGTAATGATTTTGTAATGTAATGCGGGTCCGCGGCGATACTTCTCAGGTGAGTTCTGGTCGCCTACCAATATTCGTTGCCAGCCAGGGTGGGCGCCGCACCGCCGTCACCTGGGTCGCCCGGGGTGTCGGAAGCGTTGCGGCGCTCTTCGCGTTCGCCATGGTTGCGTCAATTCTCGGTGTGCCTGGCGTCCGCGGCGTGAGCCTGCCGTTCGCTTCACACCCGTCGGCCGATTCGTCGCCGCCGCCCGTCGTTCTGCCCTTGCTGCCCGAACCGACCACCTCAACTGCACCGGCCGCCATCGCCCCGGCAACGCCGCCGTACGCAACGGTCGTGGTGGTCGATGCCGACGTGATTGACCAGCCTTTGGTCGGTGACGAATCGACGGTCGTGGCCGATCCGCCGGCCGATGACCCAACTCTGTCGGTTGCGCAGAGGGCTGCCCCCAACGCGTCCTCGGTGCCGGCCAACCAAGTGGCGCGGCTCGCCAGCCCATCACCTTCGACCGCGGCGACGCCCACACCCACCAACCCGCCTCGTGCAGCCACCACTGCCAGCACAACCGTTCCGTCCAGCGTCGGACCGAAGGCGACCGCACCGGGCCAGGTGGCCAAGTCGGCCAAGACGGTTTCGCCGTCGGTGACGGCACCCGGCCACGCGTGAAGCGCAAGGCGCAGCCCACCCCGTCGGGTGAGCCGGTTGGTCATTGGACGCTCACTATCGTGCTCCTGGTCACCTGTGCGCTTGCGCTGTGCCTTCAGGGCTATGCGCGCCGGCAACTCGGTCACGCCGGCACGCAGCGCTCTGTGCGTGGTGAATCGGCCGGGCTCGACCTGGCCGGGTCCGTCGTCGACTTCTCCGGTGTGCCGGTGGCAGCTGAGACACACCAGCGCTCGGTCGCGCTCACCTTTGATGATGGCCCCGATCCGCGCTGGACTCCGGCGATTTTGGATGTCCTGGCCAAGCACCGAGTTGTGGCCACGTTCTTCGTTGTCGGCAGCCGCGTGGCCGCGCATCCCGAGCTGGCCCGATCGATCCAAAAAGCCGGCCATGAACTCGGCACCCATACCTTCACCCACGTTGATCTGACGACACTGCCCTGGTGGCAACAACGCTTGCAGCTTTCCCTCACGCAGACGGTTATGGCCGGAGCGGTCGGCACCCGCCCCATCCTGTTTCGGCCGCCGTATTCATCCACGCTCGACGCGTTGGACACGCAGGACGTGAAGACGTTTCGGCGGATCTCCGGCCAGGGGTATCTCATCCCGCTCTCCGACCTGGACAGCGAAGACTGGCGCAGACCAGGGGTGGACGCAATCGTCGCCAATGCCACGCCACTCGATGGCCAAGGTGCGGTCGTGTTGTTCCATGACGCCGGTGGCGATCGACAGCAAACCGTCGATGCGCTTGATGTGCTCATTACGCGGTTGCAGGCGCAGAACTATTCGTTCGAACGCGTGTCCGATTTTGCCGGTCTGCCGGCCGGGGCGGCAGCGCCGGTCGCGAGCGACATCCAGCGATGGCAGGGTCGAATTTTGATCTGGTCCCTTCGGTTGGCGGGGGATCTTGCTGACGGCATTGGCCTGTTGATGATTCCGCTTGGCCTTCTTGCCGCGCTCAGAACGGTGCTGTTGCTGACGTTTGCCCGAGCCCATTCGCGCAAGCCCAAACGTTTTCTGTTCGACTTCGGCTACGAGCCCTCGGTGACCATTTTGGTGCCGGCGTTCAACGAAGCGGTCGGCATCGAAACCGCAGTGCGTTCGTTGAGTACGTGTGACTACCCGAACCTTCGCGTCATCGTGATCGACGACGGTTCCACCGACGACACCGCCGCCATCGTGACCGCGCTGGGTCTGAGTAACGTCACCCTTCTTCGACAGCCCAACAGTGGAAAGCCAGCCGCTCTCAATGCCGCCATGCGGGCATTGCAACCGGGCACCGACATTGTGGTGACGGTAGATGGTGACACGGTCTTTGAACGGGATGCGGTGCGCTGGCTCGTGCAGCCCTTCGCCGATCCAACGGTGGGCGCAGTGTCGGGCAACACCAAGGTGGCCAACCGCGCCGGGCTGCTCGGCCGATGGCAGCACATCGAGTACGTGATGGGGTTCAATCTCGATAGGCGGATGTACGAGCTGTTGAATTGCATGCCGACGGTGCCCGGTGCCATCGGCGCGTTTCGGGCCGCGGCGCTGCATTACGTGGGCGGACTCAGCAGTGACACGCTCGCGGAGGATACCGACCTCACCATGGCCATCAACCGGTCCGGATGGCGGGTGGTCTATGAGGAACGGGCGGTCGCCTGGACAGAGGCGCCGGCCACGCTGCGACAACTCTGGCGTCAGCGTTACCGCTGGTCGTACGGCACCATGCAGGCCATGTGGAAGCACCGTGGTGCCGTGCTGGCGAAACCACCGTTTGGTCGCCGGGCGTTGCCGTATATGTTCGTCTTCCAGGTGCTGTTTCCCTTGGCTGCACCGCTCATCGACCTGTATGCGATCTACGGACTGGTCTTCCTGAACCGCGGGCCGGTGCTGGGGCTTTGGGTGGTGTTCAACATCTTGCAGGTGCTGGTGGGCGTGTACGCGTTCCGGCTCGACCATGAGCGGCCCACGGTGTTGCTCACTATGCCGCTGCAGCAGATCGTTTACCGGCAACTGCTGTATCTGGTGGTTATCCATTCCGCGGTCACCGCCGTGCTCGGTGCACCCTTGCGGTGGCACAAGCTG
>JANNZM010000136.1:0-28480 GCA_031410595.1 Actinomycetes bacterium | reverse complement strand
GGCGTTCAGGACGCCACACACGTCCGCTAACCGTGTCTCCAAATCCGCCATCGCCACACCCCCAGCATACACCTGTTCGCATACCAACAACCATCGATATCGACATTCATTTCGTCAAGAAATACCTGCTCACAGCACATTGCCAGGCACGCTTAGTCTCAAACTTATGCTCCCTGGCGTGTCGGATAAATCGACCGCCGTCTGGTCCTTGGCGGACGCCTTTCGGGGTTGACTCGATGAGCGTTTCGCAGCGATTACGGACCGGTCGCGGTTGTTGTTGCGTCGGGATCGATGTAGCCCTGCGCATTTCGCCCGTTTGCAACGAAGAAGGCGCCGCCCGACATAGCGGAAGCGAAGATTTCCCGCGTGATTGACACGAGACTCTCGGACATCCGGGTCAGGTCTTCGAGGGAGGTTGAGTTGGCTTCGATCGAAACGAGCAAGTCGGGCCGTTCGCGCCAGGACATCGCGATCACGGGATTGTTGTCGCTGAGTTCTCGCGAGATCGTCGCCCGGACCCCACGCAGGAAGATCTCGTCGATTGAGAAACCCCGCGACCAGCTGTTTCCGCTGTCGATGGCGATCGATGCGTTGCTATCGGCCGATGCGCCGTTCTCCATCACGACTCTTATCTCGCCGACGAAGCCATCCGTCTCCGTTCCTTTGTAGTGCAGAACGTGCCATCGGCTGTTTCCGTTGTTTCCGACGCTCTCATCGACTTTCGACAGCGAGAAGGCAGCCGGAATGAATGTGGGCCAAAGCGGTGGAGCCGAGACTTTGGAGCACTCCGTTTCCGCGAGACCGGTATCTGAAGCGTTAGCAGAAACCGAGCAGGCTACGACTGCCGTGTCGGTTGCGTTGCTGACGATGGCAGGATTCCGCGTCGTCTCGCCGTTGCGGCTCACGACAACTCCCGCGCTGGCCAGGAGCGCGATCGATGCGGCCGCGGCGAGCAGTACGGGCGCACGGCGACGTGGTTCGGGCCCCATCGAGATGTACGACACGGCGGCGTCGTCGGAAGCGGTGGCAGAGTCGAACACTCGGTCGGGTAGGACCAGGCCGTCGGCCGTCGAGGCGTAGTAGTCGCGGAGGGAGTCTTCGAGGTTGGTCACGGCGTGATCTCTTTGCGTAGGTCGGCGAGGCCGCGGTGGATGAGGGAGCGGACGGTGGCGGGGCGCACGTCGAGGGCGAGCGCAATGTCCTCGTCGGGGAGGTCGCAGAAGTAGCGAAGTGCGAAGGCGGCACGACGGCGATACGGCAGCTTCGCGAGTGCGTCGTCAAGCTCGCGATGCAGCTGCGTCGCGTGAACGGGGGGTGACAATGGTGTGCGCTCAACAACGGCTTGATGACGGTGATACGACCGGCAGCCGTTGACGACAGCGGTACGGAGGTAACCGCCAGGGTTATCGATGCTTGACCAGTTGACGTGCACCTTCAGGAAGGCTTCCTGGACGATTCGTCGGCGAACGAGGAACTGCCGGTGAGAACGAACGCCAACCGAGCCATCGGCAACCGCTGGAGTTGGTACAACTCCGCCACGGTGCCCGGTGGGTCGGTCACGGAAAGATGCTCCTGGCCCTTTGTCATCACATCGTCTCTGACGCCCCAGCCTTCCAGACTGTTGCATCTTGCCGACGTCGATCTGTCGGCCAGCCATGACGTATGCCAAGCTGGGTGATCATGGTTGTCGCAATGTGCCGCGTTAGCGATTCTTCATTTCCTCCTTGTCGATTTCGGAAGTCCGTATGAGCGCGAACGGATCGGTTCGCCTCGCCAACATCACCAAGCGGTTCGGTTCGATGACGGCGGTCGACAACGTCACCATCGACGTTGCTGCCGGTGAATTCCTGGCGTTACTCGGCCCGTCGGGCTGCGGCAAGACCACGTGCCTTCGCATGATCGCCGGCTTCGAACAGCCCGACGAAGGTGAGGTGTTCATCTCGGGCCAGCCAACAGGAAACGAACCGGCCTACAAACGCGACGTCAACACTGTCTTCCAGAACTACGGCCTGTTTCCGCATATGACCGTGCTCCAGAACGTGGCGTTCGGCCCTCGCAACAAGGGCCTCGACAAAGCCGCCGCCAACAAGCAGGCACAAGACATGCTCGACATCGTGCGGCTCGGTGACTTCGGTTCCCGCAAGCCGCAGCAGATGTCCGGCGGTCAGCAGCAACGTGTTGCGTTGGCGCGTGCGCTGGTCAATCGTCCCAGTGCCTTGTTGCTTGACGAACCGCTGGCCGCGCTCGATCTCAAGCTCCGCAAGGCCATGCAGCTCGAGCTGAAGCGCATCCAGCGTGAGGTTGGCATCACGTTCATCTTCGTCACCCACGACCAAGAAGAAGCGCTCACCATGAGCGATCGCATCGCGGTGATGAGCCAGGGTCGCGTCGAGCAGATCGGCACACCCGAAGAGATCTACAACCAACCGGCCACCGTTTTCGTGGCGGGCTTTATCGGCTCGGCTAACCTGCTCGGCGCAACGGTGTCGGCCATCGATGACGAACATGTGACCGCTCAGATCATCGGTGGTGCGACGGTCAGTTCGCTGCGGGCCGGTCGTGATTTCGCGGTCGGACAGACGGTCACCGTCATGCTTCGCCCCGAACGCATCGCCCTCGATAATCACGAGTTGGATGGTCGCGTTGGCATCTGGACAACGGTTACCGATCGCATCTTCCACGGTCCGTCATCCGACGTGCTGGTTCGCACCGAAGATGGCACCGAACTCGTCGCCGACCTCGAAGCCGACGACGGGCTTTCATGCAAGGTAGGCGAACGACTTTGGTTGAGCTGGGCGTCGGGCAGCGCCTGGATCCTGCCGGAAGTCACCGATCAACTTGGCGCCACCGCAACCAACGTCGATCAAGTCGAAGCACAGCTGTAGATCCACCTGGTCGGCTTCGCCAGCCGATCCGTAAGAACACCTCAACCCAAGAGACCCCGGAGTACACCATGACCCATGAATCACTCGGCCGCCGCGACTTCCTCATCAAGGCTGGTCTGCTTGGCCTCAGTGGCCCTGCTTTGCTGGCAGCCTGCGGCTCATCCAAATCCACCACAACCGCGTCCGCCGGCGCCGCGTCCGGCAAGGGCAAAAAGGTCAGCATCGCCTCCTGGCCGTTCTATATCGAGAACGATCAGGCTCCGAAGGACGGTGCGACCATCAAGGGTTTCACCGCCGTCACCGGCTACGACGTCGACTACCAGATTGCGGTCGAGGACAACGTCAGCTTCACCGAGAAGTACGCGCCCGACCTGAAGAAAAAGAAGAGCATCGGCTTCGACGTTGTCGTGCTCACCTCGTGGGAGTGCGCCAACTGGATCAAGAACGGCTGGGCTGCGGAGATCCCGGCGGCCAAGGTGCCGAACAAGAAGAACCTGCTTGAGCGCCTCGCCAAGCCCGACTTCGACCCCACTCGTAAGTTCAGCCTTCCGTACGCGCTCGGCCAGGTCGGCATTGCGTACTACCCCGACAAGATCGGTTTCGAGATCACCTCGATGGCTGACTTCCTGAAGCCCGAACTCAAAGGCAAGACCACTATCTTGTCGGAGATGCGTGACTCCACCGGCATGTTCCTGCTGATGCAGGGCGTGAAGCCAGAGACCGCAACCGTCGATCAGATTTTGAAGGCTATCGACGAAATCAAAAAGTACCGGGACCAAGGCCACTTCAAGAAGATCACCGGCAACAGCTACACCGAAGACCTCGACCTGGGTGATACGTGGGCGGCCATTGCCTGGTCGGGTGACGTCGCGGCCATTCAGGAAAAGAAGCCCGAGCTCAAGTGGGTACTCCCGAAGGAAGGGGCGATGAGCTTCGTCGACACGTTCATGATCCCCAAGGGCGGCAACGTCGACGCCGGCGCCGCTTGGATCAACTACCTGTACGAGCCGAAGGTGTCCGGCCCGCTGTTTGAAGCCATCAACTACGCCTCGCCCGTATCGGGTGCTGGTGACTCCATGACCGACAAGGGCAAGAACAGCCCGCTCGTCAACCCGCCCGCCACGGCTGACATTCACGAGTTCCGCTCGCTCACCGAAGACGAGACGGCCAAGGTCGAAACGGCGTTCTCGGCCGCCACGCAGCAGTAGGAACGATCATGGCCGGAGGAGTCGCCGTCAAAGCAAAGTCGGGTGATGGCATGCGTCCATCGCGCCCCTGGGTGCCGTGGCTGTTACTGATGCCCGGCCTGCTTTGGCTCACCGTCTTCTTCGTGATCCCGCTGTTCGATCTCGGTCGCACGTCGCTGAAAAACGGGGGGCTGTCGAACTTCACCAACGTCTTCAGAAACAACAGCGAGGTCATTGGGCGCACGTTCGTATACGCGCTCATCGTCACGGTTCTGGCCGTGCTCATTGGTTATCCGCTGGCCTACTTCATTTCGATGAAGGCAGGCCGGTGGAAGCCCGTGCTGCTGGCGGGAGTAGTGCTGCCGTTCTTCGTCACCTACCTCATCCGCACACTGGCGTGGAAGATCCTGTTGTTCGGCGGAGGGCCGGTAGCCGGGGTGCTTCGCGGCCTAGGTCTGCTGTCGAAAGATGGTGAGATCCTCAACACGCATGCGGCGGTGATCGGGGCGTTGCTCTACAACTTCTTGCCATTCATGATCCTGCCGATCTTTGTCAGCCTCGACAAGGTCGATCGTCGACTGCTCGAAGCTGCGCCAGACCTGTACGCCAACGGGCGCGCCACCTTTCGCAAGGTGACGTTGCCGCTCAGCATGCCGGGTGTGTTCGCCGGCTCATTGCTGACGTTCATCCCGGCATGCGGTGACTTCATCAACGCCGAACTGTTGGGCTCCGACAAGCAACGAATGATCGGCAACCTGATCGAGAAGAATTTCCTGAAGGAAGCATTGCGGCCACAGATGTCGGCCATTTCATTTGTGCTAATGGTGCTCATTCTCGTCGGCGTGTTGATCTACGCCCGCCTGCTCGGCACGGAAGAACTCACCTGATGAAGAAGCGCTCAACGTTCCTTGGGGTGTGGTCGGCTGTCGTGTTCGCCTACATGTTCACGCCGATTCTCATCGTCGTACTCTTTTCCTTCAACGGATCGAAGACCGCCGCCGGTGCGTGGAGCCAAGGTCGCTACAACTACCAGTGGGACAAGTTCTCACTCGACCCGTGGCTCAACTGGAACCAGTACCCCGATCTCACCCGGGCATTCGTCCGTTCCATCCTGATCGCGCTGGTGGTTGTCGCCATCTCGGTCGTACTGGGCACGATGATGTCCCTGGCCTTGGTGAAGTACGACTTCAAGGCCAAAGGCATCGTGAACACGCTGCTGGTGTTGCCGCTCACCATGCCCGAACTGGTGCTCGGTTTCTCACTGCTCACGCTTTTCGCCAGCGCCAACATCGAGCGCGGATTCGTCACCATCATTATCGCCCACGTGATGTTCTGCGTGAGCTACATCACCACCACGGTGAAGGCTCGAATTCGCGGTTTCGACTGGGGTCTCGAAGAGGCTGCAGCCGACCTGGGTGCCACGCCACGTCGCACCTTCACCAGGGTCACGCTGCCGCTTATCGCGCCCGGCATAGCGGCTGCGGCGTTGCTCACCTTCGCGCTGAGCCTCGATGACTTCATCATCACCTATTTCAATGCCGGTCGGGTTGAGACGTTCCCGGTGCGTATCTGGAACGTGCGCCGTTCGTCCATCCCGCCTCAGCTGAATGTGTTCGGCACGCTCATCCTGCTGGTCTGCGTGGCGCTTGCTGTCGGCGGTCTTTTCTTCCAACGACGCAAGCTTGCCGCACTACGCATCTGATCGGGCGGGGAATAACCGAGGCGATACAGGTACGAAACATTGCCGAAACACTCCCTCCCTAACGTATCGGGAGTGTTTCGAGCCGGTGCGCTCGACCGAGGGGGAGTGCTGTGGAGTCGGGCAACGTTGCATGGGTTTTGGTGAGTGGCGCGCTCGTGCTGTTCATGACGCCGGGGTTGGCGTTTTTCTACGGTGGCATGGTCCGTTCGAAGAACATGCTCAACATGTTGATGATGAACTTCTGGTGCCTTCTTGTGGTGCCGCTGCTGTGGGCCGTCGCCGGCTATTCCCTGGCCTTCAGCGGCAAGGGTCCACTGATCGGGAACTTCGACAAGGCATTCGGACGAGGATTGCCGATCGGCACCATGGAACCTGCGGTCATGATCTTTCTCGCCACGTTTGCGGCCATCACGCCGGCGCTTATTGCAGGTGCCGTTGCTGACCGCATGAAGTTTGCCGCCTGGGCCATCTTCGTGCCGATCTGGAGCCTGCTCGTGTACGTGCCCGTCACGTACTGGGTGTTCTCACCGAACGGTTGGCTGCTGAAGCGGGGCTCGCTCGACTTTGCCGGTGGTACCGCCATCCACGTCAACGCCGGCATCGCAGCGCTGGCCGTCATCTTGGTGCTCGGCAAGCGCAAGGGCTGGCCGGGTGAAGGATCGCCGCCGCACTCCATGCCGCTGGTCATGATCGGTACCGGAATCTTGTGGTTCGGGTGGTTCGGCTTCAACGCCGGCTCCGCGTTGGCCGCCGACGGCCGCGCCGTGCAAGCGTTCATCAATACCTTCCTCGCGTCCGCTGCGGCCGGTCTGGCGTGGTGTGTGGTGGAACGATTGCGGCACGGCCACTTCACCAACCTCGGTGTCGCATCTGGTGTCGTCGCCGGACTGGTTGCGATCACGCCCGGGTGCGGATACGTGACATCCATGTCAGCCTTAGCGATAGGTCTGGTTGCTGGCGTGGTGTGTCAGTTCGCGTTGAGTCTGAAGGTGAAGTTCGGCTTCGATGACGCACTCGATGTCATCGGTGTGCACCTCGTGGGCGGGCTCGTTGGTTCGCTGCTCATCGGCCTGTTCGCCGACCCCAAGGCATTCAAGATCGACTTCCGCGCCGGGCTCTTCAACGGCGGTGGCCTCCGCCTGCTGGGCGAACAGCTTCTCGCCAACGGTGTCACGTTGGCCTACTCGTTCATCGTCACGTTCGCCATCGCTACAGTGCTGCATCGAACCATTGGGCTACGGGTAACGGCCGACGACGAAAGCGAAGGTCTCGACATCACCCAACACAGCGAGACCGCCTACCACCAGACCGAGCGCTCCATGGGGAGACTGTCGTGAAACTCATCACCGCCATCATCAAGCCCTTCAAGCTCGACGACGTGAAGAATGCGCTGAAGGCGATCAACGTCGAAGGCATGACGGTTTCGGAGGTGCAGGGTTTCGGTCGTCAGGCCGGCCACACCGAGGTGTATCGCGGTGCGGAGTACAAAGTGGATTTCGTCCCGAAGGTCAAACTGGAGATGGTGGTCGCCGCCGACGATGTTGCCCTCATCGTTGACGCTATTGTCGCCGCAGCCCGAACCGAAAAGATCGGTGATGGCAAGGTATGGGTGACCTCGGTGGAAAGTGTTGTACGTATCCGTACCGGGGAACGTGACAGCGACGCCATCTAGGTCGCCTTTCGACCGTTCCGGGCTGCTCGCCGATAGGGCGTTGCGGGGCGAGTCGTTCGCTACCGCCTACGGCGCGCTGGTCGACCGTTGGCTGGCCGGGCTGTTCGACGCGACCTTCCGCAACACGGCAGGACTCGCGCTGGTCGCAACCGGCGGGCACGGCGCGGGGGTGCTGGCACCGGCCAGTGACCTTGACCTCACCCTGTTGCATGACGGCAACCTGTCGGCCGACGATGCCGCCGGGTTCTGGTACCCGGTATGGGACGCCGGCCTGAAGCTCGGTCACTCGGTGCGCACCGTGGCTGAGGCGCTTGATGTCGCTCGCACCGATCTGGCCACGGCCACGTCGCTGCTTACGGCGCGCCCGCTCGCCGGTGAGGCGACGCTTGCGAATAGGTTGCGAACTGAGGGCATGCGTCAGTGGAGGACGGACGCCAAGCGCTACCTTGCTGAGCTGTCCGAATCGATCGATGAGCGCCATCGACTGTTCGGCGACGTTGCCTACGCGCTTGAGCCCGATCTGAAGGAGGGACGTGGCGGACTCCGTGACGCCCAGGCTCTGCGGTGGGCGAGCGCGTCAGGGTTCGGCCGTCCGCCAGAACTCGACCCGGTGGCTCAGCCCGCGCAGGTACTGATGGAGGCGCGAGTGGAGCTGCATCGATCGACCGGACGGCCCGGCGACCGTCTGCTCCTCCAGCATCAAGACGACGTGGCCGACCGCCTCGATGACCCTGATGCGGATCAACTGATGGGTCGGGTCGCCAGTGCGGCCAAGGCCATCGGATTGGCATCCGACGAGTACTGGTTCGACGTTCGACGCGAACTCGGCGTGGGTCGTTGGAGCCGACGGGAACGCAGTAAATCGCTCGACGGTAACCTTGAACTTGCCGCAGGTCGTATCGCGCTGCAGCCACAAGCGGTGCTCGACGGAGCAACCGTGCTGCGGGTCGCGGTCGCCGCATCAACCTATGAGGCCCGCATTGATCGGACCACGATGGCAGCGCTGCTTGAAGCACCCGAGCTTTCCGACCCGTGGCCGCTCTATGCCCAATTGTTGCTGGTGCAACTTCTCGCGGCGGGTGATCGGGCGGTACCGGTCATCGAGTCCCTCGATGAGGCCGGGCTGTGGTCCCGCCTCATTCCCGAGTGGACGCCCAACCGTTGCAAGCCACAACGCAACGCCTACCACCGCTTCACCGTCGACCGTCACCTGCTGGAGGCCGTGGCGCGCGCCTCGGACCTGATCGACCGGGTGACGCGGCCCGATCTGTTGCTGGTGGGCGCGCTCCTGCACGACATCGGTAAGGGCTACCCGGGCGATCACACCGAGGTCGGCATGGTGCTGGCCGACACCATCGCCCGCCGCTTCGGTTTCGATGACGACGATGTCGAGACCATCGTGCTCATGGTGGAGCACCATCTGCTGCTGCCCGACAGCGCGACCCGTCGAGACCTCGATGACCCGGCGACCATCCGCTGGGTCGCCGCGTGCGCGGGGACCAACGAACGGTTGCATCTCCTGCATGCGCTGACCGAGGCTGATTCGATCGCGACCGGTACGTCAGCGTGGGGTACATGGAAGGCCAGTCTTGTCGCCACGTTGGTGGAACGCACCGAGCACGATCTCGCAGGCGGTGATGTGGCTGAGATGACCGACTCACCAGAGCAGCGGGCCGAGCGGGCGCGGCTCCTCGGCGAAGCACATGCGCACGACGGGCCGCTCCTCGTGGCTCGGGGCAACGAACTGATCGTGGTGTGCGCCGACCGCCCTGGGCTCTTCAGCCGTATCGCCGGCTTGCTGGCAACCTGTGGCCTCGACGTGGCTGAAGCATCGGCCACCGGCGTGGACGGCTTCGTGATCGACCGCTTCCGAGTCACATCGTCGTTTGGCGGCGACATCGCCTGGCCCAAGGTGGAGCGGGCGCTGCTCAAGGCGTTGACCGGACGCATCGCGCTCGACGCCCGGCTCTCGCAGCGGGCCCGCACGTACGCCAAACCCGCAGCGCAGGCGCACCACCTTCGACCGCGGGTGCGGGTGCTCAACGAGGCGTCGGATGAAGCCACCGTCATCGAAGTGACCGGTCCCGACAGTATCGGCCTGCTCTATCGACTCACGAAAGCGCTGGCCGAGCTCGAGGTGGACATCGGTAGCGCCAAGGTCGTCACCATGGGCAGCGACGTGGTCGATGTCTTCTACGTTCGTGATGCTCACCGCCACAAGATCACCGACCTCGACGACGTGGTCGAAATCGAGCAGGCCCTTCTGCACGCGCTGCAGGCCTAAGCCTCTGGCACTTTCTTGGCTCGGCTGGGTGCTACCCGCATTGGTTCATCGGGCATCTTCGGGTAGACGGGCGGCCACGGCGCGTCCTGCAGACCGTTGTCGCGATCGCGCTCGTGCATCGCCAGCAGCATCACCAGTGACTGCGGGTCATCGTTCATTTCCAACCACGGGTCTCCCAACTCCACGACTCGGGCGGGCACGTTCGACAACGTGAGCGCGGTGGGGTCGACGGTCTCGACTTCCTCCCAAAAGAGAGGAGTTGACACCTGGCCGCCGACGCGAGGTCGCACGCACCACGGGCCGAACACGGTCTTGTGCGGGGCGTTCTGATTGAAGTCTACAAAGATGCGCTTGCCCCGCTCCTCCTTCCACCACGCAGCCGTCATCAGGTCCGGGTGGCGTCGCTCCAACTCGCGGGCGATCGCCACGGCGCATGAACGCACCTGATACGAATCGAAGCCGGGCATCAGCCGTACGTAAATGTGCAGGCCCTTGCTGCCGGTGGTCTTCACGAAGCTGCGCACGCCTATCTCATCGAGCAGCGCCTTCGTATGCACCGCTGACTCGCGCACCTGATCGAACGTGGTGCCTGGTGTGGGGTCAAGATCGATGCGTAGCTCGTCACACAACTCGGGCGTATCCCACTGATACGGCCAGGGATGGAAACCGAGACAGCCGAGGTTCACGGCCCAAACGACGTGCGCCATATCGAGCAGCACCAGCGCGTTCGACGGCGTGCCGTTCGGCGTCATTACTTCGGTGGTCTGCAACCAAGCGGGCGCACCGGCAGGTACTCGCTTTTGGAAGAACGACTTGCCCGCCGCGCCGTCGGGGTAGCGCTCCATCATGGTGGGGCGGCCCTTCATGGCTCGCAGAAAGGGGTCGGCAATCGCCAAATAGAATTCGGCCAGATCCCGCTTCGTTTCGCCATTGGTGGGAAACATGACCTTGTCCGGGTTGGACAGACGAACCGTGCGACCGTCGACCTCGAAGACGTGTTCGGGCTTGTCGGGCATGATGGCGAGGTTACTGGCAGCCGACGCGGCACAAGGTTCACAGGAAGTTCCCAGGCATCAATCAGGCAACTTCGAGGCTTCAGGCGCTTGAATAGGTCCCATGACGGTAGATGACCAGCATCCCATCGACTTCCTTTCGCCCGAGGCGCCCTATCCGGCATCGGCGTGGCCATCACCGAATCATGCGCCCAACCCGATGTCGTCACCCGAACCCGAGCCGAAGAAACGCAAGAGCATGGTGCCGTGGGCCATCGTGGCGTTCCTGGTCGCCGCTTTCGTCGGAGCCCTGCTGGCCTACAACGTCAGCAAGGACTCGAAACCCACCGCCACGAAGGCAACCTCGACCACGGTGACGGCTGCGATACCGCCAACGACCCTCGCGCCGGTGAAGTCGACGCCCGCCACGACCGTGAAGAGCGCGGTCGCCACCGTGCCGCCGGTGACGACACCCGGTGCCGGAAAATTGGCCCAGTCCGGCACGCCCCTCGATATCCACGCCCTTATCACCAAGGTCGGCCCTTCCGTCGTGTCCATCGAAATCTTCCAGGGCACCAATCGTGTGGCCGCCGGCTCCGGTGTGGTCGTTTCCGATGACGGCCTGATCGTCACCAACGCGCACGTGGTCAGCCTCACGGACCAGTTCGGCCGCACCCTGCGCAACCCTTCCGTCAAGATCAGACTCTCTGACGGTACGGAACGCACTGCCAAGATTCTTGGTAGTCAACCGGACAACGACATCGCCCTGGTGAAGGTTGATGACACTGGTGGCCTGAAGGCCGCCGAGATCGGTGATTCCGATGCCCTCCAGGTTGGCGATGACGTGGTCGCGATTGGGAATGCACTCGATCTTGGAAGCACCCCGACCGTTACGAAGGGCATCATTTCGGCTAAGGATCGCGATCTTGATGTCGACGCCAACCTCACCCTTCATGGCTTGCTGCAGACCGATGCGGCCATCAATCACGGCAACTCGGGCGGCGCGTTGGTGAACGCCAGCGGTCAGGTGATCGGCATCAATTCAGCCGGCATTCCCGATGCGCAGAACCTTGGCTTCGCCATTGCGTCGAAGACCTTCCAGCCACTCATCGAAAAGTTGAAGACGGCCCCGCCGGCTGCGGCCCGGCCGGTACTGGGCGTCACGACCACCCCATCAGTCGATGGTGTGGTCGTCAGCGGTATCAACTCGAATTCGGGGGCTGAGGCCGCTGGCATCCAGGACGGTGACCTGATCGTCGCCGTCGACGGCAAGCCGATCGCCACCCAAACCGAACTGGGTGCTGCCATCCAGGCGCACAAGCCGGGCGACACCATCCAGGTCACCTACGACCGCGGTGGCCAGAAGAAGACGGTGACTGCCACGCTCGGGTCGGCCTGAAACGGTCCTGAGTTATCCACAATTCGTCCACCAAAAGTGGAGAACGCAGAGTTGATAGGCCCTTCGCACCATTTTGTGTGAGGACTTCGCGAGAAGTCGGTGAGAATTGTGTAAACACCTGGTTCTGTCCGAGCAGATTGCCCGAGCAAGCGCCTACCTTCAAGGAGTGCGGAAAACATCGTGGCAGCAAGTCCTCCGTCGTGCCTTCGGCGTGGCGCTCGTTCTCGTGCTCGGCGGCGCAGTCGGGGTGTCGCCGGCCTCGGCTGAAACTACTGAACCGGTCGCGGTGCCCGGCTGCGGTCCGTCACCACTCGCGGCCTCGTTCCTGACGCCGTGGACGGCTCGGACCGGGGGTATCGATGTGGGCATCTCGGTCGTGGATGCGGACAGCGGTTGCACGTTCGGTTCGTTGACGAATGAACCATTCCTCACTGCCTCGGTCGTGAAGCTGCAGATCATGGCCGGCGTGCTGCTGACATTGCAGGACGCAGACCAGCCCGTGAGCTACTACCTCGATGGGCTTCTGAACAACATGATCGGCGCCTCCGACAACGCGGCCGCGGATGACCTGCTGGACTGGCTGGGCGGCCTCGGTCAGTTGCAGGTGATCGGCGAACGGTTCGGTCTGGTTGATACCGACAACCTCTGGGCCGGCGACTGGGGCTCCACCCTCACTACCGCAAGCGATCAAACAAGGCTCATGACTGAACTGCTTGTGCGCGGCGGGCCACTCTCCTCGGCCTCACGCACGATCGCCCGGTCATACCTGAATAAAGTACAAGACGATCAGCGCTGGGGGGTCGGCTCGGTGTCCGGTGACGGCGTGTCAGCACTGGTGAAGAACGGTTGGTGGTACAACGAGCCGGGCGACAATGGAGTTGCCTATGCATGGCGATTGAATTCGGTCGGGCTCATCGAATCTGCCGATGGACGGGCTTGGTCGGTTGCCATTCTGGGCAACGAGTGGAGTGCGGAATCCGACACGCAGTTGATTGATCAGCTCGCGCAGCACATTGCCAATGTTGTGGTGCCCCACCGTGCCGTTTCCACCGTGTCGGTGCCCACCCCCGCGGACGTACGGGCGGCCTTGGAACCAATGAAGCCGGTGCGACTCATCGATACCCGTGACCGTCCGGTGCACGGAGTCGCACGTGGTTCTGTCATCGTGCTCGACGTGGCCCGAGGTGATGAGGTGCCGACCGCTGTAGCCCTCAACGTCACTGCGGTCGACCCTGTCGATGCCGGCTTCCTTACCGTCTTCCCGACCGGTGTCTTGCGGCCGCAAACCTCGAACCTCAACGTCACCCCGAGGCGCACCGTCGCTAACTTTGCCGTCACGCCGGTGAGCGCCGACGGCCAGGTTTCGGTGTACACCTTCGGGCGCACGGACATCATTGTCGACCTGGTCGGACGATGGATGCCCATCGACGGTCAGCCTGTTGCGGCCGGTCGCTTCCGACCCATCACCCCTGCGCGCGTCATCGACACTCGTTCGACCGCGTCCCGCCTGAACGCGGGCGCAACCCTGTCGGTGAAGGTCGCTGGCGTCGGTGGTGTCCCGGTGGGCGCAACCGGTGTTGCCGTTTCGGTCACGGTCACCGAGGCCACCGCCGATGGATACTGGACGGTGTGGGGTTCGGACTCACCCAAGCCCGAGACATCGAACGTCAACGTGCGTCGCAATGACACCATTGCCAACACCTCCATAGTCACCCCTGGCACCGACGGGAACATCGAGATCTACAGCCAGTCCGGCGGTCACGTCATTGTCGATGTGGTGGGCTGGTACACCGGCGAATCCGACACCGTGGGCACCGACGGGCTGCTTGCTCCGCTTGCGGCGCCGATACGCATCGTCGACTCCCGTTCGTCGGTCGGTGCGAACCGACTTTCATCGGGTCGCACTGCCGTCACCATAGGCACCGGTTCCGGATTCGTTGGCAACCTCACCTGGTTGTTCGCCCACGACATTGGGTTCATCACAGTGTGGCCCGCGGGTGGAGTGGCCCCCAACACCTCGGTCGCCAACCCCGACCCAAACCTGGGAGACGCGTTCGCCAACGCGCTCCTGATGGGCAATGGCAGTGAGGGTGAGATCAATGTGACGTCGTCAAATCCGGTCGATCTCCTGATCGACGTGTCGGCGATCTTTACCTAGAGAGGGCGGCGAGCACGGCCTTCATTTGGGAGATCTCTTTGGTCTGCACCGTGGCCACGTTGGCCGCAATGGCTTTGGCCTTGGTATCGGAACCGGTTGCCACTTCGGAGGTTGCCATCGCGACAGCACCTTCGTGATGGATGATCATGTGCTCAAGCCATGCCTTGTCGAAGTCCCGGCCGTTGAGGGCGGCGAGCGCGTCCTCCTCAGCCGGGGCGAGCATGCCGTGGGCGTGACCCGAGGCGGTGGCTTTCCAGGAGGTGGCCATGGCGCTCAGTTGATCGAACTCGGCCTGTTGGTAGCGACCCATCGTGAAACCGAACTCGCGCACCCGAACGTCGTCCGCCTTCGCCAACGCCATGTCGGCCATGCGCACACCGAGCGCATGATGCGGTGTCATGTCGGCCACGAATGTCTTGTCGGCTGCGCTGGCGGATGAAGTGCCGCATCCGGCGAGAGCAAGCAGCGCGACTGCCGCCAGAGGCCGCCACGCCTTCACGATGAGGCGACCCGCTTGTCGGAAATCATGGTGGCCACAACGCGCCAGCCGACAAGACCCAGGCCGAGGAACAACGTGGCCACAATGACGAATGCAATCGCGGTGCCGTTGTGGAATACAACCCGTCGCAAGAGCAGGCCCATCGCAACCGTGAACACCCAAATGACGACGCCGTAGCGCCAGTGCGATGCGCTCGACCAGCGTTTGCGACCCGATACCCAGGCCCCGGCGAGCGCCAGCAGGAACGGCGCAGCCACACGGAAGAACCCGTCAACCGTGCCGTCCTCATCATGATTGCGACGTCCGATCAACACGAACACAACGACGACGAGCACATCAAGAGCAAACAGCCGCGCAACACGCATGGCCGTCAAAGCTATTCGCTGGCGGTGACCTTGTACTGATCGCGCAGCATGCGCTTGAGAATCTTCCCGCTCGGATTGCGTGGGATGTCGGTGGTGAACACCACGGACTTCACCAGTTTGAAGGGCGCTAACTTGCCCCTGCACCACTCGATCACCTCGGCCTCGGTGAGCGACTCGTCCTTCCTCACCACGACGGCCAGTGGAGACTCGCCCCACTTCGCCGACGGCACACCAATGACGCCGACATCGGCTACACCGGGGTGGGAGAGCACAACGTTTTCGATTTCGGCCGGGTACACGTTTTCTCCGCCGGAAATCAGCATGTCCTTCACTCGGTCCATGATGGTGACGAAGCCGTCGGCATCCATGGTGGCCACATCGCCGGTGTGGAGCCAGCCGTCAACAATGGTTTCCTCGGTGGCTTCGGGGCGGTTCCAGTAGCCGAGCATGACGTGCGGGGCCTTGAAAAGAACTTCGCCGGTTTCGCCCGGCGCAACGTCCTTGCCGTCCTCATCCACCACGCGGACCTCGGTGTGGAAGAAGCCCTTGCCGCACGAACCGGCGCGCTCGACGGCGTCATCTCCGATGATGAGGCAGCCGGGTCCGCAGGTTTCGGTGAGGCCGTACACCTGATGAATTTCGATGCCCATGCCCTGGTAGGTGTTGATGAGGCTGACCGGCACGGGCGCCGCGCCGCTCATCACCCAACGCAATGACGAACAGTCGTGCTTGTCGGGGTCGTAGACGGCCAGCATGAACTGGAGCATGGCCGGCACCATGAGCGTGGTGGTGATCTTCTCGCTGCCGACGAGCTCCCAGGAGAGCTTCGGGTCGAACGCCTTTAGCACCACGAGGGTGACCCCGCGGTAGAGCGAACCAAGCACTGGTGACAGCGCCCCGACATGAAACATCGGCAGTGAGATGAGGTAACGATCGGCGTAGTGGACGTCGGCCGTGGCCGCGATCGTGAGCATCGACCACATCACGGTGCTGTGCGAGTGCATGACACCCTTGGGCAGGCCGGTGGTGCCGGAGGTGTACATGATGAAGAGAAGGTCATCGTCGGAGCCACGCACGGGTGGCTCGTCGTCGGATGCCATAGCGATCCAGGCGTCGAAGTTGGCGGCGAAGTCACCGGCTGCTCCTCCGGCCTGTACCCAACTTTCGACTCCGGTGCGGTCGCCGCGGCTGTTGAGCTCGGCCGCCACCGCAGCGAACTCTTCGGAGTAGAGCAGAACCTTGGCGCCGGAGTCGGCCAGGATGAATTCAAGCTCGTCGGGCACAAGGCGCCAGTTGAGCGGCACGACAACGGCACCGATCTTGGCCGCGCCGAAGAAGGTCTCGACGAATTCGGCGCCGTTCATCAGCAGTAGCGCCACTCGGTCACCCTTGCGGATACCCAGGCCGAGTAGCGCATTGGAGACGCGGTTCGCGGCCGCGTTGAGCTGGCGGTACGTCAGCCGTCGACCGGTCGTGGGCTCGACGATGGCTTCCAGCTGCGGGCTCAGGTAGGCCCGCTTGGTGAGCAGGCTGCCGATGTTGATATCCATGAAAAGTCTCGTCCTCTACGCTTCGGCCGAATGGAATGGAGTGTCGCGCGGCACAGGGGGGAGCCTAGGGGATTTCGCGTGGCTATCGTCGGGCCGGGCTCAGCAACCCTGGGCCGCTTGCGTTGCCTGGGCTCCCAATTCCGGCGGCAGGTCGCCGGTGCGGAACACCTCGTCGTCAAGCATCGTGCCATCGATGACGAGATGACCACCGAGTACCGCGCATGACGCCCGCTTCTGATCCTTCAGGCCATCACGTTCGGCGTGGCGGTAGAGCACCTGATCGGTCTGACTCAACCGGTAGATGGCTTCAAAGATGCCGGTCTTGGGAACCGGTGCGGCTCCACCCGGGTCGCATGATTCCACCAGCACCGAGTCTTTGTCGGCGGTGACTTTGGCGTGCGAGTCGAGCAGGGCCCAGTCTTGGTAAGCGCGGCCGAGCAGTGCGGTGTCGGCGGCGGTCTTGCCGCCCACGCGGGTATCCACACAGATCTGGTCGTTTCGTCGAACGACACGGATGACTTCGTCGCCCCACCCGCTTGCGGCCCGCCACGCGTTGATCGGGTCGAGTCGGCTTGAGAGCGTGAGGAACGTCGACAGTGTGCCGACGGACTGGTAACCGAAGAGGTCCGCTGGCGGCAGTACCTTCGCTGCGGCATCGTCTTCGAACGAGGAAAGCGCACTGTTCGAATGAGTCTCGGGAACGAAGGGCAAAACCACAGCGGCCTCGTCGCGTGGCGGGGTGCGAAAGGCGGCATTGAGGCGGTCGATGCCGCCGATGTGGCGCAGTGTGCCCACCATGAGCGCTCCCAGCTCGTAGGGGGCGCCGAACTGAACCTGGAGCGCGTCGGGTGTGTTGTCCAATGCGTTTGAACCGGCAGGGTGCTCGGCGTCGTAGACGGCCTTCTGCTCGGTCTCGGACAACGAATCAACGTAGGCGTTCTCAATGTCGCGAGCGTCGCCCTCTATCAACGACTTCACGGCGAAATCCTGCTCGTCACTCTCGATGCCGTTGCGCACCTTTTTGATGGAGAACTGTTGGTCCTGCAGCGCGTGGGTGAGTTCATGCACGATGGTCACCTTTGCGTACGGCGTCAGCTCCGTGCCGCGAACACGCATCTTTTTATCGACATCGTCGTAGTAGCCGGTGACGTTGCTCACGAAGTCTGCTTCGGCCTTCAGGCTGTTGTAGTCGGGCCCCACAAATCCGCGAGCCCGCAGCACAGCCTCATGCACCTTGTCGCGGGCCGGGTCGGATTTCGGACGGATGCCCGTGATGGCGGTCACGAACTGTTGCTCGGCCATGAACTCAAACGGCACCGGATGCTTGAACTTGAGGCCGCGTTCGTTCTCCACGAACGTCACCAGCTCGGTGACCCGCGGGTCCCACGCCTTGGGCACGGCGGTCTGGTGGGCTCGAGGTTTGATGACCACCCACAGGAAACCGCCCACAATCAAGATGGCAACGAGAGTCAGCCAGGTGCGCTTCTTCGGTGGCGCGGGCGGGTAGCCCGTCGGCACCCAGCCGGGTGGTGGAGGCGGGGGCAGCGATTGCCAGGTCGGTGGCGCCCACGTCGGGGGAGCCCACGGATCCGGCGGCGGCAGCGTCATCGGTGTTCTGTCGGCCGAAGGCGATCTGGTTTGAGCATCTACTGCCTCCGTTGCCCGGTTGTCGTTTCTTCAGGAAACGCACAGGTTCGTGTCCACTTGTGGACATGTCCACATTTTGGCATTGCGCGTGCGGGAACAAGAGCCGAAGATGAGAAACATCAAGAACGTGCTGGTTCGCAGTAAGCGAAAGAGCGGACACTGAAAGGTTTCCTCAAGAAATGAAGTTCTTCTGAAAAATTCTCGCCGAGCCCACATCGCTCGGTAACACAATCTCGAATCCCGCCCGCGGCCACCCAAACGCAGGCGGGATTCGTGGTTTTTACGGTCAATCGCGAAGGCGGTGGAGGGCTGCGCTGATGAGGGCGGCTCGGTTGTCCACCCCGAACACCTCGCACAGCTCGTCCACCCGACGGCGCACGGTGCGCGGGTTCATTTTGAGGATGCGGGCAATGACGTCGTTCGGCCGGCCGGCCATCACGTTGGACAACACCATCTTGTGCGACTCGCTGAGATCGTCATCGGGTGAGAGATTGGTAATACCGATCGGAATTGCCGTGGTCCACATCGTGTCGAACAGGTGCAGATAGGTCCTCACCATCGGCTCGGCCGTCGTGTAAACGGCCGTGGCCTGGGTATCGCAATTCATGATCAGCAGCGCCGAGCGGTCAATGAGTACCGCTTGAGATGGAATGGTGGCGGTCACCCGCGCCAGCACACCGATCTCGGATTCCGCGAGTGCCGCGCGCAGGAACATCTCGTCGTCGAGCACCGATCGCTCGTAGAGAAAGCGGATGCTGACACCCCGCTTCACCAGATCCTCGGGCGCGAAGGTGAGCTGCTCGGGGTTGTCATTGTCTGCATCTGGACTGCTGTCGGGTTGCATAATGCTCAGCTCGCTGCGCGCCCCGGTGAAGGTGGCGTTGATTTTCATCGAGCGTTGCTCGCGGGTGCTGAACTCTTCCACGACTTCCGACGTGCCGGTGCGCTGGGCGAAGCGACGATCCTGGCGGGCCAGCAACGCCAGGTCACGCTCAACCGCAGCTGTGTCGGGGCGCTGGCTCAACCACAGGTGCGTCATCGAAGCCAACGAACGCACGATGGGCACCTCAGGCGGAAGGGCCACCAGCAGGTTGGTTACTGGGTCAAGCACCACGAAGCCGGCAGCCAAAAGTTCTTTGGCCGCTTCGCCGCGCCCGTCTACCGATTTCTCGGCCAGCAGATCCTGATAGGCCTGTGAAGCCTCGGCCGACAGGATCCAATCCAGCGGCTGTTGTCCTTGTTTCTCATCGCCCAACGTCGTATCCACCCCCTTTTCAACAGTAGTACCCGGCTGCGATGCTCGCCGGAAGGCTGCGTAGGGCTATCGGCAGGTGAGGTCTTTGGTGGGGGCAACGCCGAGCGTGTTTTCCTTCACGTCAACCACCGCAGTTGTCGAGGGCGTGGATGTGTTGGATGAGGAACCGCTCGTGGTCGTGCTGTTCTCGACGGTTGTCGCGGTGGTTGTGGTTCCGCTGACGAGATCGGAGTTGAGCGGCGCGTCGGCCAAACGCGCCTGTCCACGGAACACGGTCAGGATCTTTTTGTTGTATGACGAGTTGGCATCGAAGTAGAGCGGATCACTGTCAGTGGAACTTTCGATGCGGTAGCTGCGAATTTTGGCGGGATCGAAACCGCGCAACTTACCGGCCAGGTTCAGCATGTCGTTGATGGTGAAATCCTTATCGACCTTCACCTGCTTTATGGCCGCGTCGATGAGCTTTTGTGCGACCGATGGCCGGGTTACACCCTTGTCGATGGCCTTGGCGATCGCACGCTTCACGAAGTCCTGCTGGCGGGCGATGCGACCAAAGTCGGACAGTCCGTCATCCACCCACCGACCATCTTTGAGGTACTCGTAGTACCGCGAGCGGGTATAGGCGAGCGCTTCGTCGCCAGCAAAGGTGTGGCAACCCGCGACCGTGATGTCGAGACCGGTATGGATGTCGCGAGCGGGGAATTCGAACGGCACACTCACGCCACCGACCGCGTCGACGATGTCTTTGAAGGCACAGAAGTCGACGTTGATGTAGTGGTCGACTTCCACCTGGAAGTTCTGCTTGATCGTCGCGACAAGCCGTGACGGGTTGGCATTCTGGAAGACGGAGTTGATCTTGCCGCTGCTATTCGACCCGGCCAGCTTGACCCACAGGTCGCGAGGGAACGACAAGATGGCCGCCTGGCTGGCATCGGGGTCGGCCCGAATAAGCATGATGGTGTCCGAGTTTTCGCCGGTGTCCCGTCCGTCATAGAGACCGCCGTAGTAGGGCGAGTCAGGGGATAGACAACCCCGCTTATCCGAACCCACGATGAGGTAGTTCTGCGCCTTGAGATCGATGACCGGCAGAGGGGCTTCGGTACTGGTAGTGGTTTCACCAGGAACCGAGGTGACCGCCGCGATCGGTGTGGTAACCGATGGGGCTTGGCGAATGTCGACGCGCTGGAGCTGGCCGAGTTGGTGGTTGGCGTAGCCGAGGCCAGCGGCCAGGCTCAGACAGGCGACCCCGGTGGCCGACGAGGCAGCCAGCGACAACCGCTGAGGCCAGGTCCGCCGAAGGCGATGCCGTCTAAAAACGCCCATGTGGGTCATTCTTGAGATCTACCCGCGCTGACATGGTGGGCAAACAGTATATGTTCCGTCTCAAGCGGGGGTGTCGGGTGGCGAGATGAGCGGCAACTACGGTCGGGTGCGATGATTTTCGCCACTCGCGCCCTTTGGGTCAGCCGCCTCGACCGCCTCCATCTGCTCACCCCGCTTCGCATTGCGCTCATGCTGCTCGCAGCCATGGTCGCGACGGTGATTGTCCGGCTGCTGGTAAGCCGCTTCGTGAAGCGCATCCCCATGATGCACGACCGAGTCCGGGCCGATCAGCGCGGACGCACGCTGACGACAGTGCTG
Source organism: Actinomycetes bacterium (assembly GCA_031410595.1). GTDB lineage: Bacteria > Actinomycetota > Acidimicrobiia > Acidimicrobiales > Ilumatobacteraceae > JANMCE01. Next base: position 7,244 of record JANNZM010000136.1, on the reverse strand, counting down.
CGATCAACCCTGGTGGCCACCATCTGGTTGATCGTGGCCATCACCGTGCTTGGTGAGGTTGGCGTCAACCTGGGCGCGTTTGTTGCAACCGCAACTATTATCGGTGGTGCGTTGGCGTTCGGTGCTCAGACCCTTGTACGGGATGTCATCGCAGGGTTCTTCATGATCGCCGAGGATCAGTACGGTGTTGGCGACGTGGTCGACCTTGGCCATGCGGCAGGCACCGTCGAGCAAATTACACTGCGCGCCACCCGGGTTCGCGACGGCGAGGGCCGGGTGTGGTTTGTGCCGAATGGGCAGATCGTTCGGGTCGCCAATCTGTCGCAGGAGTACGCCAACGCCGTGCTCGACGTTGCGTTCGCGCTCACCGCTCCCCTCGGTGAAGCCACGCACGCGCTGCAATCGACGCTCGCCAATTTCGAACATGACGAGCTGCTGGCCCGGCCCACCGTGCTCGGCGTGCACTCGCTCGCCGATGATCGCTACGAGCTGCGGATCTCGGTTCGCTGCAGCCCGGGGGAGCAGTCGGCCGTACGGCGAGCACTTCGGGCCGCCTTGGTCAATGCCGTGCAGCGCGGCGAACTTCCCGCACCACCCGGCGGTGGTCCGAGCGTGGTCGTAGTCAACGGCAACGGCCCGGCCGACATGTCGGCCGAGTAGCGACCTATTTCTTCTTCCTGCGGGACTGCGCTATCTGGTCGCGCCGGGCCTGAGCCTCGGCCTGCTTGCGGGCGCGTTCGTCCTTGCGACGCTGTCGAACGGCCTCCCGCTCGGCCAACTCGGCTGCGGTGAGCGGCATGGGAGCGACCGGCTCCACGGCCACAACCGGGGGAAGGGCCAGAACTTCGTCGGACTTCAGCAGGTGGATGCACGCAACTGAGGCGGGTGCCTCACCCACGACCGCTGAAGCCAGCATCAGCCGTACGGCGCCGACCCCATGGCTGGCGACCAGTTGGTGCGACACCGTGCGCAGTTCGTCCTCGCTCGGGTTCTCGGCCGACTCGCCGAGGGCCTCGACACAATCGTTCAGGCAAGCCTCACTCAGCACCATGCCCAACTGACCGAGCACGCCGTTCACCCGGCCCTTGCTTGCGGCCACACGCAGCGCGAGACCGGCCTTGGCATCGGCGAGGGATTCCACGCCTATCTCGCTGCTCACCGCAACGGCAGCATCGTCGGGCACCTTGTCGAGCAGGACTCGAAGTTCGTCGTCGGTGACGGCGTTCAGGGCACGGTCGAGCAGGGCAGCGGCGGCAAGTTGCGTCTTGATCTGATTCATCGCCCGGAGAACCTACTGCCTGGCGCAGGCTCTGGTCAGACCGCGGTTCGACCACGCACTCTGCGCACGACGATGTACGTGGCGATGACAACCGAACAAACTGCCGCGATGTACGTGCTGTAGCGGCTCAGCTTGTCAGCCAGGTCCTGCCAGTTCGCACCCAGCTTGTAGCCGCCGACCGAACACGCCGTTGCCCAACTGATGGCTCCGAACACGTCCCACCGAAGAAACTCCCGATAGGTCATCTCTGACATCCCCGCCGTGGCGGGCATGATGGCGCGGAGAAAGCCGATCCATCTTCCGATGAGAATCACCGGACCCTTGCGTCGACGGATGAGATCCTGCGCGCGCACCCAGTTTGTCTCCCCCAGTTTGCGCCCGACCCAGCCGTGCTGCAGACGGTGCCCGAATCGGTCTCCGATGTAGAAGCCGGTGGCGTCGCCGAGCAGCGCCGCCAGGCAAGCGACCACGACCAGGACGTAGATGTTGAGGCTGCCCGCACCCGCTGCCGCGCCGGTGACGAAAAGCCCGATCTCACCGGGCACGAGAAAAAACAGGGTGCCCGTCTCGGCGAACGTGAGCACGAACGCAACGACGTAGAGCCACGGCCCGGTAAAGCGTTCGATGAAACGAACAACGGCATCGGAACCAGCAGCGGCGAACACCATCCCAGCGTTGCACAGCGAGGCGGCCGGCGTTTCGGCATGACGCTGCAGAAGTTCCCGTACGGCCGTTGTCCTCACCTATCGTGCACGCATGGACATCAACCAGGTATCGGCAATTGTGACGGGTGGGGCCTCGGGCATCGGTGAGGCGGCGGCGAGAGCGCTGGCCGCACGCGGCGCGAAGGTGGTGATTGCCGATCTCAACGAGGAACGAGGCCAGGCCGTGGCGGCGGAGATCGGCGGGGCGTTCTGCCGCGTTGATGTCACCAACACCGACGATGTCATTGCCGCGGTTGAGACCGCCAAGGAGATGGGACCGCTGCGGGCGTTGGTGAACTCGGCCGGTATCGGTTGGGCAACCCGCACGGTCGGAAAGGACGGGCAGTACGCGTCAGCCCATCCGCTTGACATCTTCACCAAGGTGATCGGCATCAATCTCATCGGTACCTTCAACTGTATCCGCCTGGCGGCCACGGCCATGGGGCAGACCGAACCGCTGGAGAACAACGAGCGGGGCGCCATTGTGAACATGGCGTCGGTCGCGGCGTTCGATGGTCAGATCGGCCAGGCTGCCTATTCGGCCTCGAAGGGCGGCGTGGTCGGTATGACCTTGCCGATCGCTCGTGACCTGGCCGCCATCGGCGTTCGGGTCAACACCATTGCGCCTGGATTGATCGACACCCCGATTTACGGCACGGGTGAGGCGTCGGAGGCGTTCAAAGCCAGCCTGTCGAAGGATGTCGTGTTTCCGAAGCGGCTCGGCCACGCGTCGGAACTGGCCTCGATGGTGGCTGAACTCATCACCAATAGCTATATGAATGGTGAGACGATCCGGGTTGACGGGGCCGCTCGCCTGCAGCCGAAGTAGGTCAAAAGAACCCTCTTCACCCAGCGCCACCCGCACGACGACGTGTAGCGGCACAACCACAGCTAGCGTTTGCAATGTGGGTTTGTTCGGCAGAACCGTCCAATTCGGTCATCACCCATGGTGAGCAGTGGCACCGATCGCTTGCTTCTGAAGCGGCGGAGGCTCTGGCATGTCCCGCGACTCGTCGATATCTACCGCGACCCGCGAACCCTGACGCAAGGGGGTGGCTCAAGCTCGCTGCCGACGGCGTATCGACGGCTGTCGCTCGGCTGTCTCGGCAGGCGCCACTGGTCGATCTTTGTCGCCGGCGCGCGGCGGCCGATTGGTTCGGTCGGGTTTTGGCGGTGGTCGGATGGCCGGCCGGAATTGGTCTACTGGATCCACCCCGACCATTGGGGCGCGGAGATGGCCACTGGTGCGATCATCCGAGCGCTCAGTAGACGGAGGCGACGACCGGTCGTATCGCTCTCGCGTACGGCCAACCTGGGTTCGTGTCTGGTGCTCGAAGAACTCGGCTTTGTGGCCGAATCCAACCTTCGCCGCTACGGAACAGAACAACGCCTCTACGTGCTCGATTGAATCAGCGCCCGCGTTTTCGGGCCATGGCGTGCAACTCCCGAAGGTGTTTGGGAATCTCGTTCGGCTGCACGACAGCCCCGCGAATGAGGTCGTCAAACTGCGCGCTCAGAATGCGGATGTGTTCGGTGGATGTGAGCACGAGATACATCTGGCCGAGGTAGAGCGATACCCGCTTCGGCCCGAAGATGGTTATGGGTGCGGCGTAGCGTTGCAGCCCATCGAACAGGAACCAGCGGAACGCGGGGTATAACTCCTCGGTGAGCTCAATCATCTGATCCAACTGAGCGAGTCGCGCCGGCAACGCGAGATCGCGCCAGATGCCCTCGCCGCGAGCAAACAGCTCGAGAGACTGTCGACTGGAGCAGCACTCCATCTCGGTGTCGGGTTGGCGGGTCCACGCCAGGCGAGTGGCGACGGTTTCGATGCGCTGTTCGGAGTGCACCGTGGTGAAGTCACCGACCTCGTGGCGGATGACGTCCTGCGTCTTCACCAGATCTGGCAACGTTGAGGGCACCAGGCGAACCCGGTAGCCCGCAGCCTCGGTGAACCAGGCCACCAACTGCTCGTCATCGGGTGCGAGGTCCTTGGGTGTCAGCGTCAGCTCCTGACGCAGGACCTCGGCCGACAGCGGGCCCTGCTGGCTCAGGCCGAGCAGCCAATCGATGGAGGCCTGACGGCTCTGGGCAATGGCGGTGATCGTTTCCAAACGGGGGAGTCGCCGGTTGGTTGGCGAGAGTAACTGGGAAAGGGTCGAGCGGTCGATCTGGGCGGCGGCCGCGAAGTCCTGCCGGCTCAGACCGGAATGGGCGATGACCTCGGAGAGACGACTGCGGAACTCGGACAGGAACTCAGCACGGTCAATCATGTTGCGAATCTACCGTGTTCGTTGCGTATCCATCACAACTGGGGTGTATAGGTGCGCTATGTCACGCCAACGTGCTGATGAGTCCCTTGTCTGGGAACCTGACATGCCGAAGAGTAAAGGGTGGTGAGAGTTTCGCGGTGGCCGACTGTTGTGGTTGCATTTGCAATTGGTTTGCTTTGGCTTGGCATGTTGGCGGGTCATGCCCACGTCCCGACGCCGGTGCTGTTGTTGGTACTAGCGTTGCTCGGAGCGTGGTACGGGTCGCTACAGCATGAGGTGATTCACGGGCACCTGCCCACGTGGGTGGGCTGGGCACCGCTTGGGCTTCTGGTGCCGTTTTGCCGCTATCGGACCACGCATATCGACCATCACCGCAACGAACTGCTGACCGACCCTGTCGTAGACCCCGAAAGTTTTTACGTCAATCCCGAGCAGTGGGCGACCGCCGGTACCACGCATCGTTTCTTCATTCGGAGCACGCGCACGCTGTTCGGACGCATGTTGTTTGGGCCACTTGTCTACAACGGACGCTTCATCGGAAACGACCTGCGCGAATTGCCACGCAACGGGCATGCCGCCGCTTGGGTGAAACACCTCGTAGGCGTTGCGACCGTGGTTGTCGTGGTGCGATCGCTCGGGCTCCCGCTGTGGATCTACCTGCTCGGCTTTGTCTACGGCGGCTCCTCGATAACGCTGTTGCGCAGCTTCGTAGAACACCGTGCGGTTGATGCGGGACCGCAGTCGGCCATGGTGCTCACGAACCCAGCGCTCTCGCTGCTCTTCCTCAACAACAATCTCCACCTCGCGCATCACGCTGCTCCCGGGGCGCCCTGGTTTGCCCTCCCGGCGGTCGGCCGAGATATGGGCGCGATTGAGTTGGCTCGAAGCGGTGCCGGTGTGTACGACGGCTATCGCGAGGTTGTTCGCCGCTATGCATTTCACCCGTTCTGCCAACCCGTTCGAGTTCGCGATCAAAAGACTGCGGCCAGTCTCTAGCAAACTGAATCTGTGATTGGTCGTGGCTCACTCCCCATGTATGACCTGCCGGGGGTCGAGTCCGATGTCGATGCGCTCTGGGTTGCCATCGCCGAACGCATCGGCGCCGACCCGGTACGCCTGCGTCCCGATGATTTGCACCGGCATTGGCGATCGGGAGCGTTCGTCCTCAGCCAGACCTGTGGCTTTCCCCTCGTAGAAACGCTGGATGAGGTGACGGTCGTCGGGGTGTTCACGACGGCAGTCGGAGTGGGGGACGGCAGCCACTACCAAAGTGTGATTATCGAACCGCTGCAGCCGTCGTATGGACCGCTGGCGATCAACAGTTGGGACAGCCTGTCGGGCTACGTGAGCCTCGCCCATTTTCTGGCCGAAGAGCGCCCTGACGGGATGGACTCTGGTCCGGTTTCAGCGATGATCACGGGTGGCCATCGATACAGCTTGGCCGCCGTTGCCTCAGGTTTGGCCTCGCTCGCGTCGATTGACGCCGTGAGCTTCGACATCTTGTGCCGAACGGCACCCGACAAGGTTGCCGCCGTTCGCCGGGTCGGGTCGGGCCCGACCGTCCCCTGCCTTCCCCTGGTTGCAGCCAACCATGAACATCGTGCGCGTCTTCACCAAGCACTCAAGCAGGTGGTGCAGATGGAATCGCTGCAACCCGCGTTGCAGCGCTTGGCCATCACCGGTTTCGAGCCGCTCGGTCGCCAGGCATACAGCGGTGTCTCGACACTGATCACGAAAGCTCGAGAGCACGTCCCGCCAAAAACCGACCGTTGAACTCCTTCTGCCTCGTCGGGCAAGCTGTGGCGGGCGTCACCATGAATTTGCGGTACAATCGTTTCGTCTTAGTGCGTGCGGTACCTGGTCGCACTTGGGTGGCGTATTCTGTAGACGTCGGCCGAATGTCCGACGACGATCCGAGGGGGATGTTCAGGAATGAATTTTAAGGACTTTGACCAAGCCCGCCGCAGTGTGGGTCCGATCGAGTTGGACCACATCGAGTCATTTGCGCAGGGTCGCATCAATCGTCGCGAGTTTGTGCGGCGTGGAACTGTGCTCGGCCTAACGGTACCGTTCATGGGCGCCATCATCTCGGCCTGTGGCAGCAGCAAAGGTTCGTCGTCTGCCACGACCGCTGGCGCGGCCACTACTGCTGGCCCGGCCACCACAGCCGGTGCAGCCACGACAGCCGGTGCGGCCACGACAGCCGGTGTGGCCACAACGGCAGCCGCGGCTGCTGGCGCCATCAAGCCTGGCGGCACGCTCCGTATTGCCGCGCAGACGCCCGGCGGCCCCCTTGATCCGGTGGCCATGGAAAACCTCGGCAGCTACACCATTGTCACGACGGCGTGTGAGTACCTGTGCGGCCCCGGCGAAGGCGCCGAACTCGCTCCCATGCTCGCCGAGAAGTGGTCGTCGAACGCTGACGGCAGTGTCTGGACGTTCAATCTTCGCAAGGGCGTGAAGTGGCACGACGGTTCGCCGTTCACTGCCGACGATGTCGTCGCCACGATCGACCGTTTGGCCGGTAGCAACCTGAAGGCGTCCGTCGACGCGGGTGCCTCCAAGGCAGTAGACGCAGGCACGGTCGCCGTCACGCTGAAGGCGGCGAATGGTCAGTTCCCTTACCTTGTTTCGCACTGGAACCCACAGTCGGTCATCACCCCGAAGTCGTTTGCCCTAGGCACCACGATCGACAAGGTCAAGGTTGGCACCGGCCCGTTCAAGCTCGATTCTTATGACCCCGTTACGGGCGCCACGTTCGTTCGCAACGACGACTGGTGGGGCGGCAAGCCGTACCTGGACAAGCTGCAATTCATCTTTTCCGATGACATCGCCACCCAGATGAGTGGCCTCCAGGGTGGCGCGGCCGACGCACTCATCCAGTTCAACCCGACACTCGGTGCCGCCGTACTGGCCGATACCAAGAAGTTCACCGTCGAGACCATCCGTGGCTCGGGTCACCGCCAGCTGTGGTTCAACACCCGTGAG
>JANNZM010000135.1:0-86304 GCA_031410595.1 Actinomycetes bacterium | reverse complement strand
CCCGTCACGGCACCGCTGTACCCGAGCAGGTTGGGATGTTCGGTCATACCCACGGCCCGAGCGATGGCCAGCGGGCGATAGGCATTCCAGGTGTACTTCATCGGACCGATGTTGGTGCCGACCCACTGATCGAGCGCGGCGATCGTGCCGTTGACCGCCCCTGACAGACACAGGAACAGAGCGAGACGTTTCAGTTCAGCTTTGGGAATCACTGCCGCGCTGAGCAGGTACGGGAAAGCAACCAGCACCGATCCGAAGCGAAGGGCCACACTGAGGCTGGAGTAGCCCTGGCCGGCGGCAAACTCGGTTATCAGAGCTGTAAGGATGATGCCGATGATGGTCACGGCTAGCCCGTTGCGAATACGCTCACGCGCCTCCGCGGTGTACTCCTGGTGTCGACGCCCCGCCAGCAGCAGGGCGCAGAGAGCGCCGAAGAGCAGGATATCGCTGATCTGGAGTGGTCCGATCCGCATGACGGTCAGGGCGCTCGTGGCCACGCCGAGTTCCAAAAGCCGTATCGGCAAACGAATCGACTTCGAGTCTTGTTGCATCATGACACCCTCACGGCTCGCGACAGCTGCCACCAGGCCACCGAGCTTATGATGACTCCCTCGCCCACCATGGACCACGCGTAACCGCTGACACCCCAGCGGGCGAACATCGGCCCTGCTGTGGTCGTGAGCGCCACTGCGGCCACAACGCGAAGTCGCAGGGCCATGGGCTGCATACCGCGGGCGCGCATACCGGCGAACGCACCGCCACTCAAGGACTGAGCGGCGTAGGCCGCGCTGACCGCGAGAACCCACGGGTGCAAGTCAGCCCAGCTCTTCGAGCCGAACCGCGGCGCAACGAACGCAATCGCTCCGAGCAGCACAGCACCCCAGACAACGACCGTGAGCACCGTGAAGAAGCTGATCCGGATCTCGTCTGTCAGGGAGGTGCCCCGACGAACGGCAATGCGCGGCGTGAAGTAGTTGCAGAGCCCGGCGTAGAGAACTGCTGCCGGTCCGAGGAGTGCTTGACCGAGTCGTAACAGCCCGTAACGTACCGTGCCACCGACAACCCCTACTGCGGCCGACGGTCCGATAGACATGAGCAAACCGATGCCGAATTCGCCGACGTACTGCGCCCGCATGATCCGGGACGCGTTGCCAATGTCGGCCAGGCGCAGTCCGGGCGAACGGGTGGGCAACGGCTGATTGATCGCCGGCAACCTTCGTCGCATCATGCGCTCCTCGGCCAGCACCCCCGGCCCGATCGACACCGCGCAGGCGACCACCCAGGTGGCGATCAGGGAGAGTGTGGACGTGTGGTGAAACGCCCAGATGATCCCAAGTTCCGCGGCGAAGACCACAAGCCACACGATGTCGGTGATCGCAGCAGGAAGCGCTCGCCGAACGACGAAGGCCCGGTAGCGGATGATGTCCTGCGCGAAGAGCAAGGGAAAGGCGAGGGCCAGCACCGACAGTGGACCACGAAGATGGGGAAACCAGGCGAGGCCGATCAGCACGCTGACGACGGAAAGCACCGATGAAATCACCACGGTCATACGAAGGCGAGGCAGCATTTCAGTCTCGGGGTTGGCAAGAGACACATCGGCGAAGATCGATCGGAAGAGCCCGAGACCGACCTGGTAGAACGTCAAGACGACGGAAATACCGCCGAGGCATGCCGGTCCGCAGACCTGCGCAGCGGCCAGCGGTAGCACGTTGGACCCGCTCGAAGCCGTTTGGGAAGCGAGAACGTAACCAAATTCCCGACGCTCATTGGGCACGAGGAACGAGATCCAAGCGCTGGAGGCCGCTGCCCGCAAAGACCGCGTGGAGGAATGCAGCGGAGATGGCCGCTGGCGCGAATTCCCGCTCGGCGTATGCTCGGCCACGCCGTCCCATTCGTTCCCGTTCGCTGGCATCGGCTGCGCACAGGACGAGGGCCTCCCGTATGAAACCGATCCGGTCGTCGGGGTCGACGATGATGCCGGCTCCGGCCTCGAGAATTCGCCGGGCGGCATCGTTACGCACGGACAGAGACCCCAGAATCGGTCGACCTGCGCAGAGGTATGTCGCGACCTTGGAGGGTACCGAGTACTCGGTAGCGTCCGCTTCCAGGAGTACCACGAGAACGTCGGCGCTGGCCAGGACATCTGTGACCAGGCGCGCATCCTGATAGGGCAGCAGGATGAGAGGCAGGTCTGCTCGGTCGGCCGCAAGACGATCAGCGCCGACACCTTCGGTCACAACGACCAGTTCGCCGCCAACCCCGGCGAGGGCTCTGGCGAGGTCGAGCAGCAACGTGTGGTCGTGCTTGAGGCCGAGGGTTCCGGAGTAGACAAACCGTGGACGTTTCAAGAGACCGACCGAAGCCGACCACGAGTTCTCGCAACGTCCCGGCGACACGGCGTCGATGTCCCCCCAGTTCCGAAGGATTTCGATCTTGCCGCTCGGTACGCCGAGCCCTTCGACGTAGTCGGCAAATTCCTCACTGATGCATAACACCCGGTTGCCGTGGCGGAGGAGAAAGCGCTCGATTGCTCCGATGCCGCGGGCAGCGAGCTTGTACGACCGCCGTTCCCTTTCGAAGCGGTCACTCTTCAGCGCCAACCCGAAGATGTCCTGCAACCAAAAGACGAACGAGCCGCGGACCAGTCTTGCGGCAAGAAACAGGATCAGTTGGCTGACGATCGGACAGTTGGCCGACACAACAGTGGCTCGCCGGTTACGAAGCACCAGCGCGGAGGCTCGCAAGCCATATTCGATTTCCGAAAGTATTCGTCTCGGACCGTACTTTTCGAATCCACGGCTGGTGTGAATGGCGTGGACGGGTATGTGCGAGCTGCTGCTGTCACCCTTCGGTGACGCGTACGTGGCGCAGTACGCGTACTCCACCTCGTCGCCGAGGAGTTCCGCCAGCTGAATGGTGAACGCGTAACCCACGAAATCGTGGATGAGCAGCATTCTTGGTTTGTCGTTACTCACCGAGGCGCAGCCTCGGCGAACGGCGCGTTCGTACTGCGGGCGTTGAAGTTCGCCACGAACCACCGATACGTCGAGCGAATGCCGTCCTGAAGCGGGGTGGAGTACTGCCAACCGAGGTCTCGCAGCTTGGAGACGTCGAGCAGCTTTCGTGGAGTACCGTCGGGTTTCGACGCGTCGAACCGTATTTCGGCATCGGGAAACACCTCGTTGCGGATGAGGTGCGCCAGTTCTTTGATAGTTACGTCGACACCGGTGCCGACATTGATTGGACCGGGTTGCTCGTAGTTCTCCATCAGGAACAAGCAGGCGCTGGCGAGGTCATCGACATGAAGGAATTCACGCATAGGGCTACCGGTTCCCCACAACTCCACCGTGCTGTCGCCACGCTCACGGGCATCGTGGAACTTGCGGATCATGGCCGGCAGGACGTGGCTTGATTCGAGGTCGAAGTTGTCGTTCGGACCATACAGGTTTGTGGGCATGGCCGAGATGAAATTGGCGCCGTATTGCTTTCGGTAGCTGTCGCACAACTTGATTCCGGAGATTTTCGCAATGGCGTAGGCCTCATTCGTGGGCTCAAGCGGCCCGGTGAGCAGTTCTTCTTCGGTGATCGGCTGCGCAGCGAGTCGGGGGTAGATGCAAGAGCTTCCGAGGTACAGCAGCTTCTGTACATCGTTCAAATAGCTGGCGTGCACGACGGTGGAATGGATCATGAGGTTGTCGTACAAAAACTCGGCCGGCCGCGCCGAGTTGGCGCTGATGCCGCCGACCGTTCCGGCCGCAAGGTAGACATGCGTGGGACGATTTCTAGCGAACCATGCGTTGACTGCGCTCTGATCTCGCAGGTCGAGTTCGGCTCTGGTCGCAAGAAGCAACTGGTCGTCGCTGTCTTGCCGCAGCGCGTTCACAAGTGCTGAACCGACCAGCCCTCGGTGCCCCGCTACGAATATTCTTCGTCCACTCGTCATGAGCGGCTTCTCTTTCTGCGGTCGACGCGACCGCCGGAATGTCTTAGCACGCGCCTTCGCCTCGTACAACGGCGCCAACCGTTTTGCCAAGGATCATCATGTCACTCCAGAACGTCCAGTTGTCGACGTAGAAAACATCGAGTCGTTTTCGCTCGTCAGTGGTGGTGTTACTCCGCCCGGATACCTGCCAGGTGCAGGTGAGGCCAGGGCGGACACGGTGCCGATGGTCGAGAATGGGGTGCCACTCGGTGAGCAGGACATCATCCAGCGGTAGAGGCCGAGGGCCCACCAGGCTCATGTCACCCTTCAAGACGTTGAAGAGCTGTGGCAGTTCGTCGATGCTCCAACGACGAATGAATCGGCCGACCGGTGTGATCCGCGGATCGGCCTTCGACTTGATGGCCAAGCCGCCGTAGGTCTCGATCTGCCATTCCGCGAATTCGTGCTCGGCGGCGTTGTTGACCATGCTGCGGAACTTGAGGCACAAGAACACTTTGTTGTTCCAGCCCGCTCGAGCCTGGCGGAAAAGTATGGGACCGGCGCCTTCAAGCCGGATGCAAAGGGCCGTGAGCAGGAGAAGCGGACTGGTGATGATAAGCATTGCCGTTGCCACGATGATGTCGGTGAGGCGTTTGGCGATGGGGCGCCAACCTGAATTGGTGATCGGTTCGATGACGACCGAAAGGGTTTGGCCGATCGACCGGGCGAAGGTGCGTTCCGGATCTATCCCATCGACGCCGAATGTGACGTCGACGAAGACGCCCTCCCATGCGAGTTCACGCAGGATGGCGGCCATTTTCGGTCGCGATACCTCGTTGCTCGGCACGACGACCCCGGATATTCCGATCTTTCGGGCGTAGGACACCAGCCCGTCGAGGTCGGTGACAACGATGCGATCTTCATCGACATAGTCCCCAACCGGGCGAAGGTCATCGGCGTAGCCGACGATTTCGACGCCACGATTGCGGTCGGACTGGGCCATGAAGGCTGCATCCCGGGCGGCCTGGCCGCTGCCGATGACGAGTACTGCCCTCGACATGCGGCCGGATCGTCGAAGACGGAAAAAGTGGCTGCGCATGATTTCGCGCTCGATCGACACCATAACGAGAGACAACCCGACAACGATCACGCTCCACGACCGTGGCGGAGGCTGTTTGACCATGAATCCGAACCCGGCCTCGATCAAGAAGCCCCAAAGCAGCCCGTTGACCACCTTGGTCATTTCGGCCCTGTGGGTGGCGACCCGGCGGGACTGGTAGAGACCGAGGTGCGCGAAGCACAGCAGACGAACAGGCACGAACACCAAGGCCTGAAGCATCGTTGCCCGGGAAAGAGCGGGCAGCCCGGCGGCCGGCTTGGCGAAAAGCACGAGTGCGATACCGAGCGCCACAGTGAGGGCGACGCCATCTCCGGTAATCAACAACATTCTTCGGCGGCCGGACCGCGTCACGCCTGCCGATGGCAGTACAGCACCGTCCCATGAGACCGTACCGCCATCCGTTTCGACCTCTATTTTAAGAGCCATACTCACCGCCCGTGAAATCCTTGCGCCTGTCCGCGGAAGCATAGGAAAGTAAACTAAAAACATCAAGGGGGCTTTCGGACCATGGACCGTGGGGGAACGCGATGCCGGTCGTTGTCGCCAGAACTGATGGGCCTCTTCAGCATTTCTCCAGTTCAACGGCACTGCGACGCTTGTCACGAAGGTCGAGAAAGCCCCGCAGCACTCGATAGAAAGACGGTGTGGGCCCGCTCGTCGGTCCAGGTTTCCTGGGCCCAACCCCAGGAAATTGCAGGATATCGGGCGCTGGACTCAGCACGGAGAGTGGTCATACTAGCCGGGAGAGTAAACATAAAGGTGACCTTGGTACCGGCGTTTCTCTTGATACTGACGAGCTGTCCAATGGTCGACGTAGGTCCGTCCGACCCAGCGACAATCAGGGGTGAATTGTCACCGAGATGGAGATTGGTGGCTGCGCCCGGGACATTGATCGTGAGATAACCCACGTAATCGCCATAGGACAGGATTCTCAGGGATGGGCCTGCCACGTAGGCCGGTTGCCCGTCGGGAACAATATTGGTGATGTCGACTTCGACGGTCATGTTCCTGTCGCCGTTCGCTGCTTGGCTGGCGGTCATTTTGGCACCGACGCGAACGAACCAGTCGAGCTTGTTGGATGCCTCGTTTTGGAGATTGACGGCCACGGAGGTGTCCACCAGATCTCCGTCAGCGGCGAGACTGACGAACGCGTGCTGCACGGCGGGGGCCGATGACCACAACAGCAGGTGCCGACCGGCGATCGCTGCGCCCAGCGCGGTCGACAAACCGACCAGGCTGGCGTTCGGGTCGAGCAGCGTCGATACACCGGATCGGGCGACGTCGCCCAGTCTCTCCTTGCGTTCGACGATGCCGTCGGGGCTGCCGTAGTCCACCTTCAAGTACTGCCCGTTCATCAGTTCGGGGATGATTTGGTCGGCCGGTATCGACGTTGAGGCACCGGGAGTTCCCGCTGCAGCCACCAGTTTCTGAAGGCCAACGATGTCGATCAGCATCACGCCATCGACGATTCGCCCCGTGGCGGCACGGTACTGATCAGTGATGAGCTTGGCACTGACCGGAAATCTTGGCGTGACGATGGCGCGGCGGATCGTGTCCTGAGGGGTAGCAAACGCCCACAGATCGGCCAGTTCGTTGGGTAATGGCACCGACCCGGCGGGTACGTCGATGGCTGCAGACCAGTCGAAAGCTCCGACGTGCATTTGCCCGTCGGCTATGTCGAGCGGGGCGACGGCCAGCGGGAGCCCCGACCCGGACGCCATTTGGGCATTGTTGGCGGCCACCAGCAAAAAATGGGTCGGACCGACCAGCATCTGTCTCAGGCCCGGGATGGCTGCGTTTGTCCGGTCGAGCGGCGTCTTGATCGCAACCAACTGCCGTGACATCTCATTGCGCGCATCCGCCAACGGGGTGATCAAACCACCCGAGGGGCCGAGACTGCTCCCGTTCACCGCCGCCGCCAGGTGCTGGCCGGCAACGGCAACCCGATCGAGCAGATCGATGCGCGATATCCCCATGCGGCGCTGCGGGGTCAGGTCGATGCTCGCTATCATCGCGGCGTCCACCAGCCTTTTCGCCGTCGTGGTCAACGCCCTGGCCGAACGCACCTGCGTCCCCACGAATGGCATCGGCGCAGCTATCCCCAAGGCGGGCGAACTGAGGTCCTGGTGAGCGGTCGACAACTCGGCTTGGGCCTGGAGCAGCAAGGATTGGTCGCCGTCCACCATCGATTTGAGGGAACCATCTCCCGATGTCAACGTTCGGAGATGCTCCTGTGCCTTCAGCAGATGCGCCTTGGCCGACAAGCCGAGGTGCGCGCAAAAACCTAACCAGCAGACGAAGGCGAAGAGAAAGACTGCAACGGCGATGCGGCGCGCTCGGCGCAACCTCTTCGTCTTGATCACCAACGGGGTCGACCAGCCCGGCCTCGTGTCGATAGACGCGTCATCGCGATTACACTAGCTGGACGAAACTGACAGTCTTGGGCGTGTGCCCCGATCTGTTGGGCCTTATGTTGCCGCCGGGCCGGTGCCAATCTGCTCGGCTTCATGTAACAACCGCAGCACGGCAAGTTCACGATGGCGATACTGCTGCTCCACCCCCATGGCCAGGAACACGTGCCCATTCGCCGTTGCGAGATCGTCGACGATGCGGTCGATCTCAGACGCAATAGTCGCCTCCATCCGCAAGGTCTCGTCGCCGCGTCGTCTGCCCTTCGCCGCCAGACGCGTTGCTTCCTCGACGAAATCGGCGTGTTGCGACAATCGACGCAGAAGGTCGATGGCGGCCTCGTTCAACGGTCGCAGGTGTGTGCGTTCCACCTCGGTGAGTGCGTCGTCCCGTGATCGGCCAAGTACCTCCGTGGGTAGATCGCTCAAGACAATGGTCTGAGCGCGAAGACGGTTGAGAACCTCGCGATTCATCGGACGACCTCATTGTCGGCTTGGAGGACGTCTTTGAGCGACGAAATTCTTTCGAGCACGAGCGATCTTGCATCGAAGAGGTGGCGCAGGGCGTCGTCGTACGCGCTACCAACCGCGCTCAACACGTAGTTCGCCTGTTCCAGACAACGATGAGCTTGCCAAGAGTCCTTGGCAAGGTCTTCGACAGACTGGTGCTGCCCTGCCACCAAGTTGCGCACGGTCTGGCACGCCTGGCGCGCTCCTGCGATGTAATCGCCGGACAGTTCGACGCTCCGAAGATTCCTGTTGATCTCGGCCAGGGCATCGGTGGCAAGATCCAGGCCTTTGGACGCCGCGGCAAGCGCCGCCCCACACCGCTCGGCCTGGTCCTCGGCCGCAGCGATCTCGACCCGCAGAGTTGACATCATTGCCTGCATCTCAAGCGTGCTCGGTTGATCATCGCCGTAGCCACGCTCGAAAATTCGGCGGTAGAGGTTCTCGGTGTACGATCGGTTCTCGGCGCCAAGGACCACCGCATCGTGCTGGCGAATGGTGCGGCGAAGTCGTGACCGCAATCCGAAGAGCCGCTTCTCGGAGATCGCAAGTTCCTCGGACCATGCGTAGACAGCTTCGTTCGCCATCAGTTGCGTATGCAACCAACTGTCCCGACGCTCCCCCAGTCGTTTCTTCGCCACTGCAGCATCCGCGGCGGCTTCGTTCAGGTAGGCCTCCTGTGCTGCGAGGTCCCCGTTGTTGCGTTCGACCCGATCACGCACCACGGCCGCGCTTCTGCCTGCGACGGCGACCTGAGAGGTAGTCTGGGTAGCGGCGTACCGGGCTTCGTCCTCGGCCGCGCGGGCGTAGGCCGACCATCGGTCGAGCTCCTCAAGCAGATCCTCGCCTGCCATGAGGATGTGCGCTGCGTGCGTGGCGGAGATGGTCTCGTTCATGGACGTGGGACCGTCGGTCTCATCCAATCCGGTCTGCAAGCTGCCGCACAATCCGCGCCACTTGGGACATGAGGTCGAGCCGGCCCGACGGGTTGCCCATCTCTCCGTCGTCGAGCGAAAGCGAATAGGGCTTGAAGCGAACGGTCGACTGTGAATGGCTGTCGAAGGCGAGGGCCGCTATCGGACGATCCCCATCGACTTGCAACTTCGACGCAAGGGCCGAGCGGACCAGCGCAAAAGAATCATCCTCCGACATCTGAAGCACGAGACGATGGCGAACCTCGGACTGGATCACCCGGTCAGCGACGACGCTTCGCAGCACACCCAGTGACGGAACCGCAAGCACGACATGAATGCCAAGTGTAGGACCATCGGCGAGGAGCCTCCGCAGCGCCACGCCTGCCTCGGACTCTCTGCGCCCGAAGTCGTCGCTCAGGCGTCGCAACGACGTGACCCGGTCGGGCTGTTGGAGAAGGAACACGACGCTTGGCTCGCCGAGCAGTTTCGATTCCGGCATAGCAGCTCGCCGCTCGACCTCCTTCACCGCTCGCTGAATCAGCCCTTCTGCGTGGGCGTTGTCCCGACCGAAGGAGACATCGTATCCCAAGGCGGCCAGCGATGTCGTGACGCTTTCAAGCGCGTTCGACCACGGCGTTGACTCGATGCTGCGATCGGAAACCCAGATCTTGAGGTCAGGTGGCGATGCAACGAGCGCCGCGCTCACCAATGTGGTCGTCGCCAGGGCAATGCGTACGACGTGGTGCTCACCCAGGATGAGGACATTCTCGGCTGCTCGCCGTCGCACCACGACCGAGGAGTGCCCACGTACGTTGAATTCCTGGCCGACGAAAAACGCAAGTGGGCGTTCGGCCGCCAGCCAGTCGCTCTCGCCGAGTCCGACCCGCTCGACGGGCGTACGGGCAAATTTCTCGAGTTCGACCGCATCTCGCCAACAATTGCGACTGACCAACTCCTGGACGTGCGGGTTCATGATGAAATCGGGCTGGGCCTGACCGTGGAACACCACCGTGCGCGCCCGGGACGAGCCGACCGAAGCCGACGCCTTGCGGGCGAGCGCGGCGATGATCTGATCACGACGGGTGCTATCGATGAGCGCGGCTTTGCCCGCCACATTCGCTTCGTCGTCTCCGGCGCGCTCGTTCATGACCAGCCGACCGGTGCGATCACACGTGGCCGCAATGAGTCGTCGGCCCTTGATGCCAAAATCGGTGAGGGTCGCTGCATCGGCCTGCGCAAGCTGCATCGCGATTCTCAGGTGCATGTTGCCGAAAATGTCGGCCCGATGGAGCATCCCAGCGGTGTCGAAGCGCTGCGATGCCAGCAACATGTGGATGCCAGAGCTCCGTCCCTGTTGCGAAAGCCGCAGCAAGTTGGCCGAAGCCTCACCATCGCGGTCACCGTCGAACAGCTGCTGATACTCGTCGATGATCAACAGCAGGCGGGGAAGATTTCCCTCCGGTGAGTGGCGCTGCCGGTAGCCCGGCAGATCCACCACACCGGACCGGGCAAAGATGCCGTTGCGACGAGCCATTTCGGCGACGGCATCGGACAGCACGCTTCGCGACATTGCAGGTGATGTGCGCAGTGACACAACTGACGCGTGGGGGAGGAAAACGTACGGTTGGAATTCGACCCCGAACTTTCCGTCGATCAACAGGAATCGAAGCTCATCGGGGCTGTAGCGAATGGCCAACGCACTGATCAGGTTGTGGAAGAACGTCGACTTGCCGGCGCCGGGCATCGCGCCGAGGATCCCGTGGACGCAGGCCCGCTGTTCCCATTGGTCGGTCCCGAACCGGACGCTGAGCGGTTGGTTGGCACCGTGACGTCCAACGGGAGCCGAGATCAGCTGATCGCTCGATTCCTTCCACCAGTCGTCCTCCTCAAGAGCGTTGAGATCGTCCCACGCTATGGGTTGGTCACGCGGCGGTACCAGGCTGATCCGACTGAATATCAGCTCCTGCAGGGAGACTGACGGGGCCTCGTCGAACACAACCGTGCCTATCGTCTCACCAACGTGAACAGCGGTCTCCGCCATGTCGATGACGTGGGCGCCTTCCAGGCTGGTCTGCTCCGGATCACCCGCGAATTGACGCTCCTTGTCCCGGTTGAGGTGCAACACGACGTAGACGCCCGCGTTTGGCCCCGTACGGGCGATGGCCTGAAGTGCCTCGCGCGCCCGCAGGTCGTAGCCGTTCGGGAAGTCGGCGACGAAGACGAAGTGATAGCACTCGGCAAGACGCATTTCGTCGGGAATGTCTTCGAAGGAAGGACGGCTCGGATCGAGATAGGTGCGGATCACCCTTTGAATCTCACGGGTGACATCATCGAGATCGCGCCGTATGTCCCCGGTTCCGAGAGACACCCGGGGCATGTTGCGAGCCATAGGAAAGGCCAGCCCGTTCCCGGCAGGATCGAGCAAGGTGTAGCGGGCCTGTTGGGGGAGCATGGCAACTGTTCGCACGACGAGGGACTGCATCAGCGCCGCTGCCTGTTTGTGCTGTTCGTCGCCTTGGCTGGCCAGCACCAAGGGCTTTCCGGCACCGATAAAGGGCACCACGAGAGGCAGGTCGAGCAGGTCACCGGACAGGTCCTCCTGCAGAGTTCCGACGCGGACTTCGGAGAGGGCCGATGAACCGGTGGGCTCCCACGTCTGCCACCGACCAAGATCCCACGGCAACTCGCTCTCGTCCGACGAGAGCCGATCAAGCTCGGCAAGCGACATCCGGCTTCCTGCCAGATCTCGGCCAAGCCGACGGCGACGTTCGGTGGCTGCCGCGAGTCCGTCTCGTTCGCACGTGCCCAGGCTGCTGCGGGCGACTTCCATTTCGGCCCTGAGTTGATCGAGGAGGGCAGACCCGGCGCGATTCTTCTTCTGCTTGAACGGGCCGCGCCGATCCCGCATCTCCTGTTGGCGAGCGCGGATCTCTTTGCGTAACCGGTCGATACGGTCGAGCCACTCCGGGGCTTCGGCCATGCGGACCGTCAGCTCGATGTCCGGATCGGCTCCGGGTGCCAGCACGGACGCCGTGTGTTCGAACACGACGCATCCGCCGCGCTCCGCGAAAGATCGAAGCTTGCCCTCGATGAAGCGTGTCTCGTCCAGCGCCTTCCATAGACTCGCCCGCGCCGCCAGCAAGGACTCGGCCAACTCGGCCCGACCCCTTGGAATGCCGCAAAGCAGCCTGTCCGTGGGCGGCAACGGGCCGACGCGAGCAACTTCTGGTCGGGGGGGCTCGCCATTTGACGCCTCATACGCTGCGTCAATTGCGTTGTTCAACATGTGGTGCGCCCATTTCTAACGAGATCTTGGCAACCGACATTCGCACTGCCTCGCCACCCTCTGCAAGGTCTGTGGCTCAGGTATCACGGCCTCTCGCCACATACCCACGGACATCGGTAACCCGACAGTATCGCGCGTGCCTCTCCCTGGTCCGTTTGACCTGTTCCATACATTCGGTAAATCTTCTAGATTACGTAGGAAGACTTCGGAGGTTGACTGTGAAGAAAATGGCTGAAAGCACGCGCATATGGGCTTGTGTCGTACTCATGGCGGCGACGGCTGTTCTCTCAATGGGCGCCAGTGCTGCCACGGCAGCGCCCGGGGACCCGACGGCGGACGAGTGTGCGATCATCGCCCAGAACGCCGTAACGAATAAAACCGACTTCGCATCCGAGTTGGCAAAATCGGGTGGCGGCACCTGTCCCGATCCCACTGTGCGAGGTATAACCGTCACCCCGGCCCAAAACCCGGTCGCCGTGAAGGCAGCCGTCGCCGCGTCGGGCACATTGCCCAAGTCGGGTGGCAACATCGGCGGCACCCTCACCGTTGCTGGCGTGGCGTGCTTGGTCGGCGGCGCTCTCGTGCTGGTGAACCGCAAGCGAAGGGCTCTTCCCACCTCCGACTGAAGTTCTCCGCCACAGCGCTCTGACATCACCAAGCCACCCTTGGTACCGTGGCGGGTCATTTCGATCGAGGAGAGAACATCATGGCTGTACTGGTAACCGGGGGTGCCGGCTACATCGGCTCCCACACCGTGCGCGCCCTGCGAGAAGCCGGCCGGGATGTCGTGGTGCTCGACAGCCTTGAGTACGGACACCTCAAAGCGATCCCTGACGTTCCGTTCGTCAAGGGCGACATCTCCGATCAATCGCTCATCACCAAGACCATTGCCGACCACGACGTCGACAGCATCATCCACTTCGCCGCCTACAAAGCTGCGGGCGAATCGATGGAACAACCCGAACGCTATTTCGACAACAACGTCGCCCACGCGCACGCGATGCTTCACGCTGCGTACGCGGCCGGCGTCACGCGTATCGTCTTTTCCTCCACATGCGCGGTGTACGGCACGCCTGAGGTCGTGCCGGTGAACGAGCAGGCGCCGCTCGGACCGGAAAGTCCCTACGGTGAGTCGAAGCTGATGTTCGAAAAGATCCTTCACTGGTACGACCGGTGCCACGACGTCACCTCGGTCAGCCTGCGCTACTTCAACGCGGCCGGGGCGTCGATGGAGGGTGGCATTGGCGAGGACTGGACGCTCAGCCTCAACCTCGTGCCCATCGTGATGAAGGCCGCGCTGGAGCGACGCGGGCCGGTCGAAGTGTTCGGCACCGATTACCCCACCCCCGATGGCACAGCCATCCGCGACTACATCCACGTCGACGATCTGGCCGCCGCCCACCTGCTGGCGTTGCGGTATCTCGAAGATGGCGGAACCACTATCGCCATCAATCTGGGCACCGGCGTCGGCTCGTCGGTGAGGGAGGTACTGGACACCACCGAGCGCATTTCGGGCGTGCGTATTCCTCGGACGTTGTCTCCACGTCGTGCGGGTGACCCCATCCAGGTCTTCGCCGACAACGCGGCGGCCAAGCAGGTTCTGGGGTGGACTCCGGTTTACGGTCTGGACGAAATCATCCAGAGCGCCTGGACGTGGCATTCCACCCATCTGGACGGCTTCGGCGATGAACCCCGGTAAAGCCCCCAGATAAAAGCCAACGCCCCCGGATGCTTCCGCATCGGGGGCGCCGTGGCTTCAATCAGAAGGGTCACGCAGTTCGGCGACGACGCTTATCGACTCGCAGCAGGGCTCCACCGATTCCGAAGCTAGCCAGGGCCAGCAGAACGATTCCGGAGACGTCACCACCGGTCCGGGGAAGCGTCTTAACGGTCACAGTGGCGACAGGGGTCGCAGCGGCGGCGAGTACAGGTGCGGTTGCGGCCTTGGCCGGAGTCACAGCAGCTGCGGCGACGGGAACGGCGTTGGAAACTGTCACGCCCTGCACGGCTGCGACGGGTGTACTCGATACGGCGGGTTTGCTTGACGAGTCGTCAGTTACCGCTGCGACGGTCGGCTTCTCGGTGCAGTCGTAGTCACCGTCGTAGTCAATGGTGTCGTGGCAATCGGGAACCGGCGTCGGAACGGGCGCCGGCGTGCAGTCGTAGTCACCGTCGTAGTCGATGGTTTCTTGGCAATCGGCAGTGGGTACCGGGGCTGGGCCAGCCGGGCAGCCGTTCGGATCAAGGTCGTGCTCGACCAGCTCTTGAGCGAGCGTCTCGTCTTCACCCTCATCGATAGCTTCCTGCGCGTACGACTTGCACTGGTCAGCTGTCGGCTGCACGAGAGCGGCGTGAGCCGTGCCCGAGCCGACCGTGAGACCAAACGCCACCAAAGCGCCGCATGCGATCAATTTAATGCCTGCCGTAGATACTTTCATCCGTTTACCTCCGCCTAGATCCGCAACTCACCTATGCAGGGTAATGAAGCGGTTCATTACAGTTCAAGCACTTCGCGTGAGCTTTTGAAATCCGAATCGTTTGGCCTAGAAACGGTCAAGAACGGACAAAGAAGGGCTGGATGTGGCGATATTCTGCACGCGTGGGCCGTTTAGACCACGACCCGCCGCGTTGAGCTGGACCGCCGCCAAACAAGGCGCAATCACGCTCTGTGACCCCGACGATTCCTCCCGCTCAGGGATGAAACCGTCAGCCGACGATTTGCAGAGTGGCCACCTGCAGGAGACGCAGAACCTCACGTTCTTGGTCGGTACTGGCTTCGTCGCGATACATGGCGGTGGAGTTGTAGCCGTGACAGCCGTCGGTGGCCGACAAGATCTGATCGAGTTCAACGCCCGCACGAGCCTGCCCGTTCAGCGCATCGGCGTAGTGCCGCCGGACGTTGGCGGCGTGCTCAAGCGCAGCTGCTTGGGCCTCTGACTGGACCTCCAGGCGTCGCAGAAGCTCTCTGGCGGCGTCGTCATGCGAGCGCAGGTGGATGCGTTCAACATCAGCGAGAAGATAGTCATCAGCCGTGAGGCTGGCTTCGGCTCGCAGTGCGGACAACAGCAGTGTCTGCGCCCGTAGCCGGCGGTAGACGTCGTCAGTCATGGCGATGAACGGCCTGGCCGTAGTACTTGCGCAGCAGTTCGATGTGGTCGCCGATGTCCCGACGAGCGTCGAACGCCTGGTGTTGAGCGTCGTCGTAGGTGGAGGACGCGGCAACCAGCAGTCGGCCGGTCAATTCGAGCTGGCGGACCGAGCGGCGGGACTCTTGCATCATCGTTTCGGCCCTTGACGATTGAGCGGCCAACGCCGTGCGAGCGCTGGCCAACGCCCGTCGGGCACTGGCGGCGTAGTCGTTCGCCATTCCCGCTGCGTCACGGCCTTCGGCTAACTCGGCTACGGCGCGCTCGGCCAGGCTGCGGGCGGTCTCAGCGGTGGTCCGAGACCTACCGGCGCGCTCGACTCTCCTTTCCGCAGGAGCGATCTCGGCCGCATACTGCGCAACTGCAGCGGAAGCCTCGGCCAACTCGCGATCGCCGGGGGACCCGACAAGCCGCACCTTCTTTCGTGAGCGCATGAAGCCCGACGGTGTCTCCGCCGTCGCCGACGCGATCCGTTCTTCCCGTCGGCGGGCGTGACGGAGGCTTTGATGCAGGCAAGCCAGATCATGCTCGGCCTGCTCGTAGGCCGCCGACCACGACACGACCGCTTGTTCGGCCAGTTGTTGCGTTTGCAACAAACTTAACCGTCGGGATCCTAGACGTTCGACGGTGTGCTTGGCTTCCTCAGCCGCTTCCTCGACCATGGCTGCCACTGCCGTGAGGTCCAGTTCGTTGCGCTGGAATAGATCGCTGACAAACGATGCGTGTCGAACGGCCAGCGACACGGCCTCGCCCGTCTGGCGGGCGGTGACCTCGGCCTCATATTCGGCGGCGCTGGCGTAGGCGGACCAGCGGTCCAGTTCGTCGCACAGATCCTGGGCAATGATGACGGTGCGCGCCAAGGCTTTCGCATCGGGCTCCATGTCGAGATACGAGGGTACGAAGATGTCAGCCAAGACGGCCACCGAGCTGTCGAGCGATGGCGACGATCTGGCCGATCAGATCGGTGTCGGCCTGCCGGATGCCGGTGTCATCGCCCGAGGTGAGGCAGTACGGCTTGAACCGCACCGCGCTCTGTTGGTGGCTGTCGAATACCAAGGCCGCGATCGGTCGCTGACCGTCACTCTGCAACCGGGCGGCTTGCGCCGACCGCACGAGCACGAACGAGTCGTCCTCGGGCATCTGCAGCACCACCCGGTGACGGATCTCGGTCTGAATCACCTTGTCGGTCAGCACACTGCGCAGAACACCAAGCGATGTAGCCGCCATGATCACGTGAATGCCCAGCGACGAGCCGAGGGCCAGGATCTGGCGCAGGCAGGTACCGAGTTCAGAGTCGGTACGGCCGAAGGCATCTGGCACACGTTGGAGGGCCACGACCCGATCAGGCTGCGCCAGCACCAACATGATGCTGGGCTCATTGGTCAAGGCAGCCTCCGAGAGCGCCCTACGACGATGCATCTCGGCCTCGGCCTCACGTAGCAGTCCTGCCAAGTCGGAGCCTTGTCGGCCGAAACGCACGTCGAACCCGAGCGAGCTGAGCGACCCGACCGTCGTGGCGAGGGCATCGCTCCACGGGGTGCGCTCGACGCTGCGATCATTCACCCAAAGGCGAAGACCAGACGGTGCTTCGATGAGCGCCGCGCTCAACAGAGATGCCGCCACCATGGCCTGGCGCGCTTCATGCTGCTCGCCCACGATCAACAGGTGCTCAGCGGCACGACGACGCACCACCACCGACGCGTGACCCCATACGTTGAATTCCTGACCCAGGAAGAACGCCAGCGGACGTTCAGCCGCCAGCCAATCCGACACGCCCAAGCCCCGCCGGTTGGTTGCGCCACGGGCCAACGCTTCGAGCGTTTGAGCGTCGGGCCATGAGCCGGCCATCAGGAATTCCTGCACGTGCGGGTTCGCCACCAGTTCGGGTTGCGCCTGTCCGTGCAACACGACGGTGGGTGCACGAAACGAACCCTGCGACCACAGCACTGCCTTATCGGCCAGCGCCCGGATGATCTCATCACGACGTTCAGCCTCAAGCAGCCCGGCCTTGCCGCTCACGTTGGCCTCATCGTCACCGGCCCTTTCGTTCATCACCAGACGCCCGACCCGGTCACAGGTAGCTGCGATCATGCGACGACCCTTTAACCCGAAATCAGTGAGCGTCGACGCGTCGGCCTGCGCGAGCTGCATGGCGATACGAAGATGCATGTTGCCGAAGATGTCGGCGCGGTGCAGCATGCCGGCGGTGTCGAACCGTTGTGATGCCAGCAGCATGTGGATACCGGCGCTTCTCCCCTGCTGCGAAAGCCTCAGCAAGTTCGCGCTGGCCTCGCCATCACGATCTCCGTCGAACAACTGCTGGTACTCATCCACCACGAGCAGCATGCGGGGCATGTTTCCCTCTGGCTGACCGCGCCGACGGTAGCTCGGCAGATCAACCACGCCTGCCCTGGAGAACACCACGTTGCGTCGGCCCATCTCGGCCACCACATCAGCCAGCACGCTGCGCGACATGGCGGGCGACGTTCGCAGCGACACCACCGACGCGTGCGGCAGACGGGCATAGGGCTGGAACTCCACCCCGAACTTTCCGTCGATGAGGTGGAACCGCAACTCGTCGGGGCTATAGCGCACAGCCAGCGCCGTGATGAGGTTGTGGAACAGCGTCGACTTGCCCGCGCCGGGCATGGCACCGAGAATGCCGTGCACGCACGGGCGCTGCTGCCACTGGTCGGTGCCGAACCACACGTTTAGCTGCTCGCTCGCACCATGTCGACCGATGGGCGCGCTGATCAACTGCTCACTCGTCTCCTGCCACCACTCCGATTCCGGCAGATCGTTCAGGTCATCCCACGCAATGGGCAGGTCACGCGATGGCACCGCCTTCAGGCGGGTGAAGATGGCATCCTGCAGGGAGGCCGATGGCGCTTCGTCGAACACGAGCGTGCCACCCACATCGCCGAACTGCACCTGCGTGTCGGCCATGTCAACAACCAAGGCATTCTCCAGGCCATAGCGGTCGATGTCACCGAGCGTCCGGCGTTCGCAGTCCTTGTTGACGTGGGCGATCACATACACGCCGGCCTTCGTACCGGTGCGGGCAACGGTCTGCAGGGCCTCGATGGCACGCAGGTCGTAGCCGTTGGGGAAGTCGGCCACGAACACGAAGTGGTAGTCCTCGGCCGAGCGCATCTCGTCGGGAAGGTCCTCGAACGACGGACGACTCGGATCAAGATAGGTGCGCACGATTCGCTGGATTTCGCGAGTGACCTCATCAAGATCTCGACGAACATCACCGGTGCCCACCGATGCTCTCGGCACGTTGCGGGCCATCGGAAACGCCAGGCCGTTTCCGGCCGGGTCAAGCAGCGTGTAACGAGCCTGCTGCGGGAACATCGTCATGGTGCGGATCACCAACGACTGCATGAGCGCAGCGGCCTGACGATGCTGGTCCTCACCCTGACTGGCCAGCACGATGGGTCGTCCCCCGCCGATGAACGGCACCATCAACGGTGCGTCAAGCACGTCGCCCGACACGCCCTCGCCGAGGGTGCCGATGCGAAGTTCATCGGCCGCCACCTCGCCGCTTGCCGACCACGACTTCCAGCGGGCCAGCTCCCACGGCATCTGACTGTCCGGTGCACCGAAATGCTCGATATGACCGACCGCGGCCTTCGACTCATCCAACTGACGACGGAGGCTGCGACGCACTTCGGCCGCGGCAATCAAGCCTTGCTGCTCGCACCTCGACATTGCGTCGCGAGCGGCCTCGAGGTCCCGCTTGCGCTGCTCAACGTCATGCGTGAGAGCGGCAATCTTCTTGGCCTTGAACATACCTTTGACGGCTTTCAGCGACTGCTGGTCGTTGCGAACAAGTTTGCGGAGCTGCGCAATGACTTCGAGCAGGCGCTTACCTTCAGCCGCCCGCATTTCCACCTCCACCATGGCGTCACCCGGAATCGTAGAGATGCCGGCCGACAGTGGTAACTCGGCAACACCCGCGTCCCGCGCCGCAGCATGCAGACGATGTGCGGCAGCTCCGGCAGCATCAAGGTCGGTCCACAGCCGCACCCGCCAGAGCAGCAGTGCATGCAGGGCCTCAGCCCTCGCAGCCGGAAACATCACGTTCTGCTCCCGCGAGACCCAACTCATGCCGACCGGACTGTCGACGAAGCCCTGTTGAACCGCTTGGAACGTAGTCATCCGCCGCTGCCTCATCGTCTCTCGAATTCTCGGCACCGACCTTCCCAGCGTCTGTCCCGTCAACCAAGACGCGACCGCTCCAGCTTTCCTCAAGAATTCGTCAACATGATCGTCGGCGAGCCTGGGTCCAGCCTTCAAACAAGCGCTGCGGTTTGGTCAGCGGGAGGGGTGATAGACGCCGAACACCGAGCGTAGGGCATCGGAGATTTCGCCGAGGGTGGCGTCGGCTCGCAGTGCAGCCTTCATGGGGATGAGCAAGTTGTCGGTGCCACGCGCAGCGGCAGTGACATCGGCCAGCCGGGCGGCTACATCGGCGGCGTTCCGGCGAGCCTTATAGGCAGCGAGACGGGCGAGTTGGTCGCGCTGTAGCGCCGGGTCGATGGGGAACACGACGGGGTCGACGCCTTCGGGCTCGGTGAACTTGTTGACGGCCACGATCACGCGCTCGTCGTCATCGATCGACTTGGTGTATTCGTAGGCGGCCTGCTCGATCTCGTCCATCTGGAAGCCCTGCTCGATGGCGTCCACCGCTCCCCCGAGTTCATCGATGCGCTTGAGATAGTCCCACGCCAGTCGCTCGACCTCATCGGTGAGGGACTCGACGAAGTATGAGCCACCTAACGGGTCGGGCGTATCAACGATGCCCGACTCATAGCCGATGATCTGTTGCGTGCGGAGTGCAATCTTGGCCGCGTGTTCAGTGGGTAGTCCGAGCGCTTCGTCGAAGCCATTGGTGTGCAAACTCTGCGTGCCGCCCATGACCGCGGCAATCGACTGGATGGCCACCCGCACGATATTGATCTCGGGCTGCTGCGCGGTGAGCGTCGAGCCGCCGGTCTGGGTGTGGAAGCGCAACAGCTTGGATGCTTCCTTCTTCGCCCCGAACCGCTCCGTCATAATCGTGAACCACATCCGCCGCGCGGCGCGATACTTCGCCACCTCTTCGAACAGGTTGTTGTGGGCGTTCCAAAAGAAGCTCAGGCGCGGCGCAAAGTCATCCACATCGAGGCCGGCCGCAATCGCAGCGTCGACATACGCAATGCCGTTCGCGATCGTGAAGGCGATTTCCTGCACCGCCGTCGAGCCTGCTTCTCGGATGTGATAGCCAGAGATGCTGATGGTGTTCCAGCGCGGGATGTTCGCCTGGCAGTAGGCGAAGATATCGGTGATCAACCGCATGGAGGGCCGGGGCGGATAGATGTAGGTACCGCGGGCGATGTACTCCTTCAACAGGTCGTTCTGAATGGTTCCGCCGGCGATATCCTTCCCCGCCACGCCCTGATCCTCGGCCACCAACTCGTACATCAGCAGCAGGATCGCCGCCGTGGAGTTGATGGTCATGCTGGTGGTGACTTTGTCGAGCGGCAACCCGGCCAGCAGCAGGCGCATGTCCTCCATCGAATCGATGGCCACACCAACCCTGCCGACCTCACCTTCGGCCCGAGGGTGATCCGAGTCGTACCCCATCTGCGTCGGCAGATCGAACGCACACGACAATCCGGTCTGCCCGGCCTGCAACAAAAACTTGAACCGCTGGTTCGTCGTCTCGGCCGACCCGAACCCGGCGTACTGGCGCATCGTCCACAATCGCCCGCGGTGCATCGTGGGATAGACGCCGCGGGTATAGGGCGGCTTGCCCGGATCGCCCAACCTGGCGGCCGGATCCCATCCCTTCAGATCGTCGGCCGAATACAGCGGCTTCACCTCAATGCCCGAGTCGGTACGCTTCCCCTCAGTTCCCATCCCGGTATGGTAGGCCGGTGCTCGGTTCTGCCAGTAGCCGATGTCGCTTCTCGACACCGGGTACTGGCAGACCCACGACCGGCCGGACAAATAGGGATTCCCCTGATTCGCCCAATCCGGACGGTCTCTACCGTGTTGTTTACGGGAACATCTCAAAAAGGGGCGGCATACGGTGGACACGCGGAAAGCAATTCTCAGTATCGGTATCGTGGGGCTCACCTCCGCGTCGACCCCTTCCCGATCGGGGTACCCACGGGAATCGGGATCCTCATCACGGGCCATGACGTAGTGGTTGAAGACAACGACGTCACCGGCAACTACGCGACAACGTTGCCATCGTCGGCCAACCGTTCGCAGCAGGCATCCTGGTCGCGGACAACCCCGGCCCCCAGGGCGCGAGTCAACCGTGTCGAACGTGGTGGTGCGTGACAACCATCTGAGCAACAACGGTGATGCCGTCCTGACCGGCGTGGACCTGGTCCTGTCCAGCCCGAGCGGTGGTACGGGCAACGTCTTCAAGAACAACGAGTGCGCCAGCAGCTTCCCCGCCGGACTCTGCACGACCTAACCCAACGCCCCCCGGCGACGTCCGCTGGTCTGGCAGTAGCCGATGTCGATTTCCGACACCAGGTACTGCCAGACCGGTAGGCGGTCAGGCGGCGAGCCGGTCAGGCGGCGAGGGGCAGGGATCGGTAGATGCGGGCGAGTTCGGCAAGCGTGCGAGGTAGGCGGAAATCGATGTCGTCGTCGCTCACCCGCTCGGTGTGCCAGCCGAGCAGGTGGCACTGCCGGTCACGCCAGCGATCGTTCATGTTCTCCTGATGGCCGCCATGCCAGGTGCGGTGATCAACCTCCACCAGGAACCGCCGGCCCGGTTCAGCAAAGTCCGGATGAATCTCTTCCCCGCCGGGAAGCACTACCAACAGCTGACGCACGAGTGGGGGAAGACCAGCCGCCTCCCACGCCTGGGTGAAGCGCATCTCGTAGTCGGATGCGACGGGTCGAGCCTTGCCGTCTCGCGACCCGAGCACCTCGGCGAACCGGGCACTCCCCTGCCGGCCTTGCCGCCCAAGACGAGCGTCAACCTCAACCAAATCGGCGAAGCTGCACAGCTTTCGGTTGAGGCACTGTTCAATGATCGATTCCAAGGTCTGCGGATGAAGGAGGGCCGCCAGATCGAACACAGTCCGCGGCACAGCAGTGAACGCGACGCCATCACTTGGACGTAGGAGGTCCTGTTCCTCCAGCGAACGGCGGGCGTGGACCCGAACCTTTCCGACGGGGTTGCATCGACCTCGCGGCACGGAGACCTCAAGTGTTTGGTCAGCCCCCAACTTGCGCAGCCCCCAGATCCGCCCGGCCGTGGTGTGGGACGCCACCGCCCCGTAGCGAAGCCCGAGACCAACAATGCGCTGCTCCTCGGTTTCAGGAGCGCTGAACGAGCGGTAGATGCCCCGGTACACCTCGACCAGCGTGCCATTGCCGAGCAAGGTTCGCACCCGACCCGCCGTAAACCCGTTCTCGTGCAACCACGTGCGGCTCACTATGCCGTGCTGCACCGCCAGGTGCGTCGCCAACGCGTGTTCCATGACTTCCTCCCACCAGTAGAACATGAGAGGGAAGAACCCAGACAGTACGCCAGGCGACCACACCGCGTCTCCTCAATTTTTCCTGCAGTAGGCGCCGTCGGGAATCGACACCGGGTACTGCCAAAACCGATTAGAAGCCGTTGATGTGGGTGGAGTGCCAGGTCCAGGCGCTTTGTTTCCTCTAGGCCGTAGACGGGGGTCCATCCGAGCACATGTCGGGCCGTGGTGTTGTCGGCGAAGACTTGCACGGGATCACCGGCGCGGCGGGGGGACATGATCTGCGGCACCCGGACGCCCGAGATGCGCTCGGTGGTGTCAAGCACCTGCTTGACCGATGAACCGACGCCGGTGCCGAGGTTGATGGCGGTTGTCTCGCCACCGTCCTCCAGGTAGCGAAGCGCCATCACATGCGCGGCCGAGAGGTCATCGACGTGGATGTAGTCGCGGATAGCAGTGCCGTCGGGCGTTGGATAGTCGGTGCCGAATACTTCGACCGGACCACGCCGCTCGAGCGCTGCTTTCATCACGATGGGTACAAGGTTGACCGTGACCGTCCAGTCCTCCCCCAGCCCGCCTTCCATAGCTGCACCCGCAGCGTTGAAGTACCGCAGGCTGACCGAACGCACGTCGTGGGCGTAGTCGAACCACTTCAAAATCCGTTCGAACATGAGCTTCGATTCGCCATACGGACTCTCGGGCTGCAGCGTTGCCGTTTCGACAACCGGCACAACATCGGGGGTGCCATAGACCGCTGCCGTGGAAGAAAACACGATGCGACGCACGCCAGCCCTTTCGGCGGCCTTCAACATGGCGTGGGCGTTAGTGACGTTGTTGTCGAAGTAGCGCGCCAGCATGTGCATCGACTCCCCCGCCGCTTTGTACGCGGCGAAGTGGATGATGCTGTCGACGTTGTAGGTGGCGATGGTGTCAGCGATCAATGCCTCGTCGGAGATGTCACCCTTCACGAACGCAATGCCCGGGATGGCCTCGGTATGTCCAAACTCGAGACTGTCGAGCACCACCACGTCAGGCCCGACTTCACGCAGGGCGCGCACGGTGTGTGAGCCGATGTAGCCAGCGCCACCGGTAACGAGTACCGCCATGATGAACACTCCTCAGCGAGACGACTCGACACGGTACCAAGTTCCTGCAGTAGCCCATGTCGCATATCAACACCGGGCACTGCCAGACGGTTTTGGGCTAGAGGCTGTGGCCGTTGCGGGCGATGGCGCGGCTGAGCACGACATCGAGCAGGGCGAGGACTGATTCCTTGACGTTCTGGCGGTTGCGGGCGTCGGTGGTGACGATCGGGACATCGGGGTCGAGCTGCAGCGCGGCGCGCACCGCATCGACGCTGTGCATGAGCTGACCGTCGAATCGGTTGAGCACAACCACGAAGGGGATTTGACGATCCTCGAAATAGTCGATGGCCGCAAAGCAGTCATCGAGACGACGGGTATCGACCAGCACGATGGCGCCGAGGGCGCCGGTGACCAGGTCATCCCACATGAACCCGAAACGGTCCTGGCCCGGTGTACCGAACAGATACAGCACGAGACTGCGATCGACGGCGACGCGGCCGAAGTCCATAGCCACGGTCGTCGTGGTCTTGGTGGACACCTGCCCGCGGTTATCGACACCGACGGCCATGCCTGTCATGGCGGCCTCCGTTGTCAGCGGCGGAATATCGGAAATAGTACCGACGAATGTCGTCTTTCCCACGCCGAACCCACCTGAAATCACAATCTTCATCGGGATAGGAGCGGGCGCATCAGCCGAACTCGGTGCCGGCGGCGCTGCCGGCGCAGGCTGCTGCGGCGCATACTGCTGCGGAGCGGCCGGCTGAGGCGCGTACTGCTGAGGCGCGTACTGCTGAGGCGCGTACTGCGGCGCGGCCGGTTGCGGCGCGTACTGCTGAGGCGCGTACTGCGGCGCGGCCGGTTGCGGCGCGTACTGCTGAGGCGCGTACTGCGGCGCAGTTGGTTGCGGCGCGTACTGCTGGGGGGCGAACGGCTGCTGGGGCACATACTGCACGGCAGGTGCCGCAGCCTGGAGCGGTGGTTGCACCTGCAACGGTGGCTGCGCGCCAGAGGGGTAGTCCGCGTATCCCTGCGAAGCGGCCGGGGCTGGCGGCGGAGCGAGGGTAGCTGGGGAAGTCGGTTCAGAGTGCACGTACACCTGCAATCAAGTTGGTCAAAAGGGTGATGTCATTGGATTTGTCGGACGGCCCGCTGAAGGCGGTGAGCAGTCCTTCGGCGACGAGGTCGGACGCAAGCACCCGCACGACGCCGATGGGGATATGGAGGTAAGCGGAAATTTCGGCGACCGAAATCGGTTGGTCCTTGCAGGCCTCAAGGATGGCGGCGCGTTCGAAGCGCACGTCAGTCGGCATCTGCACCGAGCCCCTCGCCAGCATGGTCTCGTACGCCAATTGAGCCGAAGCCCTGCCGCCGGTCATGAGGTAGGCGCGTACACCAACATTTGCAGCCGACGGCGAGCTTTCCCGAACACGCTGAGACGGCTCGGTAGGCAGGTAGGGCTGGGCATCTGATGACGACACCTCCTCAGCATCCGAGGGACGACGAGGCAGGAAGCTCATATCGTCACAAGCGCGTTCTTCATCTCCGCGATTAGTTCCGGTGTGAGCTGCGTGGCGAAGCGAGATACCAGAACGGTGATCTCATACCCCACCATGCCGAGGTCGCAATTGCGGCTGGCGATAACGCCAATGGCCGAACCACCGCTGATCGACGACACGAACAGGTAGGCGCCGGCCATCTCGACGATGACCTGATTCAGACCGCCCTTCGACAACACGCGAGCCGCACCGTCGGAGAGGCTGCGCATACCGGTGACGATGGCGGCCATCTTGTCGGCGGATGGCCGATCAAGATTGGACGAGATCGCCATGAGCAGGCCGTCGGACGACACCGCAATGGCCTGCTCGACGCCAGCGGTCGATTCAACAAAGTTGGTGAGCATCCAGTTGATATTGAGCGAGCCTTGGGAGAGGGCCATCAGATTTCCTTCGGGTTGTCAGTAGGGGTATCGGCGTAATCGATGTGATGGTGTGGCATGTTCTGGAACGATGAAAGCGACGAGCGGACGAACGACGGATCGCTCGGCGTCTCGAGGATGGCGGGCGCCATGTCGGGCTCAACCCAGGAGGCACCGCGCTGTCGCTTGGGCATGCCCGGGGGTGCCGGAGGCGGCGTAACGGAGGCGCCAGGCACCGCATGCTCGGCCCAACCAGCCGGTGCGGCAAACGGTGCGGGTGCCACGACATGTTGGGGTGCTACGGGGGCGATGTCGGGGACCATCGGAGTTGACTGGAAGCCAGACAGTGCGTTGCGAACCTCGGTCGGATCGCGGAAGTCCTGCTCACCCGCCACTGACGTCGGCTCGTCCACCCAACTCGCACCGCGGTTGCGGGTCGGTAGCGGTGCCAGCGCAGCCGGCGCAGGGGCTGCGACAGGAGCGGGCGCGGGAGCTACCGGGGCAGGAGCTGCAACCGGAGCGGGCTGGAACGATGCTTGCGGCGCAAGGGTCGGCGACTGCACCGGGGCCACCGGGGCGGCGTGCCCGCGGGCCTCGGCCTGAGCGCGGATCGATCTCGCCCGCAACTCGGCTTCACGGGAATCGAACGCCTGCTGGTCGGCGTCGGGCACCACATCACGGTTCGGAACCTGCGCACCACGAACCCGCTTGCGAAGTCCCTCAGCGGTGCGCTGCGGTTCAACCGGTGCGACGGCCTGCACCGGAGCCGCAGCGGGAACGTAGGTCTGCGGCGCGGGCTGCATCGGCATGACCGGCTGAGCGGGCATGGCCTGCGACGGCGCGAACGACGCGGCGATCGGTTCCGAGGGCGGCAGCGGTGACTGCTGCTGAACCGGATGGGGCTGAACAGACTGAACAGGCTGGGGCTGGGGCTGGGGCTGGGGCTGGGGCTGGGGCTGGGGCTGGGATTGCTGGGGCTGGTGCGGTTCAAAGCCCGTGTGGCCGTTGCCAATCCCGCGGTTAGTCTCGGCAATCGAGTGGGGCACGAGAACTTCGGCGGTGACACCGGAGGAGCCAATGGTCTGGCTGAGTCCGACGCGAATGCCGTGGCGGGCGGCCAGCTTGCTGACCACGTAATGGCCGAGCACCTTCGACGGCGTGACATCGCCCATGGCAGCGTCGGACAGTCGACGGTTTGCTTCATCGATCTCATCCTGCGTCATGCCGATACCGTTGTCACGAATCGACAGCAGGTAGCCGTCGCTGACGTTGGAGCCAATGACCACGACGCGGCTGGAAGGCGGCGAGAAGTTGGTAGCGTTCTCCATCAACTCGGCGAGCAGGTGAGCCAGGTCGGACACGCTGGTGCCCTTCACCTTGGCCGGATCGAGACCGGCTAGGTCGACGCGGCCGTACGACTCGATCTCGGACAGCGACGCCCGAATGATGTCGGAGATCGGCACCGATTCCGTCCACACGCGAGGCGGCTCAGAACCAGCCAACACCAGCAGCGACTCGGCGTTGCGGCGCATGCGAGTGGTGAGATGATCGAGGCGGAACAGGTGGCTCAGCGTCTCGGGGTTGCGCTCGTTCTGCTCAAGCTCGGCAATGAAGGTGAGCGTTCGAGCCAGCAGCCCCTGGTTACGGCGGCCCAGGTTGATCAAGCTCTCGGAAACGCCACGACGGTTGCGGGCCTGATCAACGGCCATGCTGACTGCGGTGTCCTGCATGACATTGAGCGCTTTGGCCAGTTGGCTGAACTCGTCGTTACCGGCGACGGGGAACGGTGTGGCCTGCATGAGTTCGGTACCGGGCTCCATCGTGTTGATGGCGGCCACGAGGGCGGGGATCTCCTGGTGCGCAGCCCGATTGGCTTGCTCGGTCAGTGCTTCCACCGGTTCGAGCAGGCTGCTCATCACGCCGCGACTGCCGATGATGGCACCAGCCAGAGCGAGGAACGCCAGGCCGAGCAGACCGATCAACCGCTGCCAGGCGGAGTTCTTGGCCGTGTCCTCCTTCGTCTTCAGTTCATTATCGACGGCGTTGGTCAAAGAGCTGATGGAACGATCATGGGTGCGGCTGAGTTCATTCACCTTGGCAATGGCATTGCGCGCTTGTGCCGCGGTGGCCGGCGTGAGGTTCGGCACCAGTTCGCTATCGATCTCAGTGATCAGAGCGGAGCCGGTACTGATGACTTCGGTGACGAGCGGGGCGAGCGACTTGTCGGCGGCGATCGCTTTCGTCCACAGCAGCCGCTTCTCCGCGAAGTGCGATTTAGCCTGCGTCAACGATGTCAGCAACGTGTCCTTGGTGGGTGCCGGCGTGGCCGCAGGATCGGCACCGACAAACTGCGTCAGGTAGGCCTGATTGGCTAGGAGCGTCAGATCGGACAGCACCAGCGCGGACGGAGAACCATCGACCTGGAGTTGCTGCAACTGGCGCACGCCGTTGTAGGTGGGGCCACCGATGCGAAGGTTCTGCACAATCGGGAAGAGCGCCAATACCACGAGCGCAAGGGCCGCTGCCGGGAAGGCGACGGCCAGGCGGACGCGCGTAGTGACCGAAGGATT
This sequence comes from Actinomycetes bacterium, assembly GCA_031410595.1. Taxonomy (GTDB): domain Bacteria; phylum Actinomycetota; class Acidimicrobiia; order Acidimicrobiales; family Ilumatobacteraceae; genus JANMCE01. The sequence goes on along the minus strand of JANNZM010000135.1, from coordinate 57,938 downwards.
CTTCAACATGGAAACTTCCCCTAGTTCCCAACCGGGGCGGATTCACCCAGGTTGTTTTGCGCCCAGGCCAGCGTGGCGGCGTCATCAGTGAGGTACACAAACGAGCGACTGGCCGCCGCGTCTACGAGACGGTCAAGCGCCGAGATCCGCACCATTTCCGAAACTCCGGCAAAAGTATTGAGAAAGACCGTCGGGGAATCAGAGGCGCCGAGTCGGTCCTCCAGGAAGCTCAATACCGCGTCGCGTTGCGTGCCCGGCGACGAACTCGACGCCTCGGACTGGCGCGCCTCGAGGGTGCGGCGAGCGGCTAACACGAACTGCTCGACCCGGGTCGTCTCGCGACGGTGGGCCTCGAGGTCGGCAACAGCGCGCATGGCCTCGGTGCGTGAGCCGAGCGACTTCGGCGGGGCCGACGTGCGGGCTGCCTCGATTGCCTCCAGTTCCTTCTTCACCGCGGCGCCCTGCGCCTCGGCCCGCTGGATTCCGGTGCGCAACGACACTTCGAGCGCAGGAGGGAACGAGGGGAGAATGCGAGTCTCGGACAGGATCCGCAACGCATCAGCTTCGACAAACTCGCCGAGGTACGAAACAACTTCGGCTTCAAACGCGAGTACCTGCGGAGTCGGATCGATGCCGTACTTGACCTCGTGCTTCGCCATCAGTGTGGCCCGCTCGTTCTCGAGTCGCTCCAACGCGTGACGGGCCTGATCGAGCCGAGCATTCGAAACCGCCGCCGGCTTGGTTGACCATCCCGACATGTCCATCAGTGGGCCGGGGCCATCAAGCATCTCTCGCTTCAGGGCTCGGGCGGCCTGACGCTGACCATCGGGCGCCTCGTCGGACTGCTCGTCGAGCACGATGTGGAGGGCCTGCTCGATGATGCTGAGGCTGCTCCCTGACGACTCGCCATCGGTCTGCTTCAGACGGGTCACTTCGGCGCGAGCCATGCCGAGCTGACGGTCGAGGGCGCCAACTTCGGCGTCGAGCGGATGCTTGACCCATTCGGCCTTCAGCTCGGCGATGTTGGTGCCCCGAGCGAAGAGGTCGAGCGCCCTTGGGTCGGTGGCCTTGTCGGGCGTGAGTGAGCTGAGTACCCGGCCGAGATTGGCGGCCGCGCCGCTGTCGATCAGGCCGACATTGGCAGCATCGGACAGGATGCTGCGCCGCTTGGCCACCGTCGTTTCAAAGTCGCCAACGGGCACTCGGGTGATCTTGCTCTGCAGCGGGTGACGATTGGCGGTGTCGAACGCCACCTCGTCGTGGAGGCGGGCGAGTACATCGGCGCCCTTGGTCACCCTGTTGGCCAGCTGCTCGACCTTGCCTTCGAGCCCGGTCGTGTCCACCTTGGGTTCTTCGGCCGGCGTGCTCAGCGCGGCGAGAGCCTTATTGGCAGCGTCTTCACGACGACCGACGCCATCAAGCGCTTCCTTATGCTTTTGTTCGGCAGCGACAAGGGCTTCCTGCGCCTCGGCAATGGCTAGTTCGCGGCGCAGTACGTCCGACGCCAGCGTGGCGCGCTCCTGGGGCTGCTTGGGGAGGTCGGACGCGGCGATGAACACCACGGCCTCTCCGTGTTCTGATTGCCACATCTTGGTGAGCCGGTCGCGCTCTGTATCGTCGGCTGAGACCACAGTGAAACCGTCCACAAGCGGGGTTTCGATCTCACCCGAATCCAGTAACGCGAAAGGTCGCAGACGGGCGGTCATGCTTGGTTCCGAGTGTCGAGTCCCATACCTTGGTTATGTCGGCGGAAACCATCCAGACGTTAGGTGTCTTGACAGTTTCCCGACGCAAGTTCGGGTCAACTAGCCGCCGAGCGCGCGCTCAGTGACGGTGTGGCATGCACATCTCGTCGTACTCGGCGATGATGATGTCGGCCGGATCGAGCGAACATGCAGGGCACTTCGGATCCCGAGGCACATTGAAGGTGCGGAAGCTCTGCTCGAGCGAGTCGTAGGCCAGCAACCGCCCCTGCAGCGTTTCGCCGATACCCAGGATGATCTTGACCGCTTCGAGCGCCTGCAGCGAACCAATAATGCCGGGCAGCACGCCAAGCACACCCGCTTCGGCGCAACTTGGCGCCAGTTCAGCAGGAGGCGGTTCGGGGATCATGCACCGGTAACACGGCCCGACGAAGGGGTTGAACACGGTGGCCTGACCTTCAAACCGGAAGATCGAGCCGTGCACCACCGGGATCTTCAGCTTGAGCGAGGCGTCATTCAACAAATAGCGGCTCGGGAAGTTGTCGGCACCGTCGATGATGACGTCGTAGCCCTGCAAGATATCCATCACGTTGTCGGCGTTGAGGCGGGTGTCGTAGGCGTTGACCTTCACGTCGGGGTTGAGTAGCGCAATGGCCTTGCGAGCCGACTCAACCTTTCGATCACCGATGCGATCGAGATTGTGGATGATCTGGCGCTGCAGGTTGGAGGCATCCACTTCGTCCATGTCGACAATGCCGAGCGTGCCGACGCCCGCCGCCGCCAGGTAAAGAGCGGCCGGGGAGCCCAGACCGCCGGCGCCGAGCAGCAGCACCTTGGCATCGAGCAACTTGGCCTGACCGGCCACACCGACCTCCGGAAGGAGCAGGTGGCGCTGATACCGGTTGCGTTGTTCGGGTGTGAGGGTGATGGGCGTCTTCCAGGTGCGGCCCTCGTCTTTCCAACGACCGAACCCGCCGGCCATCGACAGGACATCGGTGTAACCAAGTTCGCCGAGCGTTTTGGCCGCGAACGCGGAGCGTACGCCACCGGCGCAGTACACGATGACCGGGGCGTTCTTGTCGAGGATTTTGCCTTCGATCTGCGCTTCGAGATGACCACGGGGAATGTGCACCGCATCGGGCAGCGCACCCTGGTCGTACTCGTCTGGTTCACGTACATCGAGCACGACCACCTTGCCATCAGCGATCTTGGCTTCGGCGCCCGCCGGGTCGATTTCGGTGATGCCGGACTTGGCCGCGGCAAGAAGATCTCTGAAAGTAGCCATACAGAAACCCTACCAAAGAGGTCAGCTTTCACCTCCCCTGACAGTCCAGAGAAACCACAGAGTTTGGGCACACTCCCGGAGGTGTTCTTACGTTTGTCTTGATTCACCGTTCCGGAGCGGCGAGCCGATCAGCAAAGGGTGAAGAACACTCGTCGTCTCATCATCCTCCTCGTCGGAGTCGTGGCCGGTTTGATCGCCACGATCCTGCCGTCGGGACTGCACGCCGCGTCGGCCGCGATCGATCCTCGGGCGGCCGAGGTGGAGTTCTTCAATCTTCTCAACGTCACCCGAGCCGCCAACAACAAGCTGCCGCTCGTGCGAGACGCCGGCCTCGACCAGCTTGCCGTTGACTGGTCCGGCAAGATGTCGGCCGTCTTCGACATCACCCAAACCGTCATCAACGCGACAGACCCCGGGAACTGCAGCAAAAGCGCCCTGTGCCATCGCCCGAACCTGGGCGACTTCCTTAGCCCCATCGACTCGGCTTGGACGAAGGGTGGCGAGAATGTCGGCACCGGTGGCACGGTCAGCGGATTGAACGACGCCTTCATTGCTTCTATCCATCACTTCGAAAATATCGTCGGCGACTACAACCGGCTCGGTGTCGGCGTGGTCGCGAAGAACGATCGCCTCTGGGTCACCTTCAACTTCATGCTCGGACCGCCCCTCAAGGAGTCGACACCCGCTCCGGCGCCAACGCCCGTCACTGCCGGCACCGCCACCGCGGTTCCCGACGCGCCGAAGGGTTTGCCGGTGCTTCCCGTGGGCCAGGCGAGCTACTTCCGCTCCACGTCGCCGCTTCGTCTGGTCGACACCCGTTCCGGTATCGGCGGACCCGGCCCGGTCGGCGAAAAGACCGTCTTCACCATCTCCCTCGCCGGTGAACCTTCCCGCCCCGCCGACGCGGTGGGCATCGCCCTCAATGTCACCGCTGTCGGCCCAGCTGCGGCTGGTTATCTGACCGTCTATCCGTGCAGCGACGGTGCGCCGCCCGTTGCGTCAAACATCAACTTCAACCCGGCCGACAACGTGCCGAACCTGGTGACGGTGGCGTTCGGCAAAAACACGTCGGTCTGCGTATACACCTCGGCCAAGCTCCATCTCATTGCCGATCTCGCCGGATGGCTGACGACCAGCGCCTCGGGCGCGCCGTCGTCGATGACCACATCGAATCCGGTCCGCCTCATGGACTCACGTTCCACCGGCGCCCGCTCCACCGTGTTCACCGTCCAGCTCGCCTCCCAGGTGCCGGCGCTTGCGACTGCGGTTGGTCTCAACCTCACCGTGACCGATCCGGCCGATGACGGATTCATCACCGCCTACCCGTGCGGTCAGCCGGTACCGGTTGCCTCCAACGTGAACTACCACAAGGGCCAGACCGTGCCGAACATGGCCGTTGTGGCGATGGGTGCCAGCCAGACCGTATGCATCACCTCCGACAAGCCCACCCACCTCATTGTCGACTCGGCCAGCTACTTCATGCCCAAGCCGCAAAACACTGCGTCGGCCGGTGGCCTGCTGAGCCCGGTGGTGCCTGACCGTCTGCTCGACACCCGTGAGAGCGTCGGCGGTTGGCTGGGCAAGCTCGGCAAGAACCAGACCGTCAACTTCAATGTGCGTGACCTGCCCGGTATGCCTCTGAGCGTGACGGGCGTGCTGTTGAACGTGACCGCCGTCGATCCGTCGTCGCCCGGTTATGTCACGGTGTACCCATGTGGTTCCGATGTGCCGGTGGCGTCGAACCTCAACTACGTGACCGGCGCCAACGTGGCCAACCTGGTGGCGGTCAGGGTACCGACCGACGGCGAGATCTGCATCTTCTCCGACCAGCGCGTGCACCTCATCGCCGATCTCCAAGCCATCATCACCCCCGTCGCCGCGTAGCTCTGTAGCTGCTTCGCTGGTCGCTACCCTTCACGCCTCGTTCGGTCGCTACCGCTCCGTCTCTCTCGGACTCGCTTCGCTCGGCAATCCCGCCAGCTGCCTCACTTCCGAATCGCCCTGCCTTTCGCACACTCTTGGCGCACTTCCCCTTCAGCACTACCGAGGAGTGTGCATCGTGTCATCAACCGCGCAACCGCTTGATCTCTCTACCGACCTCATCGTGCTGCCGTGGCACGACCCGCTGATCGATCCGATCGGCTTCGACCCCCGCAGTGCCTATGTGGAGCAGTTTTGGCTGGGCATACTGGGGCCGTCGACGGTGTGGTTGCTCCGTCGGATCGCCTCCGGATTTGATCACTTTCCCGACGGGTTCGAGATGCCCATCACCGACACTGCCGGTGCGCTGGGGCTGGCTTCGGGAGGCCGCCACAGTCCGTTCTCACGCACGCTTTTGCGCTGTATCCAGTTCACGATGGCCCGCGAGGACCCCTACGGCATCAGCGTGCGCCGACGCATCCCGCCCTTAAGTGATCGCCAGATCGGACGTCTGCCGGCTCCGCTGCGCCAGGCCCACCACGCGTGGCTGGCGGCCGAGACCGAGGAAGCCCGCCAGGTGCAGCAGGACTACCGGGCGCGACTGGTCGCAGCCTCACTGAAGGAGGCCGGCGACACGGCGGAAGAGATCGAACGTCAACTCGTTGCGCTCGGCACCCCGGCCGCCATCGCTGGCCGGGTGACGAACGACTTACGCGCTCAGCACGCGGGCGGCCGATAGGCGTCGAGCAATTCCACAAAGGTGCGCACGCCGTAGGCCGTGGCGCCCTTTGACAACCAGCCGTCATCGCTGTCGACGCGCATGGGGCCGGCCATGTCGATGTGGGCCCACGGCTTACCGCCGACGAATTCCTGCAGGAACAGCCCGGCCGTGATGGCACCACCGTAGGGGCCGCCGATGTTCTTCATGTCGGCCACTTCGCTGTCGAGCAGCTTGCGATACTCAGGCACCAGCGGCAGACGCCACATGCGCTCGTCGGCCTTGGAAGCTGCCGTGTTCACCTGCGCAGCCCAGTCGTCGTTATTGCTGAGCAGTCCGGCGTACTTCAAGCCAAGAGCGCCCATGCAGGCACCCGTGAGGGTAGCGATGTCAACGATGGCGTCGACGTTTTCTTCCACTGCGAGCGACAGACCGTCGGCCAGCACGAGGCGTCCTTCGGCGTCGGTGTTGTGGATCTCGACCGTCTTGCCGTTACGGATGGTCATCACCTCCCCCATCTTGAGCGCGCTGCCCGACGGCATGTTGTCGGTGCACATGAGATACGCGATGACCGCCACGCGGGGCTTGGTGATGTGGAGCACGCTCATGGCCGCGAGCACCGCAGCCGCCCCGCTCATGTCCATCTTCATGGAGGCGTGACTGGCGTCTGAAGGCTTGAGGGAAATACCGCCGGAGTCGTACATAACGCCCTTGCCCACAAGCGCCACCGTGCCCTGCGCCTGACGGGGCTGGTAGGTGAGCTTGATCATGCGAGCCGGTTCGACCGAGCCCTTGTTGACACCGATCATGCCGCCCATGCCCATCTCGCGCATGGTGTCGTTGTCGAAGATCTGGATGCCGAGCTTCCCTTTGCTCGCAACTTGGAGGGCGACGTCGGCCATGTCGGTTGCGTTCAGATGGCCGGGTGAGGTGTTGGCCAGGTCACGGGCGAAACAGACTGCGTCACCAATGACCGCACCACGTTGTGCACCCTTGTCGACCGACGCGGCGCGCTCGGCAGAGCACACCAGGGTGATCTTGGTGAGCTTGGGGGCGTTCTTGGTGTCGGGCTTGTTGCTTGCTTCTGAACGGTGCTTGGTGAACCGGTAGCTGGCCATGGTGATGCCTTCGGCAATGGCCTGACCAACAGCGCGACCTTCTCCGTCTTTTGGTTCGACGTCGGCCAGTGTTGTGGCCACCCACTCATGCCGGGCGACGGCTCGGGCCAGCGCGGCAGCGGCGTTGCGCACGCCGTGGATCGTGAGGTCGGCGCGGGCACCCATGCCAACCGCAACCACGACGGCCCCGGCGGCCGAGGGCACCTGGAAAATCTGAGCCGCTGAACCGTCAAACCCGACGGCGGCGAGCGCCGGCCGCGACAGGCCAAGCGACCGTGGGACGGGCCCATCGGTGAACACTGGGACGGCGAGGGCGTCGACACCCTTGGGGGAGCTACGGGTGACGTCGAACGCGAGAGTCATGAGTTTCCTTTGGTTCCGGTACGGGCCGCGAGTGACGACCCTTCCTGCCAACGAGCGATCGTCCACAACAGGTCAGACAGACGATTCAGATACGGCAACACGAACGAGGGCGCTTCAGCGGCATGCAGTGAATGACGCTCGGCGCGACGCACGATCGTTCGGGCCAGATCGAGATACGCCGCGGCTAAATCCTCCCCGGGAACCACGAACTGGGTGGGCGGCTCGAATCGCTCGCTGTAGGAATCGATCAGCCGCTCGAGGCGCTCAATCATCGACTGATCGGTGGCTGACTTGCCGGCCTCGAGCTTGTGCCGATTCTCGGGGGCGGTGGCAAGCTCGGCCATCAGCACGTACAGGTCGCGTTCAAGGCCGATCAACACCTCGTTCAATTCATGCGTGCGGCCCAGATGGGCCCGGGCCACGCCCATGACCGCTTGGGCTTCATCCACCGTGCCGTAGGCGGTTGGCAGGAGCGAATCCTTCGGAACTCGACCGCCGTAGAAGAGCCCGGTCGTGCCGTCATCGCCGACCTTTGTGTAGATCTTCTCTCGCGCCATAGAGCGTTCACGCTACACAAAATCAACTCTGTAACACCCCCCTGTCAGAGTGACGGTATGACAACGACACCGGCAAACCAGCGGGGTGAGCAGCTCACCTTCAACCTCGTAGACCATCTGCCTCCGCGGTTGCGGGTAAGCGCGCAGACTCGAAAGGTCGGCCAGCGCGGTATCGCGGCCGTGCGCGCCGTGCTTGCCGAGCAGGCCGCTCGCCGCGACCAGGCAGTGGCCCAATCGTCACCTCGTCCACACCGGCGGGCCGCGTAGGGCTATGCCAACTGCAACAGGGGGTCTTCGCGGCGACCGCGTCTCACCCACCCCACCAGCCCAAGGCCGAACAGCACACTGAGCGCCAACCCCGAGAACAATGGCGCGTTGGCGGTGGTGAGTGGGCGTACCGACTGCGGGCTGGTGCTCTTTACCTCGATGCCAGCCGTCGGGTTCACCTTGGGCCGCACAAACGAATCATCGGTCTTGACGAACGTGATCGGATCCGCGTCGGACGAGTAGGCGGCCATCGTGATCACCGGCACATCATCGGACACCGCATTCACCACGGTCGTGACCTCGATGCCGACCGATTTGTGGCCCTGAATATCGTCCACGTAGCACATCACCATGCGCAGCGAGATTCCACAGTGGCCCTGGGTGGACTCCGCCGCAACCAAGCGCTGCCCAACCGGAATGTCCTGCACGAAGAAGATGTGCTGGGCGGTCTCGTCGGCCACGTTCTTGACCTCGGCGTTGAGCACGACGGTGTTGCCCAGTTTCTTTAGCGCTCCAAGATCGCCGACGTCGCGGCGGCTCGTCGCTCGGCCCACGAGCTTGCTGACCGCCACCTTTTGGTTGTTGGCCGGAGTGGGGTCATAGGTGCTTGAGGACGCAGTGGCCTGAAACGGCTCATCGGTACCGGTCGCCGCGTTGACATCGATGACCGCCTGCAAATTCAGCGTGACATCACCGCCGTTCTTCAGCGTGCCAACGTCGCACCGCAACAGTTCACTCGCCCCGTCACGCTGGCAGTCGAGCCCCACACCAGCTGCGAACAGGCTTGCGAGCTTCGGCGGAACCAGCACCTCGACCTTGGCGTTGCGGGCGAAGGAGGGGCCGATGTTCTTCACCGAAATACTCACCGGAGTGACCGTGGCCGACCGCACTTCGGCCGGGGCTTCTATGGATACGATCAATTTGGCTTCGGCCGATACTGCAACCGACAGGGCGGCGCGGTTGTTCGGTTCTTGGGGATCTTTGGTGGCCGACGCCAACACCAGCGAGCCTTCCAGCAGACTCGGGTCGGGCGCGTCGCTGGCCACCGGCAGGTCAACGCCGATGGTGATGGTGCTGCCCGGCTTCAGGCGGGCCACCCGACAGGTGACTGTGCGGGCAACGATGTCACCGCAGACCACATCTGTGGTTGACGGATTGGTTCGCATCCCACCCACGACATCAGTGACTGCGAGAGTGACCTGCACGTTCTTCGAGATGGATGGACCAAGGTTGGTGAGCTCCACGGTCGTTGCGGTGACGGTGCCGGCTACCGCAGCTTGGGGTGCATTCCAACGGATCTTGAGGTCGGCCCGCGACAGCACCGTGATGGTGCGCCGGTCTACCACTGGCGGCCGGTCGTTCCAGGTGAGTGTGCTTCCGTAGCTCAGCTTGGCGTTGTCTTCAAGGTCGGGATCGCTTGCGAATCGAAGATCGATGGTGGCCGACCCGGAAGGGTTCATCGGGCCGATAACGCAGCGCAATAGTCCGGCGGTGTCAGAAGCGCAACGATCCTGCGTTTCAAGTCGAGCGCCGGCAGGCACGTCAACCAGCACAGTCACGTTGACGGCGTTCGACGGCCCGGCATTGGTGACGGTGTACCGAAGCCCGAAGGAGTTCCCGGCCACCACCGATTCGTCCAGCGCAGCATCGACGGTCACGTTGGCCACGACTTGGATGCGGGCCGAGGTCTCGGCTGCGTGGTCGGACTTGTCGGTGGAATCGATGGCGACCACTCGAAGGAAGAACAGTGCGCCGTCGAGCAAAGTGGCCGACGCTGTGCCGAACACGGTGATACGGGCACTGCCATTGGCCGAGATGGGACCGGTTGAGCACACCCAGGTCCGGCCGCCATCATCGGTGCAGCCATTCGGTGCGGCGCCGACGAAACCGTCTGGCGGCCGGATCTGAACGGTCGCTCCGTCGGTTCTGGTCTTGCCCGAGTTCGTGATGATGATCTCGTACGAGACCGGCCCACCCGCAGTGATGATGTCACTCGGACTCGATGACACACTCACGGCGAGCAGCGACGAGAGCGATATGCCGCCAGCGACGGAATCGAAAGCGACGTTGTTGGTGAGATCCGTATCGAGGGTACTGGCAGTGACCGACGCCTTTACCGAAACGCTGGCAGCCAACGGAACCTCGGGCGATGTGTCCCCGGTCAGGGTGAACGTGCGGGTGGTGCCGGCTCGCACGGTGAACGGTCCGCACGTCGGGGATCCGCCGGTGGTCGCACAAAGCGCGGACGGCGAGCCGTCTTCTCCGAGCACGGCCAATCGCTGCAGCGCGTCCGAAGCGGCGAGCACCAACGTGGTGCCCAACGCGTCTGACGGTCCGTCGTTGGTGACTTCCACCGCAAAGGTCACCTGCTGGCCCGCCAGAGCGGTCTTGGGAGCGGTCACGGTGGCCCGCAGATCGGCAAAGCCCCGAACCGCCACCACGACGGCCGCGGTGTTGTCATCGAACGGAGCCACATCGATGACGGGTGTGGTACCGGGGAAAATCCTGGCGTTCGCAGTGATGCCGCTGTAGTTCGCGCCCGACGGGATCGATCCGCTGACCGTGACGGCCGTCGAATCCACCCCGACGTCCAGGCCGGTGGTAGGGCAGAGCACCGTGGTGGGACTCGTGACCGAGCAGGGCTGACCACTTATGGATCCGCCGAGACCGACGAGGGCCTGATCAAGCGTGACTTCAACCTCGACCGCACCCGACGGTGACGGGCCAGCGTTGCCTGCGGCCAACGCAAGCGTGATCTTTTGACCTGCGGTCACCCGCTCGGGGGTGTTGATGAACGCGATCGACAAATTGGTGTGGCCGACGACCGGTACCGACTTCGCGACGACATTGTCCGCCTTGTTTGGATCGCTTGCCGGATCGGCGAGCGTGAGCTTGGCCGAGAAATCGAGCGTTTTGGTGAGGTCGGCTTTATAGGCAACGACGCCCTTGGCGAAGTCGATCTGACGCGTTTGACCCACTGGAATACTTAGGTTTGGGCACTGCAGCGCACCGGTGGGTGAATTGAACGTGCACGTGGAACTGAACGCACCGCTGGGGGTGATGGGGCGAGGGGTTATCGGCAGCACCGCATCGAGTTGCACGCCGCTGGCATCGGTTGGGCCGGCGTTACTGATGAGGATTGAGAATGGCAGAACATCACCGGCGACGGCTGGTGCGTCGAGTCCGGCGAAGCTCACCTTGAGGTCGGCCTTGTCGAGAGGAGCGCTGGCTGAGGCGCGATTGTTCGCCGTGTTGCTGTCAAACGTCGTGTTGCTCACGGTGACCGAAACATCGATCGAGGTGCCGCTGACCGCAGTCGGTAGCAGCCGGAAGCTGACCACGGGTGAGGCCGTCGAGTTGACCGGGATGTCGCCCAATGCACAGCTGACTACCACACCCGAAAGGCGGCATCGGGCAGCGAGCGCGACCGTTGTCAGGTCGGCTACCGGAGGCAGTTGAAATGCCGCCGACCCCTCGGTGGCAGTGTCGGGACCCTGGTTGGTGATGTCCGCCTGGAAGCCGACGGTACCTCCGATGGTGGGGCGAGCGCTAACCCTCAACGTGACGTTGAGGTCCGAGATCCGCTGGACGACTTCGAGCGGATTGGAGACCAGACTGATGATGAGGGGCTGGGTGGCGTCGAGCGCGGTCAGTTGGCTGGTGAGGTTGATAGGTGCTCGGGTCAGATCAGGTGGCACGTGGTCCCCCAGCACAATGCCGAGCGTGACGGTAGTGGTGCCGCGGAGCGGACTTGGCAACGCGACCGTGGCAACCGCTGCGCCGAGCGTGCCTGCGGTGATGCCGTTCACGGCCAGACTTCCGGCCACGAAGCGGTGCCCTGATCCGAGCGGGAGCGGGATGGACACGACCGGGCGGGTGACCCCGCCCTTCAGGGCCGTCACGGTGACCGTCACGTTGATGATGTCGGACTGATCGAGCACGGTGTCGCCATTCACGTCGGTGTAGCCGACGCTCATGGCTGACTGGATGCAGTCCGAGCCGTCCGGGCGACATTGCGGCAACGCCGCGATCGTGGTCGCGGTCGTAGTGACACCCGTTGTCGTCGTGGCACCCGTTGTTGTCGTCGTGGCACCCGTTGTTGTCGTCGCCCCCACGGCGGTGGTTGTCGCCCCTACGGCGGTGGTAGTGGCACCGGCGACAGTCGTCGTCGGCGCGTTCGGATCGACAGTCGTCGTCGGCGCGTTCGGGTCAATGGTGGTGGTGTCGCCGGGCGCTGCATGGCTTTGGCCAGGCGAGGTGAACATCACGCCGACGAGCAACACCGCAACGGCGAGGGAGCCAATGAGGCGCGGCGCAGACTTCGTGCTGCCCCATGCTCGTTTCAGCCGATCCGGTACCCACGTTGCCTGCACTACTTGCCACGCCTATCCGCGAGAGGTTTCGCGTCGTCGTCTCTCGACCTATTCTCTCATTGCCACCCGCTGCAGCAATACCGCCGAGGAATCTGAAGCGAAGTCTAGGCAGGAAATAGGTCGAACGGGCTACCCGCTAGCGGGGTCGCAGCGCTCGGACCGCCTCAAAATAGTCGTACGGGGCGAGTGGTAGCAGCGCCAACGCGGTGGTGGTGACCCCGTGATCCACGTAGGACTGGATCTGGGTACGGCACGACTCGGGCGAACCATGCACCACGAGCGCGTCGACGACGGCGTCGGGAATGGCAGCCAATGCCGCCTTACGATCGCCGGCCGCCCACGCTTCCCACATACCGCCCAGTTCGTTTTCTCGGCCAAGCCACCGGTGAAACGCGGCGTAGACCGGCACGTTGAGATAGGCGGCGATAACAAAGCGGGCGGCCTTCCGTACCGCATCGGTGTCCTCGCTCGGGCAACAAAAGATCCGACACACCACCTCGCGCTCGGCACCATTTGCAGCCCCGTTGACCACGCCGACCACCTTTGTGACGTCCTCGGCCGAGAGCCAGTTAATGATGACACCATCGGCTTCCCGACCGGCCAGGCGCAGCATCCCCTCGCGGAGACCGGCGATAAGCAGGGCCGGCGGTACCTTCGGGCGGATACCGAGGCGGAAGCCGTCGACCGCAAAGGTGTCATACGTCTCGATGATCTTGTCCCCCGTCAAGGCAGCTCGCAGGAAGCGCAACATGTCCCGGACTCGCTTGTACGGTTCGACAAACGGCACGCCGTTCCAGCGCTCGACAATGACATTTGAGGACGATCCGATACCGAACGCCACCCGACCGGGCGCAGCATCAGCCAGGGCGGCGGCGCTCTGCGCCATGAGGGCCGGAGCCCGGGTGAAGGCCGGCAGGATAGCCGTCCCCAATCGCAGCCGAGGTTCCCATGCCGCAGCGAGGGCGAGAGGCGTGAGTCCGTCGGCGCCATCGGCTTCGGCTGACCAGATGTCGGTGTAGCCAAGGTCGGCCAGCTCTCGGAGCCGGTCCCGGTGGGAATGCAGGGGTCCGGGTAGCGGAACGGTAAGGCCCTGACGGCGAGGAACGGTCATTCCTCAACCTCCTGTTGAGGGTGAGACCAGTGGCGAGCGATAACGCTCTGGCTGGCCACGGCGAGCAGTTGGCCGGACTCGGCGAACATCTTCACGGTTCCGTGACCGAAGCCGTTTTCCACTGCATGAATGTGGATATCCACAAACACCCATTCGGTCGGAACCAGTCGTGCGATGCGGATGGTGTTGTCCAGGCTGTTGCCTCCCCCGACGATGCCGAGCGCCTGGCCGATGCCGCTCGGTACGAAGTCACCCAACACCGCAAGGCTGCTGGCGTCCAGGCCCTCGGAAATCTCCGGGATGCGAGCCCACATCTGGTACGTACCGTTGCTGGGCGTGCCGTCTAATTCGGAGAGGCTTCTGCCCCTCGCCATGCGCATGTCAAGGCGGTCATTGATGCTGCCGTCAACCGGCACGCGCAGTTCCCGTGGCGGGCAGGCATCGGGGGCCAACACGTCGCCCGGCAATTGTTCCCAGCTGCCGGACGCTTCAAAGGGACGACGACCAAGGGCTGCGTTCACGGTCAGGATCTCCCGGTTCCCGACGTGACCGGTGGCGCGGGCCTGAGTGATCTGATGGCCGTGCACGGCAATGGTGACATCGACATCGAGCACGTCACCAGGCTTGGCGTACGACAGGTACTGAGCGGTTGCCCACACACACGGTCGACCGGTGGTGATCTCCATCGCCGAGATCGCCGCGCCGAGCGCGCTCCCCCCGAACAAGAATCCCTGTCCGGTGCACAGGCCTGGCGTGACGTCCATCGTCCAGCGGAAGGGATTGTGGCTTGGCGTCAGACCAAGAAAGGTTCGGGCATTCATATCGGAACGGCACTCTAACGATTCGCCGCCACCCGCTATGCAAGCGTGCGGGCCAGCACCTCGGCGGCGGCGGGGTTCACGAGCGCAGCGCCTCCCACCGTGATGGTTGGGACGACCTCGTTACCGTTGGCCACCGACCGCACGAACGCCGCTGCGTCGGGCTCGTCCCATATATTGATCTCGGTGAACGCCACTCCCAACGTGGTGAGGTCGCGCCGCAGCATCGAGCAGAACCCACACCCGGGCCTCCAGTACATCGTGACATCGGTAGGAGTGGCTTGGTCAGGCGTGGCGGACATAGTCGCTCAACCGTATAACACCCCTGCCGTAGTGTGAATGGAGTGAGCACATCATGGGCGGGTACTACTCCTTGGCAGGGGGACGCATGCAGTCTGGTCGACGCCTTTCGTGAGGGGTACTCCCCCGCCGCCGAGCTTGAGGCCACGTTGTCGGCTATCGACCGATCGGCGCTCAACGCGGTCTGCTTTCTCGATGCCGACGCGGCGCGCAAGGCGGCGGCGGATGTAGACGTGACGTTGCCGTTCGGTGGCGTACCGATAGGGGTCAAGGAGCTCGAACAGGTGCAGGGTTGGCCCGACACCGAGGCGTCGGTGCCTTTGGCCGATCGCGTCGCGGGCCACACGTCAACCATGATGCGCCGACTGCGCGATCGGGGCGGCGCCGTGTTGGTCGGCCAGACAACCTCAAGTGAATTCGGCGGCGTCAACCTCACGCGTACCCTGTTGCACGGCACCACCCACAACCCATGGGACCCGGCATACACGCCCGGCGGTTCATCGGGCGGTTCAGCCGCGGCAGTGGCCGGGGGAATTGTCACGCTGGCCACGGCCGGTGACGGCGGTGGGTCAATCCGCATTCCCGCCGGTTTCACCGGCCTGGTCGGACTCAAGTCCACCTTCGGCCGTATTCCACGTGGCCCGCATCTTGAGTATGGCAATCTCACCGTGACGACCGGCTGCGTGGCGCGCTCGGTGCGCGATGTGGCGCGCTGGTTCGATGTCACCAATGGTCATCACGCTTCCGATCCGTTGAGCCTGCCTGCAGTGACCGGATGGGAGGCCGGCCTTGGCACCCACCTTGGCGAATTACGAGGCCTGAGGGTTGTGGTCGTGTCCGACTGGGGTGGCGCGGTGGTGTCACCTGCCATGTGGGACGTGCTTGAGGTTGCGGCTCAACAGCTCATCGCTGACGCCGGATTGGTGCGCCTGCACGGCATCGACACGTCGCTGCCCCGTATGGGCGCAGCGTGGTCGATCTCAGGCATGGTCGCTATTCATGCGGCCCTGGCCGATCGCTGGCCGGCGTGCCAGGACGTGCTGACCCCCGAGATCGCGTTCGGCCTGTCCACCACGGCTCATCGTTACACCATGGAAACGCGCATCAGGATGGAGCGGCGGCGTCAGGAACTGAACGACAAGATGGCTGCGCTGTTCGATGAGGTTGACATCGTGATCACGGCCAGTAACCCCGACGTTGCCTTCGCTGCCGATGGCCCCTTGCCCGACACCTTCGGCGGAATCGTGGCCGGCATGGGCAACAACGGGCTGCTCACCTTCCCTGCCAATCTTCACGGTAACCCGGCCATCAGCATTCCCGCCGGGATACTGGGCGGATTGCCAATCGGCCTGCAGGTCGTCGGCCGCCACTTCTCGGAACCCCTTCTTCTCGACGCGGCCTGGCTGGTTGAACACAACCGACCGTGGCCACTTACTGCACCAGGAGCACCTCTCTGATGGCCTTCGGTCAACAATCCGGCCCGCCCGCATCCCAGAAGCAGATCCAGTTCCTGCTCAGCCTGGTCCACCAAGCGGGGCACCTTGATTTTCGTGATGCCCGCGGACCGCTCGGCCTCACCCAACGCCAGGCGGGCGGAAAGTTCAGCGTCGGCGAAGCAGCCGAACTCATCGACCGTTTGCAATCGGGCGACACCGAACCCGGCGATGCCCCGGCGCTGAGTCCCGCCGCCGAAGTCCGCGCCGCTAAGGCCGACGCCAAACTCGAAACCGAACGCACCATGTTGCTGCGCGGGATGCCCGCCAACCTCCTCGCCGCCGAGCTCGAACGCCGTGATTGGGTCGTCATCCCGCCGGTGTAGAGCTAACGCCACGCGTCCGCGGACGCGTGGTGTCGCAGCAGCAGCTATCGGACCGCAGCGGCTGCGTTGACCACGCCGTAGCCGTAGAAGTTGGTGCCCTTGGCGTTCTTCACGCACGTCGCCGGCCCAAATGTGTCGTCGTAGGTGGCCGGACATGCCTTGGGCGTTGCGGTGCGGAACAGACGAGCTGAGACCAGACTCGGGTCCATGCCGAGACCTCCGTCGGGCTGACCGCTTCCGTATTTGCTGATGATCAGCGCGGCAACGCCAGCAACATGCGGAACAGACACCGACGTGCCGATCTGGTACACGTAGTAGGCGCAGGTTGCACCCGTGCATGAGGTGAAGACCCGAGGATCGATCGGTACCCCGTCGGCATCGATCCAGCCACTGTTGAACGCTCCGTCACGGGAGATGGCCTGCACCACTCGGTTGGTCGAGTCAATCGGTCCGAACACGCCGGGTACCTGGAACACGTCCCCGCTGGGGGCGGCAAGATCTACCGGGAGCCCGTAGTTGGAAAGGTCGGCCTTGATGCCGTCGATGTTCGTGCCGCCAACACCGATCACACCGGGTGCCATGACCGGCAGGTAGAGGCACGAGTTCGGGTCGATAGTGCGGTCGTGCGGAATGCCTGTGGACGGGCTGCTGGAATCGATCAACGTGTGATCCATGTCGGTGTTCTCGTTGCCTGCTGCTGCGACCATCGTGACACCGCGAGAGCGAGCGAACTTCACGGCGCGCAGCACCGCGGTGATGGCGACCCGCTGCCGGGAACGCTCGATCGGAGTGTCGACCGGGTTGTTGACGCAGTTCCACAGCCACGGGTCGATGGAGAACGACATCGTGACCACATCGATACCGTTGCGGGCTGCGTAGGTGAGAGCGTTCACGACCGGCTCCAGCAGCACATAGCCGCTTCGCTGAGCCGCCCGCAGATCGACAAGGGTCACGTTTGGCGCGACGCCGGCCATCCCGAGGCCGTTGATCGGGGCAGCGACCAGGGAGGCGACTGCGGTGCCGTGTCCGAAGGGATCGGTGCCGACCGGTTCAAGCGTGCTGTCGCCATCGAGGACTTTATCGTTCGGCGCAAAGTTGCGAGACGCGACGCGGTCGAGGTTAGCTGCAACGTCGGGATGGGTGGCGTCGATGCCCGAGTCGATGATGCCGACCTTGACCGCCTTGGATCCACGCTCGATCCGGTATGACCCGGTTGGAGTCGCACCGATCTGCGCCATGTCCCACTGCTGAGCGGCAAGCGGTTCGGCACCCGGAATGGCGGCGGGTGCGGCATTGGCCGACGCGGCACCGCCCTCGGCGCCCGGTCCCTTACGGAGTTGTGGTGTGCCGGTGCGGCCGATGGCGACGTTACGGGCGACGCCCTCGACGGAGGCATCGTTGCTCAACTGTTCGGCAAAGTCGGTGCGCGTGGCCGAGACCGTCAGCATCGAGACATCTTGGTTACTTCGTTTGATCTTCGCACCCAAGCGCTGCGCGGCCGTTGCCGCGGCGGTAACCGATGAGCCGTCACGGGCCAGTACGACGTAGTCGACCGGTGGACCTTCGACTGCAACGGCTGCGTGCGAAGGTGGCGCGATGGCCAGCAATCCACTCAGCGTTGCGAGCGCGACAATTGCGCCTGACATCCTGCGGGACATGGTTTCCGCCTTTCACCCCCACCCGGGGGATTCCACATGCCACTTACAGTAGTCACGCCGACACCCAATTGGCATAGGTACTCAGACCCGTTCACGGCAAGTGAGCACGAGCGCTAACCCGGCAGCGTCTGCTTCACGGAGAGTACCGGGGCGAACAAATCGCCCAGCTCACGGACGCGAGCCATGACGTCCTCGGCATCGAATACCAACGGGTTGGACCCGCGTGCCGCTTGCTCGATCTCGTCCCAGCTCACCGGGGTGGACACCGTGGGCCGCTCGCGGGCCCGCAGCGAGTACGGCGCGATGGTTGTCTTGTGCCGGGAGTTCTGGCTCCAGTCGACGAAGACTTTGCCGGGCCGCACCGCCTTGGTCATCACGGTCAGGTAGCGCTCGGGGGCGCGCCGTTCCAGCACCTGGCCGATGGCCAACGCAACGTTGCCGGCCTGTTCGTGGGTGCACGTGCCGTTCACCGGCACGTAGAGCTGGATACCTTTCGAGCCCGATGTTTTGCACCAGCCCTTCAGCCCCGCCGCGGCCAGCACCTCGGCCACGTCGAGCGCCGCCTGTGCACATTCGACCGTTGCCGCTGGCGCTCCCGGATCGAAGTCGAATACCACGGCGCGGGGTGTCTCCAGGTCGGTGGCCAAGGCCATCGGTGCGTGAAGTTCGAGCGCGGCAAGATTGGCCGACCAGACCAGCGCGGCTGGTTCGTCCAACACGCAGTACTCGATCACGCCGCCGCGATCACCCGGTCCGGCGGCGACGGGAACCCACGGCGGGCGATGACCGGGGCAACGCTTCTCGAAGAAGCCCGGCTTGTCCACACCGTCGGGGAACCGCTTGAACGTCAAGGCCCGTCCTGCGAGGTGAGGCAGCATGAACGGCGCGACGGTCATGTAATACGTGATGATCTCGGCCTTGGTAAAACCCGTGGCCGGGTACAGCACTTTGTCGGGGTTGGACAGGGTGAGCGTACGCTCCCCCACCTGCACGACCGGCAACGCTACGCAGACTTCTTCTTACGCGCCGTCGCCAACTTCGTGGGCGGCGCCACCGCCTCTTCCTCAGCCTCGTGGGTACTCGGATGCCGCCCACGCGCTTCCTTGGCGGCCTTGACGCTCGCCTCAAGCGCGGCCATGAGGTCAATCACCGCCGGCGACGATGACGGTCGTTCGGGCATCGTCAGTTCCTCGCCCGCCGCCTTCTTTTCGATGAGATCCATCACCTGCAGCCGGTAGGAATCTTTGTAGTGGTCATGATCGAACGTTCCGGCCAACGACTCGACCAACTGCCCGGCCATCGCCAGTTCCTTGTCGCTCACCTCAACGCCTTCGAGGTCGGACATTTCATCGATGGACGACGGATTGACGACCTCGTCCTCGTAGACCATGGTGGACATCACAAGATGACCACCGACGGCGCGAATGGCGGCGATGTACTGCTTGTTGCGCATCACTAAACGCCCGACGCCAACCTTGCCGGCGGCCTCCATGGCCTTGGCCAAAAGCACGTACGGCTTCGGGGCTTTGTCCGGCGCGAGGTAGTAGGGGCTGTCGAACAGCATCGGGTCGAGCTCGGCCAAGTCGACGAACTCATCCAACTCAAGGGCGCGAGTGGCAGCCGGCATGAACTGTTCGAGCTCATCGGGGTCAACCACGATGTAGCGACCCTTGGCGACCTCGTAGCCCTTCACGATGTTCTCGTCGGGCACCTCGTCACCGTCGTCGGCGGAGACCTTCTTGTACTTGATGCGGGCCATCGAGCGGCTGTCCAGTTGATTGAACGACACCGACTTGCGGCTGACCGCGTTGAACATCTTGACGGGGATCGTGACCAGCCCGAAGCTGACCGTCCCACTCCACACTGGGCGAGGCATACCTACCAGTTTGCCCCTTTTCGCCGCTTTTCAAAACCGAACTACCCGGCAAGCACCGCGCGGGCCACCAGATCGGTGCCGAACGACGTGAGAATCGCCAGGTACAGCAGGCCCGTGGCAGCCATCACCGCCGAGTATTCCTTCTCCTTTAGGGCGGCCTTGGTGACGAAACAGAGGCCGATGGTGAGCACCGAACAGGCGATCCACATCCAGCCGAGCAGGCCGTGCCAGCCGTCTTTGATGGTGCCGTTGAACACGCTGATCATTCCGGTGGGGATGAGAAACAACCCGACCTCGAGCGGCCAGACGCGGGCCAGCCAGGTGACGAGCTCGCTGATGTGCTTGCGCGGCAGCCCGGGCTGCACCAGGTACCAATGCCCAAGCAGCATGGCATCGGACACCGCTCCGAGGAACGCCGCGCCGGCCAGCGTGCGGGCAATGGCGAGGGCAGCATTTCCACCAGAAGAAGCACCGGCGAAAACGAGGCCGATGACACCGAGCAACGGGGCGACAAGATCGAGCCCTGCGATCTGGCCGGATACCCCGGCTCTGCGGCGCTGAACCGACACGACTAGGGCGAACAGCGCGGCGAGCACGACCCCAGCCAACCCGAGCTCTCGGCCAACCACGGTTCGAACGCGCAGACCGAGCACCAGTCCGACGGCCGCCAAGAGCAGATAGGTGCCGCGAAGCAGCCATCCATAACCGATGCCGACGGTGCGGTGACGGGTGGTGACCCAGAGGAAGGCCAGACCTCCGGTCGCCCATTGCAGTAGAACGGTGGCGGCATCGAGTCGTATCACGGCCACGCCAGGTTAGACACCCATGCCCGCGCCAGCGAAGCCCGGAGACCGCAACGACGACGGCCGCCATAGGCTTGCTGCGTGTCCCCCCGTCTCCCCCGCTCCTTCGGATCCGCCGCCCTGGCTCTGGTCGTCTTGACGACCCTCGCCTCGGGTTGCGTGACTGGTAAGCGACCCGTGCTCGGAGCAAGCGCAGTCGACGCCGCCAAACCCCTTGATCGGCAAGCGCTCGGCATCACCGCGGTCGACGCCGTCATCCTTCGGCTCGAAGCCAGCGAAAAGCTCACCTACACAGCCAAGTATGTGATCACCCCGACCACCGGGAAGCAGGAGGTAGAGGCCATCGTCGTGCAGCAGCCCGGCCAGCGCTCGGTCACCATCGGCGAGGTGCGGTTCCTCCACGGCGCGACCGATGTCACCTGCAACCTCACGAAGAAGACCTGCGAGCCGGGCGTGCTCGAACAACGGGTGAGCAACATCCCCGGCGCCACCAGTACCTTCGATCGAACGGCTCCGGCGACGCGTATCCGCCTCGCCGCCCCGGCGGCCAGGGCAACGCTGTATCCATCGAGCGAAGCGTTCGAGCTGCTCAACACCACATGCGTCAACTTTCCCAACGGCAAGGCCGCCGACACCTACTGCGTGCTACCCACTGGCCAGCTCGCCCGCCTCGAGCGCAACGACGCCACCATCATGCTCAAGTCCCTGTCCCCCGACGCTGACCCCAGCGCCTTCTCCCGCCCCGACACTCCCTAAATTGCCTCAACTCCTCCGCTACCGCTTCCCCTCGTTCGGACTCGCTTCGCCCAGAAATCCGCCGAGCTGCTCGCAACGCTCCTTTCGCTTGGCGTCGCATCAATTTCGCTGAGCATTCGCGCAAAGGGGCCTTTCATTCGCGCACAACGACGGTTTGGGCACGTCACAGGCTAAGAACAGGCCTTATGCGCGAATGGGATGGGTCTATTGCGCGAAGGTCGTCAGAGCGCGACCGAAGGGTGCCCTGCACGTTCGCCGGGAACTCTAACGATTGACCGAGCGAAGCGAGACCGCGAGCGAGACGGGAGCGACGCTGAGCGAAAAGGAGCGGTAGCGACCAAGCGAAGTCTTCAGACGGCGACGGATCGAGGCAATCGAACGGCTTGGCCGGCGGTCTTGGCGTGGTAGCTGCTGCGGGTGAGGGGGCTGCTTTCGACGTGGCGGATGCCGAGGGCTTCGCCGATGCGCTTGTACTCGGCGAATACGTGGGGCTCGACCCATCGGGCTACCGGCAGGTGATGCGTGGTCGGTCGCAAGTACTGGCCGATGGTGACGATGCCGCAGCCAACTGACGCGAGATCGGCGAGCGCCATTTCGATCTCCTCGTCGGATTCGCCCAGGCCAACCATGAGGCCGGACTTGGTTGTTGCATCTGCAAGTTTCGCGCGAGACAACAGGGCCAAGCTGCGGGCATATCCGGCCGACGGGCGAACCGCTCGCTGGAGACGGGCCACCGTTTCAAGGTTGTGATTGACGATGTCGGGCCGGGCTGCCAACACGATGTCGAGCGATGTGCGTTCACCCTTGAGGTCGGAGATCAGCACCTCGATCGCGGTGTCAGGTGTGCGGTCCCTTATGGCCTGAATGGTGGCGGCCACGGCGGATGCACCGCCATCGGCTAGGTCGTCTCTGGCCACCATGGTGAGTACGGCGTGA
Organism: Actinomycetes bacterium; assembly: GCA_031410595.1. GTDB lineage: Bacteria > Actinomycetota > Acidimicrobiia > Acidimicrobiales > Ilumatobacteraceae > JANMCE01. The sequence goes on along the minus strand of JANNZM010000135.1, from coordinate 35,557 downwards.
CCGAGAGCCATGCGGGAAACCGCCTCGGCCACACGCGCCGGTTCGGTCTCATCAGGCGCCATCGGCTTGGAAGTGTCGATGAGACAAAACCCGCACGCTCGGGTACAGCGCTCGCCCAGAATCATGAACGTGGCCGTACCTTCACTCCAGCACTCGCTGAGGTTCGGGCAGCCGGCTTCTTCGCACACCGTGACCAGGCCGAGATCGCGAGCGGTGTGCTTGAGCTGCATGACGTCGGGGCCGAGGTTGAGCGGTACCCGCATCCAGTCGGGCTTGCGCGATTGGATCGAAAGGCCTTCGGACACCCCGGCGCGCTCCAGCCGAGCGACGGCTCGCTCGCCAGGACCCATGCCGCGGGAGAACAGCGATAGGTCCTCAGGCCGTTCCTTCCAGGCTACGTCGGCCCGTTCCGATCGTCCGCCGTCGCCCCACAGGATGGCGGCCCCGCGGGCGATGATGTCCGCTACCTGCTGCATCGAGGCGTTGATGCCTTCCTCGGTCAACGAGGTGACAGGACGGTCAGCGATGCCGCACGGCACGATGTAGTCCCGAAGATACCGCATGTCGGTGGTGATGTTGAGGGCGAATCCGTGCATGGTGCGGTTGCGACTCAGCCGCACACCGATGGCGCAGATCTTGCGCGGGTTCGGACCCTCTGGGTCGACCCACACCCCGGGATACTCACGGAGGCGACCGACATTGGGAAGACCCAACTCGACGAGCGTGTCGATGATCAGTTGTTCAACCGAGCACACGTACTTCACCGAGTCGGTGAGGCCACCCGTGCGCCCGTTCTTTGGTGCCAGCGACAGGATCGGGTAGCCGACCAACTGTCCGGGGCCGTGGTAGGTGACATCTCCCCCGCGGTTCACGCCTACCAGCTCAGCAGAAACAGTTGCAGGTGCAACTAATACGTTGGTGGCCAGATCGGCCGACGGGCCGTGGGTGAACACATGCGGGTGCTCCAACAACAGCAGGTGATTTTTCGAGCCGTGGGTGAACAGCGCCTGTTGCAGGTCGAGCGCTTCCCGATACGGCACGCGGCCGAGCCACCGCACATGCAGTGGCCCGGCCGCGGGGCTCACAGCTCAGAGCTCCAGTCCCGGTTCTCGAGGATGTCCTTGATCTTCACCAGGAAGCCAGCAGCGTAGGCACCGTCGAAGGCCCGGTGATCCCAGCTCATGGCGATGTTGCCGACGGAGTGAATGGCAATCGATTCACCACCACCGGGAACGTCGACCACGACGGGGCGGCGCTTGATGGCGTCGGTGGAAATGATGGCCACCTGGGGCTGATTGATTATGGCCGAGGTGAGCACCGAACCGGCCGAGCCGTTGTTGGAGATGGTGAACGTGCCACCCGAGATCTCGTCAGGCGACAGCTTGCGGTTGCGGGCGCGGTTGGCCAGGTCATTGATCTCGCGGGCCAGCGCACGCAGGCGCTTGGAATCGGCGTCACGCACGACCGGGACGAGCAGGCCGGTGTAATCGAGGTCGACCGCAATGCCGAGGTCGATGAACTTGTGCACAATGAGTTCGTCGGCGCCGACGCTGGCGTTCATGTGCGGGAAGGCGGCAATAGCATCGACGATGGCCCGGCTGATGAAGGGCAGGTAGGTGAGGCTGAAACCTTCGGCCTCTTTCCACGAGGCCTTGACCTTGGCGCGAGTGGCGTCGACGTTGGCGTAGTCGACCTCGACCACACTGAACGCGTGGGGAGCAACGGCTAGCGAGTTGACCATGTGGGCGCCCGTGAGGCGGCGGATCTTCGACAACGCAACGGAGTTGTCCCGCTCGCCGGCGAAGATGGCCGGTGCGGCCGGGGCGGGAGCGGGCATCGACGCAACAGCGGCGACCGTTGCCACGGCGGGAAGCGATGCCGGCGGGGCAGCCGGAGCCGGGGCCGCTGCGGGCGCGGCTGCGGCCGGAGCCGATGATCCGTTTGAGTCGATGTGGTTGAGCACGTCTTCACGAGTGATGCGTCCGCCTGCTCCGGTACCGACGATGGACGCCGGGTTCAGACCGTGCTCGTTCACCAGCTTGCGGACAACCGGTGACAGCAGACGGTTGTCGGTGACCGCGTCAACGGCAACAGCAGCCGCTGCGACGGGGGCCGGTGCGACGGGCGCTGGCGGCGGACTGGGGGCCGGCGCAGGGGGCCGAGTCGGAGCGGCGGGCGCTGGCGGCGGAGTCGGGGCCGCGATAGGAGCCGGAGCCTCCACTACCGGGGCAGCCACTGTCGCCGGAGCCTCCGCAACGGGGGTGGGCGCAGCCGCGGCAGGCGCAGCAGGAGCAGCCCCTGCTTCACCGATGACCGCGATCACGCCGCCGACTTGTACCAGGTCACCTTCGGCGGCACGGATTTCGGTGAGCACCCCGGCGATCGGCGAAGGGACTTCGGTATCGACTTTGTCGGTGGACACTTCGAACAACGGCTCGTCAGCTTTGACGGTATCGCCCACCTGCTTGAACCACTTGGTAATGGTTCCTTCGGTAACGGTTTCGCCCAGTTGGGGCATAGTGACATCGGCCATGGAAAGACTCCTAAATCAGGCTCAGCCGTGGAGGCTGCGGCCGGTGAGGGACAGAACAGTTTCGCCGAACAACTCCGACAGCGAGGGGTGCGGCATGAGGTACTCGGCGGTTTCGCGCACGGTGGCTTCCCAGTTGACCGCGAGGTAGCCCCCCGAAAGCTGCTCGGTGACCCACGGGCCGACCATGTGAACGCCAAGGATCTGGCCGCCGGTGCCATCGGGCAGCTTGCGGGCAATGACCTTCACGAGGCCGTCGGGCTCGTTGATGATGAGCGCCCGGCTGTTGCCGCGGAACTGGTGCTTGCTGACGACGACATCGATGCCGGCCTGCTTCGCCGACTCTTCGCTGTGCCCGGCGAACGCAACCTCGGGGTGGCAGTAGATGGCCCACGGCACCCGGTCGTAGGCAATCGGCATGGGGGTCTCGCCCAGGATGACTTTGACCACCATGATCGCCTCGGCGAATCCAACGTGCGCGAGCTGCGGTGTGTTGATGAGGTCGCCAATGGCATACACGCCCGGCTCACCCGTGCGGCAGTACTGGTCGACATCGACGAAACCGCGATCGGACACCTTGACCGCGGTACCGGTAAGGCCGAGCAGATCGGCGAACGGACGACGACCGACCGACACCACCACCGCGTCGACCTCAAGGCCTTCGGCTCCTTCGAGCTGCACCGTGGTGCCGCCTGACCCGTTGAGCGTGTGACCGGTGACCTTTACGCCGGTACGGATATCGATGCCCTTCTTCTTGAAGACGCGCACCACCACATCGGCGCAGTCGGTATCGCAGCCGGGCAGAATCTTGGGCAGGCCTTCGAGGATGGTGACCTTCGAGCCGAGATCGGCGAAGGTCGAAGCGAACTCGCACCCGATTGCACCGCCACCGATGACGGCCATGCGAGCGGGAATATGCGCGAGGTCGAGCACTTCGTCGGACGTCATGATCGGGCCGCCCGGCTCGAAACCCGGAATGGTACGGGGCAGCGAACCCGATGCGAGGATGACGTGCTGACCGGTGATGACCGCCCGTTCGCCCGTTGCATCGTTGGTGATGGCAACGGTGCGGTCGGCGAAAAGTGAGCCAACGCCGTTGTACACGGTGACCTTGCGGCCTTTCAGCAGACCGGACACGCCCTTCACCAGACCGGCCACGACTTTTTGCTTGCGCGCCTGGCTGACGGCGAAGTCGACGGTGGGCTCGCTTGAGTTCACCCCGAACTCGGCTGCGTGCTTGACGTGACGGAACGTGGCCGCGGTCTCCAGGAACTCCTTGGCGGGAATACAGCCGCGTAACAAGCAGGTGCCGCCCACGGTGTCCCGCTCGATGAGGGCCACATTCAGCCCGACGCCCGCGGCATACAGCGCAGCGCCGTATCCGCCAGGACCTCCACCGATTACCACTACGTCAAACGCGGTTTGCGCCGTATCCGTCATGCATTCCTCCTAGGCCGCTGTGCAGGTTAGCAAGGTCGTCGGGAAACCCATCAGGCCGCTAACAGCCACTGCGCCTGTTTTCCTGCGAGCGAAAAAGCCAGGTAGGGAGTGCCCTTGGTGTCGGGAAAAGCCAACACGCACGTGACCGGGTTTCCCTGCGTGAGGTTTATGCCCCGGCACGGCTTCTCGTCGGTCGTAAGGCCGACCGGGGCGACGGGCGATGACTGGGTGCCGATGAGCATCGTCCACGGCGACTCAGCCGTTGCTGTACGGGCGTCGACGTCGGTCACTTTCATGGAGACCGTCGCCAGGATTTGGTCGCTGTTGCGACGCCAGGCGGTTACGCGTACCTCGGCACCCGCAACGGTGCGGCTCTCTCCCACAGCCGCGTTCTTTACGGTGAGGGCGTCTTTGTTGCCCAGGGTTCGGAAGAGGAAGAATCCACCCGCTACCAAGATGGCCAGGCCACAGGCGATCGCGGTCAGGATCAGCTTGCGGGTGCTCACACAAGCATCGTACGGAGGCCAGCGGCCGAATTCACATCTGCAGTCGTTCGTCCAACCGTTTGCGGAACGGTTGAGAAACTCTTTGCCCCTGCCCACAGCAATTCCCAGCGCCCTTCTACAATCACAGCATGAAACTTCGTGGCGCAACGGCTTTGGGGTGCGGTTTGCTTTTGACCCTGGCCAGCTGCGGGTCCAGCAAAGCAGTCACCACCGCGGCGACCGCGCAACCCGCGGCGGCCACCGCCGCTCCGGCTGCAGCGGCCAGCGCCGTTCCAAAGATCTACAGCTTTAGAACCACCAAGGTGGGCGGCGGCGCCGTCGACGGTGCCGATTTCGCCGGAAAGCCAACGGCCTTCTGGTTCTGGGCCCCCACGTGAAGCACGTGCAATGCCGAAGCCCCCTCGGTCGAGGTGGTCGCAAAGAAGTTCGCCGGCAAAGTCACGATCGTTGGTGTGGCGTGGCAGGGAGACGACAAGGCGTTCCAAGGCTTCGTCAGCAAGCACAAGCTCACCTTTACCAACCTGGCCGATCTCGATGATTCCCTGTACGCCCACTTCGGCGTTCCCGGCCAGCCGGCATGGGTTTTCGTCAACTCCAAGGGTGAAGCCAAACGCGCCATCGGCGTCGTCCCTGAAGCAACCCTGGACAAGGTCCTGACCGAACTGGTGTAGTACGAGCCAGTGCGATCTGACATCATCAGTGGTATGGGAATTCGTGACGCCTTTAAACGGCTTGGCTCATCGGTAGAGGAGCTTGACGCGGCGCGTCTGCAGACGCGCTTCGAAGCCCTGCCGTGCGCCCAAATTGGTGCGTGTCACTCCCGAGAACGGCTTCGGGTCGGCGGCGAGGTCAAGCGCATCCGCACGGTTCCACGCTCGGGCGCTCCGTCGTTCGAAGTGGTCATCTCCGATGGCACAGCCGACCTTGTCGCCGTGTTCAGTGGTCGACGCGAAATTCCCGGCATCACCCACGGTCGCCACGTCATGTTCGAAGGCGTCGCCCACGACGAGCGCGGCCGCCTCGTCATCCTCAACCCCGCCTACACCCTTCTCGCCTACTAAGCGGCTGCCAAGCAATCTCATTCGTTTCCGGTCTCTGGCAGGGATGTCTTCCCTTGGGTCCATCAGGGTGAACGTACAGTCTGAACTCACCAGCCAATCTGGCGGATGTGAACCGTGACTGGTCACTACCCCTATGAACACAAGGAGTACATCCGCCAGCGACCCCGCGACTGCCCCACCTCACCCCATCGGAAAGAACGACTCGCTCAGCAGTCTCCTAAGCCGTCAAGGTCATTCCGGGCCGAGTAACGCCAGAAGATCCTGGGCGTCGGACAAGAGCCTCACAACGTCCAAACGATCATCAGCGATCAGGTAGTACCAGCGAGTCGGGAAACCCTTTACCGGCCAAACGCGCAGGCCGGTGACTTCACAGAGTTCGCCAAGTCGTGGTGATCCAATGCCTGGCGAGCGTTCAATCGCTCGCAATGAGGACTGCGCCGCCTCAAAGAAGCGGACGCCCAACTCATCTCCACCGACGCGCCGATAGTGAAGAATCCGCTCGGACAAGTCACGGTTTGCCTGGGTTCGAAGAGTTGCCTTGGTCACAAAGGCAGAGCCATGGCACGATCCCGAATCTCGGCCAACAACTCAGGGGTCGCGAGCTGCCCGGGTCCTGAGGCAAGGCCTTCCATAATGAGTTCGCGAAGACGCTTCTTCGCCTGTTCATCGCGATCTTTCCGCACGAGTTCGCGAAGATACTCGCTCGTGTTGCCGTAGTGCCCTGTTTCGACGCGTTCGTCAATGTAGGCACGCAACGACTCCGGAAGCGCAAAACTCATCGTGTTCGAACTCATGCCACCAGCATGCAGAAACTATCAACGATTGTCAACCTTCTCCGCTGCGAACAGGCCGGCCGCTACTGACGTTGGGCCACGGAAGAGCGCTGGAGGGTGCGGGGGCCCATGAGTTTGTTCATGAGATGTTCGCCCGCGATCACCGGCGTGTAGCGGGCGAGGTTGTCGGCGCTGACACAGGTGGGCATGACCTCGATGAGGGCGTCGTAGTTGGCTTCCTGGAAGAACGCTACGGATCGTCGTCGGGCGGGCCCCGCAACGGTCGTGGGCACGACGCGGTGCAGCGTTGAGCGCCAGCGGTCATTCGTCCACTCGGCCATGAGGTCTCCGAGGTTCACCAGAAGCGTGCCCGGTTCGGGCAGCACATCGCACCAGGTTCCATCGGGGCCGACGATCTGCAATCCCGGCACCGGGTCGGCCAGCAGGACGGTGCAGACGCCATAGTCGGTGTGGGCGCCCATGCGAACCTGACCGGGCTCGGGGTCGGCATGATGTGATCGTCGCTCGTAGTTGTTGGCCCGCATCACGCACGCGGCACGATTGAGTTTGTCGAAGATGAAGTCCTCCGGCATGCCGAGCGCAACCGCGAACATTCGGCTCAGTTCGCCGGCCAGAGCCTGACACGCGGCGAAGTACGCCACCCAGACGGACCGCATGTCGGATGGTTGCTCGGGCCACATGTTCGGCGCGAAAAACCGATGTCGCTCGGCGACGACGTACAGATCGCTTTCGTCTACCGCGTCGACGCCGCAGTTGAACGCCTCGAACATGTCGGGCTTGCTGTCGACGCCGAGCGAGTAGGCAAGCGCTTCGGTGCCATACGCCGCGTAGCCACGATTGACAGCTTTGTCGCGAGGGACGAAGCGCAGCTTGTCGTCCTCGGGCAGATCGAAGAAGGCCGTCGTGACCACGAGCATCTGCTCGATCAGCTCGGCCGCCACGCCGTGGCCGCTGACGCGCAGGAAACCAACGCGGCGGCACTCCCGGTCGATCTCGTCGACGACGGAACGACGAGCGTCGGCGTCACCGGTGAACCACCTCGACAGGTCGATCGTCTGTACGAGGCTGTCCACCGGAACGAGGCTTAGTTGCCGGTGAGGATGAGGCGCACCGCGTCTTCGCTGTCGGTGGTGACCAGCACGATGACTTCATCGCCGGCCCGTACGGCGGTGTCACCGCGGGGTACCACGACGTGGTCATTGCGCAGTACCGCCACCACCGTGGAGTCACGAGGAAGGCCGAGTTCGGAGATCTCCTTATCGACCGCCGGCGATCCGACCGCGAGGGTGACTTCGGCCAGTTTGGCCTTGCCCCCTTCGAACGAAAGCAGGCGCACGAACGACCCGACCGACACTGCTTCTTCCACCAACGCCGTCAGGAGGTGCGGTGTGGACACGGCGACATCGACGCCCCACATCTCGTTGAACATCCATTCGTTCTTCGGATTGTTGACCCGAGCAACGACTCGCGGAACGCCGAACTCCTGCTTGGCGAGCAACGAGATAACCAGGTTGTCTTCATCGTCGCCCGTTACCGCTGCGATGACGTCGGCGTGCTGGGCGCCCGCATCAGCGAGGCTGCTCACTTCGCAGGCGTCGGCCTCACGCCACGTGACTCCGGCGGGGTCGGCCGCAGCGATACCGCGCTTGACGACACGGGGGTCTTGGTCGAGCAGCGTGACCTCATGGCCCGCCGACTGCAACTGGCCGGCCATGTAGCGGCCGACACTTCCGGCTCCGGCGATGATGACCCGCATCAGTGCGATCCTCCTGCGTGAGGCCCAGCCAGGTGGGCGTCGAGTGCATTCACGGCATCGCCGAGAACGGATAGGTAGAGCAGATCACCCTGTTGCAGGACAAGGTTGGCCGATGGGAGCGACGACACGCCAAGACGCGAAACCGCTGCGGCCCGGCAGATGCCGGACTCCTCGAGTACCGAAAGCTTGCTTCCCGCCCACGCCGCGCCTACGGAGCGCTCCACCAGCATCAGCTTGGCACTGGGGTCAACCCACTCAACGGCCGGTTCATCGGGCAGGAGCCGACGGAGCACCCGCTCGCTTGTCCAGGAAACCGATGCCACTGTGGAGATACCGAGCCGCTGGTAGATCGTGGCCCGCTTGGGGTCATAGATCCGTGCGACGACTCGCTGAATGCCGAAGGTTTCTCGCGCCACGCGAGCGATGAGGATGTTCGAGTTGTCACCGCTGGTAACCGCGGCCACCGCGTCGGCCCGCTCGATGCCGGCCAGCTTGAGCTGATCACGGTCGAACCCGATGCCGTTCACGGTCTGACCGGCAAAATTTTCTCCCAACCGTCTGAAGGCCTCGGCGTTGCGGTCGATCACGGCGACGGTATGACCCGCAGCCACCAAGCTGTGGGCAAGGGACGAGCCAACCCGTCCGCACCCCACGATCACAACATGCACGATGCACTACCTCCTGGACGGCCCATGGTGGCCGTTGGAGAGCATATCCACACCCGACTTCACAGAAGCTAACGAACGCGCCGACTGTCACAAGTGACTTCGCGGTGAGATCTGGTTCGTGCAGGAAATCACGATCAGGTGGCTGCGGTAGCTATGGTTTCGGTCGTGCCCAAGCTAAAACGCGTGCTCATTGGCAAGCCGATCTCCTCAGCCGATGAGGGCCACAACCGCCTCCGCAAGATCATCGCCCTCCCCGTCTTTGCCTCCGACGCCATCTCCTCCACGGCCTACGCCACCGACGAAATCATGGTGGTGCTCTTTGCCATAGGCGTCGGCGGGGTCGCAGCATGGAAACCCACCATTCCGATCGCCATCATTGTCTGTGTCCTGATGGCCATTGTGGTGGCGTCGTATCGCCAGACCATTCATGCGTATCCGTCCGGCGGCGGCAGCTACATCGTGTCGAAGGAAAACCTCGGCACCATCCCATCGCTCATTGCCGGGTCATCGTTGCTCGTTGATTACATCCTGACGGTGTCGGTTTCTGTCGCCGGTGGCGTGCTCGCCATTCGCGGTGTCGTGCCAAGCCTGGGGAAGGCATGGGTTGTGCCCGTCTGCTTGTTCTGCATCTTCTTCATGACCGTCATGAACCTGCGCGGGGTGAAGGAATCCGGTACGGCCTTTGCGGGACCGACCTACTTCTACGTATTGATGTTGCTCATCCTGATCGGCAGCGGTTTCTACCGAATCTACGTTCAGCACCTCGGCCCCGTGCCAGCGTCGTTGCTCTCGGACCAAGCTCTCAAGGAGCTGGCAAAGCCAGCAAAGAGCCTTGGCTTGCTGATTTTGCTCCGCGCGTTTGCATCGGGTGCGGTCGCGCTCTCCGGGGTGGAGGCGATCTCAAACGGCGTGCCCGCGTTCGAAAAACCGGAGTCCAAGAACGCTGCGACCACCCTCTTGTGGATGGGTGGCATTCTTGGTTCGTGCTTCCTCATGATTTCGATTTTGATGGCGAAGCTGAAGCCGTATCGCAGTGAAGGCGACAGCATCAACGGCATCGGCATTATCGCCCAGCACATCTACGGCGGGAAGGGCCTCATGTTTTGGCTCACCGAGATTGCGACGTTCTTTATCTTGATCCTGGCGGCCAACACCGCCTACGCCGACTTCCCCCGACTCTCGTCCATCATCGCGAAGGACGGTTTCCTGCCACGGCAGTTCGCCAATCGTGGCGATCGGCTCGTGTACTCCAACGGTGTGATCTTCCTCGCCGTTGTCGCGTCGATTCTGATCGTCGTGTTCGACGGTGACATCTCGAAGCTGATTCCGTTGTACGCGTTTGGTGTGTTCACCGGGTTCACGTTCAGTCAGTTCGGCATGGTGAAACACCACCTTCACCTCAAGGAACCGAACTGGAAAGTGGGCATGACGATCAACGCCGTTGGCGCCCTCGCCACCGGCATCATCGCCCTCATCGTCGTCTACTCGAAGTTCTTGCAGGGCGCATGGATTCCGGCCGCGCTGATTCCGCTCATGGTGCTGATGTTCAAGTCGATTGGCAACCACTACAAGCGCACCCGCAGCGCCGTGCTCACCACGCCCGACTACCGGGCGCCGCGTGAGACACACACCGTGGTGGTGCTGGTCGGGTCGATCAACAAGGGCGTGCTCAACGGTCTTTCGTATGCCCGGTCACTCAACCCTGATCGCATTATGGCGGTCACGGTGGTGAGCGACGAGCATGAGCGCAAGCAGATTGAGGATCAGTGGAACGAGTTCAACGTGCCGGTCGAACTGGTGACGTTGTACTCCCCGTACCGGGCGCTCACCAAGCCGGTAATGGACTTCATCGATGAGCTCGATGACCAGTACAGCCACGACATCATCACCGTCGTCATCCCCGAGTTCGTCACCCGCAAGCGCACCCAGTTCCTGCACAACGGCTCGGCACTCAAGCTCAAAGCCAAGCTGCTCTACCGCCCCCACACCGTCGTCACCTCAGTACCGATTCACGTCGAATAGTTCGAGGTCGGCACGACGATTGATCGGTGGGGGTGCAAAGCTGGACCGATGGACGTTGTCATCAGTGGATCCCACGGTCTTATCGGTACGGCGCTGATCCCTGCGTTGCAGGCGGCAGGGCACCGGCCCATCCGCCTGGTGCGGGGAGAACCCAAGGGCGACGAAGTGAAATGGGACCCGGCCGCGACGACTATCGATTCAGCATCGCTGGAAGGCTGTGGGGCCGTTGTTCATCTCGCTGGGGCCGGCATCGGTGACAAGCGATGGACGCCGGCGTACAAGGCCGACTTAGTTGAGAGCCGTATCAAGGGCACATCTACTCTCGCCGGAGCACTGTCGGGCTTGTCGAAGAAACCAGCGGTGATGGTGTCGGGTTCGGCTATCGGCATCTACGGCAACCGAGGTGACGAGGAGTTGACCGAAGCCAGCAAGGTCGGCTCGGGGTTTCTTCCCGATCTTTGCATGAAGTGGGAAGCCGCCACCGCGCCGGCATCGGCCGCGGGCATTCGGGTAGCGCACATCCGTACCGGCATTGTGTTGTCGGCCAAGGGTGGTGCGCTCAAAAAACAACTGCCGATCTTCAAGCTTGGCTTCGGTGGCCGATTCGGCAACGGCAAGCAATGGCAGAGCTGGATCTCGCTCGACGACGAAGTGCGCGCCATCATGCACCTCATCACCACCGACATATCGGGCGCGGTCAACCTCACGGCACCCAACCCGGTGACTAACGCCGAGTTCACCAGGACGCTAGCCGCCACGGTGAAGCGACCGGCGCTCTTACCCATCCCATCGTTCGGACCGAAGATGCTGCTCGGAGCCGAGCTGGTGCAGAATCTCTTGCTTGATGGCCAGAAGGTGATGCCCCACACGCTGACCTCAAGTGGTTTCACTTTCAACCATCCCACGCTCGACGTCGCGTTGAAGGCCCTCTTGGCATGACCGAGTTCCCGACGTCGGCGGACGTCGTCATCGTCGGGGCGGGTCTTGCAGGTCTGGCCGCCGCCCGCCCCCTAATCAATGCAGGGCGACACGTCGTCATTCTCGAGGCGAGTGATGGCATTGGTGGGCGCGTGCGAACAGATCTGGTCGACGGTTTTCGGCTCGACCGCGGCTTTCAGATCTTGCTGACCGCCTACCCCGAACTCGACCGACAGGTCGACATGGCGGCCCTCGACCTCCAGCGCTTCGACCCAGGAGCGCTGGTTTGGAAGGACCGTCGGGGCTACATCGTGAGCGATCCGTTCCGCCAGCCCAAGCACGCCGCAGCCACCGCGCTCGCGCCGATTGGTTCGCTGCTCGACAAGGCGCGTATCGGTCTCCTGCGCCGACGGGTCTTGCATACACCTGCGCCGATGTTGCTGCGGCGAGCTGACATCGCGATCATCGCGGCGCTGCGAGCCGAGGGCTTCTCACCGCGCATGATCGAGACATTTTTGCGACCGCTGCTTGCGGGCATTCATCTCGACCCGGAGCTGGGCACATCGCGCCGGATGTTCGAGGTGATTTTTCAATCGCTATCGAAAGGTGACGCCACCGTGCCGCGCCTCGGCATGGGCCAGTTGCCTGCGCAGATGGCGGCGCGCCTGCCCGAAGGAACCATCTCGCTGAACACTGCCGTCGGAACGATCGACGGTCACACCGTGCACACCGTCGACGGACGCAGCGTCACTGCCGGTGCGGTCATCGTGGCCACCGATGGACCGGCCGCAGCAAAGCTGATCGGTACCCGGGCGATGGGATCGAACGCCGTTACGTGCGCGTGGTTCGCGGCACCGACGCCGCCCGTGCCGGACAAGTTGATCGTTCTCGATGGGGCCAACAGCGGTCCGGTCATGAACGTGGCCGTCATGTCCAACGTGAACGCCGCATATGCACCCGCCGGACAGGCCCTCATTGGTGCGGTGCTCCCTGGCGTACACAACCCGAAAGCCGCCGAGGCCGCGCTGGCACAGCTACGCGGCTGGTGGGGCAGCCAGGTTGATCAGTGGCAGCACCTGCGCACCGACGCCATCGCCCATGGCCAGCCCAGCCAACGCCCACCGTTTTCTCCGAAGCGCCGCGTCGATCTTGGCGACGGCCGATTCGTCTGCGGCGACCACCGCGACACCGCCTCCATCCAGGGAGCGCTGTATTCCGGACGACGCACCGGCGAGGCCACGGTGCGCTACCTGGCCACCAAATCATGAAAATCGCAACGATTGCCAACAGTCCGATGTTTGTTTGGCCCGCATAGGCCGCACGACTCACGCGCAAGCACAGATGCTCACACACTGTTTACATTTCCCCTGGCAATCTCACAGGGAGTGGGTAAAGAATGGCGCCATGATCGCGACCGGACTGGTGCTAGGAGCTGGGGGCATTATCGGACCCGCGTACCACCTCAGCGTTTTGCGAGCACTCCGGGAGCAGACCGGGCGCGATCCGCAAGACGTCGATCTGTTCGTCGGCACTTCCGGGGGCGCCATCGTGGCGGCCCTGTTGGCCGACGGATATTCGGTCGACAGCCTGGCCGAAGCGTTCGACATCGACGGTATCGGCAACCTCGAACAACACAGTCCGCTGCACCTTGCCGTGCGCACGCTCATGACGCTGCCCCATCTCGGCTGGGGTGATTTTCGTTTGCCTCCCCGCACACCTCGAAAGCTCTACCCCGACTTTCGTCAACGCATCGCCATTCGAAGCGCGTCGTTGTTCTCCAACGGCGAAGTCGATCTCCTTGCGTACGCTGGACCGTTTGAGGATGTGTTCCAGGGTCGGTGGCCGAGCCGATTGCGGATTTGTGCCGTGCACGTGCCCACGGGGAAGCGTCGCGTCTTCGGCCCCGACGACGGCATCTCGGTGGTCACGGCGACGGCGGCGTCCTGCGCGGTGCCGGGTATGTTTCGCCCGGTCGTGATTGACGGCGAGGAGTACAGCGACGGTGGCTTCTTCTCCCCCACTAACGCCGATGTTGCGCTCGACTACGGCCTGCAAAGCGTCACCATCGTGTCGCCGATGTCGTCGAAGTTGTTGAGCCGACCGGCGTCGGTAGAGCATCCGCTGCGCCTCGGCCTGCACGCCATCATCGCCCGTGAGCGACGACAGCTTCGCCGCCGCGGGGTCAGCGTCACCCTGGTAGAGCCGAACTATCCGGCTCGACGCGTCATCGGTACCGACTACATGGATCTCAACAAGGCTCCCGCCGTCGCTCGGGCTATGACGCAGGTCACGCTCGACCGGTCACGGACACCACGCCTTCGTCTCATCGCCTAAGTTCGGGTTTGTGAGCACCCCAGACAAGGTCACGGTCCCCCGCTTTCTTGAGATGAAGGGGCGCGGCGAAAAGATCACCATGATCACGTGCTACGAGGCGACGTTCGCTGGCCTGCTCGATGGCTCGGGCATCGACAGTGTGCTGGTTGGTGACTCGATGGGCATGGTGGTGCAGGGCCTACCGAACACACTGCCGGTCACGATGGATCAGATGGTGTATCACTGCCGCACGGTGGCACGGCGTTTGAGCCGACCACTGCTCATCGGCGACCTGCCGTTCGGGTCGTATCAGGTCAGCCCACAACAAGGTTTGGAAAGCTCCATCCGCCTCATCAAAGAGGGTCGGGTGCAGGTGGTCAAGCTGGAGGGTGGTGTGAACATGGCATCCACTATCGAAGCAATTGCCCGGGTCGACATTCCGGTCATGGGCCACATCGGACTCACACCGCAGAGCTACCACCGCATGGGCGGGCACAAGGTGCAGGGTCGCACCAGCGGCGAAAAGATCGGCGGCCACGCCCCTCCCGGATCACGTGAACGGGTGATCGAAGATGCCCTCGCCGTGCAGGATGCGGGCGCGATGGGCATAGTGCTCGAAGGCATTCCGTTCACCCTCGCCCAGGAGATCACGGCCATGCTCGAAATCCCCACCATCGGCATCGGCGCCGGTCCGCATTGCGACGGCCAGGTCCTGGTGCTCCACGACGTGCTCGGGCTGGCCGATCTCAAACTTCGCTTCGCCAAGCAGTACGGCAACCTGCGCGCTGCCGCCGTCACTGCGGTGGATGCGTACGTGCAGGAAGTGAAAGCGGGCCAATTCCCCGACGAAGCCCACTCGTACAAGTAGTGCGCCGCCTTCTCACTTCGGCCGCAATGCACGCGTGGTCCGACGAACAACGCTCGGCCGGACATCGCATCGCCATTGTCCCCACCATGGGCGCGCTCCACGCCGGCCATATGCATCTCATCGAGATCGCAAAGAAGCACGCCGACAAGGTTGTCGTCAGCATCTTTGTCAACCCGATTCAGTTCAACCGTCCGGATGACTTCGCCAAGTACCCGCGCAACCTCGACGATGACGCGTGGAAGTGTGGTGAGGCCGGTGTTGATGGTCTCTACCTACCCACGTCGGAAATGATGTACCCCGATGGCTACGAGACCTACGTCGTGCCCGGCTCGTTGGCCGACCCCTTGTGCGGCGCCGGTCGCCCCGGTCACTTTCGCGGCGTGACCACCGTAGTCACCAAACTGTTCAATGCGGCCAAGCCCCACGTTGGCGTGTTCGGCCAGAAGGACTTTCAGCAGCTCGCCATCATCCGCCGGATGGCGATCGATCTCGATACCGGCATCGAGATCGTGGGCGTCGCGACGGTACGAGAGGAAGACGGCCTGGCTATGTCGTCGCGCAACGCACGCCTCTCGCGGGCCGAACGGTTCGCAGCACGCTGTGTTCCGGACGCCATCAACGTCGCGGTTGGCGCGGTGGCCGACGGAGAAACTTCCGCCGCTGTCATCGCCGGTATGGCCGCGCAGGAGATCGGTCACCAACGCCTGGCGCAGGTGGAGTACATCGACGTGCGCGATCCAGACTCGCTGCAACCCGTGCATCGACTCCACGGCCCGACCCTGCTCGCCATCGCTATTTGGATAGGTGACGTGCGCCTCATCGACAATGTCATCCTCATGCCGTAACGTGCGCCGACTTTGCCGGGTGGCCCAGGTGCTCCTGGTGCCAGCCAGGCCGGCATCGGCTGCCTAAACAGCGAGGGCACCGCGTCGAACCGGCTCTCGTGGTGCACTCGGATGCAGCGATAAGGCTGAGGGACAAATCTGTTTCCCTGGCTGCGGAGGACGCACCGACACAACCATTGTTAGCACCGACCGAGCGCTACTGCAGGCAGGAATTGGTTTGAGTCCGTCAGCCCAGGACCTGGCTGACGGTGTAGATCACTAGGCCGACGAGGCCGCCGACGATGGTGCCGTTGATCCGGATGAATTGCAGGTCCCGGCCGATCTGCAATTCGAAGCGCTCACTGGTGTCCTGCGGATCCCATGTGCGCACGGTGGACGAGATGAGGTTGCCGACTTCGTGGCGGTACTGCTGCACGATGTAGCTCACCGCAGAGCCAATCCACTGGTCGACCTTGGCCTGTAGCTCCGGGTCGGCCTGCACCGACTCGGCGGTGCGGCGAAGAGTGTGGGCAATGCGCTGGTGCATGACCGACGACGGGTCATCGCTCTGATCGATGAGTGCCTGCTTGAGATCGGTCCACAGCGACGCGGTCCACGTTCGAACCGCAGGGTGGTGCAGAAACTCTTCCTTCAGTTCCTCGGCCCTGGCTGCCATTTCGGGTGACGACTTGAGGTCCTCCACCAGCGCAGCGAGGCGGCCGTCGACGTGAAGACGCAACCCATGGTTGGGGTCGGCCAGCACATCGCTCAGGAACGACTGCACGCCGTTGAAGATCTTGTCGAAGATCTTGTCGTCGATCGACTCGGGCACCCACCACGGTGACTCACCTGCGAGCCGCGAGCGGAATGTCTCGCGCTGATCACGCAGCAGATTGCTCACGCCCCTCAGCACGGACTCGAGCAGTTCGTGATGACGGCCCGATTCGGTCATGACGTCGAGTGCCCGTCCGGCCAGCGGCGCCATTGGTACCGACCGAACCCGGTTGGTAATGGCCTGATCCATAAGCTCCTGCACATCGGCGCTACTGACAACTTCTACGATGCCGCCGATGCCCTTTGCCACCTGCGCCGTGACTCGCTGTGCATGGGCGGGCTGACTCAACCAGGCCGACCCTCGGGCCGCAATGTGGGCTCCCTGCAACTTTTCGGCCACCGCTGCATCGGACAGGAAGTTCTCCTCGATGAACTGGCCCAGGCTCTCCCCGATCTCGTTCTTGCGGGTCGGGATGATGGCCGTGTGCGGAATAGGAAGCCCGAGTGGATGACGGAACAGCGCGGTTACTGCGAACCAGTCGGCGAACGCGCCAACCATGGCAGCCTCGGCCGTGGCCCGCACGTAGCCGAGCCACGGGTGGTTCTTCTCCAGCAGCCGCGTGACGATGAACACCACGGCGGCGCCGAATAGCAGGCTGAGCGCCAACAGTTTCATCCGGCGCAGGCTGTGCCGCCGATCATCATCCAACTGTTGCATGCCACTCCGTCCAGGTTCGCCTCGACGATACCGGCCCACCACCGGAACCGCTCACCACCTCGCAACCAAGCAGCACCCATCCCGTAGGCTCCGGAGATGGCGATTCCTGGCGAGTTGATTCCACAGGCTGGCCCGGGCGAGTTCCGTTTGCGGCTCGGGTTGCGTCCCTTCGATCCGTCGGTTTGGTTCGTGTTCGGTGACGACCGTGCCGAGGCGATGGCCGAGAAGCACACGCTGCTGTCCACCCAATTCGACGACGTATTCCGAGCTGAGCCCGGCACCGAAGCGAAGTCGCAGGAGATCTTGGATGAGGTGATCGGAAATCTCCAAGCCCATCACCCCGAAGTCTTCGCACTCGTTCGCCACGAACTTGACGTGCCTCGCCACCCCCTCGATGCCGCGGCGCGGTTAGTGCAGGACGATCTCGTGCTGATGGATGACAGCACCGGCACGCTGCGATTCGTGGCCGGATCGGTGTGTGCCCCGAACCGTTGGAAGTTGGCGGTGAAGTTCGGCGGGGACATGCTGCACATCCACCGCCCCGTTCCCGAGTACGACACCATTGCGGCACCCGTCGAGCAGACCATGCAGCGGCTCACACCCGAGAGATCCCTGTGGCGGCTCAACTGGAACATCATGGATAACCCACAACGCTTTCAGCCCGCCGGGGTCAAGATCGGGCCGTCCATCCGCACGCCCGAAGCGGCGGCGACACGTCTGTGGCTACGTATCGAACGACAGACACTGCGCCGATTTCCGAAGACGAACGCTCTGGTGTTCTGCATCCGTACGATGACGTGCCGCATCGACGAGTTAGCCGGTCGGTCGCATGAGGCTGCTCAACTGCTCGGTGCCGTCGATCAGCTTCCGCCGTGGATGGTCGAGCATCGCGACATGTCCCGCTACATCGGCCCGCTCCGTGACTGGCTCACCGAAGTAGCAGGCGCCTAGTCATTCCTGCAAGACACGGTGTCACTTCTCGACACCGTGTGCTGCAGGAAAACGAGCAAAGCCCGGGGCCGAAGCCTCGGGCCTGCCTGTCATCCGCGCTGCGGCAATCGATTATGCAGTTGCCTGAGCGGTGTAGCGGAACGTACGAGTAGCGGTAACGCCGGTGCTGACGTCGACGCTGAAAGCACCCTGCAGTTCTGCACCGGAAGCAACCGTCTGAGCGGAGCCGGCTGGGGTCACGACACCGGCGGCGCTGATCGAGAACTGCTGGTCCCAGTTGGTGGTATCCGTCTCCAGTGTGACTGAAGCAAGACTCGCCGGGAGAGTGGGGGCGGCAACCTTTGAGATGAACGCACGAACGTTCATGTCCGTCGTCCCCCACGAAGCCGATACGGCCGGGTTCGCGGCCGGATCTGCCTCGGCGATGAGCCTGACGCTGACCGGGACGGTGCAGGTGTTCTTGTACCGAATAACGTCGGTGTACTTGGTGCGGTCACCGGCGAACCCACGGATGTCGACTTTTTCGTTGATGTAGGTGATACCACCCGTGATAAGCGTGGTCGTCGGGTCGGTCTTCACGTACGGTCCAGAACCAGCGAGGGCGCCGGCCGTGCCATAGACCGTTGAGTCGTTGCCGGCGATCTTGATGAAGCAGGCCGGGGCACCGGTGACGTTGCCGACGATGAAGTTCTGGATGACTACGCTGGCGGCGGCTGGCGCTGCGACTGACATCAGCGCCACCGAAGCGATAGCCATACGCCGACTTACACGACGACGAGATGTTTTCTCTTTCACTTTTCGTTCTCCTGTTAGGCGGCCGAGTCTCGGGGGGCGAGTGCCGCAATCAATAGTTCGGCTGCTTTTGAAGCCAGTTAAGCGAGACGATCAGAAGTTGCTGAATCCAGACGAATGCTTTCGGTTTCGTTAACAGAATCCGTTGACGCGCGACCAACAACGAGGAGAACAATGACACCCAGGGCCAGCGGCCACAGGGTCCACAGTGCGGTAGAGGCAACGATGACCGGCGGTGAGATGAGATGACGGATCGTGTCTACGAGCAGCATTTCTGCGCAGCTGAGGATGCCCATGAAGCGACCGACCAGCTTCTGATTCCGTGACGGATTTCGGAAGCTTGAGATGACGAAGAACGCCAATATGACAATTGTCGTGAACAACGTCGAGCGCGACACGAGTGACGCAAACCCCGCACCGTCGATCTCCACTACCGGGTAGGGAATGAGATCGAGGAAGTAGCGAATCGATACCGGCGCGCCCTGCCTGGCCGAGATCGCAAAAAAGATGACAAGGCGGACAATCGCCGTGCCGAGTGACGTCTGAATTCCGAATCGTTGGAACGTCCGGTAGTCGACCTCCAGCGGTACCTCAGCCTCGGCGAAATTGTTTGACTCGGAGACGTCGCCGAGCAACGCGACTTCCATTTTGGACGAAGCCGGATTCCACGAGCCCGACGAACGAGGGAGCGCAGCGAGTGCAGAGAGATCGACCTCCGGCTCGGTCGGCTCAGTAGTCATGCCGTTACCTGCAGATCGAGATCGCTCTCTACCAGCGGCGAGCCTCCCGACACGCCGACGTCGAGGACGAACCGGGTACGGAGAACGGAGCTACCGGCCGCGACGGGCTGCACGACAAGCACGATCGACTTAGGGTTCGACGCGTCCATCGGGGTGCCAGCTCCGACACTTGTTGTCACCGAGCCAGATGTGATCACAACCTGGTTCGACACGGGCAACTCCAGCCGTACCGTGGCCGACGCAATGTTTGAGAGTCCGGTCGAGGTGCCAAGCTCAGCGATCGTCGCCGTGCTTCCCGTGAGTCCAGCCGAGGCTGGCGTTTTCACTCGGGCGATATAGAAGGTCCTGGCGACACCGGCCGTCGCAGCCAGGGCGACAGTGTTCGACGAACCCGCTGTATGAGCCATCTGCGGCAGGTTGTAGGTGACGGTGACGTCGTTCAACAGGGGTGTGACCACGGCGGACACGCTGACCAGCGTGAGCTGAACGCGAAAGTAGCGCATGCCGTCCAGAACAAACGGCAGTGCTCCGGGGCTGGAGGCGTAGCTGGTACCGGCGCTACCGTCGGGCCCGATGTAGGTCCACGGGCCGGTAGGGCTGGCCGAGCCGGCAATGCGGAAGTTGACGGTCGTGCCGGATGGTTGCGTTGCGTTCCAACTGACGGTGCCGAACACGCCGTTCACCGCCGTGTCGATTACCGGTGAGGTCCAGGTTCCGACGGTGCTTCCTGCGAGCAGCGACTCGACCCCGGAACCGAGAACCGGCGCTGGATACACGACCTGACGACTGTGTTTTGGACCCCACGCGTTCGTCTCGCGCCCGGCGTCGGCGTAGTACATGTAAAAGGTGTTGGCCGATGCGGTGCTGATGATCGTGCCCGCCGGGACCGCACCCGTGTAGAGCGCTTTTCCTGGAAATCCCGCTGCGAAAGGCCCACCTGACGTGGCGCACGTAACGCTGGTGATCGAGCCAATCTGAATGACCGTTCCGGGAACGGGACAGCTGAACGTGACGTAGGTCGCCGCCGTCGGCAGGACATATTGCGTCGAGAGTTCGCCGAGCGGCAGAAAGGTGGCCGCGTCATTGCTTGAGTCGGCAAACACCGCGATGGGCACGGTTCCGGTGACGGCCATTCCCTCGGTTGCGTTACCGCCCACGGAACCGGTTCCGGTCTGGTAGACATCAGCACCGTCGGCGCCGCTCAGCGTCGACGAGGTGCCGTTCGAATAGCGGGCGGTGAGCGAACCAGCGGCCCCGAAGCCGTAGTCCACGTACTGGTTCCGAACCCCATACCACGTCTGGGTTGTCGGGCTGATCGGGATCGAGTTCAGCGTGCCCGTAGTGGTAACGCTCGACACGAGTACAGGCACATCGGAGGTAATCACGGCCGACGATGCGTTGGCCGTAAACGCGTTGGCCACCGTGATCGAGGTGCCGGCCGGGATCGAGAACGGCGAGCCGGTGACAGGCGTAACGCCATTCTTTACGACGACCGTCGCGTTGGCGAACGGTGAGAGCACCGAGATCGACAGACTTCCGCCGAAGGTAAGGGGGTTGACGAACTTCGTCCCGGCGAATGCCACCGGCGCAAGCGCGTCGTAGGAGGTACCCACACCTTTGGCATTGAGGGGTCCAAGTACGTTCACCGGAAGCGTCGATTGCACAACGCCAGCGGGGAACGTTCCGGTGGAGCCAGCCGTCGGCAGGTTTATGGTGGTGCCTCCGATAGTGACCACGTTGTTCGGCCCGAACGACGCCACCGAGACGGTGGTCGGGTTGGTGGCGTAGGCGTTGGACACCGGGTAGTACACGGGCTTGGGCACCGAGTAGGTAAAGGGAGCAAGCGGGTCCGAAACGGTCGTTGCCGTCGGGTTGCCGTAGTACAGACAAAAGGGCGTCGACCCGCCGCCCGGGATCTGGTCGACCTGTACCCAGATCACGGTCGTAGCCGTGTTCATGGTGCCTTCGATCCAGAGCGGCATCTGCGCGCCGGACGAGCCGACCGCGCGTATGTCAGCCCCGGACAATTGCATCTTGCCCGCTGCGATCAGCGTGGCCGTGTCGAGCGTGATCGACATCGGGTATTCACCGACGGTGGCGGCGCCGGCGAGGGTGTGAGTGACGGTATAGCAGCGCTTGTACAGCCACGTTGACGCTGTTGGATCAACGGCCACGCTGCCGGGGGTAGTCGTGGCGGAGGTGTTCACCATGGTTCCGGACGCGAAATCCGCCTGTGAGGTGTAGGTCTTTGTGCCTACGGGTGCCGTGTAGTCGTAGAGCTTGAAGTCACCGTCGGCGGTTGCCGTGGACTTGATGTAGTTCGCGACCACGGGCTTGCCGAGCGCGGGGATGGCGCCCGTTGCCCACAGAACGAGGACGGAGATCAGCAAAACGGCGGCTCGGGCGGCCGTTGTCTTTCGCATGATTTCCTCCTTCGTGCCCTCGAACTGTCCCGATTCGCGCCGGTCCGTCGGTTTATGTCGGCAGGCTCACACGATTGTTGACGTTTCCGAAGTTGCGTTTACCGTCAGAACAGCGTGTCGACACTCTGCGTGATCGCGAGCGTGGTCCACGGGCCGTTCGCCGCTGCAACGGCCAACTGGTCTACCCGCTCGTTCATGGGCTCGCCCGAGTGACCCTTGACCCAGCGAAACTTCGGTTGTGGTCGGCGAGCTTGATAGAGCTCGATGAGCGGCTCCCACAGGTCCCGGTTCGCCACCGGCTGCTTCTGGCTGTTCCTCCACCCGCGAGCCAGCCAGCCCTTCCACCAGGGCGGGCTGGCGTTGAAGCAGTTCACGACGTAGGTAGAGTCACTCACGATTTCGATCTCGCCCTCGGGATGGGCGCGAAGTGCTTCAAGGACCGCTTTCAGTTCCATACGCTGGTTCGTTGAAGGCTTCTCGCCACAGGAGCCGTAGACGACCCCGTCGGGCGCCTCCGCCCACGCCCAGCCCCCCGGCCCCGGATTCCCCTGGCACGCCCCATCGGTGTAGACGACGAAGGAGGGAACGGGATCGGTAGGCACCCATCCACCCTAATCTCGCAACCGACCCATTTTTCGACAACAATAGGGCAAATGATCTTGGACGGTTTTAGTCGTCAGTTGCCCGATACCGACCCCACCGAAACAAGTGAGTGGCTTTCCAGCCTCGACGCCGTGGTGGATACGCATGGCAAGACCCGTGCCCGTTTTCTCCTTTCGAAACTGCTCGAACGCGCTCGTGAGCAGCAGGTCAGCTTCCCCGCCACCGTTTCGACGCCTTACCTGAACTCCATTGGTCGGGAGCAGGAGCCGTGGTTCCCCGGTGACGACCACGTCGAGCGCCGCATCCGTACGTACGTCCGCTGGAACGCAGCGGCCATGGTGAACAACGCCAACAAACACGCAGACGGCATCGGCGGCCACCTCTCCACGTTTGCGTCGTCGGCGTCGCTGTACGAGACGGGCTTCAACCACTTCTTCCGTGGCAAGGAGGACGGCCAGCCCGGCGACCACGTCTACTACCAGGGCCACGCTGCCCCCGGTATCTATGCCCGCGCCTTCCTCGAAGGCCGCTTTTCCGAAGACGATCTAAACCACTTCCGCCGCGAAATCGGTCGGGTCGGTTTGTCGTCATATCCACACCCTCGCCTCATGCCCGAGTTCTGGGAATTCCCTACCGTGTCGATGGGCCTCGGCCCCATCAACGCGCTCTACCAGGCGCGTTTCAACCGCTACCTGCATAACCGCCGCATCGACGACACCTCCGAATCCCGCGTGTGGTGCTTCATGGGTGACGGTGAATGCGATGAGCCCGAGACCTTGGGCGCCATCTCGCTGGCCGCTCGCGAGCGGCTGGACAACCTGGTGTTCGTCATCAACTGCAACCTGCAGCGCCTTGACGGACCGGTGCGCGGTAACGGCAAGGTCATCCAGGAGCTCGAAGCAACGTTCCGCGGTGCTGGCTGGAACGTCATCAAGGTTGTGTGGGGTTCCAAGTGGGATGAACTGCTGGCCCGCGATGTTGACGGTGTGCTGCTCAACCGCATGAACTCAACCGTCGATGGTGAGTTCCAGCGTTACGCCGTGGAGAACGGCGCGTACGCCCGCGAGAACTTCTTCGGACCCGACCCGCGCTTGCGCAAAATGGTCGAGCATCTCTCCGATGACGAGATTCGCACCCTGCCCCGCGGTGGCCATGATCATCGCAAGCTCTATGCCGCCTACAAGGGCGCCGTTGACAACCTCGGTTCGGGCGCGCCGACGGTCATTCTGGCCAAGACGGTCAAGGGCTGGACGCTCGGCTCGGAGTTCGAAGCGCGTAATTCCACCCACCAGATCAAGAAGATGACGCCTGACCAGATGATGCGTCTGCGCGACCGTCTGTATCTGCAGGATGAACTGCCCGACTCGGTGCTGACCAACAGCGGCGGCGACATGCCCTACTTCCGCCCGTCGCCCGACTCCATCGAGTACCAGTACATGATGAGCCGTCGTAAGGCGCTGGCCGGGTCTATTCCCAAGCGATCCACCACGGTGCGCCGACCGCTCGGCATGCCCGCCGATTCCACCTTCGCCGAGGTGCTCACCGGTTCGGGTACGCAGGCCGTGTCCACCACCATGGCCTTCACCCGCTTGCTGCGAAACCTCACTCGTGACGAGACCATTGGCCAGCGTGTGGTGCCGATCATCCCCGATGAAGCCCGCACCTTCGGTATGGATTCGCTGTTCCGTGAGATCGGTATTTACGCCAGCCAGGGCCAAAAGTACGAGCCGGTCGATCACGATCTTTTGCTGTCGTACAGCGAACGCTCTGACGGTCAGCTGTTGGAAGAAGGCATCACCGAGGCGGGTTCGCTGGCCTCGTGGATTGCCGCCGGTACGTCGTACTACACCCGTGGCGTGCCGATGATCCCGTTCTACACGTTCTATTCCATGTTCGGATTCCAGCGCGTGGGTGACCTCATCTGGCTGGCCGATGATGCCCGCACCCGCGGTTTCCTGATGGGCGCTACCGCTGGTCGCACCACCCTCATGGGCGAGGGTTTGCAGCACCAAGACGGCCACAGCCTGGTGCTGGCTTCCACCGTGCCGCACTGCCAGGCATATGACCCGGCGTTTGCCTACGAGATGGCGCTCATCGTGAAGAACGGCGTGAAGCGCATGTACGGCCCCACGCCCGAGGACATCTTCTATTACATCGCCATCTACAACGAGAACCAGCTCATGCCCCCGGCGCCAGATATGGCCGACCTCGAGCAGCAGGTCTGCCAGGGTCTCTACAAGTGGCAGGACGCGCCAGAGGGTGCGGCCCGTCGGGCCACGCTCTTGTTCTCCGGTTCAGCCAACGTTGCCGCCCGTGCTGCGGCTACGGAGTTGAAGGAGCACTACGACGTCGGCGTCGAGCTGTGGTCGGCCACGTCGTACAAGGCGTTGCGTGATGAAGCGCTGAACACGGAGCGTTGGAACCGCATGCACCCCGGTCAGCCGTCGAAGGCCACGGTTGTGCATTCGCTACTGTCGCAGTCGATGGGTCCCATCGTTGCCGTCACCGACTTCATGAAGGCTGTCTCCGAGGGTATCTCGCGTTATGTTCCGGCCGGTCGTCCATTCATCCCGCTGGGCACCGACGGCATGGGCCGCTCCGATACGCGTGAGGCGTTGCGTCGTCACTTCGAGGTCGACGGCGGCCATATCGTGCTGGCCGTGTTGAACGGTCTGCATGAGGCCGGCGACATTGGGGCCGAAGTAGTTGTAGATGCAATCAACCGCTACGGAATCGACCCCGACATGGCCAACCCGGCCCTGGCCTGACGTTGCCCCTTTGGATCACTGGAGTACCTGCGGCCGATGAGCTGCTGAACCACAATGGTTTGGCATTGCTCATCGGCATGCTGCTCGATCAACAGGTCCCGATGGAATGGGCCTTCAAAGGCCCGTACACGTTGTCGGAACGCCTCGGTGGTCTGGACGCGGCTGCCATCGCGACCGAGCCCGTGCAGCCGTTGTTGGAAAATGCCTGCGCCAAGCCTGCGATCCACCGCTTCCCCGCGTCGATGGCGCACCGCATCCACGAACTCTGCGCGGTCGTTGCCACCACGTACGGCAATGACGCCGCGTCGATCTGGCTGGGCGTCGGCGATGGGGCTGTGGTGTTCGCTCGACTGCGGGCGCTACCCGGTTTCGGCGAGGAGAAGGCCCAGATCTTTCTGGCCATGCTGGCCAAGCGCTTCGACGTCCGGCCCGACGGTTGGGAGGCGTGCGTTGGTGCCTTTGCCGATGACGTGCCCCGCACCATCGCCGACATCGACAGCCCAGAAGCGCTCGTCATCGTGCGCGAGTACAAGCGTCGCCAGAAGGCCGCCGAGCTGGACAAACAAGACCGCCCCGTCAAGTCGGTCAAGCCGCCCAAGCCCAAGGTCAAGCCCGTCCGCAATCCCCCACCGAAGACCAAAGCCCAGTCGGCCAAAGCCAAGTCCACCAAACAAAAAGGCCGCCCCCGCCCCAACGCGGCCAAAGAGCGCTCGTCCTGAAGTCGTCGCGCTGCCGGGAACCTTGTCACAGCCCCCTGTCAGTATCGACGTATGCCCACTGTTAGAGAGCGACCGAAGGGTCTACGAGTTCAGGCAGCACGTCGCCGCACCATCGAGCGTCACCGCCGCTGGGCGATCAAGCTTTCTTGGCCATCACCACCAGGCAAGGGATGGCTCACCGAAGTTCGTGTCGCAAGCGGGCTCAGCGCCAGAGATGTCGCAACCCGTATGGCCATCAGCCGGTCCGCCGGTAGTTACGCCGAGGCATCCGAACGTAACGGCACGATCCAGCTTGACGTGCTCCGACGATATGCAGACGCAGTCGACGCCGACGTCCACTACATGCTCGTACCTCGTGCCAGCGTCCTCCAATCAGTGGACAGTGCGGGCAGACGACGGCGCCATGTGTTGCTACTGCGCTCGCATCGGCCGCGGCGGCCACCCACTTCTGTTTGAGTCCATCAGGGTTAACGTACAGTCTGAACTCACCATCGGTTCGAGATGTGAACTATGACTGTTCATTAACCCTGATGACCTCAAATCAAAACATCCGCCCGCAACCCGCGCCTCGGTCGGGCGAGAACGACCAGGGATGCAGGCCGTCGAAGTGGGTGGGTCAAGCTGCCGCCCACGGGTTGATGATCTCGACTGCGGTATCGGTGAAGTCGTCAACGTTGCGGGTGGCGAGCAGCGCTCCGTGGCTGCGACAGGTGGCAGCAATCTGGGCGTCAGCGGTGCCGATCGGCCGCCCGAGTCGCTCTCGGTGAACCACGATGTCGGCGTAGTGAGCAGCTGCTGTCTCATCGAACGAAGCTATGCGGTGCTCGAAATCCTCCGAGAGAAGCGCTTCAACAGCCGACGGCTTGGGCCGCATCAGTTCGGACATGACGTTCGTGTCGAGGACGATCACGGCAGCGTGGCGGCTCGGGGGAGATCGGTACGCACGGGCAGATCGAGTTCGGCCCCTCCGGTCGTCGCGAATCGTTGATGGATACGACTTCCAAGTCGGTCTGGTGCTGTGGGTCTTGTCAACACGTCGCGCAGGATCTCTCGCACCTCGGCTTCCATAGAGCGGCCCCGTTCAGCGGCCCGTACCCGCAAACGGACTCGTAGTTCGTCGTCCAGGTCTCGAACGGTAAGCGTTGCCACGATGGTCCTCCTACTTGACCGTTCGGTAGGCAGGACCGGCGCCGAACCATCTGCCGATGTCACCCGAACCTCAGGTGCAGATCACTTCGAGATCTGCGTGAGCACCCCCAGACAACTGAGGAGATTCACCATGAAGAAGATTGCCCTCACCCTTGCGACCGCCGCCGGTGTCGTCGCCCTGAGTGCCGGCCCAGTGTCCGCTGTGTCGGTACCCGTAGGCGCCGCCAGCAGCGGCGTTGGCCAGGCAACGTCCTACGCGCAGGATTCCCTGCAGCAGATGAACGAGATGCAGCAGGCGTCGAACGCGGCCGCCCAGCAGCAGCAGGAAAGGAACATGCAGATGAACGCGTACAAGATGGCCTCGGACGCCGCCAAGAACGCCGGAAACGCCGGGTAACCCTGCCGCACACCGTTGCTGAAGCCGGCAACGGCTGATTGGCTCGCTCGGCCTGACGTCACGGTCAGGCCGGGCGGGTCAGTCGAGTTTTTGGGTTCTTAACCAGCCGATCATGTGGGTGAGGCCTTCGCGCAGGTCAACTTCGGGTTTCCAACCCAACGCTGTCGTGGCAAGCGTGAGGTCGGGTTGGCGTTGCATGGGGTCGCCGATGCGCTCGGGCGGCATGGGAACCACGATGATTTCCGACGATGATCCGGTCAGCTCGACCACCATCTCGGCCAGCTCGCGCAATGTGAACTCCACCGGGTTGCCGATATTGCACGGCCCGGTGATGGGGCCATCGAGCAGCTTCAGGAAACCCCGGATTTCGTCGGCCACGTAGCAGAAGCTGCGGGTCTGCTCCCCCGTGCCATAAAGCGTGATTGGCTTGCCCAAAATGGCGGCGACGCAGAAGTTGCCAACGACTCGTCCGTCATCGGGCTTCATGCGCGGGCCGTAGGTGTTGAAGATGCGCACGATGCGCACGTCGAGCCCGTGGGTGCGGTGGTACGCCATGGTCATGGCTTCGGAGAATCGCTTGGCTTCGTCGTAGCAACTGCGCGGGCCGATGGGGTCGACGTTGCCCCAGTACTCCTCGTTCTGCGGATGCACCTGTGGGTCACCGTAGACTTCACTGGTGGACGCCAAGAAGTAGCGGGCCTTCTTGGCGAGCGCGATGTCGAGCAGGTTCTTGGTGCCGACAGAACCGACCGCCATGATCTCCAACGGGATGCGCAGGAAGTCATCGGGTGATGCGGGTGACGCCAGGTTCATCACCGCATCAAGAGGACCGTCGATGGTGAACGGCTGCGTAACGTCCTGCTCGACAAATGTGAAGCGCTCGTGCGTGAACAGCTTCTCGATGTTTTTGCGCGCACCGGTAAGAAAGTTGTCGACAACGATGACCTCATCACCGCGCGCCAAGAGAGCATCGCTGAGATGGCTGCCAAGAAAGCCGGCCCCACCCGCAAGGAGGACGCGCATTAGCTCCGGCCGATGCCGACGTAACTGAAGCCGGCGCGGCGCAGCGCAGTGCCATCAAGCAGGTTGCGAGCATCGACGACGGCTTTACCGTTCATGACCGAAGCGACCTTGTCGATGTCGAGCCAGCGGAACTCGTCCCACTCGGTGCCGACGAGCAACACGTCGGCTCCTTCGGTTGCGGCGTAGGGATCGGCCGACACCTTGATGCCATTCAGATCAGCGTGCACCGTTGGATCGTAGCCTTGGACGGCGGCTCCGGCGGCGATGAGCATGGCTGCGATTTCCAGCGAGGGAGACTCACGAAGGTCATCGGTGCGGGCCTTGAACGTGAGGCCCCACAGTGCCACGGTCTTGCCCGAAACCGACCCGCCCACGGCTTCTTCCACCTTGCGAACAACGCGACGGCGCTGCTCACGGTTGACCTCGACGACACCGCGCAGGAGGTCGAAGTCGTAGCCGGCATTTTCGGCGATGCGGATCATGGCGTAGGTGTCTTTCGGGAAGCAACTGCCACCCCAGCCCGGGCCGGGCTTCAAGAAGTCCTGGCCGATGCGCTTATCGGTGCCGATGCCGAGCACCACGTCGTTCACGTCGGCACCAACGGCTTCGCACACCGCGGCCACCGCGTTGATGAAGCTGATCTTGGTGGCCAAGAACGCGTTGGCTGCGTACTTGATGGTCTCGGCCGACGCCGGATCGGTGATGATGAAGGGCGCCGCGATACCGAGGTAGAGCGACGCGACTTTGATAGCGGCAGCCTGATCATCGGCGCCGATAACGATACGGTCGGGGTTCAAGAAGTCGTGCAGCGCGGAGCCTTCACGGAGGAACTCAGGGTTGGAGACAACCTTCACGTCGGGGCGCCCCATGGCGCGCTCGACGACCTTGGTTGAGCCAACGGGCACGGTCGACTTGTTCACCACAATGGCTTCCTGGGGCAGTACGACAGAGATCTGCTTGGCCGCGATCTCCACGTAGGAGAGGTCGGCCGAGCCGTCCATCCCCTGTGGCGTCGGTACGCAGAGGTACGCGAACTCAGCCGTGGCCGCGGCGGCTTCGGCACCGAGCACGAACGACAGCCGACCCGACTTGATGCCCTCCTGCACGAGCTGGTCGAGACCGGCTTCCACGATGGTGATCTCGCCTCGCTGCAGCGAAGCGACCTTGGCTTCATCGATATCGGCGCAGATCACGTCGTGACCGAGTTTGGCGAAACATGCACCCGTGGTGAGACCGACGTACCCGGTGCCAATGACAGCTATGCGACTCATGGCCGCAAACCCTAGCCTCCGGCCTGCCCGATAGCCCTAGGTCGATAGGCACGGCCAACTAGCCTCATTCCTATGCCGAACCGACCCCGCCGTTGGATGTCTGCGGGCGAACACGTTGCCGTTAGTGCGTGGACGATCTGGCTCATGTGGCCCTTCATGCGACTCGACCGCTACGTCGTCGGTTTCGACACGCTGGCCTACACCGGGCCCAACTTCGCGGTCGGCCGACGCCAATGGACGTCGGGCCATATCCCGTTCTGGGATAGCGGCATCTTTGGTGGCGTTCCCCATCTGGCCAACATGCAGACGGGCGAGCTGTATCCGCTCAAGTTCCTCGGCTACTTCTTCAACAGCAACCGGGCCATCGGGCTACTCGCCGCACTCCACATGCTGATCCTGGCCAACGGGCTCGTTGTTCTGGTGGCCCGGCGGTTGTCGTTGCGGGCGCCTGCCGGCGTGGTAGCTGCTGTGGCGTTCACCGGGTCGGGCATGGGAATGACCAAGTCGATTCAGTTCGAGCAGCTGCTCGTGCTCGCATGGCTGCCGTGGGTATGCGTGTGTATTCACGGTCTGTTCTTCGGGAACCATCAACGTCGTTGGATGGTGGGCCTCGCCGTGGTGACCGGCCTCACCTTGCTGGCCGGTCACCCGCAGATCGTGTACATCGAGTTACCGCTGTTGCTCGTGGTTGTGGCGGTGTGCACCTGGGTTTCGGGTGATTGGAAACGACTGGGCTGGATTATCGCCGCCGGTGCGCTCGGCGCAATGCTCGCTGCACCGCAGTTGCTTTTGGCCGTGCAAGCGACAAGCCGAGCCACAGTGTCCGAGGTGGCGAAGGCATCGGCGAGCGACGCCACAGGCTTCGCAGTGAACCCGGCCAGAGTCGTGCAGACCTTGCTCGGCAATCCACGCAGCCTTGACCAAGTGGCGTCTTCCGGCGGCTTCGAAACAGTGAGCTTCCTGGGCGCGTCGGTCGGGCTGCTGGCGCTCATGGGAGCGGGTGTGAGTTGGCGACGTCGGCGCGGCCCGACGATCTTGCTTGTGGTCACCGCGGTGAGCGGCGTGCTCTTGGCATTCGGACCCTCGACGTTCCTCTATCGAGCTGCGCGCAAGATCGTGCCTGGCTTCTCCTTCGCTCGGGTGCCCGCCCGATGGATGATCATTCCTACGTTTCTTGCCGCCCTCGCGGCGGCCGCCGCAATCGATGCATTACGCGTCGCTCGCCTGCCGGTACAAGCATTCCGCAAGGTGCTTTTGGCCGCCATACTCATTGCGCTCGCATCGTTGATCGGGTCGGTGCAGGCACCGGGGCGCCTGGTCGTTGGAGCATGGCTGGGCACGGCGGCGCTCGTGGTTGGCGCCTCGTGGTTACGGCCTCGTTGGCTGGCTGCGACGTTGTTGTTGCTCTTGGTCGTGGGTGAACTCGGTCGCTACAACACGCACAGTTTCGGCCGATCATCGTTAAGCCGCGAACCGGTAACGGCGCTGGCCGGACCGGTTCCGACATTTCTGGCCAGCCATCCCGGACGCTCACTGGCCATCACCAACGATGCCGCCGACACGCCCTACCTTGTCAACGGGTTGCGGCCCAATGCCAACAACCTGGTCGGCGCCCGTTCGATCGATGGTTACGACGGCGGCATTCAGATAACGAAGCGTTGGCTGAAGGCGATGGGTCAGGCCGCCGGCAGTGAACTCAATCCGTCGGTCACCTTGCGCGGGCAGATCGGTGGACCGCTCAACCTCGACGCGTTCGGTCACCTCGGGGTGCACTACCTGGTCTTGGAAAGTCGACGTGATGACGTAGCGGTCCTCTCGCGGGGATGGACCGGGCCGGTGCTCACCGACAACACGTTGCAGGTGTGGGAGAACCCGCGCTGGGTCGGCGAGGCAACGGTTACGTCTTCGGCCGGGGTCAGCGCAGCCAAGGTGGTCCGGCGTCGGGACGGCTCGGTATCGGTTGCAACCGATGGCGCGGCCGGTGTGCTTCGTGTGGACGAACAGTACGTACCCGAGTGGCAGGTGGCGGTCGATGGCAAGGCCGCTCGACTGGTTGAAGTGGACGGGTTCTCCGTCGGCGTAGCAGTGCCGGCCGGGCAGCACGCCGTCACATTTTCCTACGGGTCGAATCTGTTCTGGCGAGGTCTTATTGCATCAGGCGTGGGGCTGCTCATCCTGCTGGCCGTCTTGCTGTTTGATCGCCAGCGAGTGGTCTCCCGCTATCGAGAGATCGACTTTGATCCGCTATCGGCTAAGGCCGTCGGGCGACCACGAACAGACTCTGGCCAAACGGCGGTTTGATGCGTTTCTCGACGGCCCGTATAGCGGGGATGAACCAGCGGTCGTAGATGGTGGAAAGGTGGCTGGCGGTGGGCTTCGCTCTCAGCAGACGGACGATCAGCCACCATGCAAAGAAGCCCGGCAGGTTGGCATAGCGAGACTCGATGATGGTGAAGCCACTGGTGACGAGGAGGCTTTCCAGATCACGCTTGCGGTATCGGCGGCAGTGCCCGACCAGCCGGTCGAACTCGCCGAAGAGCGACGGGAACGCGGGCACCCAGATGCACACTGTTCCACCCGGTGCGAGCCGATTCGAGATGCCAGCGAGGAGGGAACGGTCATCCTCAACGTGTTCCAGCACATTGAGCATCACGGCCGTGTCGAAGTGGGTATCAGCGACGTCGATGAGCGTGCCATTGATCACGGTCACACCGCTGAGACCCGTGAGCTGCTGTCGAAGCGGAGGGATAAGTCTTGCGGATGGCTCGACGGCCGTCAGCGATTGGCCGAGGCCGCGTAGTTCCCGCGCGTAGGTGCCGCGTCCGGCGCCGATTTCGAGAATGTGACCGTTGATGAACGGGCGCAACAATTCCAGCACCCAAGCCTTGTAGTTCTTTGCCCCTTCGAGCTCGGCGAGTACTTCGTCGAGTTCCGATTCCGAATCTTGCGAGGTCGTGTCGCCGTCCGCCTGCCGCAAGTTCTATGCCCGCGATTTCGTGAGGACCTTGACCACCGGTTCGAGTCGCTGCACACCGACGCGATCACCGAACGGTGAGTAGCGCACGATGCAGAAGATGGCTCGTATGCCATCGCGCCAGCCGATCTTCTTTCCCTCCGCGTAGGTGCGTCCGTCGTAGGAGATGCCAACCTCGTAGATCCGCCAGTCGCCCCGAGCGATCTTGGCGGTGATCTCGGGTTCGACGCCGAAACGGTTCTCTTCGAGCGTGAACGACTGCAACACCTCGCGGCGGAACGCTTTGTAGCACGTCTCCATGTCGGTGAGGTTCAGGTTGGTGAACATGTTGGACACAGTGGTGAGGAAGTTGTTGCCCAGCGCGTGCCAGAAGTACAGGACACGTCGCTCATTGCCACCGGCGAATCGTGAGCCGTAGACGACGTCGGCGCGTCCGTCGAGGATTGGCGTTACCAGCAGCACGTACTCGTCGGGGTCGTATTCGAGATCGGCGTCCTGCACGATGACGATTTCACTGGTGGCTTCTTGGAAGCCGCGGCGGATAGCAGCGCCCTTGCCCTGGTTGAGACCCTGGCTCAGGACGCGCACCCGGGTATCACCCGTCGCGGACGCAATTTCGACCGAGCGGTCTTTCGAGCCGTCGTCGACCACGATGACTTCCTTCGCGTACGGGGACGCAAGGACGCGGTCAAGCAGGGTCTTTATCGTTGCTTCCTCGTTGTAGCAGGGCACGACCACGGTCAGGCACTGGACGGGGGTAGCAGGGTCCTTGCGCACCTTGCGATGTTAGCCGGACCGGTCGCGAACTATCGCGTTTCCGAGAGCTGGCGGTCGAGCCAGCCGAGCAGAATTGCGATCGCCCTGGGGTCGTGCCTCAACCGGTGGCCGGCACCTGCGAGTAGCCGCAGTTCGGCGTCTCCGTGGGCGTCGACGAATCGGCGGGCGTCACTGGAGGGTACCGAATCGTCATCATCTCCGTGTAGGACGAGCAGCGGGCGCGGGGCGAATTTTCGAGCCGCGTCGAGCGGGCGGACCTTGCTGAACTCACTGGCCCAGTCACTGAACTTGCGGGGATAGCTGGCGTCTCGGATGGCGCCGATCTCGCGGGCGTGTTCGAGGAATTTGTGCGGATGCTCGGTCCACGCACTGAAGTCGGCGCGAGCGCCAAGCAGCGCAATGCCGCTGACGCGCGGGTCATTCTCGGCCGCCGCCAGTGCCAGCGAGCCGCCGGTGGATGAGCCGACCACCCAGAGGCTGCTGGGGTTCACTTCGGCTTCGAGGTGATCGATCGCTGCCTTCAGGTCGGCCAGCCAGCCGAGCATGGAGAACTGTCCCTCGCTCTGGCCCGCCCCACGGAACGTGAACGTCATGGCGGCCCAGATGCCGGGGCCGGCGACACGATCGCAAAGCTCGGGAAACGTCAGCGCCGATTGACGAGCGTCGAGCGGGCCAGAGGGAAAGCCGTGGCACAACAGCAGCGCCGGCGGCCCCGGATCCGTCCGCCGAATCGGCTCCACCAAGTACCGCTGCAGCGTGTTCCCATCGGACACAAAGCTCCCGTTCATACCGGTAGGGC
The DNA here is from genome assembly GCA_031410595.1 of Actinomycetes bacterium. Classification (GTDB taxonomy): domain Bacteria; phylum Actinomycetota; class Acidimicrobiia; order Acidimicrobiales; family Ilumatobacteraceae; genus JANMCE01. The sequence goes on along the minus strand of JANNZM010000135.1, from coordinate 979 downwards.
TACTTGCTCCACGGTACGGTCACGTTGTTGGTCGACTCGTCGCGCAATGCGTCCGTCAGATCTTCGGCCAGCCTCGCGTCGGCCAAATTCGCCAACACATGTTGTGTCGCGGACCAGGGCGTACCCGGGGTGATTCCCAACAACGAATCGATCCGACGCTGCTCCGTCAGATTTCGCAGCGCGACCCTGTCTGCGGCCCGGTAACGGATCGCCTGACGGGCTGCCTCCGAACGAGAAACGCCTTCGACCGCTGCCAACTCATCAAGCGCGGCAAGGTCTGCGTCATCCAATCGAATCGCCACGTGAGTTGTCATGCGCTGACCCTATCCCGCTGGCTGACAGTAAATACGGGCCGGGCTAGCGGTTGCCGAGAGCCTTGGTCTCGATCGCAAGATCATTGTCGACCATGCGCTGCACAAGTTCATCAAAGCTGACCTTCCGCTTCCACCCCAGCTTGGCCTCAGCCTTCGAAGCATCCCCGCCGAGGAGATCAACCTCGGCAGGACGGAAGAAGCGAGGGTCGGTCACCACGTACTTTTCCCAGTCGGGAATGCCTGCGTGCTCGAACGACTTCGCCACGAACTCCCGAACGGTGTGGGTCTCGCCGGTCGCGACGACGTAGTCGTCCGGTTCGTCCTGCTGGAGCATGAGCCACATTGCCTCGACATAGTCACCGGCGTAGCCCCAATCCCGCTGAGGGTCGAGATTGCCGAGTGCCAGTTCGTCCTGCAAGCCGAGCTTGATGCGCGCGACTGCATTGGTGATCTTGCGGGTAACAAACTCAAGACCACGACGCTCACTCTCGTGGTTGAACAAGATGCCCGAGCAAGCGAACATGTCGTAGCTCTCGCGGTAGTTCACGGTGATGTCGTGTCCGTACACCTTCGCACAGCCATAGGGCGAGCGTGGATAAAAGGGCGTCGACTCGGTCTGGGGCACCTGGCGGACCTTGCCGAACATCTCGGACGAGCTGGCCTGG
>JANNZM010000134.1:0-15193 GCA_031410595.1 Actinomycetes bacterium | reverse complement strand
CCGTTCGGGCCGACGTGTTCGTGGTGCATACAGCCGGCGGCCATAGTGAAAATGTCACCTGCCTCGTAGGTGGTTGGGACAGTGCCCACGGTCAGAGTGATCTGGCCGTCGGTCACCAACGCTCGTACATCCCACGAGTGGCTGTGATCGGCAACGACAGCGTCCGCCGCCATTTCTTTGGGCACAGCGACGTATCCGTCTTTGGTGAGCGCCTGTTCGAATTCGGTGGTATCGATGTTTGGTTTCCGATGCCTAGTGGGCGGGTGCGAAAAGTTCGAGCGCGATATTGTCAGGGTCACGGAATTCGAGCAGTACCGCAACACCGATGTCTTTCACTCCGCTGTGAACGACGCCGAGCGCATCCAGCACAGCGGCAGCTGCCTCAATTTCGGCGCGGCTAGCGAGCGCAAAACTGACATGATCGAGCCCAACTCGGTCCTCGTTGAACAGGTCGCCGGTCGGCGCGACCGGCCGTAAGCCGAGGAGCGCGCCTCCGACCTGGTAGATCACGCCGTTGTACAGGAAGCTGAGTGCTTGACGGGTGGCGTCATCGGCGTCGGCCGGCATTTCGTAGGCGACGGGGAACCCGAACACGCTGTCGTAGAACGCCCGGGATCGGGCGATGTCGGTGACCGTGAGGCGTACGTGGGCGTACCCGGTGGCGGCGATGGCCATGTCAGACGACCGTGAGGACGACGTCGATGTTGCCGCGGGTGGCATTCGAGTACGGGCATACTTCGTGGGCTTTGGCGACGAGCGCTTCGGCCGCACTGTGGTCCATGCCGGGGATGCTGATGGCCATGTCGACCGATACCCCGAACGCGCCGGGTTTGCCGACCATTGCGCCGATGGCTACGTCGGCAACGATTGACACTTCGCCGTGGAGATGAATTTTGTCGTGAGCGGCGACGGCTTTCATCGCGCCGATGAAACAGGCGGAGTACCCGGCGGCGAAGAGTTGCTCAGGGTTCGTGCCCGGCCCACCTGCGCCACCCAATTGCTTTGGCGTCATGAGCGTGAGGTTGATTTCTCCGTCCGATGATGTGGTCGTACCGGTACGTCCACCGGTTGAGGTTGCCTGTGCGGTGTAAACAGCGTGTTCGATTGCCATGATAATTGTCCTTGGTGTTGTAGGGATGGAAAGACTGGGACTACGGGGCGAGGGTGGAGGTGTACGCCAGCAAGCTGGACCGCAGAGTCTTGAGTTGTGCGGTAAGCGCGACGAGTTCATCGAGATTGCACGCCGTTGCGCACATCACATTCTCGGGGACCGACCCTGCCTGCCGTTTCAGCGTGCGCCCGGTTTCGGTGAGCGTGATGATCACCCGCCGCTCATCAACCGTGTCACGGGTCCGCCGAAGTAACTCGGCGGCCTCAAGGCGTTTCAGGAGCGGGGTCAAGGTGCCCGAATCAAGCATCACGCGCTCGCCGATCTGCGACACCGTGAGACCGTCGTGCTCCCACAGCACCAGCATCACCAAATACTGCGGGTAGGTAAGACCGAGCGGGTCGAGCAACGGCTGATACAACCGGGTCATCGCCAACGACGCCGAGTACACCGCGAAACACAACTGCTGATCGAGCCCCAACAGATCAGGAACAGATTTGTCGGCCACAACGATAACCCTAGTGCACGATCTATTTGTGTGCAATTAAACTGGTCATCTCGTAGACCTTGTTGCGGCGGGCACCTCACAGGGCGTTCAGGCGAAGGCAACGGGAGCCGCCCCGGATCGGCATCTCTGGGACTGGAGCCGTGCTAACCAGTTACGGGTGCGGCCCGAGTGCGGGCCGCGAGGTCGTTGAGTTGGTCGCGCAACGCCGCGAGAGCCTCGGCGTCGAGGCCTGTGGTCTGTTCGACGCAACTCTGGGCTGCGCTGGCGCCCGGCTGAAGTCGTCGGCCGGCGTCGGTGATCGTGACGTGCAACATGCGCTCATCATCGACGCCGCGAGCGCGGGTCACGAGACCGGCCCGCTCCAGCCGCTTGAGCATCGGCGACAGCGTGCCCGAGTCCAGATGCAGGACCGCTGACAGGTCACGCAACGTCGTCGTGTCGCCTTCCCACAGCACGAGCATTACCGTGTACTGGCTGTACGTCAGCCCAATCTCACCGAGGAGCGGCCGGTAGCAACCCGTGATCGCCCGAGTGGCATTGTAGAGCGCCACGCAGAGCTGGTGCTCAAGTCGAAGATTCGCATCGGTCGCCACCATCACAGAATAGATGCCGACCGCTACGGGCTGTCGTGAACTGCGGTTACAACGTCGAACGAACTGCCGTTGGCAGGTCTGATCCGCCGAGAGCACCAGCTGTCAGTGGGCGAGAACCTCACCCATGAGTCCGAAGTTCAGGTTCATGATCGCGTCATGATCAGCCTGGCTCACACCGTTCTTCTGTAACGCCTTGGAAATATCGGTGAGCACCTCAAGGAACTCCTCATGGTTGATGTTCATCCCCGTATGCGCGTCATGCATGTTCATGCCCGTATACGTCTCATTCCCGCCCGTCACCGAGCACAACAACTCAGTCACCAAGACGATCAACTGCTCGTCGTTCTTCGGAGAACTGCCATAACGGCGCTCAAGCACCGGGTTGGCATGATGCAACGCAAGAATGTCCGTAGCGATCTGCTTGAAACCCGCGTAGCCCCCCACACGTTCGTAAATCGTCCCAGTCGACAACACGGTCATCAGAGTTCCCCCTCTATCACACTGCGGGCCAGCGTCACGCACCCCACAGATTGTGCCGGACAACACACCTTGTGTCAATGGTGCACAAATGCATTGTGCACAATCAACCGCGCAAGCTCTGGTGGCTGCTGGACATCCAACGCACGCCAAACCGGTCGCAACACGATCCGAAGTATGAGCCCGAGAACATGTCTTCCAAGTAACGAAAACCTCGGGAGAGCAGTTGCAAGCCTCCTCGGTTCGTGCCGTTGAAGTTCACGTACGTGGTTCACTGGAGCGGACTCCGTCGCGGTCTCGAGACGTCGAACCCGATCGCGGCAATCGGGGTCTGTCACGGGTCCGACGCAACAACTGGGCCGGTCGGCACCAGGTTTGTCGGCGCCATACTCGAGATACTCGAAGCCCCCGTCTAGCCCCTTCTCCCCGCGGTTGTTGGGCCGGTCTGGTTTCGATCGGTCAAGGACAGCCTCACGTGCGGTCTACGCTGAGATTGATGGGGCCGTTGGGGACAAGCGAACACATCCGCAGCGACCCGCGCCTGCCCCCCGTGCGCCTGGAGTCGCAGCTCCCTGGCGTGCCCGGCGCCATGTCGATCCTGATCGTCGACGATGATCCAGCGGTTCGAAATCTCATCGGGTGGCAGTTGGAACTCGACGGCTACGGTTTCATCGCTGTGGCCGACGGCGGGTCGGCGTTGGCCGCCATTGCCGATGGCCAGATTGCAATGGTGGTCTTGGATCTGTCGTTGCCCGACATGAGCGGCCTCGATCTGCTCGGGCATATCCGCCAGACAACGGCGCTGCCGGTCATCATCGTGTCGGGCCGGGTGGGTGAAGCGGATCGAATCGTCGGACTCGACCTCGGGGCCGACGACTACATGACCAAACCGTTCTCACCGGGCGAACTCTCCTCACGTCTGCGAGCCGTGATGCGGCGCACGTCGCCGGTGGAACCGACCCAGCTGGTCTTCGAGAACCTGTGCATCGACCTCTTGGCCCATCAGGTCTTCGTCAACGACTGCCCGATCGAGCTGGCACCCAAGGAGTTCGAAGTGCTGGCCTTTCTCGCCGGTTCGCCTCGCAGGGCCTTCACCCGGGCCCAACTTCTGCAACAGGTCTGGCGTTCGACGTCGGGCTGGCACGATGAAGCGACGGTCACGCAACACGTGCACCGGGTTCGCCACAAGATCGAAGCCGATCCCGACAAACCTCGGTGGCTGAAAACCGTGTCTCGGATCGGCTACAGGTTCGAGCCGTGATCGGGCACTCAAGTGCTGCTCGAACAGCGGCGGTGCTGCTCGATCAGCAGGCAGGTCTGCTGGAACTGATCGGCTCGGGGGCTCCACCGGCGAGCGTGTTGGGGAACCTGGTCGAGGCAATCGAGAGTTTGCTTGACGATGCTCGCTGCTCGATCATGGTGTTCGATCAGCTGTCGCAGAGTTTGCGTCACACCGCAGCCCCCCGGCTTCCCGCCGATTATTGCTTCGCAATCGACGGAATGTCGATCGGGCCGAACGCCGGCTCATGCGGCACGGCTGCATTTCTCGGAGAACCGGTCGTTGCCAGCGACACCCTGGTCGATGGACGTTGGGAACAGTTTCGTCACCTGGCCGAGCGCTACGGGCTTCGGGCGTGCTGGTCGACCCCGATCTTTTCCTCCGAACGTAACCTGCTTGGCACACTGGCGACCTACCGCGACTATCCGTCCAGTCCCGACCCCAAGGAGATCGAACTTGTCGGTCAATTCTCGGGCCTGATCGCCGCTGCGTTGCGCCACGCCGAGCTGTCCCGCAAGCTGATCGAGAGTGAAGAGCTCTTTCGCCGATCGTTCGAGGGCAGCGCGGCCGGTATGGCGCTGATTTCCGACGACGGATTGATCGTTCGCGCTAACAAGGCGTTTGGCGATCTTGCCGCCGGTGAGCCCGACGGTGTGTTGGGTCGACGATTCGTGGATTTGATTCATGCCGAGGACCGAAAAGGTTGGTTGGCCGCCGTCGACCGTTTGAATTCCGATCAGGTGATCCCGGTCGAAGTGGCCCTGCGTTTCCGTTACCGACCGGGTGGCGCCGCCCGATCAATGGGGGTGGTCAGCGTGCTCCCCGGATCGGTACCGCACGGCCCGCGTCTGTGCGTGAACCTGGTTGACGTGACCCGCCGACAACGACTGGAGACCGAGCGGCGGGCCAGGTTGACGGCCGAGACCGCCCAGGCGGCCGCCGAGACTGCCAACCGGGCTAAGGGCCAGTTCTTGGCCGCGATGAGCCATGAGTTGCGAACTCCACTTACGTCGATCGTCGGCTACTCCGAAATGTTGTCCGCCCGGGCGTTACCACCCGCACGCCGCCTCGAGGCTGTGGCGACGATCTCTTCGGCGGCTTCACATTTGATCGCGATTCTCGATGACGTGCTCGACATCGCCAAGATCGAGGCGGGTGTCGTCGAGGTTGATGTCGTCGCGGTGGCTGTCAACGAAGTGATCGCCGAGGTCGTTCAACTGCTTGGACCGTTGGCGTTTTCGCGCGGTGTCGAACTGCACATCGACCGGTCGTGCACGGTTGTGACCAGGGCAGACCAACGGCGCCTCCGTCAGGCGCTGATCAATGTTGTGGCCAACGCCATCAGGTACAACCGCACCAATGGTGAGGTCCATCTCTCGTCATCTGTCAGCGACGGGGAGGTGGCTATCAACGTTGCCGACAATGGCTATGGCATCCCCTCGGCCCTGCGCGACCGACTGTTCACACCGTTCACCCACGTAGACAACGGAACGAACGACGCGGAAGGCAGTGGGCTTGGGTTGGCGATTTCTCGTCAACTCGTGGCGAGCATGGGTGGGCAGATCACCGTCAGCGACAATGCAACGGGCGGCACCACCGTTGTCATTTCGCTGCCCGCCCTTGTGTCGGATGGCTTTGCAGAAGACCTGTGTCTAGCGTTGTGCGATGGTGAGCCAAAAGATGCCGCTCCTGGGTTTTGGTCTGCCCGTCTCGGGTAGCTGGGCCACACCGGGCAACATGGTGCGTATTGCCCAACGGGCGGAGGAGCTGGGCTATGCGTCGCTGTGGACGTTTCAACGGTTGCTTTACCCCGCCGTCGGGGGCCTCGACCCGGCCACCGACGCAGCGCTGAACCCAGGGACGCGTGCTGCCGATGACCCGTCCTATCAGGCCGTGCACGACCCACTGCTCCCGCTAGCCTATGTCGCGGCGCACACCAAGCGGATCGGCCTAGGGACCGCCACCATCTGCGCGCCGTTCACACCTCCGGTGGTGTTGGCGAAAGCGATGGTGACCATGGACCACTTATGCGGAGGGCGGCTGACCGCGGGGCTCGGGATAGGTTGGCTCCCGCACGAGTACATCGCCGCGGGCATACCCTTCGAGCGCCGTGGCGAACGCATGGATGAGTACCTGCGTTGCCTGGAAGCGCTGTGGACGCAGGACCCCACCGAATTTGCCGGTGACTTTTACACCGTCCCGAAGTCGCACACCGGCCTGCGACCTATTCAGTCGCCGCATCCGCCGGTTCTCGTCGGTGGTGCGGCACCCGCGGCATTGCGACGGGCTGGTCGCCTTGCCCAGGGTTGGATTAGCAGCACCAAGCAGGATCTGCGTCGAATCGGGCAGGCAATCGAACTCGTCCGCGAGGGAGCACAAGAAGGCGGCCGCGATCCTGACCAAGTCCGGATCCTGGTGCGCGCCGTGGTCGAGTTGAGCGACGAAGATCCTGGCCCGGAGCGCAGGCACTTTCACGGAACGGTCGAACAAGTGAACGCGGATTTCGCAACGTTGGCCGGCCAAGGCGTCACCGAAATCTTCGTGGACTTGAACTTCTCGCCAAGTATCGGGTCACCCCACGTCGACGAAGCTTCAGCGATGCGCGAGGCCGAGCGAGTCCTCGACGCACTCGGCCCCCGCGCCTAGCCGCGGTTCGTCCCGCTGGCTACTGCACGTCAGCGATTGCTTAGCGGTGGCGGTAGACCGCGCTTTCGAAGTCGACGAACCCGGGGTAGGAGGAAGCATCCTGGAATGGCAGGATCTGCGAACCCCAGAAGCCTCCGACGCCGTTCTGGCGGTCGATCCAGTAAAACAGGTTGGCGAGCCCGGCCCACATCAGTGACCCGGCCGGTCGACCCGATGGCGTCGGGTCATCGTTGATCTGGAAGGTGTAGCCCCACGACTTGGAGAGTCCGGGGAAGAACTCACCAGCGTTCGTCAACGACGGAATCGATGTCGTCCACCCACCGCTCTTCAGGTCGCCGAGCGCGTTCGTCGACATGAAGTCAACGGTCTCAGGATTGAGCACCCGGCCGTTGGGACCGTTGCCGTCGTTCAGGAACATCCGAATGAACTTCATGTACTCGCCGACCGTCGAGTACAGGCCATGGCCGCCCATGTCCATGGCCGGAGGCTGCGGCAGCGTCAGATCGGGCAGCGGGGTGAGCTTTCCATCTTGTGCCCTGTCATGGATCGTCGCCCGTCGAGCTTGCATCGACTCGGTCATCGTGAAGGCGATATCGGTCATATCGAGCGGCCCGAAGACACGCTCAGCCAACACGTCACCGAGCCGCTGGCCCCGCACCGCTTCGACGACCTTGCCCGCCCAGTCGATGTTCGGGCCGTACGTCCAACACTCGCCCGGATCGTGTAGAAGCACCGTGCGAACCGAGTCGTACGTGCAGGAGACGACAGTCGGGATGCCCTTGGCCGTCCGGTAGGCCAGATCGTCGGCGCTGAAGAACTCATACCCAAAGCCAGCGGTATGGAGCAGTAATTGGCTCACCGTGATGTCACTTTTCGGGGCCCGAGTGATCGGCTGTCCATCGCCATCGAATCCGACGAGCACCTCGATCTCGGCGATATCGGGCACGTACGTCTTGGCCGGGCCGTGTAGGTCGACGAGACCCTCCTCGACGCACTGCATCACTGCTGTGCCGACGATTGCCTTGGTGGTCGAGAAGATCGCCATCACGGTGTCGGTGGTCATCGCTTCACCGGTACCCAGGTCGCGCACGCCCGCCGCTCCTTCATAGAAGTTTTCGTTGGCGTCGGTGGCCATGGCTACGACGCCAGGAGCGCCGCCAGCACGGCCGACGGTGTAGGCGAGGACGTCGTCTAGCGCGTTGTTGACAGATATTGACATAGTGGAATCTCTCGTCTCGATTGATGGTCGGTAGGGATAGCGGTTTTCGGTGAGTTCAGTTCGCTGCGGCGTTGGCGAGCCTGGCCAGTACACCGTCGATGAGCTGGGCAATCGTGTTGACGCCCGGGTTGTTGAAGCGGGCCAGTGCCGGGACGAGTTGGTCGTACGCAACGTGAGTCAAGTCGTCGGCATCGGCGTACAGGTAGATGCGGGTCGGCAGGTAGAGGCCAACCTCGGGACCGCCGGCCTCGAGCAGTTTGCGTGCCGTAAGCGGGTTGCCGATGATGAAGTGTTGGGCTTTCATCTCGATCGGCACTCGGGACATCACCTTGCCCCAGTTGAGGAATCCCACCTGGATGAGGTTGCTGCGCCCGGCAAGTGGTTCGATCTCCTCGACGTATTCAGCGAAGGTCTTGGCGGCGCTGAGCTTGTCCATCAGCACCTCGGTACTGGCCTTGCCCAACTCCGCCTGCAAGTCTTTCACCGCCTGAGCGAATGGCTTGGCTGACGTGACGTCGACATGGACGTTTTCGAATGCGGTGTCAGTCATGCGCTCATGCCCCGTTGACCTTTGTTGTGATGTCCATGCCGTCGCCTTCCTTTGCGAATGAAGTGTGGGTACCGCAGACGGGGCGGTGTCCCGCCTCACCCCCCCCAATATTACTACTGGTTTCTACTTGTCAGCCGGGGCCTTGCGGGGCGAGAGCAATCCGCTCAGTCGAGCCGACGCCACTCCGAAGATCACGCCGATGATCAGGGTGACCAGGATGTTGACGAAGACCATGACGTACGGCGTCGAGAGCACGCCGCCGAATGCGCCGGCACCGGCGGTCGCCGGCTTTCCGAGCGCCGCCACGCTATTGCCCACGCCGCCTCCGCCGGGAGCCCAGCCATCGAGCCCGGTGGCGATCCACCAAAAGATCACCGAGGCGAACGGCGGAAACGTGGCGGCGACGTTGTACTTTTCGCTCAGCGGTACGGCGAGAACCAGAATCAGCGCCACGACGGCGACGGCGATGGCGATGCCGAAGAAGTCGGGAAGGTCGGCGATTTTCGGCCCGAGGAACATCGTTGCCAACGCACCGAGGCTGCCAACGATCGCAGCGATTACCGTCTTGGCCGCGGCCTTGTTGTCAGCTCCGAGCATGAAGAAAATACCCCAGGTCACGAATCCGGCCGGGACCACCAGGTGGAAGTTCGATGGCAGGGCGAGACCGTTGCCCAAGTCGCCGTTGGTCACCCAGTGGAAGGTGAAGTTGAGTGTGAACTCGACATACAGATAGGCGAGAACGGCGATCGAGATCGCAAGCGGCAGTACCCCTCGCATCTTGGCGATCATGACCGACCCCTCAGATTCGCGGCCGTAGCTCGGCTCGGTGAGACTCGGTTCGCCGATATTCGACGGACAGGGCGATGACGAAGCATGGTTGACCCCCGGTCACAGGTGCACCGACGTGGCGCACGCGGCGGCTACCCCCCGGTAGCCGCCCGCACCATACCCACGAACGTCTTATCGACTTCTGGCCAAATGATTAACGTTTGATATCCACAAACCTACGCAGTCGCTCAGCCCTGCTCCTGGTCCTGCGCTTCGTTTCGCAGCCGGTCTCGTAGTTCGCGTTTGACGACCTTGCCGTAGTTGTTGGTCGGGAGGGCGTCGACAAATCGGTATTCCTTGGGGCGCTTGAACCGGGCGATGTGGTCGAGGCATGTCCGGTCGAGGTCGCCGACGGCAGGCGGGGCGGCGCCGTCAGCGGCAACGACGAAGGCCACCACCGCCTCGTCCGCGGATCGCGCCACGTGTTCATTGCTGCGTTGCGGCCCCAGATCCACCATCAACTTCGAGCCGCGAGCACCGCATCGATGCGGTCGTTGGCGATTTGATCGTCTCCAGCAATCGCGCCGACGTAGGTGGACACCAGCGTCGAGACGCTGTGGCCGAGGCGGCGGGCGACCACGCCGAGCGGTACGCCGGCTTGCAACCAGGTCGTCGCGGCCGCATGACGGCAGTCGTAGATGCGCAGCGGCGGTGCCCCAATCGATGCGAGCGCACGGTGCCACGCGCGCCGCCAGTTGGATGCCGTCGGGCGATTGTCATTGCGGGTTCGAAAGATCAGATCGCCGTCGGCGAATTCAGCCTCGGCGATCCACGAGCTAACGATCGAGACCAACACCGGCGGAACGGGCACCGTCCGCGGGCCGGTCTTGGGTTCGCCGGGTTCGTCGTGATCGATGTCCGCCTCGGTGACATCGATCCTCCCCCATCCAGTCACCGGCAACACGAACGAGCGCTTGCGCAACATCACAACTTCCGATGGTCGTAACCCGCCGTAGTAGGCGATAGCAGTCATCACTCGATACTTGTGGCTGCTCGGCTGATGACTCACGATCGCATCGATCGCACGAGCCATCGTCGCCGGGTCAGGTAACGAGCGAACATCAACCGAGCGCTTCACGCGAACAGCGCGTCGTCGGCTTCGACCACGCGATGCCAACGGCCAAGGGTCCGACGCCAGCAGTTCGAGATCAACAGCACGGCGCACGCAGGCGCGAGCGATCTTGCGGTAGCGACCGGCCGTCGACGGTGCCAGTGCTCGGCCGTCGTCGCCAAGACCAAGCTGGCTATCGACAAGCGCGAGCGACTGACGATCAAGGTCGCTCAACATCGCAACGTTCTCGTTGAGCCAGGCCTCGTCGTCACCACCGATCCCAGCTGCCCCGGAAGGAGGCAACGTCGCGATCAAGTACTTCCGCAAACTCCCGGGCGGTCGTGACGCGTCGGCCTTCACCGCAAGGTGCACGAAACGAGCGATCGCCTCGACCGCCGAGGCTCGCGTGCGCGGTTGCCATTCGGGCCACTGCTCGGCGAGCCAACGGCGCACCCATGTGTGAACCTTCGGGTCGTCATCAGCCGGGTTCCAGCTGACCGGCTCGCCTGTCTCCATGCTGAACCGCTCGCCGTTCGACACCGCGGCCAGCAGCGCGCTGCGCCGACGATCTGCCTGGGATCGTGTGCGATGACTACGACTGAACTCTCGACCTTCCACTGTCCATCGCACGAGCCATGGCCGCTTGAAGCGCGGGTTGGATCGGCGGTCTTGGATGTCCCACACGCGTACATTGGAGAATGGCTTCATGGTCTGCTTCCACCGATCTGATTTCACGGGAACGGTACGGGAACAAATTACTAGCGCGTTCCGAAAATAGCTACTGACTAGGTGAAATCCACTAATAGAGCTAAAGCCTCCGAGGCCATGAGCGCAGGTTCGAATCCTGCCGAGAGCGCCACGAAAAAAGTCTCTGACCAGGGAACACTCTCGGTCGGAGCCTTTTTCATTTGCCGGGACTGACCGGGAAATACCGCCAATTACCGCAATACTCGGGACACGAGACGTTCGAGCATGCCGTCACCGCGCCCGAGAATCGCATCAGACCATATGCCTGAGACGGCGTCAGCCGGCCAGGTCAGCGGTTCCGTCTTACCAACGTGTCGGAACGTAGGAATGCGCTCCGGCGTCGGTCGATACCAGTTCCGAATTGAACGACCGTCAGCCTCGTTCGCGGAGTTCGATCGTTGTTCAAGAACGAAGCCGGTAACTCCCACGCGGAACGCAAAGGGAAGCCGGACCTCGTCGAGCAATTGCGGCCACACACAGTCTCGGCGGGGACAGTCGGCGGCGATTCGTGCCGATTCAGCGACGGTGGGCTGGTCAACCCGAGATGTGAGAGTTGGTGGCGTGAATGACGGAACGGTCGACTGACTGGGTGCTCAACGGCGGCCTTATGGTCGCAAGCTTCGACGTGGAGTACGACCACCCGTGGCGACCGACCGAAGATATCGACAGCCTGTTCTCCGCCCAGCTGGTGGTTGCCGAGCGCCATCATGATAGTGAGCAGCCAGATGGTTGCGAGCGTCAGCGTCAGCGTCCGTGCTCGTCGAGGACCCCTTGCGTACGGTCGGCGCAAAGGAACAGACTGGTCGGACATATCGACAGTGAGGAGTTCTCATGTCGCATCCCTTGCACAGGCAGTGCAGAATACTCGCGGCTACCTCTGGACTCGTAGCGATCGCTCTGGTTCTACCGGGTTGCACCAGCAGTGGTGGCAGGGCCGTCCAGCAGTCAGTTACGACCGCACCATCGTCTTTGTCATCGAGGGTGGCGGCGTCTCCTAGCGTTCTTCACGCAACCAGTTCCGGGTCCACCGGTTCGCCATCGGTCGCAACGAGCATCCCCATTCCGACCACCGCGCTGACTGTGTCGGCCGGCTCGGCAGGGCCGCAGGCCCAGGCTGGGGCAGGCTCCCTCGGGCCGATCCCTGATCAACTCCAGTCATTGGAGACTGGAGCGGAGGATGTCATCGACCTCGTGGCAGAGGACAGTTGGGGCGCCATTGCGCGTGAAGTCGACACGATGAGGACGACGTGGACTGGATTCCACACCGAAGCCGAGAAGGTTGATACCTCTCAGTCGCTACGTATTGACACTGCGATGGATACGCTCCAGAGCGCCGCTGGCCGAGAGGACGCGCAGGCCACCTCGCAAGCTGCCAATGACGTTTCGGGTCCCGTAGTAGAGCTGTTCGGTCACTACGATCTTCCGCGCCCGATACAGATCGGGCGGCTAGATGTCATTGGTCGGCAGATTCGGCTCGATGGCGACAGGAATGACGACACCGCTGCGGCCGCTCAGTTGACGGCCGCTCGGGATCAATGGGCGGCGGTCAAGGCCAATGTGATCGCTCACGACGGGGCCGCTGCGGCTCAGAAAGCCGATACCCTCCTCGCCGCACTGGAACGTTCCCTCGCTAACCGAGATCAAGCTGCCTTGAAGGCAGCGGCTTCCGAACTTCTTGAAGCGGTCGACAGTATGGAAGGTCTGTATGCCTGATGGCGCCCTGGCAGATATAGGTCAAACGAACTATACCGACGGGTACTGATCACTTCTTGCGACACCCTTATTACGTGCTGTGGTATTCTTCTCAGCAAATTCTTAGAAAAGGTATTGCCAAGCTAAAGTTCAGACTTATAATCAGCAAAGACGGTTGCACTTGCCCTCATCCCCCGTCAGGGAGAATCGGATGCTCCGGACCAAGTTGGGCGCTACCTTTGCCTCATGTGTTTCAGCTCTGCTACTTTTGTCTCAGGCAAGCTTTGCGTCATCAAATGATGTCACGCACACGGACTTCCACGCCGCGACGTTCACTCATTCTCTTGCGATAGACAATGGCTATCTTCCGTTATCCCCTGGGACGGAGCTGACCCTCGAAGGGACAGTCAACGTGAATGGATCTCCGGCGATCCATCGGGTGGTATTCACGGTCACCGATCTGAGCAAGAAACTGGATGGCGCCAAGTCACGGGTGATCTACGACGTGGATGCAACGGCTGGCGTCGTTACCGAGGCGGAACTCGCGTTTATGGCCGAGGATGACCGCGGAAACATCTGGAATACCGGCGAATACCCGGAAGTTTTCGAAGGCGGCGTGTTCGTAGGTGCACCCGACGCCTGGATCGGCGGCGTGCAGGACGCCCTTCCGGGAGTGGGTATGCGGGCCGAACCACGGCCCGGAACGTCGGACTACTACCAGGGTCTCGTACCATCGATCGAATTTGGCGACCTTGCGTCGATCGTCGGGATCGTTCCAAAACTCTGTGTTCCGGTCGGGTGTTTCCGGCACGTGTTGCAGATAAAGGAAACGAATACCTTCCTCGCAGAGGGTTTTCAGATGAAATACTACGCGCCTGGGGTCGGCAACATTAAAATCGATTTTCTCGGTGGAGCGGAAGAGGAATCCCTTCAGCTTGTCCAGGTTCGAAAGCTTGGCAAGGAAGGCCTCGAGCGGGTTCGCACGGAAGCTTTGCGACTTGATCGCCGTGCCTATCGGGTAACGCGGGACATCTATGGAGATACTCCAAGAGCTCAGATTGATCTGGGCCCATAGAATCCCGTCGCCTACATTGAGTAATAAATAGCGGCCGAGACAAGGCTTCTATAGTAGCGCGCCTTGTCTTTAGCCTGACGTGTGCTCAGTCACCTCTTTTCCAAGGGAGTCGGATGCCATGATGCGCAGAATTTTGCTAACGAGTTTGCGCAACCGAAGCGTGGTGCTCATCGCCGGTGCCGTGTTACTGGTGCTCGGAGCGATGCAGTTCCGTTCCATGCCGCGCGATGTCCTCCCCGAGTTCACCCGGCCGACCGTCGAAGTGCAGACCGAAGCACTGGGGCTCGCCGCGGCGGAGGTAGAGCAACTCGTCACCGTGCCGCTAGAGCAGGATCTGCTCAACGGGGTCGCCTTCCTCGACAAGATCCGCTCCCAGTCGGTACCTGGCCTCTCCAGCATCGAGCTGGTGTTCAAGCGAGGCACCGATCTGGCTCGGGCTCGGCAGGTGGTGAACGAGCGGCTCACCCAGGCTGCTGCGTTGCCACACGTCTCGGCTCCGCCGCAGATGCTCCAGCCGCTCGCCTCCGAAAGCCGCGTGATGATGATTCGCCTCTCATCAACGTCATCGAATCTGACGGATTTGGGAGTTCTCGCTCGCTGGACCATTCGGCCGCGGCTCATGGGCGTGTCCGGAGTCGCCGACGTGGCCATCTGGGGCCAACGAGAGCGTCAGATCCAGGTGCAGGTCGACCCGAAGAAGCTACAGAGAGAGAACGTTTCCCTCGAGCAGGTCATCAGCACGACGGGTAACGCTCTGTGGTGGTCGCCACTCGGCCGCCTCGAGGCCAATACGCCGGGCACCGGTGGATTCATCGACGGTCCGCAGCAACGGCTCGGAATTCTGCACGAGTCTCCGATCAAGACCCCCGAAGACCTCTCCAAGGTGACGCTTGAGTCGGCCGGGGAGGGAGGTGCCGCATCTGGCAGGACGCCTCTAACGCTTGGCGATGTCTCGAACCTTGTTGCCGATCATCAGCCCCTCATAGGCGATGCCGTTTTCGCGGAGGGGAACGGCTTGTTGATGGTGGTGGAGAAGCTTCCCGAAGCCAATGTCGTTGATGTGACGAAGAGTGTCGACGAAGCGCTCGACGCCATGCGTCCAGGATTGAGCGGCGTGACGGTCGATGCCACGGTGTTCCGACCCGCGAATTATGTGAGTGACTCGCTCGGTAACGTCGTCAGGGCGCTGCTACTCAGCGGGGTTCTGCTGGTCGTCGTGCTGTCCTTGCTCGCCCTCGATTGGCGCACGGCCCTGATCACCGCAGTATCTACTCTTCTGTCGCTGGCGGCGGCGGTGCTCGTGCTCGGACTCCGGGGCATCAGTATCAACAGCATGGTGATCGCGGGCCTCGTTCTCGCCGTAGCCGTGCTCGTTGACGAGGCGATCCTGATCACGGAAAACGTTCGACGCCGACTGCGC
>JANNZM010000133.1:0-31547 GCA_031410595.1 Actinomycetes bacterium | reverse complement strand
GAGGCTGGCCGTCGTGTGGGCGAGCCGCATGGCACATTCGTAGTAGCGGTGCGTGCGGCGCCCCCGGTCACGGGCGTCGGCGTCGATGAGCAGACTGAAGAGCACGCTCGGCTTGTCGACCCAGGTGCGGCGGCCGGTCATCACGCCGGTCTCGCGGATTTGGGACGGGGTGGCGCCAGCGAGAGCGATGGGTACTTCTGCGCCGAACGCTTCGGTGTACGCCCACAGCTCGTCGTCGGTGTGGCGGGTATCGGCATCGATGATGGCTGCCGTCAGGTTGGCGGCCTCAATAGCCACGTCGGGCCGTAACGTGCCCTCGTCCTTGCCCGACAGGTCGACCAGTGCCTTGGTGATGGTGTCGATGAACTGCTGGGATGCTCGGGTGAGCGGGGCGGTAACCACGGTGGGATCGTATTCGGTTTCCGGCTGGGGGCGTATTGATTGACCCCTCGGTCAAGTCGCCCGGTAATGTCGTCAGATGGCTGAGCATCGGTTTGATTCCGTTCCTGAGGTCCGCGACGGATTGAAGGGCGTCAACTACCTGGCGGACGATGGCATTGCCGGGGTGGTGTTCCTGGCCGATCGCCTGCAGAAGCCGATCCTGGTCGAAGGCCCCGCCGGTACCGGCAAGACCCAGTTGGCCAAGAGCGTGGCCGACATGATCGGCGCCCGCCTGATCCGCCTGCAGTGCTACGAGGGCCTCGACGAGTCGAAGGCGCTGTACGAGTGGAACTATAAGAAGCAACTCCTTCGCATCCAAGCCGACCGAACGTCCGACGGCTGGAACGAGATCTCTGACGACATCTTCTCCGATGAGTTCCTGCTCACTCGCCCCCTGCTTGAAGCCATCACGGCCAAAGAGCCCGTGGTGCTTCTGATCGACGAAGTTGACCGCGTCGAGATTGAAACCGAAGCACTGCTGCTCGAAATCCTCTCCGAGTATCAAGTGTCCATCCCCGAGCTTGGCACCGTTACCGCCACGCAAATCCCGCTCGTGTTTCTTACGTCGAACAACACCCGCGAGCTGTCCGAGGCGCTCAAGCGTCGTTGCCTGTTCCTCCACATCGACTACCCGCAGATGGACCGCGAGAAGGAGATCGTGCTCACCAAGGTTCCCGGCATCACCGAGAACCTGGCCGACCAGATCGCCCGCATCGTGCGCTCCATCCGCCAGATTGACCTGAAGAAGGCGCCGTCGGTGTCGGAGACCATCGACTGGGCCCGCACGCTTGTGCTGCTCGGCATTGAGCACATCGACGCGCAGCAGGCCAAGGAAACCCTGCACGTGCTGCTCAAGTACCAGTCCGACATCACCAAGGCCGCCAAGGAACTGTCGGTGGACAAGTAACATGCTCGATCTCATGGCCGGGTTCATCACCGAGTTACGGGCGGCTGGTTTGCCGGTTTCGCTCACCGAGAACCTTGACGCCATGGAAGCCATCACCCACATTCCGCTGGAAGACCGTGAGACGTTCAAGTACGCCCTCGGCGCCACGCTGGTAAAGAACGCGTCGCACTGGCGGTCGTTCGAAACGGTGTTCGAGGTCTACTTCTCGCTACGCGGGCCGCAGTACGCGGTCGGCAAGCTCGACGAGGCCGACGAGTTCTGGCGGGATATGCAGGACGACGCCAAGATGCAGGGCGATCAAAAGGGCGCCGGCGGCTCGATGGACGGCATGACGCCCGAAGAACTGATGGCCATGCTGTATCAGGCCCTTATGAACGGTGACGACGCCATGATGCGTGCGCTGGCCCGTCAGGCCGTGTCGAAGTTCGCTGGCATGGAGCCCGGACGTCCGGTCGGTGGCACGTACTACCTGTATCGCACGTTGCGGAACCTTGACCTTGACAACATGCTCGACAAGCTGATGGATGCACAGAAGGAACAGCTTGGCGGCGAGATGACGCCACTGGAAGAGCGGTTGGAGAAAGACGAGTTCGACGACCGCATCGAGAAGTTCAAGAAGGAGATCGAAGCCGAAATCCGCCGTCGACTCGTGGCCGACCGAGGCGCCGAGGCCATGGCCAAGACGCTGCGCAAACCGCTGCCCGAAGACGTCGACTTCATGCACGCCAGTCGCGACGAGATGGGCAACCTCAAGAAGGCACTCGGACCGCTCACGCGCAAGCTCCAAGCCCGTCTGGCCCGCAAGCGCAAGCATGAACGACGAGGCCCGCTCGACTTCCGGGCCACGGTTCGCCACTCACTTTCCTACGGTGGTGTGCCCGCCGAACCCAAGTTCAAGTATCCCCGTCCGTCGAAGCCCGAGCTGATGGTTGTGGCCGACATTTCCGGCTCGGTCGCGGCGTTTGCTCGCTTCACGCTCATGCTGGTGTACGCCATTCAGAACCAGTTCTCGAAGGTGCGCAGCTTCGTATTCATCGACGGCATCGATGAAGTCACCGACTACTTCAAGGGCGTCGATGACGTCACCGAAGCCGTACACCGCGTCAACACCGAAGCCGACGTGGTGTGGGTGGACGGTCACAGTGATTACGGCCACGCCTTCGAAGTGTTCTGGGAGAAGTGGGGCCAGCAGATCGGCCCCAAGACCACCGTGCTGCTGCTCGGCGACGCCCGCAACAACTACCACGCCAGCCAAAGCTGGGTCGTGAAAGAGATCCGGGCGAAGGCCCGTCACGTGTATTGGCTGAACCCAGAGCCAAAGAGCTACTGGAACACCGGCGACTCCATCGTCGGAGAGTACGGCACCCACACCGACGGCGTCTACGAATGCCGCAACCTCCGCCAACTCGAAGGCTTCGTCGAAAAACTCGCCTAACAAGCTGCAGCGCGGAGTAAGTACGATCACGGGGTGACTCGGTTGATCTTTGTGCGGCACGGTGAATCGAATGTGACGGTCGAGCGCATTATTGGTGGGCCGGTGAGTTGTACCGGGCTTTCGCCGCTTGGTCGCCAGCAAGCTGCCTCGCTCGGCAAGCGTTGGGCCGAGACGGGCGAGATCCAGGCCGATGTGCTGATTGCGTCGGAGTATCCGCGGGCGATCGAAACGGCAACGTATCTGTCTGCGGCCCTCGGCGCTTTACCCGTCGTGCAGGTGCACGACGTAGGAGAGCACTTCCCCGGACCGGTGTGCGATGGCATGACGTATGAGGACTACGTCGACCAGTTCGGTGGCGAGAGTTGGGAGGCCAACCCGTATGAGCGCGGCTTTCCCGGTGGCGAAACCTTGGCCGTCTTTCAGCACCGCATCGCCACCGCCATTGCCGCCCTCACGACCGAGCACAAAGACAAGACGGTCGTCATCGTCTGCCATGGCGGCGTGATCGACCGGGCGGTGCGACTGCTGTTGCACTCGCCCCCGAACGGGCTGTTCGAGATCGGCACGCTGAACACATCGATCACCGAGTTTCTGAACGTGCGGGACAACACCTGGCGTCTCATTCGGTATAACGATGCCGCGCATCTTGCGGGTCTCCCGAAGGTGACGCCAAAGGCGATCGCCGAGAAGCCCAATGCCGAGTTGATGGAGCTTCGCCCGGTCGATGCCGGAAATGTCGATGCTGTCAGCACACTCAAGCCGGCACGACCTGCACCGTGGACGAATGAGCCCTCGCCGTCCGTGCAGCGGGCCCTGCTCAGTGCGCACCTGAGCCCCTGGACCACGTTGGAACGAGCGGCGTATATCGATGGCAAAGTCGTCGGCTTCGTGGTCCTTGCCACGCCCGAAACGCGCACCGATCGACCCTTCGACGGCTGGTATCTGTGGCGCTTTGGCATCGAGCAAACGCGTCAGCGGCGAGGCTACGGCCGCCGTCTCGTGCAGCTCGTCTGCACACTCGTTCGCCAACAACAGCCCGATGGTGCAGAACTGTTCACGAGCTGGGTGCCAGGTTCCGACACCGGTGCGTTCCTGCAACAATTCGGATTCGAGCCGACGGGTGACACCTACAACGGCGAGGTCGTCGGCCGTCTCGCGATCTGGCCGGAGGAGACGCGCTGAGCGCTCCCGTCATTGTGATCGGTGCCGGTCCCGCCGGCTCTACCGTCGCGCGGGCGTTGGCACGACGGGGTCAGCGTGTTCAACTCATCGAAGGCGGCCCAGTCGTTGAGCCACCACCGTCGTCGGACGTGTTCGAGGCCCTGGCCGGTTATGGTCGAACTGACCTCATGGCTATGCGAACAGAGGTGCAAGCGCCTCGTCCGTACGCTGCAGCCGGTGGTGTCGGCGGATCGGCCCTGGTGAACGGAATGCTCAAGATGTTGCCCGATCCAGTTGCCCTGGCCGATGCGTGGCAGCTTCCTGGCTTGAATGCAGCACGCATCCAACGCAGCCTCTCTCGAGCGCTTGGAGACGCGGCACCTGCGGCGGAGTCCGGCCGATCGCAGCTCGACAGCGTGATCGATGAGCTGAGCGGCAGCACAGATGCTCGTTATTTCGGCGAAGGTAACCGTCGGCCGTCATGGCTACCGACTCCCGACGTCTTGCTCACCACGAATACTCGCCTCGATCGATTGCTGCGAGCCGAAGGAGGGGTCGTCGGCGTCGCTACGGCCGCCGGCGAGATGCTTGAGGCATCCCGCGTCGTAGTGTGCGCGGGTGCCATCGAGACGCCGCGCCTGTTGTGGCGCTCAGGCATCGCCCACCCGGCGATCGGTCGAAATCTCGTCGATCATCCCTCGCTTGCCTTCACCGTTCCCGGCTCGTTCTCGACGCGTCGTGCCACTCGGCTCGCGCTGATGTCATCGACGTCTCAACACGCCAACGACCTTCTCGTCACCACCTACGACCGTAAAGAACTGGTGCTGCTGACCCTGCTGCGGGCGAAGTCATCCGGCTGGTTGACCGCCGACATGATCCATCTCAATCAACTCAGCCATCCGTACGATCGGGCTGCGTTGCGCAGCGGCGTGCGCCAGCTGGCGCTCATTCTTCCGCAAGCCACCGGTCCCGAGGGTACCTCACTCGACCAGATCTCGCGCTTCTCCGACGATGACCTCGATCGTTGGATGCTTCACCATGAGGACGGCACGTACCACGTCGCCGGGACGTGTCGCATGGGCGTATCAGCCCAGGACAATGTGGTTGATCCGAACGGCCAGGTCTTTGGCTTCAATGGCTTCTACATCGCCGATGCCTCGGTCTTTCCGTCGCTGCCGTTAGCAACACCGCAGGCCACTGTCATGGCCGTCGCCGACGCAATCGCCACCGCTCTCTCGTGACTTTGCGACAAAGCCGGCCGTGTGGCGACCGGTTTTGGCGCAAACTACGAGCCGCTAGCGGCCGCGTAGCGAGCGGTAACGGGCGATCAACGCGGTGGTGGAGCTGTCGTGGGCATTGAGCGCGGTGGTGCCGTCCAGTTCGCCAGCGATGCGAGTGGCGAGCACCTTGCCCAACTCCACGCCCCACTGGTCATAACTGTTCACGCCCCAGAGCGTGCCCTGCACGAACACCTTGTGCTCGTACAACGCCACCAGCTGGCCCAGAGCACGGGGTGAGAATGACGTTCCGAGCAACACCGTGGTCGGTCGGTTGCCCACGAACGTCTTGTGCGGCACAAGCTCATCAGCCACCCCTTCGGCGCGCACTTCATCCGATGTCTTGCCGAACGCCAGGGCCTCGGACTGGGCGAACATGTTGGCCATCAGCAGGTCGTGGTGCACCCCCATCTCGTGCACCGGCGAGGCGAAACCGATCAGGTCGAGAGGCACCGTGGTGGTGCCCTGGTGCAGCAACTGGAAGTAGGCGTGCTGGCCGTTGGTACCGGGTGTGCCCCAAACGATCGGGCCGGTCTCGCCGGTGACAACCGTGCCGTCGAGGGTGACGTGCTTTCCGTTCGACTCCATGTCGAGCTGCTGCAGATACGCGGGAAACAGCGCCAACTCGTTGCAGTAGGGGATCACGCCCAGCGACGGTGAACCGAGGGCGTTGCGCTCCCAGATTCCGGCAAGTGCCATGAGGACCGGCACGTTTTCGGCAAAGGGAGTTGAGCGGAAATGCGTGTCGATATCGTGGAAGCCGGCCAGCATCTCACGGTACTGATCGTGACCGATAGCGAGCATGAGCGACAGCCCGATGGCGGAGTCCATCGAATACCGGCCGCCCACCCAGTCCCAGAAGCCGAACATGTTGGCGGTGTCGATGCCGAACTCGCCCACCTTGGCCGCGTTGGTTGACACTGCAACTACATGCTTCGGCACCGCAGCGTCCCCGAGCGCCGCCGTCAGCCACGAGCGGGCGGAGCGAGCATTGGTCATCGTCTCGATGGTGGTGAACGTCTTGGACGAAACGATGAACATCGTCTCGGCCGGATCGAGCCCGACCAGCGCTTCGGCCATGTCGCTACCGTCGACGTTGGAGACGAACTTGAACGTCATCGAACGATCCGACCAACTCCGCAACGCAAGCGCCGCCATGGCCGGTCCGAGGTCGGAGCCACCGATGCCGATGTTGATCACGTTGATGATGCGTTTGCCAGTCGCTCCCTGCCAGGAACCCGACCGCACCCGATCCGCAAACGAGGACATGCGGTCGAGAACATCGTGCACATCGGGCACGACATTGTGGCCGTCAACCATCACCGTTGAACCGCGCGGCGCCCGCAATGCTGTGTGGAGCACGGCGCGATGCTCGGTGGTGTTGATCCTTTCGCCGGCGAACATGGCGTCCCGTCGCTCGGCGACACCGAGCGATGCGGCCAAACCGAGCAACGCGCTCCAGGTGGCATCGGTCTGGCGCTGCTTCGACAAATCGGCATGGAAAACACCGACCGGGTGGGTGTACTTGGCGGCCCGCTGGGGATCAGCGGCAAAAAGCTTGCGAAG
The DNA here is from genome assembly GCA_031410595.1 of Actinomycetes bacterium. Classification (GTDB taxonomy): domain Bacteria; phylum Actinomycetota; class Acidimicrobiia; order Acidimicrobiales; family Ilumatobacteraceae; genus JANMCE01. The sequence continues at coordinate 24,760 of JANNZM010000133.1, read as the reverse complement.
CGTCGGCAACGACGCGGCACTTGTCGCGAGAGCGGACCATTCGGGCTGGGCGAGAATCGACATGGCCGTCAGTCTGTCCTACGAGAGCGGGTCGCTGCAGGCTCAGTGGTGTGTCTCGACCCAACCGTCATGTTCACGGCCAGGAAACACGCGTAGATTCCGCATGGGCTCCTCCGTGCCATCCGAGAGGCGACGCACACCCACTCCATCCACGGAGAATCGCCAGAAGTGGGTGGTGCAGACAAGTTCGCAGCCCTGCACTTCGCCTACCCCGGCGAGGTGACTCCAGTTGTGCGGACAGCGGGCCTCGCTCACGTGCGCGACGCCATCGAGATCGCGCCACACGACCACGTCTTCGTCGCCGAAGACGGAGGCAACAATGCCGCCGACGGGAACATTGTGGGAAGGAACAAGGGCATGCCAGGCACTCACCGTCTACGTTTTAGCCGGTGGCTCGTCATGACGTGGTGGTTGCGGGGTCAGGCCCTGCTGGTTGGGCGGCCGCCGTTGCCTGCGCCGAAGCCGGTCTCGATACCGTGCTTGTCGCACCTGAACCCGATGCGCCATGGCCGGCCACCTACGGCAGCTGGGTGGATGATCTCGCTGCACTCGGTTACGGCGACATGTTCAGCCACCAATGGCACGCTGTCACCGCGACCGGCCAGCGAACCCACTGCGTCGAGCGCGCCTACGGTCGAGTCGACGGCGCCAAGCTGCTTGCAAGACTGACGGGGCGAGGCCGCGCAGCTGGTCTGAAAACGATGCGTGGCCGATCGGTCGGCGCGAGCCACAATCGAACCGATTCCACCCTGCTGCTCGCCAACGGTTTGTCGATCAATGCCATCGTGGTGATCGACGCCACCGGTGCAATCGGGTCCCTGGCGCACGGCCGCGGTGCGGCTCCTGCGTGGCAGACCGCGTACGGCGTTGTCGCGACACCATCGGTTTCACTCAACGACACCGGCTGCATATTGATGGACTTTGCTACGGGCCTGCCTGCCGATCGGCCGCCGACCTTCCTTTACGCCCAGCACCTCGGCGAGGGTCGGTGGTTCCTGGAAGAAACAGTGCTGGCCTCCCGCCGGGCCACGACCCCCGAGCGCCTCAAGGCGGCGATCGAGCAACGGCTGAAAGATCGCGGCATTGCACTGAGCGATGTCGAGGAGGTGGAGACGGTTGCCATCCCGATGGGGTTGCGGGTGCCACTGCCGCAGCGCGTTGTTGCGGTTGGTGCCAGCGGAGGTGCCATTCACCCGGCAACCGGCTATTCGTTGACCACGAGCCTTCATGGGGCTCCACTCCTCGCCCAGGGCATCGTGGACGCCTTGCAGCGTCGAGCCACGCCGACAGCGGTGAGCCACGCGGCCTGGGCGGCGACGTGGCCCGATTCGCATCGTCGGGCGAGGGCGCTGCAGGAATACGGACTCGACGTCATGCTTGGCATGGATCGGGGCGGTCTCCAGCGTTTCTTCGACCAGTTCTTCACGCTGTCGGAAGATGCGCAGCGTGCCTATCTCGGCCCCGCCACCGGAGGCGCCGAGATCGCCCGGATCATGTCGCGGCTGTGGTTGGGCTCGCCCAACGGGCTGCGTCTGGCCCTTGCCAAAGGCGACCCGAGGCAGCTATTGCGGGCGCTCAGCTAGCCGCCCTTTTCCGCTTGCCGGCCTCGCGTCGGATGATGATCGGCCAGGTGATGAGGCCGACCGCGGTGAAGATGAACCATTGCATGGCGTAAGAAAGGTTGGTGCCGCCATCAAGCGTGTTGGGTTTCACCAGCGAAAGTGGCTGCGGAGGTGCGGGCGTTTCGCCGGTGAGTTCGATGTAGACCGGTGCCAGTCGGGTGGGCGTCTGTAGCGAGATGCGTTGGATATCGATGCGAGCCATCTCTTTCAGCACGCCCTTGGCCGGATCGGTCGGTCCGATGCCTCCGCTGGTCTGCGAGGGACGAAGCACCCCGCGGATGGACACGGTGCCCGTTGCCGGCGGTGCCTCGGGCAGCGGTCCGCCTACGGCAGCTTCGTAGGGCACGAAGCCGCGGTTCACCAACACGGCCTGCTCCTGCTCGCCGTCAACGAGCAGGGGCGTCACCACGTGGTAGCCGGGGCGGCCTTCGTAGGAGCGGTTGGCGATGAGCACCTGGTGCTTTTCGTCGTACGTGCCGCTCACGCTCACCTGTCGGAACTCGACATCGGGCAACGTGCCCGCGGTCGCAGAGTCGGGCACGACTGAACGCAACGGCACCGGGTCCTTCGCCTGCCGCTCCTTCACCAGCTTGTTCTGATGCTGACGCTGGTGATAGCGGTCGAGTTGCCACTGGCCCAGGATCGGCATGGCGATGGCGCCAATGAGACCAAGCAGAAGGAACGCCAACCACTTGGGTTTGAGCAAGAAGCGATACATCACCCGAGACCGTACCGGTCGGCGACCTCAGGAGTGCAACACGGTCTCTCCGGCAGGGCCACGTAGCCGAGCCTCAAGCCGCGGCTCGGGTCCATGCTCAATGGGAAGCGATGTACCCAGCGCGTGCAGCATTCGGTTCACGTGTTCGGGATGAGGATGGGTGGCGGCGAATGAGACGAGTGACAGGCCCTGCACCGTCGTGGTGGACGGGTGGACGGTGGAGCCCCAGGCAAGGATGAACGGCACGAGGCCCCCGTCATCGCCGAAGGGCGGCGACGTGAGTTCCCACGACAGCGTGCCGCCTTCGGGCGTGGCGCGGGACATGGCCCGCGCCGGCCCCGGGTCGTATCCAGCGGTGATCGACGCCGCCAACGCGGCTGTCATGTCGGGCACACTCACCGCCCATGTGACCAGGCGCGACGAGGTGATCTGGTCGATCAGAAACGGCCGCGGTCCGGCCGGTTCGGGCTGGCGAGGATCAGGCCCAACAATTTCGAGGTAGGTGCCGTTACCAAGCGAGGCGAGGCAGTTGTGGGTGCCCCATCCAACGTGCTGACCGCCGACCAATGCTCGAACACCGAGTGCTCGGAACAGGTCTTCCACCGTCTCTTCCACATTGGGCGTGGCGTACACCAGGTGGTCGAGACGGTGGTCGGACACAATGGATCAGGAAGCCTCTTCGAGCGCCCGGCGAACCAACACCTTGGCAAGGTGGGTGCGGTACGCAACGCTGGCATTGAGGTCGACCTGCGGCTCGGCCTCTTGCACCGCGAGGTCAGCGGCGTCGGCGGGCGAGGCTCCACCGGCAGCCGCAGCGGACGACGCGGCTGCGTAGATGGGCGTGGAGCCCATGTTGACCAGTCCGACGCCGGCTGCGCCGTTGTGTTTGTAGGCAGCGACGCCCACAATGGCCCAGTCCTGAGCACGCCGGTTGAACTTCTGGAACGACCAGGTGCCACCGGTGAGGTTTGGGAACTGAATCTCCACCAGCATCTCGTCGGCCGCGAGCGCGGACTCGAGGAAGCCTCGATAGAAATCACGGGCGGCAATGGTGCGCTTGCCGTTCGGACCCTGCACGATCAGCTGGGCGTTCATAGCCACAGCGACAGCCGGAAGGTCGGAGGCCGCGTCGGCGTGGGCGAGTGAGCCACCGATGGTGCCGCGATGGCGAACCTGCGGATCGCCGACGTGGCCGGCGGCGTGGGCCAGCAACGGGTTGGTGGTGGCGAGCAGCGTGGAGTGCTGCACGTCGTGGTGGCGGGTGAGGGCACCAACGGCAATGTGGTCACCGGCGTCACGGATGTACGAAAGGTCCTTGATGCGACCGAGGTCGATCAGCATCGCCGGTGCTGCAAGACGCAGCTTCATGAGCGGCAGCAGCGAATGGCCACCGGCCAGGAACTTGGCTTCGTCGCCGTGTTGGGCGATGAGGCTGACGGCTTCTTCGGTGGAACCGGCCCGGGCGTAGTCGAAGAGGGCGGGGATCACTTGGAGGCTCCTTCGGCGCAGTGAAGCACGGCTTTCACGATGTTGTGGTAGCCGGTGCAACGGCAGAGGTTGCCTTCCAGACCTTGACGCACTTCGGTCTCGGTGGGGTGCGGGTTCTCGTTCAGAATGCCGACCGCAGCCATCACCATGCCGGGTGTGCAATAGCCGCACTGCAGGCCGTGGCACTGGCGAAACGATTCCTGCATGGGGTGCAGCGTGCCGTCGGCGGCGGCCATGCCTTCGATGGTCTTGATGTCGGAGCCGTCCGCTTGCACTGCGAGCACCGTGCAACTCTTGACGCTCTCACCGTCCATGTGGATGGTGCACGCACCACACGAGCTGGTATCGCAGCCGATGTTGGTGCCGGTAAGGCCGCACTGTTCGCGGATGTAGTGCACCAAAAGGGTGCGTGGTTCGACATCAGCCGAATGGGCGGTGCCGTTGACCGTAACGTTGATCTGCATACGAAGTCCCCCGTGAGATGAGCTTCCGGTTTCTTATCACGTCGGCGCTTGCCGGCGCTGATTGCGACTCAGCCGACGCTGGCGAGGAGCGCTCGGGCTTGGCGGGCGATGACGTCATCGATCATCTGCCCTTCGAACGCAATGGTGGCGCCGTTGGCCTGGTTGAAGGCGGCAAGCAGGCGCTGGGCCCGGTCGATCTCGGCAGCCGACGGCTCAAATGCCGTATTGGCAAGCGGCACCTGGTTCGGGTGGATGCAGAGCTTGCCGGTGTATCCGAGCGACCGGGCGAAGGTTGCTTCTTCGGTGAAACGCACGCCGTTGCCGAAGTCGCCGGTGATCATGTCGAGCGCGGGCACTCCGGCCAGGCGGGCTGCCACACCGACATGCGAGCGGGCAAACAGCACCTCCATATTGTCGGCCGTGCGCACCCCACCGAGGTCGGCAATGTAATCCTCCGCGCCGAAGTAGCAGGCGATGACGGACGCCCCCAGAATCTGTCGAGCGTTCACCACGCCCCGTACTGTTTCGAGTCCGGCGACGATCGGGAAGCCGAACTCGCGGTCGGTTTCCCACTTTGGCACGACGACACCGACTAGGCCGTCGGGCAGCGAGGCAATGTCGCCTTCGAACCATTCGGTTGTGGGCGGGTTGACGCGGATGCAGACCGGCATGTCGTGCATGAGTTCGAGCGCCGATTCTCGTGCTGTCGCCCGCGCCGAGATCTTGTCGGCGATGGGCACGGCATCCTCCAGATCGATGACGACAACATCAGGATGGCTGCGTGGTGTTTTGGCGGCAAGGTCGGGTCGGTTTCCGGGAACGAACAACATGCTTCGCCAACGCATCAGGGCCTCCGGTGCATGAGCGCCGAGCGGCGGCACTGCGCGACAAGTTCGCCGCGCTGGTTGAAAGCCCGGTGTTCAAAGGTGACGACGCCCTGGGTCGGTCGGGACGACGAGGCCCGTGCCGCCACCACTTCGGTCTGTGCTCGGATTGAGTCGCCCGGAATGACGGGCAGCGGAAACCGGATGTCCTCGAAGCCGAGGTTGGCAACGGTGGTGCCGAGTGTCGTTTCGTAGACGCTGAGGCCGATCAGGAGTGACAGCGTGAACATGCTGTTCACGACGCGGGTGCCGAACTCGGTCTGCTCGGCGAAGGACTCATCGAGATGGAGCGGCTGAGGGTTCATAGTCATGGTGGAAAAGACGGTGTTGTCCGATTCGGTGATGGTGCGAGTGACGACATGGTCGATGACGAGCCCGGGCGTCAGTTCCTCAAACCATCGGCCGCCGACCGGTCGATCGCCCATCACGCGGGTAGTCCGAGCGAGCGGGCGAGCACGAGGCGCTGGATCTCACTTGTGCCTTCACCGATTTCTAGGATCTTGGCGTCACGGTAGAAGCGGGCGATGGGGGAGTCCTCGATAAAGCTGGCTCCGCCGAACACCTGCGCAGCGACGCGGGTGGCGGTGACAGCGGCTTCGGTTGCGTAGAGCTTTGCCATTGCCGCAGCTTGCCCGATGGGGCGGCCCGTGTCTTTCAACCAGGCCGCCTTATAGACGAGGTTGTGCGAGTTTTCGACGGAAACCGCCAGGTCAGCCAGAGCGAACGAGATCGCCTGGAAGCGGCCGATTGGTCCGCCGAACGCGTTGCGCTGCTTCGCATAATCGAGTGCCATGTCCAGACAGGCCCGAGCGCTTCCAAGCGCGAGGGCAGCAATGGCGATGCGGCCGTCATCGAGAATGGCGAGGAAGTTGTTGAACCCTCGGCCCGCCGTTCCGAGCAGATGTTGCTCGGGTATCCGACAGTCATCGAACACGAGGCCGTGAGTGTCGCTGCTATGCCAGCCAAGCTTGCGGTAGGACGGTTCGACCGTAAGCCCCGGTGTTCCGGCTGGAATAAGGAACGAAGAAATCCCCTCGTCCGTGCGCGCCGTGACGGTGATGACCGATGTGATCGACGTTCCCGAGTTGGTAATGAATGCTTTTGATCCGCTGAGGACCCACTGGCCGTTCTCCAACACGGCTCGCGTCTTGGTGGCACCGGCGTCGCTGCCGCCATCGGCTTCAGTTAAACCGAATGCGCCAAGCGCCCGGCCGGCGATGAGGTCGGGCAACCAAGCCGCCTTCTGCTCGTCGTTACCGAAGCGGTAGATCGGGTTCGCGCCCAAACCGACACCGGCCGACAGTGTGATGCCGATGCCCTGATCGACGCGTCCGAGTTCTTCAATGGCAACGCACAGCGACGCGAAATCGCCACCTGAGCCGCCCAACTCCTCGGGGAAGATCAGGCCGAACAGACCGAGGTCGCCCATCTCGTGGACGAGTTCGACCGGACAGTAGTGATCGAGATCCCATTGTGCGGCATGGGGCGCGACGCGGCTCTCGGCGAAGTCGCGCACGACCTTACGGAAGATCTCGTGGTCTTCGGAAAGTTCGAACGAGGTCATGGGGGTGAGTCCTCCTCAACGGTTATGGGGTGAGGCCCGAGCAGCATCAATGGTTCGCTCATACGCAGTTGCTGCCCGGTGGTAGCGAACACGCGCAGTACCACGCCGGCGGCGGGGGCGGTGACGGTGTGTTCCATCTTCATGGCTTCGACGACGGCAAGGGACTGGCCCTGAATGACCTGTTCGCCAACTGCGACGCGCACGGCCAGGAGCATCCCCGGCATGGGACTGAGAATCGGTCCGGCGGTCGTCTCGGCCGCGGAGCGAGTCAGTCGTGCCGGCGCGACAACTCGGATTGACCAGGTCGCGCCACCCGCACCGAGCCAGACGGTGGTGCCGTCGTCAGCCACATCGAATGTGGTTGAGCGACTGCCGTAGTGAGAGGTGATCTGACCATCCTCCTCATCGACCGCCGCTGCCACGGCTGGGCCGGCGTCCACCGCAATCATCCAGCCGGTTGGTGTGAATTTTGCAACGACTGGGATCGGTGCCTTCGCGCCGACCTGCAGCAGCAGCTTGACGGGCGCAGTACCGCCGTGCCTCCAGCCAACGTTGCGCTCCCACGCCGAACGGCCCTGGCGCTGCAGCAGGCGGATGGCCACGGCGGCAAGCGCGGCACTGGGCACCGAGGCGTGGGTGAAGTCAGCATGACTGGTCTCGACCAGAGTCGTGTCGAGTCGGCCGGCGAGCACGTCGGGGTCGGCGAGCACGGCACGGAGGTGCGCAATATTTGTGGTGACGCCGAGCACGGCGTAGTTGGCGAGGGCTCGGTCGAGACGCCGAATGGCGTCGCCGCGATCCGTTCCCTTGGCGATTACTTTCGCCAACATCGGGTCGTAGTCGGCCCCAACAACCGTGCCCGTACGCAGACCCGAATCGACCCGCACAGCGAGTGGTTCGCGCAACCCGAAGACCGTGCCGCCAGTGGGCAGGAATTTGTTGGCCGGGTCCTCGGCGTAGATGCGCGCTTCAATCGCATGACCGATTGGTATGAGCTGGTCTTGGCTGAGGGGCATAGGTTCGCCGGCAGCGATGCGCAGTTGCCACTCGACGAGATCGACGCCATAGACCAACTCGGTGACGGGATGCTCCACCTGGAGACGGGTGTTCATCTCCATGAAGAAGAACGCCCCGCTGCCGTTGCCGGGCACGATGAACTCGACGGTGCCGGCGTTCACATAGCCACACGCGTGCGCTGCCGCGATTGCCTGGCGACCCATCTCAGCACGCATGTCAGGTGTCACGAACGGCGACGGAGACTCCTCGATGATCTTTTGATGGCGGCGCTGCAGGCTGCATTCGCGCTCGCCCAATTGCACCGCGTTGCCGTGAGTGTCGGCCACGATCTGTATCTCGATGTGTCGGGGTCGTTCGACGTAATGCTCGAGCAGGAGCGCATCGTCGCCAAACGCACCCAGCGCTTCTCGGCGAGCAGCGGCCAACTCGCTCGGTAGCTCTGACGGATCTTGCACGAGGCGCATGCCCTTGCCGCCGCCACCCGCCGACGGTTTGATCAGGATGGGAAACTCGATTGTGACCGAGGCGCCAATCAGCTCGCGGTCGGAGAGGCCGCGACCGTTGATACCTGGCACGACCGGCACCCCGAAGCGGGCGACGGTGAGCTTCGATTCGATCTTGTCGCCCATCGCCCGAATTGCGGTAGGGGGAGGCCCGATAAACACGATGCCCGCTGCCGTGCATGCTTCTGCGAAGTCGGCGTTCTCGGAGAGAAACCCGTAGCCCGGATGCAAGGCATCGGCCCCAACGCTCAACGCGGCCTCGATCACCCGCTCGATCGACAGGTAACTCTCGCGCGCCGTCGCCGGACCGAGGCGGACGGCGGTGTCGGCGTCGTGTACATGGCGGGCGTTGGCGTCCGCGTCGCTGTAGACAGCGGCCGAACGGATGCCGAGCAAGCGCAACGTACGGATGACCCGCACGGCGATCTCTCCTCGATTGGCGACCAGGACGGTGTGGAACATGGTCACATCCGGAACACGCCGCGGGAGATGGGCGGAAGTGGCGTGCGGGCCACTACTTCCAACGCGAGACCGAGAACCGTTCGGGTGTCCTTCGGTTCGATGATGCCGTCGTCCCACAGGCGAGCGGTGGCGTAGTAGGCATGGCCCTGTTCCTCGTACTGGGCCCGAACCGGAGCCGTGAACGCCACCTCGTCGTCGGCAGACCACGTATCGCCTCTGGCCTCGATCTGATCTCGTCGCACGGTGGCGAGTACGGCCGCGGCCTGGTCGCCGCCCATGACCGAGATGCGGGCGTTGGGCCACATCCATAAGAAGCGGGGCGAGTAGGCGCGCCCGCACATGCTGTAGTTGCCGGCACCGAACGAACCGCCGATGATCACGGTCAACTTCGGTACCCGTGCACAGGCCACCGCGGTGACCATCTTGGCGCCGTGTTTGGCAATGCCGCCGGCCTCGTAGTCTCGACCAACCATGAACCCGGTGATGTTCTGAAGGAAGAGCAGCGGGGTCTCCCGCTGGTCGCACAGTTGGATGAAGTGGGCGCCCTTTTGGGCCGACTCGGCGAACAGCACGCCGTTGTTGGCGATGATGCCGACCTGCCGTCCCCAGATGTGCGCGAACCCGGTGACGAGCGTGGTGCCGAATTGCTCCTTGAACTCCTGGAAGCGACTGCCATCAACGATGCGAGCAATGACCTCACGCACGTCGTAGGGCTGACGCGCATCGGCCGAGACCACGCCGTGAAGTTCATCGGGTGACACGACCGGCTCATCCATATCACCGGCATCTGACAACGGATCGGGTGGAAGCGATTCCACGATCGAGCGCAAGATGGACAAGGCGTGCTGGTCATCGTCGGCCAGGTGATCGACCACGCCCGACACGCGAGCGTGAAGATCACCGCCGCCCAGATCCTCAGGCGTCACGACCTCGCCCGTCGCTGCTTTCACCAGCGGTGGACCGCCGAGAAAGATGGTGCCCTGGTTGCGAACGATGACTGCCTCGTCGGCCATCGCTGGCACGTATGCGCCGCCTGCGGTGCACGAACCCAGCACGGCCGCAAGTTGCGCGATGCCGGCTGCCGAGAGTCGAGCCTCGTTGAAGAAGATGCGGCCGAAGTGGTCACGATCGGGGAACACCGCGTCCTGTTCGGGTAGGAAGGCACCACCAGAATCGACAAGGTAGAGGCACGGCAGGCCATTCTCCATGGCGATCTCCTGCGCCCGCAGGTGCTTCTTCACGGTGATGGGGTAGTAGGTGCCGCCTTTGACTGTTGCGTCATTGGCCACGATCATGCAAAGCCGCCCCGAGACCCGCCCGATGCCGGTGATGATGCCCGCGGCCGCGGCCTCTCCTCCGTACATTCCGTGTGCGGCCATTGGGGAGAGTTCGAGAAAAGGTGACCCCGGATCAAGCAGCGCGTCCACTCGGTCCCGTGGTAATAGCTTGCCTCGCTCGACGTGCCTGGCTCGGGCTGCGGAGGGACCGGACGCGGCCAGCGTACGGACGGAACGCAGGTCGGCGACGGCGTGGTCGAGCGCGGATTGGTTGGCAGCGAAGACATCGGTGACGCGGTCGCACGCCGAAACCAATGCAGGGCGTTCACTGCTGAACCAAGGGTTCATCAGTGGGAGGTTAGCCTGGATTAAGGCGATGTCCAAGGGTGCCTGGTACGTTTGGGCCGTGTCAGAGCCCTCGTCGCGGCCGGTACTTTCCCGTCAGCGGACCGTTTCACGTCGCGAGCAGCTGCTCAATGCTGCGGCCCTCCTGTTTGCCGAGCGGGGGTTCGCCGGCGTGACAATGGACGACATCGGCGGGGTTGCCGGAATCTCGGGTCCTGCGCTGTATCACCACTTCTCCGGCAAGGAGGCCATGCTGGGCGAGATGCTCGTCTCGATCAGCGAACACCTGTTGGAGCAGGGTTCCGCCATCGTGGCCGGCACGAGCACCGCCGACCAGGCGCTCGATACCTTGACTCGGGCGCACGTGGCCTTCGCCATCGATCACCCGGAGCTGATCACCGTGCACTTCCGCGATCTGGTGCAGGCGGCCGAGGTCGATCGTCAGCAGGTGCGGCGGCTCCAGTCACGCTACGTGCACATATGGGTCGAGGTGCTGACCCGACGCGATCCGTCGCTCGACGAAACCATCGCTCGCGCCGCGGTGGGAGCGGTGCTCGGCCTGATCAACTCCACGCCCTATCTTGCGGTGCTCGACAACGAGGCAACAGGGGACATGTTGCACGCCATGGCGATGGCCGCACTGCAGGCCTCCTGGCACTGAGGCCCGTTCAAGCAGCGTGGGCTACCGGCGTGCGCTCCTGCAGTTCCCAGGGGGAGCCGTACTCGGTCAAAAGATCGAGGAACGGCACTGCGTCGAACGCCTCGGGGCCCACGACGCCAACTGCGTCCCAGACCTTGGTGGCCATCAGTTCGAGCGCGACAACGGGGTTGATAGCGGTTTGCCAAACCACCGCCTGGTGGCCGTACTCGTTCATCGTCCACGCGTTGTCGACGAGGTGATAGAGGTAGACCTCGCGCGGGTGGCCGAGCTTGTCGAGCCCCTTCACCCAGGTACCTGCGCAGGTGAGGCCGTGCATACGGTTGCCAAGGTCAGCCGGATTCGGAAGCGACGCGGCCACCATGGATCGCGGTGTCACCATTGACCCGTTCACGTCGATGGGGGTGGTGGAATCAAGGCCGAGCGTGCGAATGGATCGGAGCACTTCGATGCACTCGGCACCCAACCCGTACTTGAAGGTGACGCGGCCACAATCGAGCCAACGCGGCATAAGCACGACTTCTTCATGCTCGACGTTGACGCATTCGAGCGGACCGATACCGCCGGGAAAGTCGAACACCTCCATCTCGCTGAACGGCTCCGTCGTAAACCAACCGCGGTCCTTTTCATAGACCACCGGCGGCGCGAGACACTCTTCGATCATCGTCCAGATCGAGAACGTCGGCGCGAAGTCATAGCCGTCGATCGAGATGTTGGAACCGTCTCGGACTCCGATCTCATCAATGCGGGAAAAGAGATGATCGGACGCATAGCGGGCGAACACATCGGACAGCCCCGGCTCGATTCCCATCGCGCACAACGCGAGCAGGCCTGCGTTCTTCCAGTGGTCGTGCACGGCGAACTGCTCATCACCCAGCTTCACTCCACACAACTCGGTGGGCCGCTCAGGATGCTGGTGCGACGGGTGCATCGCCATGTCGAGGTAGTGGCAGCGAGCCTCAAGAGCGGCATCGAAAATGGATGCGTTGAAGCGGGTGTCGCAGGCGTTCACAAGTACGGTCGCTCCCCACGAACGCACGAGCGAGACGATGGCGTCTTTGTCTGACGCGTCGACGGGCGTAGAGGTGACGCGAGGGTCGTTGCAGCGACCCGCAGCGGTCTGGGCGCGTACCCCGTCGATGTCGGCGAGTAGCAGCGCTTCGAAGAACGGGCGGCGGCTGGCAATGGTTGCGAGGGCGGAGCCGACGCCGCCAGCCCCGAGCACGAGAATTCGCATGAAACGGAGCATACCGTCGACTGACGCGTCAGTCAGTTCATCACGTCGACGAATTTACGTTCCGTACAGATTCCCTGTGGAGTCCAACACCATTTCAGTCCGGAAATTGCTAATCTAACCGTGTGGTTGGCACTCCTCTCGGCGTGCCACGGGAGACCCGTGTAGGGAAAGGCAGCAGTTGTGGCTATTGGTACCGTGAAGTGGTTCAACAACGAGAAGGGCTTTGGTTTCATCGCCCGCGATGGTGGAACCGACGTGTTTGTCCATCACTCGGCCATACAGATGAATGGCTATCGCACGTTGGTCGAGGGCCAACGGGTCGAGTTTGATGTCGTGCCGGGCGACAAGGGTGAGCAAGCCCGAGACGTTCGCCCCGCCTGACCTCGCTTCTGACGCTCAGAACCCGCGTCAACAGGGGCAATACCGCCAAATTCGGTGCTCCGCCCTACACTGAGTGCGACGGTGCTGGCTCAGCCGCACCCTCGTACTCTTTCCTATGACGACAACATTCGCCGATCTCGGCGTACCTGAACCCCTCGTTGCGGCCTTGGCCGCCAGTGGCATCCACGCGCCTTTCGCCGTGCAGCTCCTCACCATCAAAGACGGCATGGCCGGACGAGACGTCTGCGGCAAGGCCAAAACGGGCGCGGGTAAAACGCTCGCGTTCGGACTTCCGGTGCTGGCCCTTACACCCAAGGCCGTACCCAACCGTCCGCACAGCCTCATTATGGTGCCCACCCGCGAACTCGCGCTGCAGGTCACCGAAGTGCTCGAGCCGTTGGCCAAAGCGGTCGACCGAACCGTGATCTCGGTCTACGGCGGGGCCAAGGTTGAGAAACAAACCGACGCCATTGACAAGGGTGTCGACATCATCGTGGCCACGCCGGGCCGCCTGTTCGACCTTGTCGATCGCAAGGCGGTGTCACTGGCGGACATCACCATGGTGGTGCTCGACGAGGCTGACCGCATGGTCGACATGGGCTTTCTGCCGCAGGTGGAATGGCTGCTCCGTCACATCGAGGGCGAGCATCAGACGTTGCTGTTCTCGGCCACACTCGACGGTGCCATCGACCATGTCGTGCGCACCTACCTGCGGGACCCGGTGAAGCACGAAGTTGCATCCGAAACGATCACGGTCGAGAACATGACCCACCGTTTCCTGATGGTGCACGAGATGGACAAAATAAAGATGCTCGGCTCCATCGCCAGCTATCATCCTCGAACGCTTGCCTTCGTGAAATCAAAGCGAGGTGCCGACCAGATCGCGGCTGCACTTGTCAAGGAAGGTGTGAAGGCGTCTGCGCTGCACGGTGACATGCAGCAGCGCTACCGCGAAAAGGCCATCGAAGACTTCACCGACGGCAAGCTATCGGTGTTGGTCGCCACCGACGTTGCCGCCCGCGGGCTTGATATCGATGAGATCGGTGTGGTGGTGCACTACGACCCGCCGGCCGATCCGAAGGATTACCTGCATCGTTCGGGTCGCACCGCTCGTGCCGGATCGAGTGGCGTGGTGGTCACGCTGGCGCTCTGGAACGAAGAACTCGAAGTTCGTCGTTTGCAAAAGCGACTGGCCCTCAATGTGCCGATCGTGCAGATGTTTTCGAACGACAAGCGGCTGGCCGATCTGACCGGCTGGATTCCGCTTGCCTCAGAAGGCCTCGGCGCGCGCTAAGCTGTTATTCGCATTAGGAGTGATCTCGCCGGCAGCAGCGGCGTGATCCGGCAACCTGGGTCGGACACCCAAGGTGCCTCCTGCCAGCCATCGGTGGTCGGAAGGGATGTGGTCGGTTCTCCGGCAACGAAATTGTCCGCTCTTCATGCGAACCGATCTGGCTTTGGACGCGAATGGAGTGACATGGGCAATCTCCCCCCGGCAAGTGGCGCATGGCGCCCAGGTCAGCCCGCGGGTCATCGCCAATTCCTCACCCTACCGCTCGGTCGCCCCTTCATCCTCGACCTCGGCGGTCAACTGCCCGAAGTTACGATGGCGTATGAGACCTGGGGAACGCTCAACCCGACGGCAACCAACGCGATTCTGATCCACCATGCCTGGACCGGTGACAGCCATGTAGCCGGCCCCGCCGGGCCCGGTCACCCCACGCCCGGGTGGTGGGAGACTCTCGTCGGCCCTGGTTGCGGTATCGATACCAAGCAGTGGTTCGTCGTGTGCATCAACGTGCTGGGTGGTTGCCAGGGTTCCACCGGCCCCGCTTCGGTAGACCCGGGCACTGGCCGGCCGTACGGTCCCCGGTTTCCCGTTGTCACCATCCGGGACATGGTGCGAGCCCAGCGCTACGTGGCCGATCACCTGGGTGTGCAGCGTTGGCACTCGGTCATCGGCGGCTCGATGGGCGGCATGCAGTCGTTGGAATGGGCCATCACCTTCCCCGAGCGCGTCGGCTCGCTGGTAGCACTGGCCACCTGCGCGCAATCAACCGCCCAACAAATCGGATGGGGTGCCATTGGTCGACGATCAATCCGTCTCGATCCGCAGTGGCGCGGCGGCGATTACTACGACGCAGAAGATGGAGACGGGCCCCACGACGGCCTGTCAATCGCGCGCATGGTCGCTCAGGTGACGTTTCGATCCGACGACGTCTTCACCGATCGGTTCGGTCGCGAGATGGCACCCGAGGGACGCGAAGGCCCTGCCGATCTTTGGCAACGCTTCGAGGTGGAGCGCTACCTCGACTATCACGGTGAGAAGCTGGTGCGCCGCTTCGACACCAACAGCTACCTCGTCATCGGCAAAGCCATGGACCTGCACGATATCGCTCGCGGCCGGGGTGGTCTGGACGCCGCCTTCCGTCGTATCCGCGTGCCGACGCTCGCTGTCGGCATTCGTAGCGACATCCTCTATCCCACTTATCAGCAGCGTCAGATCGTTGACACCCTGCGTTCCCACGGCACGTCTGCCCGGTATGTGGAGATCGACTCGGCGCACGGCCATGATTCGTTCCTTCTCGATTTCGACCAGGTCGGCGCCGCCGTCGGCCCCTTTCTGCAGAACCCGGAGTAACCGCAATGTCCACTGAGCCCCAGCATCTCGACACCACCGCTATCCGCGCCGGTAGATCAGCCAACGGCACCTCTCTGGCCCCGCCGTTATGGGGGTCATCGGTGTGGACCAGTCCGTCGCTCGACCACGCCCGCAAGGCCGCCGTGGGGGCGCGGGCTGCGTGCTTTTATGGCCGATTCGCCAACCCGACCGTGACCGCGTTCGAGGAGGCAATCGCTTCGCTCGAAGGGGCCGAAGCGGCGCTGGCATTCGCGTCGGGGATGGGCGCGGTATCGGCGGTGATCCTGGCGTTGTGTTCCGCCGGTGATCACGTGGTGGCCCAGCGACAGATCTACTCGGGCACGCAGATGTTCCTGCAGGCTGCTGCGGCTCGATTTGGCATCGAGACGACGTTCGTCGACGGCAGTATGCCCGGCGCGTTCGCGGCCGCCGTGCGACCAGGTAAGACGATGCTGATCCTGGCCGAAACACCGGCCAATCCGCTTATGAGCCTGGTCGATCTTGATGAACTCGGGGCCATCGCCGGGCCGTTCAAAGTCGTTGATTCGACCTTTGCCACACCCTGTCTGCAGCACCCCCTTCGCAATGGCGTGGACATCGTGCTGCACTCCGCCACGAAAGGCATAGCGGGTCACAACGATGCCACGCTTGGCGTGATTGCCGGCGAGCAGGAGCTCATGAGCGACATCTGGCGCTACGCCGTGCTGCACGGCGCCACCCCTTCACCGGCCGACGCGCTGAACGCCTTGCGCGGCATCCGCACCCTGCCGATCCGCGTGGCCCGCCAGAGCAGGACAGCGTTGCGACTCGCGCGCTTTCTTGAGTCACATCCGGCTGTTGCCGGCGTGAACTACCCGGGGCTTGAAAGCCACCCGCAACATGAGCTGGCCACGCGGCAGATGTCCGACTTCGGCGGTGTGTTGAGCTTCGATCTCACCGGGGGAGTGGAGTCCGGTCGCCGATTTCTCGAAGCCGTCTCACTTGCACAAATGGCCACCTCACTTGGCGGCCCCGAGACGCTGGTGACCAGCCCGGCTTTGACCACCCACGCCGGGCTTGGCCCCGACGAGCTCCTGGCCGCTGGCATTACGCCCGGCCTGATCCGGGTGTCCGTCGGCCTGGAACATGAGGATGATCTGATCGCGGATTTCACGCAGGCTCTGGCGCGCTGACCGATGCCCGAAATCATCGAGGTCGAGATGTATCGGCGCGCCGCTGCGGCTGTCGTGGGTCGCACCATTATCAAGGTCGATGCACCCGATGCCTGGTTCTGCAAAGGCACCACCCCGCTCGAAGTAAAGGCTGCCCTCGCCGGCTTGGAAGTGGCGGCTGTGCGTCGGCGGGGCAAGCTCATGATGCTCGATGTCATTGATGGCTCCACCCTCGGTATCCGTTTCGGGATGACTGGTCGACTGGTGGTCGACGGCGTATCGCCCATCTCGGCCTTGGAGTACGGCGCCAAACGCCACGATCCGAAGTGGGACCGGTTCGGTCTGAAGTTCAACGACGGCACCGGGTTCGTCATCAGCGACCCCCGGCGCCTCGGCGGCGTCGAGCTCGACCCCAACGAAAACGCCCTTGGCCCCGATGCGTTCAGCGTCACCAAAGCCCAACTCGCCACGCTGCTCTCGGGTACCGAGGTGGCGGTCAAGGCGCGGCTGCTCGACCAGCGGCGCTTGGCCGGAATCGGCAATCTTCTCGCCGACGAAACTCTCTGGCGAGCCGGGCTCGATCCGGCTCGTTCTGCTTCGTCGCTGACCCCGAGAGACATCGGTGCGCTCCACCGATCGTTGCAGCGGGTACTACCTGAGTTGACCGAGCGGGGCGGGTCACATACCGGCGATCTGCAGAGCCAACGGAACCGGCTGGGTGTCTGCCCGAAAGACGGCACGAGTTTGCAACGACGAACGGTTGGTGGCCGCACCACGTATTCCTGTCCAAAGCATCAGGTCTGATGTCGAGCGCTCGGTCGTTGCGCGTGAGAGAATCGTGCGGATGATGCGGAGCGCGACGTTGCTTGGTGCAGCCAACTCGATCAATGACCACAGCTCCAGCCGCACCGTGAACATCATCATCGGCGCCCTCACTGCCCTCGGCCTGTTAATGCTTCTTGTAGCGATATGGCTGTGGCGGGCGTCGCGCCCTGTGCCGCCGCATCTCGAAGGACTCGACCTCATCACCAAGCGTCGCTGGTTACGGTCGGATACCAACCGTCGAGAACACCTGTTGGACTCAATACGCGAGGTCCGAGGACCCGCCCCGGTTGTCTCGCTCGCACGGGAACCCGAGGCGATTGAACCGGGTCCGGCCATGCCAATCTCACTCGACGCGGCGTCGACCAGCCTCGGTGTCTCGTCGTCCCCCGGTGTGCCCATCGTGTCCGCAGCGTCGGCTTCCTCCGGTGAGGCCGACCGATGGCTGTCACCTTCCCAAGCCGATGCGGTGCCGGCAGGATGGATCGATCAACCGGTGCCGCCGTACGTCGCGGATGCCCTTCCGCTCGGCTGGTTGGATGATCCGGCACCAGCGCCGCAACCGCTGACCTCGGCCGGACTTGCTACGCCGCCGGTCGGGCCTCCGGCGATCGACAACGGCTACGGTGATCCGCATGGGTGACTCTCTCGATGTCGAGGCCATGACCGCTCGCTTCCGTGCCCGAGCGGAGGCCGTGAAGAATCGCTCGCTGCCACCGGTCGGCGGCCCCGAGCGGCAACACTTCCTGGCTCAGATGAAGCAGGATTTCCAGGACTTCGCCATCGTCGGTGACGCGGTGGCTTCCATCGAAGACGGCATCCTGGTTCTGCGGGTTGACCTTCGACCGCAGCCGTCCGCGTCGTAATCAAGTTGGGCGATCAGTGCAAGGTTTGCTAAGGTCGCAGCGCTCTGCGGATGTGGCTCAGCTGGTAGAGCATCACCTTGCCAAGGTGAGGGTCGCGAGTTCGAATCTCGTCATCCGCTCCAGAGAAGTACCAGGTGAGAGGCCCTTTCGGGGGCCTCTCACCGCGTCGGTGGTCAGGCCGCTCTACCGTTTTGCTCTACCATTCTTGCGGAGAAGACTTTCTGCGGGGCGTGAGAATGCCTGGAGAGGACTGTTGTGAAAGCACAACGAACCGCTGTTGCGCCGACTACGTCGGTACCGGTTTTGGCTTCGACTGATGGGGTTTCGCCGCGATCACGGGCAAAGGGGAGTGGAGGAATCTTCTTTGTGCGCGACGGTGTGTGGCGGGTTGATATCGAGGTTGGTCGTGACAAGGTGACGGGTCGCCGCCGGCGGGTGAGCCGTCAGGTGCCGGGTACCCGTAAGGATGCGGAAGCGGCGCTCGCCCGTTTGAAGGTGGCAGCGGAGCAGCGTCCTGCACCGTCCGGTCGCACGTCGGCCCGGTCTGTGAGAGCCGCCTTGGATCTCTACTTGGAAGCGGCGGACGCGGGCACGATCGAGTTAGCGCCACGGTCGCTGTTGACGAGCCGGTCGGCGGCGAACACGATGTGCGCGACGGTGCTGTTGGATGGCCGCACATTTGGTGCCACGCAGTTGCACAAGTTGACGTGGCGGGAGATCGAGGAGATGTACGGCGCGATGCGCACCAATGGTGCGACGACGAGCTGGGTGCGTCGTTGTGCGACGGTGTTGTCGACGTCGTTGGAGTTCGCACGCAAGCGTGGGTTGATTGACTCGAATCCGAGTAAGGACGCCACGCGGCCTCGGACAAATCGTGAGAAGCCGATCTCACCGAAGTCCGATGCTGTCCGTCTCGCGTTGGCACGGGCGGAGGAACGCGACCCCGAATTGACCGATGCGGTCCGGTTGCTTGCGCAGACCGGGATGCGCAGGGGAGAGATGCTTTCGTTGCAGTGGGCTGATGTCGATCTGGACCGCAACGAGGTGCACGTCGCGACGGCCGTGACTGATGGCGGGCCGGGCAAGGGTGTGTTGCGGAAGTCGACGAAGCGTAACGATTGGCGCGACATACCGTTGACGCCGACGGCGGTCGCGGCGGTGCGCCGCCAGTTGGATCGCCTGGTCGAGCGTTGGGGCCGACCGCCAGCGCCTGCCGATTATGTGTTCGGTCAGCCGCTCGATCCTGCGCGGCCGTGTCGTCCGGACACGTTCACCGATCAATGGACAAGGGCCACCGGCGACTCTCATGTCACCCTGCTGCAGCTCCGCCACTACGTGGCAACCACGATGCTGGATGCCGGCGAGTCGTACAGGACGGTGGCCGACATCCTCGGTAATAGTGAGAACACCCTGCGCCTGCACTACGACGGCCGTACCGACGTCGGCAAGCGCCGAGCGCTCGACGCCCTCGACCTCTAGCCTCCGGCGCTGGGTTTGGCCCAACAGCCAGTTGGTTACTGTGGGGTGGCGTGATCACCGAGGAGGAGAGTTGCGATGGCAGGTAAAGGACGAGCAAATTTCGATGAACTCGCTCGGCTGATCGAGGCCGACCCGGTTCGGATGGCCCGGCTCGCCGACGCTGAGGCCAGTGCGGTTGCCGAACACCTCTCGTACTCGCTGAATGAGACCGGCGAGCCGACGGGTAGCACACCGCCCGAGTTGCCTATTTCACAGTCGACGAGTGGAACGCGTCCGTTGCCGCTTGAGCGACGCTAGGCGAAATCTTCGATCTAAACGGGTTCCGCTACGGATAGCATGCAGTCATGGCTGCCCGTGTACTCCATCTTGAGGGTTTCGAGGGGAAGGCCGTCGCCGTCGACCAGGACACCAATGAGGTCGTCGCTTCGGCCGATACCCCTCAAGAACTGCTGCGAATCATTCGTGAGCGCGGTCTACGCAACACGATGATCTTGCGCGCCCCGCGTATCGATGAGCCCTTGCGGGTCGGGCTCGGCTGAAGTCGATCTTCCAGCAGCCGGGTGGGCGTACGACTACACATCGGTTGAGGCTCCTCGACGCGGCCAGCCCGTGCTGAGGCCGGTCGTGCCGGTGAACTTTTCCCGGTCGACGAACGAGACGATCGTTGCGCTTGTCGATAGCGGTAGTGAGCACACACTCGCTGCTCACTGGTGGGCTGATGAGCTTGGGCTTGATTTATCGGCATCGCACGATCGCATGCAGCTCGGCATCGGCGGCCGGTCGGTCGAGGCGACGTTCGTCCATGTGGAGCTTCGTTTGCACCGAGGTCACAACGATGACGACTTCATCACGTGGTACACAGACGTCGGCTTCCTTGAACCGTGGGACGCGCAGTTCTACCTCATCCTCGGCCAGGTCGGATTTTTCGACCGATTCACTGTGACGATGAATCGTCGCCTTCTGACGGTGAAGGTGACCGACGTCCAATCGGTGTAACTCGCACGAGGTGCGCCCTCGTGGACAACCATCATCGAAACACGGCCGGCGAAGCGGGAGTGTCGAGGCGATCGCCTGACACGGGAGCGTCTCTAAAAGCGCCACGTCATGGGTCATTGTCACCAGCCGATCCCGAGGTCGAGCGAGTTTTCTTCGATGGCGCGGGTTTGTTCTCGGGCGACGACGAGGTCGGGGGTGCGGGTTCGTATGGCGTCGGCGAGGACGTTGAAGGCCTCGGTGTCCGGGTGCTGCGTGAGCCCTTCGAGGGTGTAGACGGCGTTGCTGGCTCGGTCGGGGCTGATGGTTCGGCCGTCGGCCCAGTCTCGCCAGGTGTCGAGCGCGTCCAGGAGGTCGACGGCGGCCGCCTGCTTTTCCGGGAGGTAGTCGTAGTGGTCGATGGTGCCGCGCATTTTGGCGTTGTCAATGATTGCCTCGCAGCGACGTTTGGCTCCGAAGGCGGCTTGTAGGAATGGTTGTCGTGTCGCTGTGGCGCGATCAACCACCTCCTGGGTGTCGGCAAGGTTCTGTTCGGCGGTGGTGAGTTGTTGTTGTGCTGGTCGCCTCCCGAGGAGTCGATGTTCGGCGAGGTTGGCCTGTGCGGAGGTCACGGCGTCTTTGGCGGCGGCGAGGGTTTTGTCGGTCTGGTTCAGGACTTGGTCGTAGGGGGCGAGCGCTACCTTGGCCGTGGCGAGTTCTTGGCGTGCCTCATCGAGTCGGACGGCGTCACCGGCTTTGCGGATGTCGATCTCGCCCAAGGTGTCGTTGACCTGGTGAAGTGCGTCAACAGCGCGTGATTCGAGAGGTTCCCACCAGTCGGGGATCTGGCAGCGTGGTCGTAGCTGTGGCACGACCGGTCTTGTTGGAGTTTGGGCGGCGAGTTGGCGTCGCTGCACGACGGCGGGAACATCGGCGCGGTCACTGGCGAGAACGCCTTCAAGGACTGTCCTAGCGGCCTCGATGCTGGGTTCGGCGGTGATGACGTAGGCGAGGTTTGTTTCTCTCCCGCGGCTCATGGAGACGTACAAGCCTCTCCCGGTGGTTGTTGGGGTGACGAGGGTGAGGCTGGCGTGTTGGGTATCGGATTGGTTGCCGTGCTCGGTCGCGGCGTAGCCGAGGTGCACGTGCTCGGAGACATAGTTGGCTGGGAGAGTCACTTGGTCGTTGCTGCCCAGCCGTTGGGCGGTCAGATCGCCGTTGGGGTTGATGTTCGTGATGGTCCAGAGTTCGCGGTTGCGGACGATGTCACCGTGCCTGGTTTTCAGTTGCCGGTTGTTCGCTCGGGTGGCGATCTGGTCGCCGACGTAGAGGTGCTGGCCGAGCGCGCCTTCTGCGCGTACGTTGGGGTTGAGCTTGGCGACGCTGATGAGGTGCTTTTGGATCGCCTTGTTGACCAGGAGGACGTGCTCGTTCGTTGTCGTGGTGATGGCCAGGCTGTGCCCGGTGACCCGGCTGTCGCTGTACATGCGTGTGATCGCGTGGAGGTGGTGGTCGAGGGTGCCGGGGATGATCCGGCCTTTCGCCTCGTAGACGTCGAGCACGGACGGGTCGCCACTTCGCAGTCGGAGGGAGGCGGCGGCTTCCCAGGGGTAGTTAAACCGGTGAATCGTCTCGAGCTGGTGCGTCCGGCTGCTCCCGGCGACGAGTTCGTTGAACATGCCACCCCGTCCGACGGCTTGTAGCTGTCTGGGGTCGCCAACCAGTACGAGCCGCCACCGCTCTGTTTCAGCCAGCAGTGTGAGCCGGTGGAGGTCGTTGGTGCCGAGCAGGCCAGCCTCGTCAACAATCAGTGTTGTGTTGGCGGGGAGTCGCCATTCTGGACGTGGTGGTCGGTTTGGTTGGGTCCATTCGTACACAAGCTTCGCGACGGTGTCTGCCGTCATTCCGGTCTCGCGACCCAACGTCCGAGCCGCCTTGGCCGTCGGCGCGACCGCGTACAGGCTCCGACCTTGCCGCCGTAGGTCCTCGGCAGCGGCGGTGAGCATTGTCGTCTTGCCGGTGCCAGCGGGACCAACGACGATCACAAGCCGATCCAGCCCGGCGACAGCACGGGCGCTGTCTTGCTGCAACAGGTCGAGCCGGCCGGCCGAGACAGTCGTGGACGGTCGCGGGTCCGCTAGTTGTTGATCGATGGCCCACGTGAGGATGCGTTCTTCCTGGGTGAGGACGGCTTCGCTGGTGTGATGTCCGGCGATCGGTTCGATCCAGATCGACCGTCCATCGGACACACGCCGACGGGCATCGGCATCGAGCCTGGGGTCAAGGTCGATGCTGTGTTCCAGAATGCGGTCGGTGGCCCGATGCAGGAAGTCGGCCCACCGTTCGCCGCTCTGGCCGATGTGCGGGCGGAGGGTGTCGGTAAGGGTCCGCAGGACATCCATCCGGTGCCAAACCGATGACTTCTCCGACAGCACCGCGATGATGTCGGCGGCGGTTGTGTGCTGTACCGGTTCGGCTTCCCGGCTTGCAGTGCGAATGCCTTGTTTGAGGCTGGCGGGTGTGATGCCAAGGCCTTTGGCTTCGGTCTGCCAGCGCGGCCGGAGATCGGTGACGGTCATCCCGGTTTTGTGGCTGCGGGTGTCGACGGCGGCTTCGCGTTCCATTGCTGCCCGCTCGAACGGCGAAGGCTCCCGACGCTCGCGCCGGCCGAAGACAGCAAGTTTTTCGGCCAGGGCGTCAGCGACTTCGTGTGAGCGTTTCGAGAACGTGTCGAGCAGCGTGTCGGGAACTCCCAGGACTTCGGCTTGCCCGTGGACGATGTCCCCGAACCGGACGCCGAACTGCTCGCTTAGTTCCGCACGAAGGACGGATTGGTAGATCCCGCCGAGTGCTCGTTGATGCTTCTTCAGAAGTCGGGCGTCGAGCGCGTACCAGCGGCCGCTATCGACTTGGACCTTGGCTGAGATCACGACGTGCGAGTGGATTTGCGGGTCGTCTAACCGTGAGGTGGTTTGCCGGAACGCTGCGATCGTCAAGCCATTGGTGTCGGGATGGAGGCGTTGCCCGTTCGATCGGATACGGGTGGTCGCCCCATACCTTTCGAGTGTGTCGATCACGGCCCTCACGGCCGTGTCGTGTGCTTCCAACAGCCGGTTGTCGCCAGTGATCGCCCACCACGCGGACAGCGATTTGGGTGCGGACACCGTGGCATCAAAACCCGACACGGCCCGCACCAACCGCCCATCGCTTGTCGTCCGGTCGGTCAACGGGAAGCCGAGCGTCACCCCCGTGACCGGGTGTCTGCCAGACAAGATCAGTTCCAACTGTTCGGCGTTCACGTTGCCAGCGAGGCCGTGTAGGTCGGCTTGCTTACCGGTCCACCGGCCGGGGATCTCACCCTCAGCCTCAGTCAGATACTTGGTGTAGTACCCGGCGGTGACCGCCGCGGTGGAGGCATACAGCGTGGTCACGCGCAGCACGACAACCACCCCAATGAGTCCCGAGCGGTAGCGCGATGTGTGCCGGGCACCTGTCTGTTCTTTTGCGGTTGTGGTTGAGCGGTAGGCGAAACCATGACGGCCTCAAATCTCCGTGAACGACAGCTGCGCGGCGGGGACGGTAGACCGAGGAGATCGCACTGGCCGGCGGGCGACCTTGACCGCGGCTGCATCGGCTGGTCGGCGGAGGTCGAACATGTCGGCCGGGACCGTGAGCCGATACTCGGTCGGTCCGAACGTGCCAGCACCTGTCCGCGGGTGAGCGATATCGAGGAGACCGACCTGGCTGAGCTGGCCGATGGCTCGTGTGACGGTGTCGTTGGACATTGCGACGTCGGCGGCGAGGTCTCGGATCGGTACCGTCACGGTCGATTCTTCGGTGGTACCCGTTGAGCGGCTCAGCAGCGTTTCGAGGACGACCCAGGTAGAGGGTCCAAGTGCACGTTGTAGATGCCCGGCGGCAGGCAGCACCACGAAGGGTCGGCGGGTGGTGTCGTCACTGGCCACGGCGGTCCCCGGCGTGAACCGCGCCAGCACCAAGACGTACGACGTTGCCGGTGGCGGCGAGCTCGACGAGCGCCCAACGGGGAACGCGTAGGCAAGTTCCGAAGCATCGACCGTGACGGTACCGATCCGAGACCTCGCCGCCGACGTCGCAATGTCCAACGACACCGTCACACGAGCCATCGGC
>JANNZM010000132.1:0-14676 GCA_031410595.1 Actinomycetes bacterium | reverse complement strand
GTTGTTGCCAGTGGCGCGTCGATTGCATCTTGCGCGCCTGCGATGGACCCAGTGATCATCTACCCCACCGACGCCAACGGGGTACAGATCAGCTGCATCCTCGTGCAGCATGCGCCGGTGTTCCCGGCTATGGCCTACCGCGTCGACACGCCGACGGGGTCCATCGTGATCTCGGGCGATACCGGTCCGTGTGACAATGTCGTGCGTCTTGCGCAGGGAGCCGATGTACTGGTTCATGAAGTGATCGATGTGGCGTTCCTGGCCGAACGGGTGACCAAGCTGCCCAACCGTGACGGCATCATCAAGCACCTCACCGAGTCGCACACATCGCCCGCTGATGCCGGCCGCATCGCGCGGCGTGCCGGCGTGAAAACCCTCGTCATGTCACACCTGGTTCCCGGTGACGATGAGTTCACCGAGGCCGAATGGGAGAGTCGAGCGCGCCCGTACTTCGACGGCGAAATCGTTTGCGGCGTCGACCTTGACCAGTTCGCTCTGCTCGGCGAGTGACAAGTACCCTGACACTGTGACCGCAACGATCTCCAAGCCGACCGGGGAGCGTGGCAGTAAGGAATTCCGCGCCTTCACCGGCTTGTCGATGGCTGCATCTGCGCTATCGATCGACCTGATCCTTCCGGCATTCGATCGCATTCGTCGTGATCTCAAACTCGGTGAAGCGTCGTCGGGCACGGCCGGACTCATTACGGCCATCTTCGTTGGACTAGCCGTCGGCCAGATTCCGGCCGGCATGGCCTCTGACCGTTGGGGACGTAAGCCAGTCGTGCGATGGAGCTGCGCGCTGTTCGTTCTCGGCACGGTCGGCGCGTTCTTCTCCCCGACGCTGCCGCTGCTTCTGGTCTCCCGCTTCGTGTGGGGTCTCGGCGCGGCGGGCCTTCGCACGTGTGCCATGGCCATGATTCGAGATCGCTTCTCGGGGGCCGAGATGGGTCGCGAGATGGCGTTCGCGATGACCATCTTTTTGATCGTGCCCGTGATCGCGCCGGTCGTTGGGTCGCTGCTCATCAAGGTGATGACGTGGCGGGCACTCTTCGTGGTCTGCGCGCTGTTCGGTCTCGTCATTTTTTGGTGGCAGACGCGGCTGCCCGAGACATTGCACATCGATGATCGACAGCCCATGCGGCTCAGTCAGTTGTTGGTCGCCGTCAAGGCCATCGGCCACAACCGCACCTCGCTCGGCTACACGCTCGCCATGTTGCCGATCTTCGGCGTGTTCGCGTCGTATCTCGGGAGTTCGGAACGCCTTGTTGGCAAGGTCTTTGCAAGGCCCTCACTCTTCCCGTTGATGTTCGGTTTCACTGCGTTCGCAATGGGTGCCGCGTCGCTCTACATCGGCAGAAACGTCGAACGCGTCGGCATGCACCGCCTCATCCGTACCCTCATCATCGTGTACACCGTTGCGTGTTTCACGGCCATGATCGTCGCTGCGGCGGCGCATGGCAAGCCGAACTTCTGGCTGTACTTCGGCATTTTCACCATCGTGCTCATGGCCCACAACGGAGCGTTCCCGCAGTTGAATTCGGGCGCGATGCAACCGGTCGGACACGTCGCTGGGGCAGCCGCCGCGGTGATGGGCACGACGTCGAACCTGGTCGGTGCGGGTATCGGCGCCGTTATCGACAACGCATACGACGGCACCGTCAACCCGTTCACCCGAGCCTTCTTTGTGAGCGGCCTCATCGCCACTGCGCTCGTGGTGTGGGCCCGCTCCGGTGCAAGGAAATCCGTCGCACCCTAGGTTCTTCGGTTTCTAACGGCTGGCGAGCGTGGCTGCTCGATCGCCCGACGTTACCGGCCGACGCATTCGCCGCATGAAGCCGTGGCCATTCGCGCATAACGACGCCCAGGTCCCCTTGCGGCTCCGAGAAGAGGGCTTATGCGCGAATGAGATCGTTTGATCGCGCGAAAGGAGAATGTGGGTGGGCGAGACTGGCTGCCAATCGGTTGGCAGGGTGTAGGCAATTGATCTGCCTGACTACGTCGCCGCCGAAAATCCGCGAAAATGTTCGCCGCCGCACCAGTCTCCTTTCTAGGCTCATGGGATGTCGAACATCGCCGGGCTGAGTCCGTTCGTGGAAGATGGGCGTCTCATCAAAGTGCCAGCCAAGCAGTGGCGTCGTCACGTGATCTTGCAGCACATCGTGTTCGAGTCGTTTCAGACGGGGAGAACGTACGACGAACTCGAAGTAAACGACCGGCTGCGTGGTTGGTGTGACGGTGGTGAGGTGGACCACGTCACCATCCGCCGGTACTTGATCGATATGAAGTTGCTCCATCGAGCCAACGGCCTCTACTGGGTAGATCTCTCGTCGCCTCCCGAACCCAACATCGCCGAACGAACCGTCACCGCCCTCGGCCTCGACTAACTACGCCCGCCTGATGGTTTCCATCCGCTCGTGAGCGTGGCTGATCGCTCGAGCCGGCCGAGAAGTTCCGGACCAGCCCACACATTGAGTGCCGACACGCGGCTCACGGCCGATCACGGATCACAACATCGACGCCGAGAGAATCAAACGCGGCCCAAAGCCGTTCGATCGCGGTAGTCATCTCACCCTGTTCTAGCTTCGAGAGATACGTACGGTGCACAGCAATGCGCTCCGCCAACGTCGCCTGTGAGGTTCCCTTGACTGCGCGGAACTCGGCCAGAGCGGTGCCAAGATCCTCGGCTGACCTGGTCACGAACTCCATGTTCTCTCCATCATTGTCTTGAATTCAAGACAATGATACCAAATGTAGGCTCTGTCTGCTTTTCCAGACAGCGGCACGGGTTCGCGCTGTATGGAGCGCTTACGTTCGTGCGGACGGAATATCGGCGACAAGGCTCGCCGCGGCATCTATCACCACTGCCTGGTGGGGTTGGAGGTCTTGGTAAGGGATGTTGGCCAGAGAGATGTAGGGGTCGGTCACACCTGACGGCTTTCCGACCATGGTCTCGATGACGGCCAGGCCACAGAACGGCACGTGGTAGGTGGAGTAGCCGCCTTCATGCAGTACGACGAGTCGGCCTTCGCAGTGGCGATCGGCCGCGGCCACGACGGTTTCGGCCATCATGCGGAAGGTGTCGGAGTGGGCCATCATGTGGGCCATTGAGTCGAACCCGCCGGCGTCGTAACCGCTCGACACAATGATCAGGTCGGGCTCGAAGGCGTCGAGTGCCGGAGCAACGACCTGTTCGAACGTGGCCACGTACGCGCCGTGTCCACAACCGGGTGGAAGGGGAATGTTGATATTGCAACCAAATCCGTCGCCCTCGCCGCGCTCGTCGAGCTTGCCGGTGCGGAGGGGGAACCGTCCGTCCTGATGGATGGAGATGGTGAGCGTATCGGGGTCGTGGTAGAACGCGGCCTGGGTGCCGTTGCCGTGATGCACATCCCAATCGAGGACGGCGATTCGTTTGATGCCGCGCTCGGCGCGAGCGTGCATAGCGGCGAGCACGGCGTTGTTGAAGATGCAGAAACCCATGCCACTGTCGGCCTCAGCGTGGTGACCAGCCGGACGCAACAGTGCGTAACAGTTGTCGACCGTGCCGTTGAGCACCGCGTCGACCGCTTCCATCGCACCGCCCGCTGCGAGCAGCGCGATCTCGTACGTGCCCGCGCCGATGTAGGCGGATCGACCGACCTCGCCATAGCCAGCGGCCGACATGGCGGCGACCTCGTTGATGTAACGGCTGGTATGAAATCGCCCAACCTCAGCAGGGGCGGCTTCGCGTGGTTTCACGCGGATGAGGTGATCGAGATAGCCGCTGGCCTCCAGTAGACCGAGCAGGCGCCGCTTCGTCTCGGGATGGTCAGATGGCTCGGCGACCTGCAGCGTGATGCCGTCAGGACGACGCCCGCCGGCGGAGGGACCAGGGTCGTGCCAGAAGAATCGTTCGTGGGCTACCAGGCCGGTGCGTCGCATGGTAAGACGCTACTCATCATGGAACGTCAATCACCGCGCTGGTCCGAATTCGCTCCGCTGCTGAAACCATCCTTCGGGACCGGCACACGGACGGAGCGCAAGGTGGCCAAGGCTGCGGACATCGCCGACCTTCGAGAGATGGGTCGTCGGCGGACGCCCAAGCCGGTGTTCGACTATGTGGACGGCGCAGCAGGTGATGAGATCAGCATCCAACGATCGCGCGACGCGTTCAACCGCATCGAGTTCATGCCGCGAGTGTTGCGTGACGTCTCCAACGTGTCTACGACCACGACCATTCTGGGTCGAGAGTCATCGATGCCGTTCGTGTTTGCTCCAACGGGATACACCCGCATGATGCATGCCGAAGGTGAGATCGCGGTCGCCCGGGTGGCGGCCAAGGCTGGCATTCCTTACTCGCTTTCCACCATGGGAACGACAACGCCCGAAGACATCGCGAAAGTGTCGAGTGACGCTCGCCGCTGGTTCCAGCTCTACACCTGGCGAGATCGTGACCGTAGCGCTGCATTGCTTGAGCGGGCGCAGGCTTCGGGCTTTGATGTGATGCTGCTGACGGTGGACGTGCCGGTGGGCGGCGCTCGACTTCGTGATGTCCGCAGCGGCTTAACCATTCCGCCCAAGCTCACCTGGCAGACGTTCCTGCACGGAGCGGTCAGACCCTTTTGGCTGGCCGATTTTCTCACCACTCCGCCTCCCACGTTCGCCACCCTGAAAGCCGACGAGAACGTCAACATGTCGCAGATTGCATCGAACCTCTTTGACCCCTCGGTGTCCTTCGCTGACCTCGACTGGTTCCGTTCGATGTGGAAGGGCCCGTTGGTCGTAAAGGGAGTGCAGACCGTCGCCGATGCAGTGCTGCTGGCCGAAGCCGGTGTGGACGGCATCATCGTGTCGAACCACGGCGGCCGACAGCTTGATCGTGCCGCCACGCCCATCGAGTTACTTCCGCAGATTGTCGCGGAGGTTGGTGAACAGATCGAGGTGCTGCTCGACACGGGTGTGCGCAGCGGAGCAGACATCGCGGCGGCGATGGCGATGGGCGCAAAGGCCGTGCTCGTCGGTCGGGCGTACCTGTACGGCCTGATGGCCGGAGGCGAGGCCGGTGTGCAGCGGGCCTACGACATCTTGTCCACCGAACTCGTTCGCACGATGCAGTTGCTTGGCGTGACGTCGGTGGCCGAACTCACCCCAGACCTGGTGCGGTTTCGCTAGACAGACATTTGCAGATCGCTTCCTACGGTCTCCGTGACGGTGAAGCCGAGCCGCTGGTAGAGGCGTTGTGCGCCGATGTTGTCGGTTCGCACGTACAAGCTGACGGTGGCCGAGTTCACCTTCGCTTGGTCGATCAGGTCACGCAGCAACGTTGATGCCACGCCGTGGCCGCGATGTTCGGGGAGTACAGCGATATCCACGAGGTGCCACGCGCCGCCGTTGCTGTTCACCCAGATCCGCCCGATCGGTTCGCTGCGCACCTGAATGATCTGGTCGCCGGCCGGGTCGAACTGCTCGTGGTAGCTGTCGTATTGAAGACCAAACTGTCCCTTCAGTAACTGGGCGGCCGTCGGTTCGCCGAGCGGGGCGAAGTCATCGGCGCGGCATGCGGCGAACAGCCGGGCAAGGAACGGGCGGTCATCGGCGATGGCAGTCCGCAGGGTGACGGTGACCGTGTCCATCAGTTCTGCGAGGGAAAGATGCCTTGTACGGCGATGGCGTAGTTCAACCCGAGATACGGTGGCCGGTTCTCATGCGCTGCGGGCGACGGGGCGCCGGCCAGTTCGGTAGCGGCCATGGTGGTGTTGCTGGTGGCGCTGTAGCTGTTCCCGGCGGCCTGGTAGGCGCCGGTAGGCCGGTTGGTGGTGGGCGCGCCGCTCGATGCCGGAATGGGATGGCCATGGGCCATGTTGGCGGCGGTGAGCGTGACCGTTTCTGCGCCGCCTTGCTGGCCTTGGGCGATGGCCGTCAGCCCGGGCCCGGTACCGAACCCGACCGGAACCCGACCGCGGTAGTCGGGCAGCGCGAAGTTGGTTCTGCCGTCCCCGCCGTAGGTTGTGCCGAGCAGCGAGAACAGCGCCTGGTTCTGGTTGATCGGCAGCAACCGACCGTCGCATGGTGCCCAACCTCTCGGCACGAAGTTGAAGCTCACGATCCGGATTTCACCGAGGAACGGTTCGGCCATGTCAGGCTGCTTTCTGCGATGTTGGGACGGACAAGTGCACGGTGCTCATTGGGTTGGGTAGATGCCGTACAAGCTGATGATGTAGTTGATGGCGAGGAACGGCGGACGGTTCTCATGCGGCTGACCGCCACCGACTGCGTCAGTGCCTGCCGCGGCGGTGTCGTGCGTGGTGCGGTAACTGTTGCCCGTGTCCTGGTACGCATCGGTGGGCCGGTTCGATGTTTGTGGTCCTGTTGATGCGCCGATCGGGTGTGTGTGGGCCGGTAGTTGCGCTGCCATCAACGTGACTGCCTCCGCCCCGCCCGTCTCGGCGAGCGTTACCGCCGTCAGCCCCGGTCCGCTGCCTGCCGCAACCGCGAACCGACCACGCAGATCGGGGAGCGCGAACGTGCTCTGGCCGTCGCCGCCGTAGGTGGTACCAATCAGCGTGAACAACGTCTCGTACTCCGGAATTGCGAACAGCGTGCCGTCGCAGAATGCCCAGCCGGCCGGCGCGAAGTTCCCGGCGAAGATCCGAATTTCACCGACGTACGGTTGGGCCATGGGTGCCTGCTTTCTTCGGTAGATACAATGTGGCGGTCATCAGCTGCGCGGCGGGTAAACGCCTTGGAGGGCGATGATGTAGTTCGTCCCGAGGTACGGCGAACGGTTCTCGTGGGCCACGCTGCCCGCCAGTTCGGTCGAAGCCATGGTGACGTCGTGGGTAAGGCTGTAACTGTTGCCGGCCGCCTGATATCCGCCGGTCGGACGATTCGATGTTTGCGTGCCGGTCGATGCCGAGATCGCATGGCTATGCGCCGGAACCTCCGCGGCGGTCAACGCCACCGTTTCAGCGCCACCCGTTTCGCCTTGGTCGTAGAGGGATAGGCCTGGCCCTTGACCCGGTCCGATCGCTGATCGGCCTCGTAGATCGGGTAGCGCGAAGTTGGTGGTGCCGTTCCCCCCGTACATGGTGCCGAGAAGCGAAAACAACGCGGTGTTCTGAGCGAGTGACAGCAGCTGTCCGTTGCAGAACGCCCAACCCCTTGGCGCAAAGTTGAAGCCACAGGGACGAATTTCTCCGACGAATGGATCCATCTCAGGCTGCTTTCGTTGCGGTCGCGCCGGGCGTGAGGATGCGAGTGTCGATGACTGCCTGGTAGTGCTGCACGTTGAGTGCCCGACCGATCGGGAGCAGGTCAAACACGCGGGCACCAAGCATCGAGTGGCGAAGTTCATGCTGTGTCCCGGTGAGCGGAGCCGCCAGAGGCCCTTCGAAGAGCAGGCTGAACGCTTCGCCCGTGAGCAGAGCGTCTTGTCGGGCCGCGACGGCTTCGAGCAAGGTGAGATGCACCGCACCGAACTCCGCGGTGCGAACGACGAACGTCGAGCCAATATGCGACGCGAACGCTGCGAGCGACACCGGCAGCGGTAGCGCCGCGGCCGCCTGGCTGAGGTGGGGAAGACGGAACGCTCGGGCGGCATCGGTGAGGACCCGATCGGGCCGGCTCATGAGCAACGCGCCCAGAGCAGCGGCACTGGTACCGACGAGAAACTGGCGTCGATCAGTCAGGGCCGCGGTCGCGGTGGTGGAGTTGCTCATGCGGCCAGCACTGCCGTCCACGTGAAATTGGTGATGGCCGCTGCGTTCGTGTTGTCGACCCTGATGGCCACGAGGTCACCGGCAGCCACCACGACGCTGTCGGTGGTGTCTGAGCACGTGGCTACGGCTGCTGCGACCGTGCAGGTCAAGCTCGTTGCCACACTGTTTACGTACGCCGTTGCGGTGACTGAACCGGTCGTGTGAGCCAAGCGCACGTAGAACTGCTTCAGTGTCGCGGCGGCAGGGATCGTGGCATTGACGAGGCCGGGAGTGGCTGCGACCATCCGCACCGTGCCGACGCTCACATAACCCGAGAGGTCGAGTGGATCGATGAACGGTACGCCGCCCGACAGCACCGGCGTGCCACCAGTCGGCCCAGTCGCGCCTTGAGCGCCCGTGGATCCGGTGTCGCCCTTCGCGCCCTGGTCGCCTTTCGCCCCGGTGAGGCCCTGGTCGCCTTTGGCGCCGGGAACGCCTTGCGGGCCCGTATCACCAGTTAAACCAGTCGCTCCCTGGACACCCTGGTCGCCCTTGACGCCTGGGTCACCCTTCAATCCAGCGGTACCGGCAACGCCCTGGTCGCCTTTGGCGCCGGGTAAACCTTGAAGCCCCTGGTCGCCTTTGACGCCCTGGTCGCCTTTGACTCCAGGAATGCCCTGATCGCCCTTCACACCAGGAGGACCTTGCACGCCTTGATCGCCTTTGAGCCCCGGAGCCGCAATGGCCGGTGCAACATAGCCCTGCACGTCAACGATGACGTGAACGATGCCGGCCTGGTTAAAGAACGCGACCTTTCCATCGACGCCGACTCCAACGGTTAAGCCATTCGCGAGTGCGCGGCCGTCGCTCCAGTTCACGCTCGATGAGTTCGGCAATGAGGCACCAGCAGGGTAGACCGTGAGGAACGATGGCGCGGTACCGCCGACCACTGTGACGTTCAGCATCACTGCCGTTGCGTCGGCAGGAATGCCGTTTGTGCCCGCAAGCGGAAGAGTAATGGTTTGGCCCGCCTGCAGCGGCCCGTTTGCACCTAGGCCGCTACGCGTATCCATCACGCGGATTGGAATAATCGACACCGTGCTGCTGGCGGAACGTGACTCCGTCGCGCTTGCTGCGAACACTCCACCTCCACCAAGGGTTACTGCCACTGCCGCGCCGATTGCTGCCCAACGCGACCGCGTGAGACGTCCCGCCATGAATTCCTCTTTCTCCCGGTTTGAGGTGTGGACAGTGAGGCTATTGGTGGCCCTCGAAAAGCGGTGTTGACCTCGCGCAACTTGGCCGTCGTCTACACAGCGTCCTAGCAGCACGACTGTGGTTTCAGGACGCCAACTATTTCCGGCGTTGACCAAGCGCCGTCTAGCCTGAACAGGTGACAAAGGCGCTGGTCTTCGACGTTGGTGACGTGATGTTGTTGTCGAACTGGGAAGTTCTCGATGACCTCGAACGCGCCACGGGGCGCACCATTGTGGGTCGTGGTCCGTACGATCCCGACGGCGACCCTGACTGGCAGGCCGTGTTGCGAGGCGACCTCGGCATGTACCCGTACTGGGATCGAAAGGCGCAGGCGGCGGGGTACCCCGACGGCATTGCCATGTTTTCTGACTTCCCTGCCAACCTGCCCAACATGTTCGCTCCGGATGCGCTTGCGCTGCTGGCCGAAGCGCGTGCCGCTGGGGTGAAGACCGGCATTCTCAGTAACGACCTGGTGCGCATCTCCGGTCTCGAATGGTCGACGAGCCAACCGGCGCTGCAAGGCCATGACACCTTTGTTGACGCCACGGTGCTCGGGCATCGCAAGCCAGCACCCGACGGCTACCTCAAAGTCATTGCCGAGCTGGGTTTGCCTCCCGAAGACATTGTGTTCCTCGACGACACGCCCGAATGCGTCGAGGGCGCCAGAGCCGTCGGCATGGTCGGCGTGCACATCGACCCGCTTGACCGCGAGCTTGGCTTCAAACGCGCTCGCGAGTTTCTCGGGCTGGTACCGCCGAGTGAGGCGCAGCGTCTTGTCACCATGGCCGAGCACGCGTACGGCTCGCGGGACCTCGACGCTATTCTTCCCATGCTTCATCCGCAGATCGTCATCTATTGGAACGGGCAGAAGGTCGCCTCTGGCCTGGCTGAGGCGAAGCAGTTCCACCTCGACAAGCTTGGCTTCGGGTCATCGACAGTTCGCCGCGACTACCGGCTCACCAAGACGCTACGAGCTGCTCAGGGTGACACCATTTGTGTCGAATGGGAGTCGAGCTACCGTCGTGAGGACGACACGCTCGTCAGTAGCAAGGCTGGCGAGTTCTGGACGATGCGCTACGGGCTGCTCATTGAGTGGCACGCCTACAACTTTCGGAATGAGGAGTTATGAGCAACGCATTTTGCGATCTGGTCGGTACGACGTTGCCGCTGCAGATGGCGGCCATGACCCGTGTCGCCACGCCCGGTCTGGTGGCAGCCGTGGCCAATACGGGTGCCCTCGGCATGATGGCCGTTGGCCGCAGTTCGATTGCCGATGCAAACGGACAGATCGATGAGATCGAGGCGATGACGAGCGGCGTGTTCGGTGGCGGATTCATCGTGTCGTACCTGTCGATGGAAACGCTCGACATCATCTCGCAGCGGCTGAACATCATCGAGTATTTCTACGGCTGGCCGGACGCCGCGCTGGTACTACCCGGCAAGATTGTCGGCTGGCAGGTTGGCACGGCCGACGAGGCTCGGGCTGCGGTCGACGCCGGTTGCTCGTACGTGGTTGCTCAAGGCCATGAGGCCGGCGGTCACGTGCGTGGCACCGTGCCGCTCGCTGATCTGCTGCCCGCGGTGCGTGCGGTGGTCGATGTTCCGGTGCTGGCTTGCGGTGGCATTGGTTCAGCCGAACAGGTGCGGGCTGCCGTGTCGCGTGGTGCCGACGCGGTGCGAATCGGCACCCGTTTTCTTGCTGCCACCGAAGCTGACACCCACCCGATCTACCTCGACCTGCTGCTCAAGGCCACCGAGCAGGACACCGAGTACTGCGGTCTGTTCGACGTGGGTTGGCCCGACGCCCCGGTGCGGGTGCTGGCGTCGGCCGCCGCCGCCGCCCGCCTTCCTGGACCTGACCCGGTCGGGGAACTGGCTGGTCGCGCCTTGCCACGTCGTGGCACCACGCCCCCCAGCCGATCCACCACCGGTCAGATCGAGGCCATGGCCCTGTACGCCGGGACATCGGTTGGCGGTGTCACCAAGACACAATCAGCAGCAGAGATCATCCACGAACTTCTGGGGGAATAGATGGGCAACGTTGTTATCACCGGCGGCAAGAGCGGCCTCGGCCTTGAGTTAGCCAAGGCCTACGAGGCGGCAGGCCACCATGTCATCGTCGGGTGCCGCAACGCCGCGGTCGCACCGGTCGGGGAGGCCTACGAACTCGACATGGCGAGTGAGTCGTCCATTGCTGCGTTTGCGGCTCACTTGGGCGACCGCCCAATCGACGTGCTCATCAACAACGCCGGCATCGACGGGCGCAACGTTGGTGCAACCGATGGACATCGGGAGGCGCTCACCATCTCCTCGGCCACCTTCACTGCGGTCATGGAAGTGAACGTGAACGGGCCGCTGCTGCTGACACAACACCTTGCCCCCAACCTTCGCGCCACGAAAGGCAAGGTGTTGAACATCTCATCGCAGATCGCATCGATGGAGGTTGCCCAGACCATGGGCCGTGATATCAGCTACGCGGCGTCGAAGGCCGCGTTCAACATGGTGTCCATCAAACTGGCCCAAGCCCTAAAGCCCGATGGCGTCACGGTCGTGATGATGCACCCCGGCTGGCTCCGCACGGCAATGGGTGGCCCATCGGCCGCAGTAGAGCCAGAGGTTGCTGCTGCCGAGATCATGGCGACCATCAACGGATTGACACTCGATGACACCAGCACGTTCATCCGCTCGGACGGTTCTCTTCACCCCTGGTAGGGCTGCTAGCGCACGCCGATCTCGTGCTCAAGCGCCTCAAGCTCGGCGCCGCCCGCCATCAGTTTGGTGAGGGCGTCCCGGCTGATTTCGCCCTTGGCGAAGTCACCGAGCGAACGACCACGGTTGAGTACCAGGAAACGGTCGCCTACCGGGTAGGCGTGGTGCGGGTTGTGGGTGATAAAGATCACGCCCAACCCGCGGTCAGCAGCAGCGCGCACATACTTCAGCACCACGCCTGACTGGCGAACACCGAGGGCGGACGTCGGCTCGTCGAGAATAAGGACCCGGGCACCGAAGTAGACGGCCCGAGCAATCGCGACCGACTGTCGCTCGCCGCCCGACAGCGTGCCGACCGGCTGATCGATGTCACGCACATCGATACCCATCTTGGCCATCTCTTCCTTCGCGGTCTTGCGCATGAACGCCGACCGCAAAAGGATGCCGGCGTGCATGGGTTCGGCACCCAGAAAGAAGTTGCGCCACACCGACATGAGCGGTGCCATGGCCAGGTCCTGATACACCGTTGCTATGCCACGGTCTCGGGCCTCACGGGGCGACTCGAATTCAACCGGCACCCCGTCGATGAGGTATTCGCCCTCGGACGGCTTGTGCAAGCCGGCGAGAATTTTGATGAATGTGGACTTGCCGGCACCGTTGTCGCCGAGCACACAGGTGACGTTGCCGGCCTCGACGTGGGTGGAAACACCCTCGAGGGCGGTGACGTTTCCGAAGTACTTGGAGATTTTTACGAGCTCGAGCAGTGAACTCATCAGCGTGCCTCCTGGGCCTTCTTGCGAATGTAGTTGTTGACGAGCACAGCGACGAGCAGGACGCCGCCAAGGAAGGCGTAGCGAGCGTCGCTGTTCCAGCCCTTCACGGTCTGGAAGCCGGTGGTGGACATGGCCAGAATCGCGGCACCGAGACTGGCGCCGATGACCGATCCGTAGCCACCGGTCATCAGACATCCGCCGACGACGGCCGCAATGATGAATTCGAACTCGAGGCCAGTTCCCTGATCGGCCTGTACGGTGCCGTAGCGCAGCGCAACGAGCGTGCCGGACAGAGCAGCGCAAAGACCAACCACGACGAACAACCCGATC
The DNA here is from genome assembly GCA_031410595.1 of Actinomycetes bacterium. Taxonomy (GTDB): domain Bacteria; phylum Actinomycetota; class Acidimicrobiia; order Acidimicrobiales; family Ilumatobacteraceae; genus JANMCE01. Next base: position 1,931 of record JANNZM010000132.1, on the reverse strand, counting down.
TTCACGCGGTTGGCCGGCACGCCGATAGCGCGCGACGCGTCCTTGTTGCCGCCAACCGCGAAGATCCAGTTACCCCACTTGGTCTTGCCGAGTACATAAGCGCCAACGGCGGCGACGATAAGCCACCACACGACGGTCTCGCGAAGCACATTCTGCGGAACGGGTTTCCCCGCCGCTCGCAGGGCAGCCGCGTGAGCGTCGGTGAAGTTGGTGAAGATGAGGCGGATGATGACGCCAAGTACGGCGAGTACCGCACCGATGACCTGCAACCGCCGGCCGGTTCGGTCGGCACCCGGGTTGCCGTACGCTCGCTTCTCCATCAGAAATTCAAGCAGCGAGTTCGCCAGCAACAGCGTGGCTCCGACGATCATGGCGGCCGTCAACTGCGTGCGGAAACGGCTGGCGGTCGAGTCAACTCGGATGACCAAGCCCATCAGCACAAGCGATGCAGCGGCAATGACGCCGAGCACAAGCTGCATCGACGTGTTGTGTGCCTTAGCAGCTTGGCTGCGGGCAAGGAGGAGGAGCGCCACGCCGCCGGTGCCAAGGAGCAGCATGCCGATGGCCCGGAGCGCCTGCACCGTTGTCAGCTGCAAGGCAGAGATGGTCAAAGCGCCCAGCACGAGTGAACCGTAGAGCCCGAAGAACACGAGCTTGAGCACGCCGGCGGCACGCACCCGCTCGCGGAGGCTGGGCAGCATGGAGCGAGCGGTAAGACCGAGTCCGATGACCCCAGCCAGGACAGCGATGATCGGCCGGATGGAGGGCGAAACCCAGGTCAGTACCGCTCGGCGTTCCCCACGGTCGAAGGGGAAGTGGATGACACAGGCGAGGATGATGCCGAGCAGACCGAGACTGGCTCGCAGGACCACTTCTTTCGGTAGTCCACCCGATGTCTCGGTGAATGTTCGCTCACGAGACTTCCAACGACCCACGCCAACACCGACGATGGTGACAATGGTGCCGATCGCAGCCAGTGCACCGAACATGACGTTCTTCGACACGCCATCGGTGCCATGTAAACTGAGGAAACCGAAGAGGGCAACGGCGACACCAACGGCCCCGAGCCCGAGGCCCGACATGCTCAGCGAGGCACGTCGGATGAACGACTGCTCGCACAGCCCGTAGATGAACACTGCCGCACCAACGATGACGCAGATCAGGAAGATCTTGTCGCGGGCGGGGAACTCTTTCGCCAGCCACTCGTGCGCAATCCACTGGCGAAAGCCCTTCGCACCGCGCTGGTCTTTGATCTGATCGACATACACCTTTTGAGCGAGCCGCTTCGAGAGCACGAGCATGAGGCCTCGGGCAACGAAGAACGAGGCGAGGGTGATGATGAAGCTCGGGAGCCCCGTCTTGTTGACCATGTAGCCGTTGAACCAGCCAATGGCTCCGGCGCCGGCAAAGGCCACGAGGATGGCCCAGCCGATATGAACGCCCTGGCCCATGAAGAAGCGCGAGATCAGACCGATCATCATGGCCGAACCACCCGTCATGATGCCGGAGGAAAGATCGAATTCCCCGCCAATCATGAGCAGGGCGATGGCGGTTGCCATCACGCCGTATGGGGCCGCAACATCGAGCCAGTTGAGTGTGGTGCCGGCAGTGCCGAATGTTTGGCCATTCCCCCACAGGAAGGCCCACACCACGACGGCGCCGATGAGGGCACCAATCTCTGGAGAAATCAACCAGCGGCGCATTGGGCCGCGGTGGGCAATACGTTCGTCGCCTTCTGCGGCTGACGCTTTGGGTACCGCCGTTGCGGCTACCTCAGTCAAACTCATTGGGGTCCCCCTGATCCCTCTGGTGCTGCGTGTGTGATGACGCGACTCTTTGGTGGGCCCGTTGGGCGGGGTGGCAAGCACCCCCGCCCAAGGGAACCACAGGTATATCTCAGACCCCGAAAGGGCGAGCGGGTGCAACAGTGG
>JANNZM010000131.1:0-35678 GCA_031410595.1 Actinomycetes bacterium | reverse complement strand
AGGACCCGATGTGGGGTGGAACGCCCGAGAAGGTCGAGGCAGGCCTCGAAGTCGCACGGCGAACGCTGCGTCCACTGATGGTGGTGTGAGATGCGCACTGAGCAAATCGTGCTGGTCGCAACCTTCCACGCTCGTCCGGAGGCACGCGAGGACTTGTACCGCAGGCTCCTCGAGATGGTTGAGTTGACGGTCGTCGAGCCGGGCTGCCTGCAGTACGAACTGCATACCAACGACGCCGATCCGATGCAATTCACCTTTGTCGAGACCTGGGCGTCCGCCGCTGCTTTGGCGGGCCACGACGACAGCGCCCACGTCCGAGCAATCATCTCCGACGTCCCGAGGCTGACGTCGCGACCCGTGATCATCCAACGGCTGCGCCGGGTTGGACACAACGAGGAGTTGTGACCGCGCAACGCGGTACAGCCTCACCGGCCCCGAGTCACAACGAGCCTTTGAACGCGGACTAGCCGATGCTGATTGGTATCGCCCGCCGCTCGACTCGACTCGGATCGACTTCGGCAGGTGATGGACCGCCGCAACGGTCGTACCGCCTCGCACACCTTGTTGTGGCTGGCCCTGCTGGTTGGCGCGGGTGCCTCGCGTATCGGTCACTCAACAGCTTTTGGGCGGTCGCCACGGTCGCCGTGTACGGCGTGCTCTGCGGTGGCTCAGCCGACCCGAGGTGGCATGAAAACGTGCACGGCACCTCCTTCCGTTCGCGGTCTGAATCCTACTGGGATTGCTAATGGTTCGATGCTTCAGAGCGCGTCCGGTCCTGCGTGACGGCTCCAACGATCTGACTCACGACCGTTTGCAACCCGCACAGTTTGTTCAGGCACCCAGTTCCCCGAGCCACTGCACACCTGGCGATATTTGGCACCGTGAGTGGACTAAGGACCCGCACGGAACGCGACTACCAATCGGGGCGAGTTGACCGGCAGTGGGCAGTCGTCGGTGCAATGTGAGCGGTCAGACTTTCGTGGCCGTCTGGAGAAGTCGCGCACTCCCGTGGTCACAGCGTGGTCACAGAATGTTGCGGCACCAGCCGTCATGAGACGGCACGAGGCAGCACGAACTTAGCGCATCTGCCCAGCTCAGCCGGCATTTCACGGCACGAGGCGGCACCACGAAACACGAGGTGCGCCGGATTCGATTCCCGTCCACCTCCGCCATAAAGGCCCTGGTCAGGGCATGTTTTCACGCTGGCGTGGTCACGCCGTGGTCACAGAATTTCGCGAGAGTCCCGTGCGGTGTTGCGATGGCGCGTCACGGGATGGCGCTTTGAATCAAGTCAGTGGGGTGTCTATGACAGTGGCTTTCGCTCGTTTGTCCAGCTCAGGCCATAATTTGCTGCGTGGGTTGGATCAGGTCGTCGACAGAAGGGGAGAGCGTCGCGAATTCGTCCACGCTCTGTGGGCGGCCCCATCGGGCTGCAGGCGGGCAGGATTCCCGTCCGCCCTACCTGCGGACGGTGTCGACGATCTTGCGTCATGACGAGGGCGATACCGAGGTTGGGGCGCGTAGCAGCGAGCATGATGCTCGGATGATTCGAGCTTGCTTGCCGATGTCCGCTGAGTGTGCGCTTCGGTCGACCCGCCGGCCAGATCGTGCACGTCCACACCCGTTGCTACTCGGGCTCAACTGGTACGCCAGTCGATCCGCGCAGGCCAACACGGCTCGGCGCTATCGACGTCGTCAGATGTCCCCACACCAACTGCTGTCCGGTTCGGACGTCACCGCTGCGGCCGGACATGTTCAGGTGATCGGGGCCGGCGTGGTACCAGGCGACAGCAGTGAAGGCTCCCGGAACGATCGGGGCTGTACACGGTGGTCACCACGGCGATCTTCATCCGATCATTCTTGCCCGTGGCCAACAGCCACCCGGTGTCCAATTGCTGCAACTGTCGGTCGAGGAGTGTTGCGCTGATCGGTCTAGAGGTTCTGCACATCACGGTCTAGGTGGTCTGCAAACATCGGCTCAGCGGTTAGGGTTGGTTCGATGGATACCCTCGAGGTGCTTGGGCAGGTATATCGGCCACGAGTGATCGACGCCGGGCTGCGCCGTGCGCTGGGTGCCGCAGGTGCCGTCGTAGTCGAGGGGGCGAGGGCCAGCGGCAAGACGATGACAGCGCTGCACGCTGCGGGCTCATACGCGTTCATTGACGACCCAGCGACTCAACGCATCCTGGAGATCGCGCCTCGATCGCTGCTTGAGGGGGATGCTCCGCGGTTGCTCGACGAGTGGCAAGTTGCGCCTGAACTCTGGAATCAGGTGCGACGCGCGGTCGACGGGACAACGGCACCGGGGCGGTTCATCCTCACGGGGTCGGCAGTACCGACCGATGACATCGTCCGGCACACCGGCGCGGGGCGCTTCCTCAGACTTCGCCAGCGGACGATGACCTGGGGGGAGAAGCTCGACATCACTGGGCCTCGCGTGAGTATCGGAGGGCTGTTCCTCGGGGAGCGACCGGTTGCGAACATGCGAGCGGGCATGGAACTTGGCGAGGTCATTGACAACATTCTCCGACCAGGCTTTCCCGCTATGACGGCGCTCGGGCTCGAGCAGTCCGCCGATCGACTGAGGGCCTACATCGACGAGGTCGCCCGCACCGACATCCGTCGACTGGCAGACGTCCGCCACGAACCGAACGTGATCAAGCAACTCATCTCCGGATTGGCACGGTCGGTCGCCTCCGACGTGACCTACAAGACCCTCGCTGCCGACGTCGCGACGGTAGCTCCAACGATCAACGTCGAAACGATCAGCAGCTACGTCGGGCTCCTCGAGCGGCTCTTCATTGTCGAACCGCAGCGCTCCTGGACGCCGAACCTACGATCCCGCGCCCGCCTTCGCACGTCACCGAAGCTGCACCTGGTCGACGCCTCGCTCGCTGCAGCGGCGCTGGGCGCAGGGCCCAAGCGGTTGTTCAGCGACCTCGAAACTGTCGGCGGGCTTTTCGAGAGTGCGGTAGTTCACGATCTGATGGTGTTCGCCTCGGCCATCGATGGTGAGGTCCGCCACTACCGGGACTCGAATGGTAAGGAAATCGACGCCATCATCACGCTCCCCGACGGTCGTTGGGGAGCAGTCGAGGTCAAACTCGGAGGAGCGCAGATGCTTGCGGGCATCCGGTCGCTGCGCGCCGCCATCGATCAGATCGACACCGACACCGTGGGTCAGCCCGCGTTCCGTCTTGTGGTCACTGGTACCGGCCCGATCCTGACAGCAGACGACAGCACGATCATTAGCCCACTCAGCGCGCTCGTGCCCTGAGCCAGCAAACCCGCATCGTCCGATGCCATCCCGCTCACGACGTGACGTTCTCGCGAGACAAGAAACGCGAAATACCACTACGCGAAGTCGCGCACTGCCGTGGTCACGGCGTGGTCACAGAATGTTGCGGCACTACCCACCACAAGACGGCACGCGACAGTACGAACGAACCATATTTGCCCAGCTCAGACAGCATTTCACGGTACGGGACGGCACCACGAAACACGAGGTTCGCCGGGTTCGATTCCCGTCCACCTCCGTGCAATAAGGGTTCACGGCTGTTCGCTGGGTTTGGGCAGCCAGATGGTCGAGGTGGCGGTCAATCTCGGACTCGTTCACAGAACGTCGTTAAGAAGGTCTGCCCGCCTAACTTTCCGAAGCTGAAACGCCAGACGCTGCCCCCCGACGGGGTTCGTCGCCTGCTCGCCGCGACCGGCAAACGGCTCGGCCGAGGCGGTCGAGCTCGGTTCTTGCAGGGCTGGCGGAGATTCGATCGAATCCGACATCATCGGTGCCAACCGCGTCGGCATGGGAACGGCGCTGCTGTCAGGCCGCGAATTCAACCTCGGCATCGATCCGATCACCGCACCGGAGGCACGGCCAACCCACCGGATCACCAACCTGATCGAGGTAACCAACCTCAAGCACGGGATGGCGTCGCGACCAACACCGATCGGCGCGTGAAATCGCTCGGCGGCCCGCCTTCGTGTCCGCTCACGTTGCGCGCAGTTCGTCCGCCCAGTCCTTGAAAGAGCTCTTGACCAACGCAGCGTCTCCGGTTCCGGCCGGAAAGCGGTGGTCGAGGAGCGCTGCGACTCGTGCAAAGGCATCGGCGATGTGATTCGCGCGAAGCCCCGCGTCCATCGCCAGTGCTGCCTCGATGCAGGCTTGTCGTCCCAGTAGGCCGGCAAGTGCATGAAGATCGGTGTAGTCACGTGCTTCGAGCCGGTCGAGGATCGCAAGCACCTTGCGCGCCGCGAGGTCGAGGGATGTGAGTACCGGCAGCCCGCCGACCAGCCCTGGCGGTTCGAGGGGTGGCGAGTCAACAGCAAGGTCAACCTCGGTTCGCTCCTCGCCGAAGATGAGGAAGTACCGACAGAACGTCGGGTTCCGGCGACCGGTCTCAACGGTCCAGCCGAGGCTCTTGGCGGCAGCAGCGAACGCTTCGGCGAGCGCATCGACGGTTCCGGGATCTGGTCCCGGTAGTGCAGCGATGAAGGCGTCGAGATCGCTCGTTTCTCGGGTGATCACGCGGCGAAGAATGAGCGCTCCGCCGCCAGCGAGCGCGTAGCCGTCAGCTTCGGGCAGATGGAACAGAACGTCGGCAACTCTTCGTTGGAACGGTGATAACTCGCTCACGCTGCCACAGTGACCGCGACTCGGAAACCGTCGATGATCGGCTGCCACGCACGGCGGAGATCCGCCGACACGACAATCTCGGGCCACGCGTCGATCAGCAACGCTCCGTCGACGATCGATCGAATGTCTTCGGGTCGGCCTTCACGCAGAACGAGTTCGTATGCGCGGGCGCGATCGTCGCGGTCGGCGAGGTCGAACAGTGGAGGGGAACCACTCCACCACAAGTGTGATCCGGTCGTGAAGCTGCGAAAGGCGTCCTTCAATGGCAGCCGCCATAAACGCGACGGTACGGCGTACGGCCGTCTCCCCGTCGTCCAGGTCCACGAGATTCGTTCGACGATGTCGATTGTCGCTCCGGTGGCTGCGAGGGTTCGGACGGCTGTCTCCCAGCGGGGTTCGCGCCTGCCAGCTTCGAATGCGGCGATATTTGGTCTAGCCACGCCACATCGTGCAGCGAGTTCGGCCTGCGTCAGACCAGCGGCGGTCCTTGCACGATATAAGGCGTCGGCGAAGCTCATCCAATGTATCGTACTCGATACATTACTCGGCACGCACTCCGCCCTGGGTCCGGGGCCGACGCAGCAGCAGCAGCAGCGCATTCCCGCCCGGTGCTGAACTGCACGGCATGCGTGGGGCACACGAAAGTTGCGCACTGCCGTGGTCACGGCGTGGTCACAGAACCCGTGTTTGCCCAGCTCAGGTGGCATGTCATGGCAGAGGGCGATACGAGGAAACACGACTTGCGCCAGGTTCGATTCCCGTCCACCTCCGCCATAAATTCCCTGCTCAGAGGATATTTTCTTCGGGTAATGTGGCCAAAAAGTCACACCTTGGTCACTGAATCTTGCAATCTTTCCGGCGGCAGTGCTTTTCGTCGTCACGTGACGGCGAAATGCACTGCTGGCTCTGCTCGTGAGTCACGCCGAACTGGTACCCTGCGGATCGACTTAGGCGACAGGCCAGGACCCATTCCGCGCCGCCGTGACTCGGTGCGTCCCGACTTGAGGAGGTTCTGGTAGAGGCGGTTCAGATCGGCGCCCGTGAGCGACTGCAGCCGCTTCGCGCCCTGCTTGGGAATGATGTAGTTCCGCAGGATGCCCTCATACGACGCGGCGGTCGACGGGCGCAGCGTCGAGCTTCGAGCGGGGAGCCAGATGTCCACGAGGAAGTCGTAGACGCTCATCCGGTTCGGCTCGACGTAAGTGCCTTCCTGGCCGTCACCGAGGATCTCGATCAGAATTGTGCCGGTCCCTTCGTCCCTGACCCCGTGGCACCGCCTCGCCGCACCGGAGCCGGGCGGGCCCCGATGCCAGCGAGCTTCCATGACGCTCGCCACCAGCCTCGAACTGTTCGTTGAGCTGGGGGTCGGTGGCGGTTGATTTAATCCGGGCCTGTGTCGACGTCGGGCTCGTGGGGGAGTCCGACTGCGCGTTCGCCGATGATGTTGCGTTGGACGTCCCAGGTGCCGCCGCCGATGGTGAGGGCGGGGGCGAAGAGGTAGCCGTAGTGCCAGATCGGGTCGACTCCTGGGAAGTGGTCGCTGCGAGCCCGGTTCTGGCTCGGCGCGACCGTTGCCTTCGGAGGGAGGCGACCTTCGGGTCCGGAACCGGTGAGTACTCAGCGGCGTTTCCACCCGCCGGTCCGATGACTTCGGCGGGCTAGAGGAAGCTGCGCTACAGGCTGCGGAGCCGGTCGACATCCGGGAGATCGGTCGGGATCGCACCGCCGTCTGGCATCACTCGAACACGCTCACTCTCACCGGCTACCATGGGAACAGTTGCGACGTACCTGCGTGCCGCCATTGAGCAGTGATCCTTTCGAACCGTTCATGCGCCTCAGCGGCGTTGCCGGTGGGACAGTCCCCAGCCAATTCGCTGCATTGGCAAAACCTGGAAGCATGTGGTATAAACGAAGCTTGGCGCGCGTGTTCGTGCTGGCCACGGAGGAGGGCAAGATGAGTTTCTCGGTCAAGGGGGACTATTTCGAGACCTGCAGCTGTGATGTGAGTTGCTCGTGCATCTGGCTGAGACCGGCGACACAGGAAGCGTGCGATCTGATGCTCGCGTGGCACGTGACCGACGGACAGAAGGACGGCGTCGACCTATCGGGCCTCAACGCGGTGATGGCCGTACGCACGCCGAAGCAGATGACGGACGGAACATGGAGGGTCGCTCTCTATCTCGACGATCGCGCAACGCCAGAACAGTCCGAAGCATTGGGCGCGGTGTTCTCGGGTGGTGCCGGGGGGCACCTCGCCGGCCTCGCGCCGCTGATCGGCGAAGTCGCGGGTGTCGCGCCAGCGGCGATCTCTTTCGACCGGAACGGCGGTTCGCTCAAGGCAGTCGTCGGAGACTTGCTATCGATGGAGGCCGAGGAGATGATCGGCATGGACGGGTCGCACCCTCCCGTCATCACGAATCCTCTGTTGGGCGCGGTCACACAACCGCTCACCCAAGCGAAGGCGGGCGCTGTCCACTACCACGACCACTGGGAGGCGGAGTTCTCTGGCACCAACAGCTTTGTGACCGATTTCGTGTATGAAGGCTGAGTCGGCCGCCGCGGCGCATCCACCGCTCGGTGCCTCAGTGCTCGAACTCGCCCCTTGGTGGATCGGGATCTGTCTGATCGCGGCGCTGGCATGGGTCGTCACGATCACTTGGGCGGGCCCCATGGGCGTCGGCCCCGGCACGATGGGCCAGTCGCTGCCAGCATTCCTGCTCATCTGGGTCGTGATGATGGCCGCGATGATGTTCCCGTCGGTGGCCCCGATGGCTGTTGTTTGGATTCGCTCGGCGACGGCGCGACCCGTGACACGGGACCGCGTCGTCGGCATTGCGTCATTCCTGGCCGGCTACCTCATCGCCTGGACGGCCTTCGGTACCGCCGTGTACGGCGTGCTCATGGGCTCAGCGAGACTGGTCGCCGACGCTCCCCATGCCGCTCGATGGGGCGGGGCGGCGATCTTCGGGGCGGCCGGCGTCTACCAGTTGACGCCGCCGAAGGGAGCGTGCCTGCGGCATTGCCGGTCGCCTATGGGCTCCCTCTTCCATTACGCGAGTTACCGGGCCCGTGCACGCGATCTCCGCGTGGGGTTCCACCATGGGCTTTATTGCGTCGGTTGCTGCTGGGGACTCATGATCGTGCTGGTCGCCGTCGGCGCGATGAACGTCGCTGTCATGGTTGCACTGGCTGGCGTGATCTTGATCGAAAAGGTCTGGCGGCACGGAGCCGCGTTCTCGCGTGCGGTCGGCATGTCGCTGCTCGTCTTGGCGGCACTCGTGCCGCTTGCGCCTTGGCTACTGCCCGGTCTCGTCGCCGCGCCGATGTGAGCGACATGCGTGGAATGTACGACGTCGTTGTTGTTGGCGCTGGTTCCGCTGGCGCGGTTCTGGCGGCCCGATTGTCTGAGGACCCGAACAGGTCGGTAGTCTTGCTCGAAGCCGGACTGGATCAGCGGACGGTCGAGACGCCCGGTGGTTTGCGCGCCGCCAACTTCTTCAGTGCGGTCGTACGACGACGGGATCACTCCCGGCATGGCGGGCCGCCGATCGTGAGCTTGGTCGATATCGATTGTGTCCTCGCCCGAGCGCTGATCAGCCAGTCTGTTGCAAGCGGTACTCGCGCAGCAACCGTGGCTGGACAGCCGATGACGAGGTGTGATCACCATGCAGCACGTCGGGGTCAAGATCTATGCCATGCGGCCAGCAGACGGTGCCGGCAACCGAGTCGACCGTTACCTCCGCGAAACTCGCCTCGTCGTCGATGGTCGCGAGAAGTCCCGGAAGCCGACTTGCGAAGTCGAGCTCCCGTACCAAGCCGTCTGAGAACGTGACGCGAAGCGAGCGGGCGCCAAGATGCTCGACGTCGGTGACTCGGGCGAGAGTCCGCATAACCGAAGCCTACTGGAGAGGCTCGATCCTTGATAGAGCGGCAGGCTCCTGAGCGAGCATCCAGTTGGCGAGGAGTTCGTCGTGATGTAACGCTCGCCACTGCTCGACGAGTGCCATAGCGGTCCTCGGGATCTCGCCGCGGATGGTCGACCCGTTGTCGATACGGATCAGCGCTTCGTGTTCGGCGTAAATCGCGTGGAAGTGCCCCCGGATTTTCATCGGCGAAGTACGTGTAGATCACGATTCCGTAGAACTCGCTCAGCCTCGGCACGCATATGATCTACGACGCCGGGCGAGAAGCGACGGTGCCGGTCTGCTGCGAAGCCCATCCGACGTGCTGGCATAACGATTCGGCGCTGCTCGGCGCGGACCGACAAAGACCAGCCGAACCCCCAGGTTCGATTCCCATCCACCTCCGCTAGGATCGAACTTCGGTTAGCAGGGTGCGGAAAAATAGCTGGTCGGCCTGGAGATGTCGCGCTGTCCTTGCCTGCTGAATGTTCACCATGGAGTCATCATGACGATTGGGTGTGACGCGGTTCGTGCGGTTGCGTCGCATCGCCAGCGGCATCGGCATCGCGTTGTTCCTCCGAGTACATCAGGCTTATCGCTGCACTGCAATGCAGCACGCCGAACCGGCTTGTGGCGCACTCGGATGCAGCGATAAGTCTGACGGACTGAAACCGATCCCGGCGGCCCCTAGTGCTCGGTGACCGCAGATCGGACCGGAGTCACAGTCCACAACGGCCTGGAAGGTCGGGGCCGAAGGTGAGCGGCGAGTCGCCGAAATCCTCGATCAGATCGCCGACGCAGAGGCCCTTCACGATCGGCTCATGCCTGGCTCGCGGGCGGCGAACATCGATCACATCGCAGTGACGCGCTCAGGCGTGTACGTGATCGACGCCAAGAAATACACGGGCAGGCTCGAGGAGCGTAACGTCGGTGGGGTCTTTCGGCCCGATCTACGTCTCTACGTGAATGGTCGAGACCGTACGAAACTTGCTGCCGGTGTCACCAGCCAAGTCGAGGCGGTTCGCAATGTGCTCGCGAGTGTGCCCGGGTTCGCGAATGTTCACATTGGTGGCGTCCCGTGCTTCATTGGCTGTGATTGGGAGAAATTTCGTACGGTCACAATCGACGGGGTCATAGCGATCTGGCCGCGAGGTCTGTCCAAATACCTCAATGGCTGCACCGACCACGCCGTCGAGTCGCCGCAGTCGCGGCTCATCTGAGCACCACACTCAAACAACCAACTCGCTGAGTTCACGGCGGCATCGGGGCCGAGCACTCGATTGGCGTTGTTCGACGTTTCGCGGCGAACTCATGCCTCGCAGTCAGCCGATGGCGGTGCCTGCGAGTTTGCCGATGCCGTACGTGACGCCGGCCGCGGCAACGACGATGAGGAACTGGCGCAGGGCACCCTTCCACTGCGGCATTCCTGCTGATCGGCTCACGTAGGCGCCGACGAACAGGGCACCGATAGCGGTGAGCACGAACGACCAGGCGGCACCGGTCACACCGCTGGTGAAGAACCACGGCATGAGTGGAATCAGCGCACCGGCGGCGAAGAGCAGCAGCGACGAAAGAGCGGCGGTAACCGGGTTGCCGAGCTCATCACTGTTGATCCCGAACACGGTTCGGGCAGTGAACGCGAGGAAGGAGTCCTCATCGAGAGGGATTTCGGTCGCGGCCCGTTTGGCGGTGTCGGTGTCCATGCCGATGTCTTCGAGTTTGGCTGACAACCGATCGAGGACGAGCGCTGGGCTGTGTGCAACGAGGGTGCGAAGTTCGCCGAGTACACCGCGGTAAAGGTCGACTTGGGCGCGCACCGATACCCATTCGCCCGCGGCCATCGACAGAGCGCCCGCGACAAGGCTGGCGAACCCGGCGAGCCGTACCGCACCTTGCGATGCGTTGGCACCGGCGACGCCCAAGATGAGCGAGAGGTTTGAGATAAGTCCGTCGTTAGCGCCCAACACGGCGGCACGAGCACCACCGCGAGCAACCAGATCGGCCCGGCGTTGCAGACGATCGGCGTCGCTTACCACACCGGTTGACGGTGCAGCTTCAGCCACGGGTCAACTGACGCAGATCGGCCAGCACCTCATCGGCGTGGAGGGCAACATCGGCAACGTCGTACACGCGTCGCACGACACGATCCGGGTCAATGAGAAACGTGATGCGGCGCGGTAGGTCGGCCCACTTGTGGCCGGCCGGACGCATGACGCCATATGCCTCGCCAACCGTGTGGTCGATATCGGACAGCAACGAGAACGCGAATCGCTGCTTGTCGGCGAACCGCTTGTTGGCGACAGGAGCGTCGAACGATATCCCGAGCACGATGGCGCCGAGTTCGGCAAACGATGAGCTTCGATCACGGAAGCCCTGGCCTTCAACAGTTCAACCAGGAGTATCAGCTCGTGGGAACCACCACAACACGATCCACGCATCGGGATGGTCGGTAAGCGAAACGACGTTGCCGTCTTGATCGAGTAACGAAAAGGGCGGAGCGGCCAAGCCTTGGTTCAGCACGCACTAACCCTGCCATACCTCAGACGGAGCCACCGGAGATTTCGATGTTGACCCCGGTCAAATACGACGCGGCCGGCGAGAGTAAAAATTCGACGACGCTGGCCACTTCTTCGAGCGAACCAAACCGGCGCATCGGAATCGTGGAGATCATTTGGGTGGCCACTTCAGCAGGATCTGCCGAGAAGTATTGGCTCCCGGCCGACGCTTGCAGTTCGACTTGGCGGTCCCACATCGCACCTGGTCCGATGAACGCCGGAGAGATCGCGTTCACACGAATGTTGAACGGGGCGAGGTCCTTCGCGCTGCTTTTGGTCAGCCCAATGACCGCAGCTTTCGACGCAGAGTATCCGGCCATGTTCGGCGCGCCGCCAACGCCGGCCATCGACGCGCTGTTCACGATTACTCCGGATGACTCTGTGTTGATCATTCGAGATGCTGTCTCCGCAAGGACGTTGAACGCACCGACTACGTTGACCGAAAAAACCCGTTCAACATCGCTGGTCATCATCTGATCAACTCGAGCGAACGCGCCCTGGTAGCCAGCGTTGTTGAAGACGAGTGTTGGCGTCCCGACCGAGGCTTCAATTTCTCCGATGGCCCGGCTCACGTCTTTCCGATCACAAACATCGAAGGTCGCTTGGACAACTTCGAAGCCGCTTGAACGGAGTTCGTTCACTCGAGCCGCGAGTTTTGCCTCCGACGAGGCGTGATCGGCCATGGCCAGACAACGGGTAGGCGAAGCCAATCTCGTTGCTGTAGCAAACCCGATGTCACCGGCCGCTCCGGTAATGAGGACAACTTCTTGCGGCGGACGGCTACTCATAGAGCAACATATTCCCACATCATTCGGGGTCTACGAAAGAACTTTGGGGGTGAGTTCGGAGATGACGTGCCTGTTCAACGCTTAAAAACAACATAAACCATCATTTCGCATGACCTTCTGTCGAGCAGGGCTCTGTAATGCGGAGCCGTGGGGGTCGGTGAAGGAAATGGCCGTAGCGGTCAGCGGCTCGCTGGAGAGCGGTGTGCTCGTCGCCATTGAGCTGACGGAGGAGTTGGATGTCGAAAGTGACGTGTTCGGGTCCGACGGTGCGTTTCATGTGGCCGAGGAGTTGTGAATCGGCGATCACCATTCCGGCTGCGGATTCGCGGCCGGTCACTTGGTGGCCGTCGAGGGCGAGCAGGTTACGCGTGTCTTGGTAGCCGCGGCAGTACTCGTCGAGGATTTGCAGCAAATGCGCGCGCGGTTCAATCGGCCCGGTTGGGGCGTCGCCGGGCCTGTGCCAGTAGGTGGTTCCGTCCAATTCGAATGAGTCGAGCAGGTCGCCGATGTCGGCGATTGCAGCGCGTACCTCGCCGAGCGTCATCGTGGCCCAGTACGCGATGTCGCGTTCCGTGACGGGGCCGTGCCCGCCGATGTATCGCTCGACGAGCTCGGCTCGCGCGTGGTCGGGCTCAAGTCGACGGGTGGACGGCACGCGGTCGGAAAGAAGAGCGTAGGTGTGGTGCCCGTCTCGGGTGGGGCCGCTGCAGATCAGCCCGTGGAGTTCCGTCAACCCGCACACAAGCATCAGCGCGTGGCCGCTCATGGTGATGCCGTTCGCCGTGAGATGATCGGCCAGTTCGCTACGGGTGAGTGTACGTCCGGCGAGTGTTTCGGTGATCAGCGTCGCGGCGTGTTCCCAGGCCACGCGGTCGATGCGTTCTTGTTCGAGCTGTCGTTCCCACACGCGGGTCTGGCGCGATCGGCTGAGGTCGACCAGCCAGCCGATGTCATCGGGCAGAACAAAATGCCATGTCGGGCGCAACACGTGGGTGCGTAACAGCAGCCCATCGTCATAGAGGCGGCCGAACAGTTCGGCGTCCGGTGTCGTGGTCCGCGTGGCGACCGCCCATGAGGCCTGCGAATGGTTCTCGGCCTGCACGGCGAGGAGATGCCGAACAACAGCTACCGGGTCGGCCAACCCTGGTCCGGCGAGGTGCTGGCTATGTAGTCGCCATCGGGCGATCGACAACCGCGGATCGGCTGGGCCGGTCATCTCGAACGCTTCGGTCGAACGTGGGTGGCACTGATAGCAGTTTGCTCGGCGAGGTGTTCACGATCTGCCGAAGCGGCCATGGCTCGATCGTAATCCGACCTCAACGCGCATCGAAGACTGAACAGCAAGAGGAACGGGTAGGGAAGGAAAATGACCAACTCCGTAGACAACTTCTCCCCTCCGAGTGACAACACCACGCTGATGGAAGTGCTTGCTCTTTACTCCGCTGGCGGGTTCGCAGGCATTTTCAGCATCACGCCCGACGGGCTCGTCGAATGTGGCACCTGTGGTGTTCAGTGGGAGGCGGCCCAGGTTTCGATGCACAGTCTGCGGCGTCTTGAGGGGGCGTCAGATCCCGACGACATGCTTGCTGTGGCTGCCGTTAGCTGCCCGTCGTGCGGCGGTCGCGGCACGATCACGATGATGTTCGGTCCGATGGCCTCGGCGGAAGAGTCCACGGTGATGTCAAGCTTGCGAGATTGCCGCGATGATGAACTGGCTCCGCCAAACTCGGCGCCCGACGAAACCACCGAAGGCCAGTTGCCCGCGTGATCTTTGGTCACACGTGCCTTGTTGGGTGATGAGGGAGCGGTCGTGGCTATCGGGTCCAAACCGTTTACGCGCGAGCGCGGAGCAAGATCGAGTACAGGGTGAGGCCAGGCCCGAACGCCATGGCAACGACGTGTTGACCGGGACGTATGTCGTTGCGGTCGGACAGTTCTTTGAGGACGAGAACCGTCGTTGCTGAAGAACAGTTGCCGTGCGAGCGCAGTGTTTCTCGCGATGCGGTGGTTGCGGCGTCGGGAAGTCCAAGTCGCCGCGCCACGGTGTCGATGATTCTCGGTCCTCCTGGATGAATCGCCCAGTGGTCGACGTCGGTGATGCTCAGGTCGTGACGGTTCAGCAGCTGTGTTATGAGGGCAAAGACATGCTTATCGAGCATGGCCGGCACCTGGTTCGAGAGACGCATGCGAAATCCAAGATCGGTGATACGCCACGTCATGAGGTCCGACGTCGTCGAGTCTGTCGAACTCATGACGTCGATCACTTCGAGACCTGGACAGTCGGGAACTATGGCTAGAGCGGCCGCCGCATCGGAAAACAGCGCATGGGCAACGATCTGTTCGAGGTCGTCGGTAGGGGGCTGAATGTGCAGGCTGGTGAGCTCGACACACAGCATTACGCCGATCTTGCCTCGCGCTGAGGCGGCGTCGGATGTGGCTGCAAGTGCGGGGAGTGCCGCGTAGCAGCCCATGTGCCCGACGTGGAGCCGTTGCAGCGACGCTGGCATGCCAAGTTCGTGTGCGACCAGAATGTCGACGCCAGGAGTCACGTAGCCGGTGCATGAAACGACGGTAAACACATCCACGTCGCCAGCCGTCAAGCCGGAGGCATTGAGTGTGTTCATCACTGCGTCGCAGGCCAAGGGAACCGCGAGTTGCGCAAAGCGTTCCATGCGGGCTCCCGTCGTGGCGCTGCTGAGATTCTCGACGCTCGGATCGATCGCCGAGTGACGTTGGTCGATACCGGCGGTTCGCCATACTCGGCGGGCGAGGCGGCTGTCAGAATAGTGCGAGGCGAAAAACCCATCCCATGCTTGCTGCTGATCGAGGGTTGGCGGGAAGGCTGATCCGATGCCAACGATTGCCCCGGTCACGGGCACCGCGTTGGAAGGTAATTCATGCTTCACGTCGTTTCGTCCCACGGCCTTGGTAGACAACCGCGGTGGGGCCAGAGGGGAGCATACGTACCGACCGGGTGCGGTTCAGGACAAAGCGAAGGTAGTCGGGGACTGACGGTCGCAGACCCCAGACGTTCAGGTCGACGCCATGGTCGGCGAACAGCTTTTGAAGGTGCTTCGGGTTCACGAACAAGTTTGGGTCGTGTATGCCGCGTGGGGGACCGCCGGGTAGCCGCTCGGCGATCGTAACCATCAAGAACTTTGCCAACCTCGTGTCGTTGATGGTGTCGATGACGACGGTTCCGCCAGGGCGCAACACTCGGCAAACTTCCTTTACCGTCGCGTCGAGGTCTGTGACGTGCTCCAAGATTTCGCCGGCGACCACCACCGTCGCTGAACTCGATGCCAATGGGAGACACGCCGCGTTTGCTCGCACCGCGTAGACGCCGCGTGACTGCGCCCGCTCAAGTCCGGAGGTCACGAGGTCGACCCCGATGTGAACGTAGCCGAGCGTTGCATTGGCCATCAGGCCCGCACCGCATCCGACGTCGACAAGTACATCGTGCGGGCTCACCGGTGTCGGGATGAGTGACTGGCGAGACGCGGCCAACCAGTGAAGCGCCGCGAACGCGCCGGCGGGGTTCCACCACTCGTCGACCAGATCATCGTATTGACCAAGATCGTTGCGCGGTCGGCGAGGTCCTTGTGGCCGGTCTTGGTCATGCACGTACATCGCGCCCTTGCCCATGTTTCCCTCTTCCCGAACACCCCCCGATTCAAACTTACGACGGGCCGACCAATGACCCTCCCACCGCGCTGCAAAAGTATTGGTTGGAGTCGGGTTAGGTTTCGGTTGGCTGTCCGAAGGGTAGTCACACTTCATGTACTTCCTTGTCGGCATCGGCTGGCATCCGAGCGGCCGGAGGCAACGGTTGAGGGTTATCTACAGTAGGTCTTGTGGGTGATCACGAGCGTGTCGTCTCTGAAAAGGTGCGGGTGCTAGCCGTCGCAGTGGCGGGCGTGGCAACGGCGCTGTGCACGGGTTTCGTGTCGCCGTGGCAGCTTGCGGTCTTGATCGGGTGGGACGTAGCAGCGGCTGCTCTTGTCGCGTGGATCTGGATCACTGTCTGGAACCTTGACGCCAGCTCGGTGCGAGCCGTCGCTACCCGCGAAGACGACAGTCGGGCGGCAGCGCGTGTGGTGGTGACGGGCGCAAGCCTCATTTCGCTGGTGGGAGTGATCGTCGGCTTGGTCAAGGCGGAACAGGTGGGTGGCGCCGGGAAAGTCGTTCTCACGGTGGCGGCAGTCACCACCGTGGTCTTGTCATGGTTGGTTATTCACACCGTGTTCGCAATGCGATATGCCCATCTCTACTATTCGGATCCTGCCGGTGGAATCGACTTCTCCGGCGGAAATGAGCCCGACTATCACGACTTTGGCTATGTGGCCTTCACGGTCGGAATGACG
Organism: Actinomycetes bacterium; assembly: GCA_031410595.1. Classification (GTDB taxonomy): domain Bacteria; phylum Actinomycetota; class Acidimicrobiia; order Acidimicrobiales; family Ilumatobacteraceae; genus JANMCE01. The sequence continues at coordinate 19,433 of JANNZM010000131.1, read as the reverse complement.
TTTCAGGTTTCCGATACGGACGTGTCTGAGCGGGCTATGCGGCGGACCGTGACGCGTCACGCGATGCTCTCGTACCTGTTCGGTACCGTCATTGTGGCGTTGCTTATCAACGTGACCGCTGGACTGATTCGTTAGCTGACGACGTGGGCGCGAGGCGCGGTCCCTCTGACCCGCGTGCGTAGGTCTTCGGAGTGATTGTGCGGTGAACGACGCCGTCAAGAATTCGCCAGCATTTTTCCAGCACCTCGCAGCTGGCGAACCGTGTTTGGTCGCCGCGGCGAGCATCATCGAAAATTCTGGCGTAGGCCTCGAGTCGTTCGGTGGGTCGGTAATTGTCGGCCGAGGCCAGTGCGGTTCTGGCCGTCCCGAGGGGCACGGCGGAGCTTCGTGCCTGCATAGTGAGAACGATCGATTCCTCTGGCGCCATTTGAACGCGGAGTTGATTGGGTTCGGGTTCGCACTCGTTCGAGATGAACATGGGTGCGCTGGCGGGCTTGAAAGTCACGACAACTTCGGAGAGGTTTTCCTCAAGCGCCTTGCCGGCGGTGATAGTCCACGAAACGTCCCGCCATCGGTCGTTGTCGATCGAGAGCCGAGCGTGCACGAAGGTGTCGGTGGTCGACCCCGGGCTGACCCCATCCACGTCGAGGTAGCCGTCGTATTGGCCGAAGACGACGTCGGTTAGCGTCAACGGTGACCGCGCCGTTTCGAGATCGGACCCGAACGGCTTCTCGATAAGAACCCGGGCCCGTTCGCTGCCGGCGGTGCCGCCGAGTCCGGTGATGATGGCGCCGAATACCGTGGGCGGCACCGCGAGGTAGTAGAGAACCATTTCGTGCGCTGCAACCGACCGTTGCAGCGTTTCGTAGAGGTCGTTTGACGAGTAGTCGCCTCGTACATAGGTCAGCCGACCGAGTACTGCGTGCATTGCGTCATTCACCACGTCATCGGCGGCGTGCGACCGAATGGCAGTTTCGGCCGTTCGGCGCAGCGTGTCGTCATTCCAGTTGGATCGACCCACGCCGATCACCGGCATGTTGAGCCGATCAAGCAGCTGGAGTTCGTAAAGCGCCGCAAAGACTTTCTTGCGGACGAGGTCACCCGTCACCCCGAAAATGACGAGCGCGCTGCATGCGATTTCCAACGGGTTACCGGTCGCTGAATGAATGCTTCAGCGACCGGATCTCATCGTGCGCAGCCTTCACATCGGTATGTTGACGCTGGACAACCGTCCGAAGACCTGCGGAGATGTCTGCGCCCAGCGCTTTGGTATAGGCCTCGACGGCATGATCCTCGCCTTGCTCAGCGGCATCAATGACACCCTTCGGGCTCGAACCCGAGAGAGCGTCCTTGAGCGACATCCATCCACGATGCAGCGATGCAAGCGTCGAGCCTGACTCCTCTACATCATCGCCGTAGCCTTTCGCCATGTCCTCCAGTTCGGTGTAGAACGTTGCTCGCTGCGAGCTGAAGCGGCGGAACATGCTGGCGATTTCGGCGTTCTCTTGGTCGAGCTTCGTTGCGCCCTGGGCGTAGCCGTCTCTCCCGTCAGCGAGTGTTTCCATCAGGTCCTTCGTCACGGACTTGTCAGTGGTCATTGCGATACCTCGTTCATAGTGCGAGGTGCATCGACGTGCTGCACCGTAGAAGGGATGCCCGATGCACCGCTATCCCAAACTGTGAACCACGTCATGCGGCTGAGTGCGCCCGTTTGCATCGAACGGTTTCGTTCTACGAGCCCGTTGGTGATGGTTGTGCTCAGAACCGACGACTGAGCGTTCCCGTTCAGGGAGGTAAACAGTTCGTCGGTCACAAGCACTTCATAGGGCTCATCAAATTGCCGGAGGAAGTGGTTTGGCAGCACCGGCGAAACGCCCGATGTTTGCGACACGAAGCACGTGAGTGCTTTGGCTTTGCTGTGGCGCGCGTGTCCGGAGAGGTCGATCCGGCGACCACCCGTCGAGATGACCGATTGGCTTGGATCGTGCAGTTCCCATGCCCACACGGGGTAGAACGCGTAGGCGGCGCCTCGACGTGGCGCAACCAGCCGAGTGGCAGAACCGGCCGCATCATGGTCGGAATGGCCGTCACACGGGAGGGGTGAGACCACAAGGTCGCCGGGCTGAATTTCCGAAGCCAACATGTCGATGAGTTGCGACATCGCCCGTTCGACACCGCCGTCGGGCAACGCACACCTCACAATGCGTAAAGACCCGCATGGCACCAGACACCGCATCGCGTTGACGAGTTCACGCTGCCGCCGATTGGCGAGGCGGGTCTTCTCCGTTTTTGCGGCCTCGCCGTCTGTTATCGACAGAACGACGATGGGCACGCCAAGGAGCGCAGTTTCGGCGATCAAACCGCCGACCCCCAGCGTTTCGTCGTCGGGGTGTGGGGATACCACGACCAATCGAGCGCAGGCATCAGCCCCAACCGCCCACGGCCGCATCGCGTCGACCACGGCTGCCCATCTCGAAGTTTCGCTGCCGACGTGAGTGAGGTCCAATGTCGAAGATGCCATGGCGGAACGTGCCCGAGCGCTGGCTCTCTCAAACATGTTTGCGATCAGGCCAGCCGCCGAACGGACGGCTCCCGGTCGTAGAACCTGCGACCGGCTGCCGGAACGAATGCATCGTCCAATCCGGTTATGCCCTCACCAGCCGGCACGCCCGCTCGATCCAAGAGCGGTTGTGCTCCGGGCGTATGGCCGATTGCTTTGAGATGCGCGTGGGCGTCCATGACAAATTGAATGGCGGCGCTGTCGACGCTCAGTTCGGTCGCCGCTTCCGGGGTAAGCACAAGAGCGATTGCGTCGAGCGTGGCCGATGGTCGTCCGGCCAGTTGCGCGTCGGCGTCGACCGTGCCGCCTTTGGTGACGGTGCCCTGCAGCTTGGAGGCAATGAGCACGGCACGGCCACCGTGTGACTCGACGTCGGCCTTCACTCGCACGATGTCGGTTCGCAGTGATCCATCGGCAAACAGAATGCCAACCGTGCGGCCGTCGAGCGTGGGCGTGGCTCGGCGCAAGATCGACAGTGAAGGAGCGAGTGGCAGATCGAGAGGCGCCCGAGCCGGCGTCGAAGCTGCGGGGAGCTTGCCGCCGAGCCCTGCCGCACGCGCGCGGCAAGATCGGCGTCGACGTTCTGCAGGTTCGCGAGCACGCGTTCACGTACGTGGGCCAGCGTTACTTTTGAAAGTTCGAACACGAGCGCGGAGGCGATGTGGGCCTGCTCTATGGCCAGCTGACTGCGGTAGAAGAGTCGGGCCTGGCTGTAGTGGTCGGCGAAGGTTTCGGATCGGTGGCGGACCTTGCCGTGCGCGCTGAGATCGTGTGGATTGTCGCTGTCCGGGTACGTTGAGAAGCCTTCGGCCGTCTCGCGTGGTCCGCCGTCTTCACCGGCGAGCGCAAGGCTGTTCGGCTCATAGTTGGATCGGCCTTTCGGCACCTGCATTTGCATCATTCCGTCGCGCTCGAAGTTTCCGAACGGACACTTCGGTGCGTTGATGGGTAGCTGGTGGAAGTTGGTGGTGCCCAGTCGCGACTTTTGGGTGTCGAGGTAGCTGAACATGCGGCCTTGCAGCAAAGGGTCGTTGGAAAAGTCGATTCCCGGCACGATGTTGGTTGGGAGGAATGCGACCTGTTCGGTTTCGGCGAAGAAGTTGTCGGGGTTGCGGTTCAGCACCATACGGCCAATAACTCGGAGGGGAACGATTTCTTCGGGGATGAGTTTGGTGGCGTCAAGAACGTCATACGGGAGCGAGTCAGCCAACTGCTGGTCGAAGACTTGCACGGCAAGGTCCCACTCGGGGTAGTTGCCCGCGTCGATTGCTTCGTAGAGGTCGCGTCGATGAAAATCGGGGTCTGCGCCGGCGAGCTTGACCGCTTCGTCCCACACGGTCGACTGCACGCCCAGCTTTGGGCGCCAGTGGAACTTCACGAAGGTTGATTCTCCCTTGGCGTTGACGAGGCGGAAGGTATGCACGCCAAAGCCGTCCATCATGCGGAGCGAGCGCGGCAGCGTTCGGTCCGACATGGCCCACATGATCATGTGGGTGGACTCGGGCATGAGTGATATGAAGTCCCAAAACGTGTCGTGCGCGGAGGCGGCTTGCGGGTAGCCACTGTTGGCCTCCATTTTCACCGAGTGAATGAGGTCAGGAAACTTGATGGCGTCCTGGATGAAGAACACGGGGATGTTGTTGCCGACGAGATCCCAATTTCCCTGCTGCGTGTAGAACTTCACCGCAAACCCGCGAACGTCGCGTGGCGTATCAACCGAACCCGCGCCGCCGGCCACCGTTGAGAAGCGGCAAAAGACCGGCACTTGCTCTCCCTTCTTCTGGAAGAGTCCGGCCTTGGTGAGCTGCGGAATGGCGGCGGTACATTCGAAGAAACCGTGCGCGCCGGATCCACGGGCATGGACGACGCGTTCGGGAATGCGTTCGTGGTCGAAGTGAAAGATCTTTTCGCGGAGCGCAAAGTCTTCGAGCAGTGTTGGTCCCACATCGCCGTACCGCAATGAGTTCTGATTGTCGGTGAGACCGAGGCCGAAGTTGGTTGTCAGCGGTGGCACCGAACCGCTGGCGCGTTGATGCAGCTCACCCCCGGCAACGAAGGTCTCGGACCGCCTGGACGCCGACGAGATCTTTGTCGGTTTGTTGGCAGGGGTGGGTGGTTTTGGTGACTTGGCCATGCGAGTCAGTACCCGTTGGGTTCGTTGGTCAAACCGGTCGGCTGGCCTTGCACGTCAGCGAAGGGCGGCGAAGGTGGCGCTGGTCGTGAGACCATAAACAAGGTGGGTACCGAGATCCTTCGCCAGCGTGGCCAGGTCGTACTCGGTGATCGACTTGTAGAGACCTGTCACCGGCAACACTGCGTAGCTTGTGAGCCAGGCGGTGGAGCCGAGCAGCGCGCCCCACAACGGTGATCGGCGGTTGGTTCCGACCACGATGCCGAACCCTGCACCCCACGCGAGGCCGGTAGCCCAGTGCACCGTGTTGTTCGTGAGACGGGCGCGGTCGTCGGGCAGGTTGCGTTGCAGCAGCCCTTCGTACAGACGCTTTCCGATTTGCCCCGATGCCGATGCGTCGGCCCATGTCTTCAGCCCTGCGCCCGATTCCCAGCCGCCGAAGTTCTGCCGACCGCCACTGCGACGGAACTGCACAAAGGAAACGACATCCATCGCTGCGGTGCCAACTGCTGCTGCGACAAGGCCCCGACCGATCGCATTGGCTGCTATGGGGGATTGCCTGGACCGCTTGTTCATGATGGAACCTCCGTGTCGATTGTTCTTGCTCGCCATCTGTCAGACGAGGTGCGTTACCCGGCCGACCACACAAGTAAACGAACGACGGCCGTGCTGAGCCGAAGAGGCGTCTTCCGCGACACGTCTGGGCCCTTTGTTTGAATGAGATGCAGACCGGGTAGCAGTGGGTGCACGGGTTCGTTTTCCGGCCGTGCAAGGAAGAGAGCGATATGAAGCTTCGCATTGCTGTGCTTGCGCCCATTGCGTGGCGCACGCCCCCGCGTCACTACGGCCCGTGGGAACGCTTTGCGTCGCTGCTTACCGAAGGATTGGTGTCGTTGGGTCACGACGTTACGTTGTTCGCGAGCGCCGACTCGATTACGTCTGCTCGGCTACGTGCGACGGCCACCAGCGGTTGGTCGGAGAACGCCGACATCGATCCGAAGGCGGCCGAGTGCGTGCACATTGCTGATCTGTTTGAACGCGCCGATCAGTTTGATGTGATCCACAACGGCTTCGATTTCCTACCGCTCACCTACAGCAGGCTGGTGACGACACCCGTCGTGACCACGATCCACGGGTTCTCGTCCGAGCGAATCGTTCCGGTGTACGAGCGATACAACTCCGGGAACAGCTACGTGGCCATTAGCGACGCGAATCGCCACCCGAAGTTGTCCTACGCCGCCACCATTCACCATGGCATCGACATCGAAGGGTTCCCGTTGGAGACGAGCCCCGACGACTACTTGCTGTTCTTCGGTCGAATTCACCCCGAAAAGGGAACGGCGACGGCGATCGAGGTAGCGCGCCGGGCCGGGCGTCGCCTCGTCATCGCCGGCATCGTCCAAGACGAACGCTACTTTCAAGAACAAGTCGAACCGCACGTTGATGGAGATCGCGTCTGCTTCGTCGGCCCCGTAGCCGCAGCCGATCGACCGGCAGTGCTTGGCCGCGCGTCTGCGTTGCTTCATCTCATCGACTTTGAGGAACCCTTCGGCTACAGCGTCGTTGAGTCGATGGTGTGCGGCACGCCAGTCGTTGCATTTGGGCGCGGGTCGATGACGGAGCTGATCGACCACGGTATGAGCGGGTTCGTCGTGGACACGATCGAAGAAGCAGTTGAAGCCGTGGACGCAGTCTCCGGCCTCGACCGTCGTATCATCCGGGATGTGACCGTAAAGCGATTCGATCGCGACATCATGGTGCAGCAGTACGACGCGCTGTATGCATCAATCGTCGTATAAAAGAGCGTTCAGCCCGGCGGGCTTGGTGACGCGGTTTCATCGTCCAAGTGTCGACGAAGCGCTACCAAGCTTGATGCAATCAGGCGCCCGACGTGCACCTGGCTGGTCCCGATTTCGGTGGCGATTTGTTCCTGACTCATGTCTTTGAAGAACCGTAAGTACAGAATCTTGCGCTCTCGTGGCCGCAACTGATCCAGCAGGCGTGCCACAACCTCGCGGTTGAGTGATGCATCGAAACCTCCTTCGACGGCCGTCGCTTTTCCGGTGCCTGCTGGGTCAAGGCTTTGAGCGCGGTAGGCGTTGTTCGCTTCAAGCGATTCGATGACGATGTCGGGTGACACGCGGAGTCGTTCGGCAATTTCCGACACGCGAGGTGATCTCCCGAGTTCCTTCCCGAGTTCCTCGTTCGCGGCGTTGACCGCAGGCCGCATGTCCTTTGCCCGACGAGGTACGTGCACGCTCCACGTATGGTCGCGAAAATGACGACGTAGCTCGCCGAGGATTGTGGGAGTGGCATACGCGCCAAAGTGGACGCCATGACTCGGGTCGAATCGGTCGATTGACTTCAGAAGGCCGATACGGGCTACTTGAACGAGGTCGTCGAACGGCTCACCGCGGTCGACGAAGCGACGAGCGCTGCGGGTCGCTATCCACATGGTTGCCGCCACGATCTGGTCACGGAGCGCAGGGTCACGCGTGATCCCGTAGCGCTCGAGCAGGTCGCTCAGGGCCGCGTCTTCGCCGTCCGGAACCGGGGGTGGTTGCGTCATGCGATGGCTTCGTGGCGTACCGCCGCCCAGATGTGAACTTCTTTATTCACTTCATCGATTCGATGGTCCACACACACTTCGGCCAGCACCGTCCGACAGAGGCTCAGGTCGGGATGATTGATATCGAAGGTTTCGACGGCAGTACGGCCGCGAATATCAAACGAGCTGTCATTTGCGGAGAACAGCATGTCGATGGGCTCGCCGGAACCGTGCTCAACCAACGCAATGAGAACCTCGCTCACGGCAATTTTGATGTTCTCGATCTCATCGACGGTGAAGCCAGCAAGCGAGGCGACGCCGCTTGCGGCCAGCCGCAAAACCCGTGAGAGCGATGGCTCCGGGGGCACACGAATCTCGATCGGACCGAGCGTCGTAGCGCTGATCACGAGGCAGGCTCGATAGTGAATCGTTCGGTGGTGCCGGTGATCTCGAGCAAGCGCGTGACCTCGTGGCCAACGCCCCGAAGAGCGACGTGAGACGACCTTTCGGCGGCTCGGCGGCTGGCGTTGAGGAGGCTCCGAAGCCCGGACGAGTCGATGAATGACACGTTGTGCAGATCGATGGTGACAGGGCCGTCACCCTCGTGGGCGCCGAGAGCCTCTTCGAGGACCGGGCCACCAGCGATATCGATGTCGCCGTACACAACGATGGTTCCATCGTGCTCAAATTCGACCCTCAGTGAATCATTACTTCCTGTCTCGACCACGTTTTGCCCCTTGTCGTTGAACTGCGTTACCAGACCGCCCTCCTGCTCCGGCAGACGTACCCGGTCACAGAACAACCTAAACCATCTCGCAAACCACGTTTGAAAAACGCTTGATCGGGGGACAGGAGTGCATGACTGGAATAGCGATCATTACCGAAGCCTGTATTGGGGTAAAGGACCGAGCCTGCGTCGATGTCTGTCCAGTGCAATGCATTTACGAGTTCGACGCAGCCAAGAATGTGTTGATCTCCGAGCAAGCAGCTGGCAGCGGGGTCGTTGAAAACAGCCATGCGCCGAACGCTGACGCCGTCGCCATCTTTGGCGACAGCATCCTGTACGTGAACCTGGACGAATGCACCTCGTGCACCGCCTGCTACCAACCCGACGTTTGCCCTGTGGGAGCGATCTACTCGGAAGAGCATGTTCCCAACGGCTCGACTCGTACCTCATACAACTCGTCCGATCCGAACAAGGGCCACGACCATACGTTCTTCATCGACAACAGTCGCAGTGTTTTTGCCGACTGAACTGCCACATCCCCGGTAGACTATCAATCTTCGCTGCTTGCACACCTGTGGCGCTCGCGGAGAGGAAAGTTGCAACGTGTCGCCTTATCCCGCCGAGCTTGAGCTGTATCCGTGAACCTTGAGCAGTCGACGCGCATCGCCGTGGCCTTAGGGCGCGAAGCAGCGCGATCGTCGAGCTTGTGCGGGGTATGCGTCGAAGTTCTCGTCGTCGCTGGTGCCGGCATCACCATCATGGGTGGGCGCCAGACCGGGCCCGTGTGCGTATCGAACAAAAGAATGGCAGCCCTCGAAGATTTGCAGTTTGTAAGTGGTGTTGGGCCATGTCAGGACGCATACCGATTCGGCCACCCCGTACATGCCCCGCGCTTCGACGCGTCGGCTGTGAGTCGGTGGCCAACGTTCGTTGACCTCGCCAATGCATCCGGCGTTGGAGCGGTGTTTGCATATCCCCTCACGAACAACGGCGCCAAGGTTGGCGTGCTCACGATCTATCAGGATCATGAGGGCGACCTAACCGAGGCCCAGAATGATGACAGCGTTGCCCTGGTGGAGGTTCTCACCGAGACCGTGTTGAGTTTGCAGGACGCGGCTCCGGTTGGAACCCTGGCCGCCGAACTTGAGGACTCGGTGATGTATCGCGCGCAGATCTACCAGGCGTCAGGCATGGTGGCCGTGCAGTTGCACACCTCCGTGGCGGACGCACTCGTGCGAATCCGAGCGCACGCATTCAGTAACTCACGGACAGTGAGCGAAGTTGCTGCGGACATCGTGACTCGACGGCTGAGGCTCGTCGATGACCGCACCGATCGAGAAGGCGAGGGTCTGAATGGCTTCTGAAATCGATGAATCGAGAGCACGGACTCGTCAGGCGCTGACTGCCTCGACGTTCGTAGAAATCGTCGACACGCTCGTCGGCGACTTTGACGTTATCGAGGTGCTCACATTGCTGTCAGCACGATGTGTTGAACTGCTCGGCGCATCTGCTGCGGGAATTTTATTGGCTGATGCGTCGGGCCTCTTACGAGTAATCGGCGCTTCAACCGAGCAGATCGAATTGCTCGAACTGTTCCAAATCCAAAACGACGACGGACCATGTCTCGAGTGTTTCCGCACGGGTGCCACCGTGATGAACGGCGACCTGCGTGCCTCGTCACCTTGGCCTGAGTTCGCAATCGAAACGGTCCGGGCCGGGTTTCCTTCCGTGTGCGCCGTTCCTCTGCGATTGAACGACGTCATTCTTGGATGTCTGAATCTGTTCCTGTCCGTTCCCGCCCCCTTGTCTCCACAGGACGTTGCGCTCGCTCAGGCTCTGGCCGATGTGGCGAGCATTGCCATCGTGCAGGATGAAGTGACCCGGAAGGCGGCGATTCGTGAGGGCCAACTTCGGCGTGCTCTCGACAGTCGGATTGCGATTGAGCAGGCAAAGGGCATGATCGCCGAACGGGGCCGTGTCGATATGGACGAGGCCTTCTCTCGCCTTCGAGCATTCGCACGGAACAACAACCGAGGATTGTCCGAGGTGGCCGAGTCGCTCGTTGCGGGAACGCTCACCATCGATTCACTCGCACAAGTTCGACGACCGCCGCCTCCACCCTCTCGCCGTGACTGACTTTTTGCAAGCTCCAAAGATTTGATGCCGAGATGGCCTTGCTTGGTGTAACATTGCAACTACCGAGACGACGTTTGTCTCCTCTGCGTTGCTCCAGCCCTTGGTAGCGCCTCTCAACGGAGGTCGCAGACCATGCTCATACCGGGTCGCACGCCCAGTGTTCATCACCTCGTCAACGACGAGCCCGGGGCGGGCTTCAACGTTCGGGTCACGACGGATGCCGCTCAGCGGCTGGTAATCGCGTCAGGAGAGCTCGACAGCGCAACACGCGACAGCCTCTACCAGGCGTGTATCACGGGGCTTGACGTGTCGGTCACCGTCGACCTAGGCAGCGTGACGTTCATGGACTGCGGCGGGTACAGCGGGGTAGTCACGGCCCGAAGGTTTCTCGAAGATCGCGGGGTTTCGTTGACCATTCGCCATGAAACGGGGCAACCGGCCCGCCTTGTTACGGACTTCTTCGCGTCCGTAAAGCGTCCGGCTGACGAAGCCTTTTTCGATGCAGCCGGAGCCGTAGCAAGCACCTGAGTTCGTAGCGGTCAGCAATGAGCCAGGCAACGTCGGGGCGCAGGACGAATATGTCACTTGTGTGACCATTTAGGTATAATTCCCTCGCCCTTCGGGGACTGTTGGTCATGACTTCGGAAGTGATGTCGTCGGAACCATGCGACAACCAGATTTCGCCACCCGCGAAGTGGGCCACCGGCGCACCGGCCATCTTGTCGAGCATCACCCGCTCGGTGGGTGCGATGGGCGCCCGACGAGCTGTTCACTCTTTGCGCGTCATCAACCAGCCGAACGGGTTCGATTGCCCGGGATGTGCGTGGCCCGAACCGCCTCCCGGTAAGCGTCACCGGGTCGAGTTTTGCGAGAGCGGTGCCAAGGCGGTGGCCGAAGAAGGCACAAGTAAACGAATTGACGAGGCGTTCTTTGCCCGGCATTCAATCGCCGATCTCCGAAACAGATCCGACTACTGGCTTGGTCAAGCGGGTCGTCTCACTTCACCCATGATCAAGCGGCCGAACGGTTCGCACTATGAGCCAATCTCATGGGATGCTGCTTTCGAGGAGATCGCACTGCAACTCCGAACGCTGGGCAGTCCCGATGAGGCGGTGTTCTACACATCGGGACGCACGAGCAACGAGGCAGCGTTTGTCTACCAGTTGGCCGTGCGCTGCTTCGGTACGAACAACCTTCCCGACTGCTCGAACATGTGCCACGAACCCACAAGCTTTGCCCTCGGCGAGTCGATCGGGGTCGGCAAGGGCACCGTGCACATGGACGACTTTGCGAAGGCCGACGTCATTCTCGTCGTTGGTCAGAACCCCGGAAGCAACCACCCGCGGATGCTCACAACGCTCGAAGAAGCCAAGCGAGCGGGAGCTGCGATTATCGCCATCAACCCCCTGCCGGAGGCCGGGCTGTTGCGGTTCAAGAACCCACAGAAGGCACGCGGGATCGTCGGCGACGGCACCAAGTTGGCCGACCTTCATCTTGCCCTCCGGCTGGGCGGCGACCAAGCGTTGTTCCAACTGTGGAACCGTTGGCTCGTCGCACGCGACCGTGAACGACCGGGCACGATTGATCGGGAGTTTATTGACGGCTTCACGTCAGGCTTTGAATCGCTTGCCGCCCATCTCGACGCCGTAGAAGAAGATTCGCTCTTGGCGGCCACCGGTCTCAACACGTCCGAGGTTCGGGAGGCGTTCGAGATCATTGCCGGCTCGAAGCGACTCATCATTTGCTGGGCTATGGGTATCACACAACATCTCAACGCAATGGACACCATCAATGAGATGACCAACTTGGCTCTCATGGGCGGGCACATCGGTCGTCCTGGAGCCGGTCTCAGCCCGATACGCGGACACAGCAACGTGCAAGGTGATCGGACCATGGGTATCTTCGAACGCCCTGAGCCTGAGCTTCTCGACGCCATCGAGAAAGAGTTCGGCGTGGACATGCCCCGAGCACATGGTCTCGACACCATCGACGCCGTTCGCGCGTTTCGTGCCAAACGTGCTCGGGTTCTGGTGAGCCTTGGCGGCAATCTTGTTCGTGCCGCTCCCGACACCGATGTGACAGAACGAGCCTTGGCCGGCGCGCAGCTAACGGTGCAAATATCGACGAAATTGAATCGGTCGCATGTGGTTGGTGGCCAGACGGCAATCATCTTGCCCACGCTTGGTCGAACCGATGAGGACCACGGCGTTGGTGGCCAGCAGTTCGTCACCGTTGAAGATTCGATGAGTCTGGTGCACGCATCCAAAGGCGTGCTTGCGCCGCCGTCGGAGTTGCTCAGAAGTGAAGTTGCCATCATCTGCGATCTTGCGAGAACGCTGCTCGGCTCAGGACACCCGGTTCCTTGGAGCGAGTTTCGTAGCAACAACGACGCGATCAGAGAGCGGATCGGGCGAGTGGTCCCGGGTTTTGAGCGCTTCAACGAGCGAGTTCGCGAGCCGGGTGGCTTCGCATTGCCGCACGCACCGCGCGACGAGCGACGTTTCCCCACCACCGACGGCAAGGCCCATTTCTCGCTGACAACTGTCGTGCCGTCGAAACGCCCAGCCGGCCAGTTGGTGCTGCAGACCCTACGGTCGCATGACCAATACAACACGACCATCTATGGCCACCACGACCGTTACCGCGGCATATCGGGAGATCGAAAGGTGATCATGATCAGCCCGTCCGACATCGCCGGACTCGGGTTTCGGGACGGCGACCTGGTCGATATCGTCAGCGTGTTCCCCGACGCCGAGCGTCGCGCTGGCGGCTACCGCATCGTTGGCTACCCCACTCCGGCGGGATCGGCAGCAGCGTATTACCCCGAGGCCAACGTTCTTCTTCCACTCGATCATCACGGACATGACGCGCAGACCCCTGGGGCCAAGGCGATTCCGATCCGGCTTGAGCGCCACGCCCTCAACTGAGCCGCTCGGGGCCCTCGGACGTTTGGGGTGCGTCAGATGTGGGTACACGATCATGCATGGAAGAACATCGCTCTGATCTCGAAACCCTTCGTGCCAACGCCCGCTCGCACATTGAGAAAGGTCCGGTTACTGAAGCGTACGGAGCCGACCGCGAACGGGTGATCGCGGTACTGAACGAGGCGCTGGCCACGGAACTGGTTTGCGTCCTTCGGTACAAGCGGCACTACTTCATGGCCGAAGGAATCAACGCTGCTCCTGTTGCCGCCGAGTTCCTTCAGCACGCCACTGAGGAGCAGGGCCACGCTGATCAGATTGCCGAGCGAATCGTGCAACTGCAGGGAGAGCCTGACTTCAACCCCGCCACTCTGGTGCAGCGAAGCCACGCCGAGTATGTCGCCGGGAACGATCTTGTTGAGATGATCACCGAAGACTTGGTCGCCGAGAGAATCGCCATAGCGAGCTACAGCGAGATTGCCCAATGGCTCGGCGACACCGATATCACTACCCGCCGTTTGATGGAATCGATCCTCGCAGTGGAGGAGGAGCACGCCGATGACATGCTGACGTTCCTCAAGCAGATCGGCTCTCCGCTCAGCAAGCCCTAGCGAACCTGGCGGGACATCACGACACACGTGTCGTCGTCTCGATGTTCGATGTACACGCCGTCCATTACCGCATTCATGATCAGAAGCCCCCGCCCGCGTGCTTCGTTGGGCGTTGGTTGCTTCCAGACGCCCTGATCGCAGATTTCAACGTGTAGCGTTCCATCGTCGACTCGGGCGTGGACCGTAATGGCTTCGCCCTCAGTCAGGCCGGCGTGTTCGATTGCATTGGCCACGGCTTCGTCGACGGCGAGAACGACATCTGAAACCTGATCAGCATCAATCTCGATCAGCCATGCGCGCAACGCCCGTCGCATCGGCGCGAGCGACCGCGCGTCGGCATCCAAGCTCAAGCTGAGCGTTTGGGGTGCTGGCGTCATGAGGTCAACACGTACTGGTTGGGTGGAGACGCCGACCCGCTGAGATATGGAGGGTTCATCCACCAGCCTTTACTTATCAATCGCTCTGAGCCCGCTCGACCATGTTTGCAGCATTGAGCCCGTCGGGGTGGTACCCCGTCAACGTTGTCATGAAACATGCTCATCGGCGTCGGCACAGTCTCGGCACACAATCACCATCGTGACGTCATCTACGAGGCGCTCGGAACGAAACGTCTTCAGGTCCGCAAAGCAAACGTCGATGACGTGCTGCGCGTCAACACATGGCACCGACATGACCCGTTCCGTGAGGCGCTCCATACCGTAGAAAGCCCGTCCGGAGTTGCGGGCCTCGGTAAGTCCGTCAGTGTAAATAGCGAGTTGGCCCCCTGGCTTGACGACGCGCTTTTCGGTATGCCACTGACCTGGGAAGGGCCCAATGAGCGGTCCGGTCGGCATGAGTTCCTCAAGAACGCCGTCGTTCTGGAAGAGCGCAGGCGGATGGCCGGCGTTGGCGTAGTGGCAGTCACCGTTCACGGTGTTGATGGTGGCGACGAAGGCGGTAAGGAACGATTCTTCGAGATCTCCGACCTGCCCAGCAAGATGGGCGAGTGCCTGACCGGGATTCATTCGAGCTCGTAAGGCGGCTCGAAGTATCTCCTTGCATCGAAGGGCTGCGACGGCTGGACCACCGCCGTGCCCGGCAATGTCGATGACGACGGTGGCGAGAATGGTCGGCGACAGCAAAGTGACGTCGTAGCAGTCACCGGCCACGATGCCCTCGGCCGCAAGCATCGAGGCCGCTCCAGTCCAGCCGGCCGGCAGCTCGCCGACGTCGGCGGCAAGCTCATTTCGAACTCGCACCGCTAGCAACGCATTTTGCTCCACGCTCTCGCGAGCGCGGAGCTCGCTGTCGCGTTGGGCGATGATGGTGCGACGCATATCGTCAACTCGTTGTCCGAGTTCGGCCACGTCAGGCGGCCCGAGGGTCGGCACCGTTGCATCAAGGTCGCCCGATCGCACCCGTTCAACTGCGGCGCCGATGGCGTCGATCGGACGCAAGATCCATCGATGCAACAGCCACGCCGCGACTGCTGAGACTGCGATGGCAAGCGCTGGTGCCGAAAGAACGAGTGTCGTGAGGAGGCGCGCCGAGTGCTCGCGCCTGCGGTTGGCGTCGTCTCGTCGAAGGTGTAGCTCGCTATCGAACCGATCGAAGTCGACTCGGAGCTCGTCAAACAGAGCCTTACCGTCGGCTGGCGGCGCGCCCGTCTGCTCCGACGAGCCGGCGACGCGGCGGGCGGCAATCGTCGGTTCGGCTGATTCCGTGATCCAACGCGTACCCAGAGCCGTGACCTTCGCAAGGTCACCCGTGAGCGTCTCGTCGGCCCTGGTGGCCCGCTCGACCTCAGCCCGAAGTCCTGTTACCGCACGACCTCCAGCCTCGAAGGGTTCGAGGAACGTCGCGTCACCGGTGATCTCAAAACCGCGAACTCCCGTCTCCATGTCAAGGTAACTCGTGCGCAGCTGACGGACCTGTTCGAGTGCCACGGTGAGCGATTGTCCTTGCGCTGCGTAGTCGGCCCGGCTCCGTGACGCCATCAAGGCGAAGGCACCGGTTGCGGCGATGGTAGCGATGTAGAAGGCCGCTACGAATCCCAGTCGTCGTCGAAGCCTCATCCCACCGAGTTAAACACCTTTGGCGGCGTCTGAAGGCCCCCTCAGCAGATATCGGCCGAGGGGTTCCATGTCTCTTGCCCCGTGACACTGGCGAACGTAGAGCTGAAGCTGCTGGGTGCGGGCCACGATTTCCGGGTCGAACGCGAGTGGCTCCGGTCCGGCTCCGACGGCGAGGTGATCCATAGCCATTGTGCAGGCTCGCTCTATGACATGCCGCACCGACCGGGCCCGAGCCTCGGCAACATCGACGTCGTACGGGTTGGCATCAATGTCGAACGCCGCCTGTTGCAGCACCGCGTCCATTGCGTTCGCCCACCCGTCGGCGCTGCCAAGGTGGGCAACCGAGTGTCCGTCCGATCGCCGCCACGTCTGAGCGTAGCGATCAAGCAGCCCGCGAAGGCCGCCAGACCAGCAGGCGGCGACGCCGATGGCTCCGTGCCAGAAGCCCGCCCGTTTGAAGTATCGGTCGTGTTCGGCAGCGATGGCGGCGGCGTTCACCGTGCGATCGAAACGTAACGACGCGGTTCCGGTGTGTAAGAACGCCGCCGAGAACCACGGTCGATCGGATCGCACGACGACGCCATCTTCGACCCGTACGTCGATAAGCATTCCATCCTGGCTGCCATCGTTGAGGTTGCAACGCGCTGCCACGAGCGCTCGATCTACGACTCCGATTCCGGTGCACCAAGGCACTTCGCCAGCGATCGAATAGCCCTCCACGGTGGGCGTGGCAACGAGCGGTGACGGTCCGGTCGCGGCCCACACACCGTAGAGACCTTCCGCTAGCTCGATTCCGACATCGTGCGCGATGGCGTGCGCATCGTGATGAGCTTCGGCCAGCCGAGCCAGTTCGAGGTCCTGCCTCGCGATGTCCCAAAGAGTTCGGAATCGAATATGGGTTGAACCATTGCCAGGCACGGGCAGCGGGCTTTGGGTGACCAAGGCCAGCCGTTCGCGCAAGGCGCGATTCGTATCGTCGGTGCTGGGTGCGATGTTCATATCCATGCGTTCGCCATCGCGTCAGCGAAACCGCCAACCGCGCGGCCCGACAGTCGGCCGCTGGTGGCAACCTTTACCGCCACTGGTGAGACGACGCGAAAGTTCAGTCGAACCAGTTCGTTCCAGAGCAGTCGATCCTCTGAACGCTGAACCGGGGGAAAGCCGCCCGCTGCAGCGTACGCGCTGGCCCGGATTCCCATGTTGGCTCCGTGGACATGCGTGTGCGTTCGTTCGCCGATGGAGTAGTTGCGGGCAAAGCGGTTGATCAACTCGTCGGTTCGGTCGTCGTCGTCATGGAGTTCGACAATGCCGGCGACTGCGTCGTGTCCTGACTCAGCGTATCGAAGTTGGCTGGTAAGCCAGTCGGACGGAACCTGCGAATCGGCGTCTGTAGTCGCGATCCATATTGCCTGCGATGCAATCGGGCCGCCCGCAGCAAGTGACGCAATGCCGTTTGCGACGGCGGCGCCACGAGCCCCACCTGCACAGTTCCACAGCCCGCTCACCACTCGAACTGTCGAAGTCCTGTCGGCGATAACTCCGAGTAGCTGGATGGTGCTGTCCGTGCATCCGTCCGCGGCAACTGATACCGCAACGGTGACTCGCGGTCCAACGGCGTCGGCAGCGACGAGGATGGACGCGATGGAATCAGTGATACGGCATTCCTCGTTACGCGCCGGCACGGCTACGACGATGGCGTCGATCCGACGAGACCGTCTCATCGTAATTCCCAGATGTCGAGGACAAACTGTGATTCGAGATGACGAATGATTGGCGTTCCCAACGCTTGGCCTATGACGGCGTGCACGTCGTTTCCGCCAAGAAGGTGATCGCTTGAGTGGCCGAGCCAGTGCACGGCAACGAAATGCCCCTCGGGATTCAACCTCACTTGCGCTTGTTCGATGATCGTCGGCAGTTCTGCTGCGTCCCAGTAGTAGCCGAGCTCCGACCACACAATCAGGTCGAAGGTGCCGGTTGGCCACTGGCCCGGAAGCGAACCGACCGAGATGCTGACGTTGTCGAGGGAACGAAGCCGATCCATTGCGGCGGCGACGGCGGTTGCCGATGCGTCGATGGCCACGACCTCGTCGACGCGCCTGGCCAATCGACCCGTCAGAGCTCCAATCGAGCAGCCTGGTTCAAAGCATCTTTTGTAGCGAGGTCGTGGCAGGGAAGCCACCGTCACGTCGTACTTGTGTTGCTCATACGGGGATGTTGCAAAGCTCCACGGGTCACCGTTGTCTTGATAGGCCGATTCGAACTGCGCAAGATCTACTTGCACGAGCCAGCCCCAATGGTGGCTCGTGTGATGAAGACCATCGACCGGAACTGGCGTACTGACACATCGCATGAGGACGGTGACATGGACGATGCTTCCCGACGCAGACCTTCGCCAAACATGCTGCAACCGCCGTCAAGTGTTTGACCCATCGACGACCGGGGTACGTGAGAAACAGTTCTCTCCTGTTGAGAACCTCAGTACACCGCTTGTTCCTTGAAAGGGATTGAAATGAACAGCACGCTGTTATGGATCATTGCCGCCATTCTGGTGATCGTCGGTATCGTGCAACTGCTACAAGGCCAGATTCTGCTCGGCATAGCGCTCATCATTGGCGGTTGCGTCGTTGGCCCCGGCGGTTACAGCATCTTCCGAAACCGTAGGGGTTGATCGAGGACGTGAGTGATGGCTGCGAGCAGCATGGCCCGTCGCCTACTTGCCTTTGACCTCGATGACACACTGGCTGTAACAAAGTCACCAATCTCGGACGCAGTTGCCGGCCTGCTGGGCTGTGCGCTTGCGATCTATGACGTGTGTGTTATCTCGGGCGGCGCCTTTGCGCAGTTCAAGACTCAGGTGATCGACCGGCTGCACGTTTCCGACCGAGAACTCACGCGATTGCACCTCATGACGACGTCTGGTACCCGGTACTTTCGGTTCGAGGAATCGACGTCGGCTTGGGCGCAGCAGTACGCCGAGGACCTCTCCGATTCCGACCGGCAACAAGCCATTGCTGTGCTGACCGAGGGCGCGAAGAAGCTCGGATTCTGGGAGAGCGAGCCGTACGGTGACAGAATCGAGGATCGCGGCAGCCAAATCACGTTCTCCGCACTCGGCCAGCAGGCGCCGGCTGAGCTGAAGTACAAGTGGGATAGCGATGGCGCAAAGAAGGAAGCGTTGCGCGCCTATGCGGCCGAGAAGCTCCCGAATCTTTCGGTTCGAGCCGGGGGCTCGACATCGGTCGACGTGACGCGCCAGGGTATCGATAAGGCGTACGGCATGCGTCGCCTTCTCACCGTGCTGGGCCTGGCCGCGAGCGATGTGCTCTTCTTCGGCGATCAGCTCAACGAGGGTGGCAATGACTTCCCGGTGAAATCGACGGGCATCGATACGATCGCGGTTCGCGACGCCACCGACACCGCTCTGGCGTTGGAAGTTATCCTGGCCGTTTCAACTCCACCGCAGCCTGCCTAGGCCGGAGAGACGACATGCTCGCGAGGACCTGCAGATCGCGCTGGAAGCCCGTAGCGTGCTGGCATGCTTGTGCTGATTAATCGTCTCGTCCGGGCGGTCGATCGTTGGCAGCAACGATCGAAGCCGGCGGGGTTTGTGGTTGGTGTCGTCAAGAAGTACGGGGACGATCGCGGTGGTCAACTGGCGGCGCTCGTCGCGTTCTCGGGGTTCCTGTCGTTCTTTCCGTTGATGCTTGTGGTGGTGACTGTGACCGCGTTTGTGGCGCGTCGATCT
>JANNZM010000130.1:0-1978 GCA_031410595.1 Actinomycetes bacterium | reverse complement strand
AGGGCGAATTGGGCGACGTCGGCCTGCTCGTCACGAAGATGGGTGAAGGCCTTGACCTTGTCGAGGAACCAGTCGCGAAAGGCGGGCTCGGCTTCAATCACGCCACCGCCGACAAAGTACACATCGGGGTCGGTGAAGTTGGCGGCAATGGTGAACATCCGGCCAACGGCCATGGCCTGCTGTTCAAACAACTTGAGCGCCAATTCGTCACCCCGTTCGCCGTAGCCGCGCACGGCTTTGGCGGCGGCGTTGATCTCCATGGCATGCAGCGGGTGCTGCGGGTACTGGGTGAGCCAGTAGGGCAGCAGGTTGTTTTGAATGCCGCTGAGCGAAGCAACACTTTCGAGATCGCCCGAGAAGCCGCAGTTGCAGCGCGGCGTGGGCTGCCCTGGTGCCAACAGACCTTCCATCGGAATATGCACATGGCCCAACTCCCCAGCCATGCCCGCGGCGCCACGCACGACCTGGCCCTGCTCGATGACGCCGCCGCCCAGTCCGGTGCCGACGATGGCGGCGATGGACGAGCGGTGCA
The DNA here is from genome assembly GCA_031410595.1 of Actinomycetes bacterium. GTDB lineage: Bacteria > Actinomycetota > Acidimicrobiia > Acidimicrobiales > Ilumatobacteraceae > JANMCE01. The sequence goes on along the minus strand of JANNZM010000130.1, from coordinate 1,446 downwards.
GCGCATCGGCGCCAAAGAATTTGTTGTGGGCGTAGAGCGCGGCAGCGTTGCCGTCGTTGTTGTAGATGACCGGCAGATGCAGGTGATGCTCCACCGCGGCCCGGAAGTCGAAACCCCACCAGGCCGGCTCGGGAAAGTTGGTGGCGCCCTTCGATGAGATCACGCCGTCGGCGCTGGCCGGTCCGGGCGTGTCGAGCCCGATCGCCAGTACCGACTGGTGCGAAACGCCCGAGGTCTCAAGGGCAAGGGCAAGCACCTCGCTGATGGCCTTCAGCGCTGCGTCGGGACCCTGACGGACGTTGCTGGGCACTTCCATCATGGTTTCCAACAAGAACGTGCCGTGTTCGTCCAGGATCGTGGCGTTTGTTTTGGTTCCTCCGACATCGAGGCCGACAACGACAAAAGGAACAGGGGCAACGGCCATGGTGAAATCCTTGCGGTGATGGTTGCGCTCGTAGGCGGGCGCAAACAACGCTCAGGTTACTCAACCGACCGGGCAGGTAGAATTGCCGTCCCATGCCTCTCGAAGACTCCGCTGCACCCGCTCGCGTTGACGAGACGCTCGCCGCTCGCTTGCGTGAGGCCACCGATCTCTTGGAGTCCATCACGCGTGATCGCCGCCTCATGGCCGTGCTATCGAACGATGAGCGGCGACGGTTGATCGACGTGGCGGGTGACGTGTTCAACCCCGACGTCGAGCAGCGCCGTCAGCAGTCACGGGCCAAGAAGCGAGATCGGCGTCAGGAGAAGGTGCGTCGGGATGAAGGGGTGTTGAACGAAACCGGCATCCGATCCCTACGGGCCAAGCCGGTGTTCATGTCGCCCAACGTTTTTCCGACCAGTGACCCGAACGATATCGAGACCGTTGACGACGCCGACTTCCGCGAGGCGTTAGAGCCGCAACACTGCTACGTGTGCAAAAAGAAGTACACCCAGATCCACCGCTTCTACGACCAGATGTGCCCGACCTGCGGTGACTTCAACGAGATAAAGCGAACCGAAACGGCCGATCTGCGTGGCCGGGTGGCGCTGCTGACCGGCGGTCGGGTGAAGATCGGCTACCAGGCCGGTATCAAACTGCTTCGTGCCGGTGCTCACCTCATCGTCACCACCCGCTTTCCACGTGACTCGGCGCAGCGTTACGCGCAAGAGCCCGACTTCGGAGAATGGGGACGGCGGCTGGAAATATTCGGCCTCGACCTGCGCCACACCCCGTCGGTCGAAGCGTTCTGTTCGCACCTGCTCGATACCCGTGATCGGCTCGATTTCATCATCAGCAATGCGTGCCAGACAGTGCGCCGTCCACCCGATTTCTACAAGCACATGATGGACGGTGAGACGGCCTCGCTGCATCACATGCCACAACATGTGCAGCAACTGCTTGGCGCCTATGAGGGTCTTCGCGGATACAACATGCTGCCGTCGGCATCCGGCGCCGATATGGTC
>JANNZM010000129.1:0-7327 GCA_031410595.1 Actinomycetes bacterium | reverse complement strand
CACCGACGACCCCGGGCCAACCCACGCGTCATCAAACGCAAATACACCCGCTGGCACGTCAAACGCTCACACCACCGCCACTGGCCCCAACCCGACCGGCCACCCCACCAAGCCATCCGAATCCCTAATTGAACGGTATTGCCTCTAACTGATTCGAATAGCCCGGTTGTCTCCTTGGTTACCGTCCAGTAACATGTGGGGACTTTCTACGACCAAGGTGGCAACCGTGGCTGACTTTTCGATGGACCTATCCGAAGACGTCCTGCAGATCCAGAAGTGGGTGCACGACTTCTCAGAGAATGTCGTTCGGCCGGTTGCGTCCGAGTGGGATGAGAAGGAAGAGTTCCCTTGGCCAGTTGTGAAAGAGGCCGCCAAGAACGGTCTGTACTCGTTCGACTTCATGGCCAACGCAATGGCCGACCCGACCGGCCTCACCATGGTCGTAGCCATGGAAGAACTGTTCTGGGGTGACGCCGGCATCGGCCTGTCGATCTTCGGCTCCGGCCTCGCGGCCGCCGGCATCGTCGGCAACGGCACCCCCGAGCAAGTCATGGAATGGGTGCCGCAGTGCTACGGCACCGCCGATGACGTCAAGCTCGGCGCCTTCTGCGTGAGCGAGCCCGACGCCGGCTCCGACGTGTCATCACTGCGCACCCGCGCCGTTTACGACGCCGCCACCGACGAGTGGGTGTTGAACGGCACGAAGGCATGGATCACCAACGGCGGCATCGCCGATGTGCACGTTGTTGTCGCTACCGTCGACCCGACGTTGAAGGCCAAAGGCCAGGCATCGTTCGTCGTCCCCGCTGGCACCAAGGGTCTCAGCATGGGGCAGAAGTACAAGAAGCACGGCATCCGTGCGTCGCACACCTCTGAGGTCGTGCTTGATGATGTCCGCCTGCCTGGTTCGCTGTTGCTTGGTGGTAAGGAGAAGCTCGACGCCAAGCTCGCGAAGGCTCGCGAGCAGTTGCACACGGGTGAGCGTCAGCCCGCCATGGCCACGTTCGAAGCCACCCGCCCCGCTGTCGGTGCGATGGCAGTCGGCGTCGCTCGGGCTGCATACGAATACGCGCTCGACTATGCGAAGGAACGCAAGGCGTTCGGTAAGCCGATCATCATGAACCAGGCGATTGCCTTCACGCTCGCCAACATGAAGATGGAGATTGACGCATCACGTCTGCTCGTTCACCGAGCCGCCTGGATGGCCCGCAACGGCAAGCAGTTCACCTCCGGCGAAGGCTCCATGTCGAAGCTGAAGGCCAGCGAGACTGCGGTGTGGGTCACCGAGCAAGCCATCCAGATACTCGGCGGCTACGGCTACACTCGCGAGTACCCAGTAGAGCGCTGGCACCGCGACGCGAAGATCTTCACCATCTTCGAAGGCACGTCCGAGATCCAACGCATGGTCATCTCTCGGGCAATATCGGGCCTCCGCATCGAGTAGATCGGGTGTCAGGAGTCCCCGGCCGACGGCTCGTGGTGCGTTTTCATCGTTCTGGACGGCGATCCGCGCATTGGCCGCCGGTCGGACCAACCAACCATCGAGTCAGTCGCCCAGCGTTCGCCGGGCAGCGTCGGCGGCGAGTTCGGTGCGCGTCGCGATGCCGAGCTTTGTATACACGTGCGTGAGGTGCGTTTTTACTGTCGCTGTCGACATGAACAGCGTGGCGCCGATCTGCGCATTGCTCAGACCCTCTGTGACACGGCGCACGACGTCGAGTTCGGTCGGGGTGAGACTGTCCCACCCGAAGGGAGGGCGCCCGCGCACGTTACGGGCGCGTGATGCGTAAGCCGCTGCCTCGGCGAGCGACATCGCTGCACCTTCGGCGAGCAGCGCCCTGAGTGGTTCCTCACCGAGCTCCGCGGCACAGGCGGTTAGTGCCGCCGTTCGCCGGTCACGTAGCACGGTCGGCAGCCAGGTGACTCCGGTCGCGCTCATGAATGCTTCGACCGACCCGAACACGCGTGCCGCTGCCGGTAGTGCGCCGCGTGGGGCGGCGCAGGTGGCCAGCATTGTCAACCAGAAGTGTTGATCCTCGCGTGGGAAAGCGGCCAGCCGGACCAGCGCTGGCTCGGCGTGATGGACATCGCCTTCGGCGAACGAGCGTGTGGCCGTGAAGGCGTCGACGATCACATCCGCCGCCGGCCGATCGCTTGCTCGGGGTAAAACTGGGCCGAGGAACTCGAAGAGGAGCCAGAGCATCGGGGGGAAGCTGAGCAGGACGGTGCCGAGCGAGTCCGAGGCGGAGCGGAGGCTGGGTGGGGGCTCGGCGCCGGCAAGCAACGCCGGGAGGTCGGCGATCATCGCTGCGAGCGGATGATGGCGGCCCCAATCGCGGCGCAGCGTCTTCGTGTCGGCGGCCGCGGAGGCGATGCCGTCGTGGTCACCGAGCAGCAGCGGGAACCAGACCCCGTCGAGCATCAGGTAGAGGGCTGTGTGCGGCGTCCGCCACAGTTGCGGGCTCGACCTGGCATCCCGCTGCAGCGCCCACGCACCGCGATAGTCGCCAGCTGTACACATTGCTCGTGCCGACCAAAGCCAGGACTGGCCGACGCCCAGTTCACGGCCCCGTTGGTCGCCCAGTTCGCGGGCCCGACGCTCAGCGGGCGAGGCTGCGCCTTCACCTCGCAGATAGTCGAACAGTGCGAGCGTGTGCAAGATCCGCACAGCGAGGTAGCGATCCCCCTGGGTCATCGCTCGTTCGGCCTGGTCAGTCAACTGCGACACATCGGGATCGCCCCGCAAGTCGAGCACCTCGCAGCGAAGCACCGTCAAGTCGTCGCCACCCTTGGAGGCGATAGCGGAGGCCTGCTCGATGAGTTCGGGTGTTCGGGCCCTGCGCGCGAGCCACAAGATACTGGCCATAGCCGCAGTCGTTCGAGCCCAGCGCGCCGGCCGAACCTCCAGTTCGCCGTCGAGCACCTCGTCCGAGAGGCTCAACACGTCCGTGATCGCGCCGGACATGTACCAGTACGCGGCGAGCGCCTCGATCATGTCATGAGCGGCCTCTCGGTCCATCACGATCAGCCAACGCAGCGCCGTGCGAACGTTCGGGTAGCTAGCGTCGATGAGCGAGCACGCCTCATCGGACGACCAATCCGGCCCGACCGCCAGGAGCCAACCGCGCGAGCGCGGCCAGCGGCACGGCATCATCGGCGAGTTCGACAGCAACGATGAATGCACCGCGTTCGCGTTCACGCTCGATCCAGCCCGACTTGGAACCGTGCAGCCAATGAATGTGTGGCCGACGCGGGAGTGTATCGCCACGAGCGAGTGCCGTCTTATAGTGCGGCGTGGCAGGCACAGCCATGCACGCGCCAACCGCGTCGCAGGTGCGCAGCAGGGTGCCGAGGTTGGCGTCGTCGGCCACCCACAGCGGAGCCACAATGAGATGATCCGGACAGCCCCGAGGTTGTCGACGACGATTCGCCGTCAGATCCTTTGGCCGCGCCTTCGCTCCTGGCGCGTTCACTGCTCGCTAGCGCTGCCTGCCTGTGCCATATCTTGCGCTCGTTTGGGCGGCGCCCGACCCATGGGTATCCGTCCCGATCGACGTTGCCGAACCCTACCGCCGCCGTCCAGTCGGCGTCGGGCGATTTTCAAGATCAGGTCGTTCGGGGAGCCAGGCGGTCCTAGCCCTGGTTGCTCTAGGGTCAGAGTTGGGTAAGGGACAGCGTGTTCCCATCCGGGTCGCTGAACCACGCGACCCGAGCGCCGCTCGGGCTCAGCCAGATGCCGAAATCGTTCTGATCCATGCCCGGATACCGTATAGGTATGACGCCTCGGCTGACCAAGTCGGTGATCTGTGTCTCGATATCGGGCACCGACCAACCGAGAATCGTGTGCGCTTGCGCTATCGGCAAATCGACGGGGGTCACCCGGATGACGGTGGAACCTGATCGAACGACAAGGGCAAACGGCGATTCTTCGACGAACTCCAGGCCGAGCACATCCACGTAGAACGCACGAGCCCTCGGTAGGTCACTCGTCGGCACAAATGGAATTGGTTCGAAATCAACCAGCATTTCTCACACCCTACCCTGACCAGGCATGCCCGAGTACTCGTGGTGTGTTACGCAGGACTGTAGCGGTGGTGACGGTGATTACGGCAGGACGGTGATAGTGCCGTTGGTGCCGTTGACTTCGATGCGTTGGCCATTCGTGAGGCGGGTGGTGGCGTTGGGGACCGCGACGACGCAGGGCAGGCCGAGCTCTCGGGAGACGATGACGGCATGGCTCATGAGGGCACCGGTTTCCACAACGACTGCGGCGGCGGGCAGGAACAGAGGCGTCCAGCCGGGGTCAGTGATTGGGCACACGAGGATTTCGCCGGGCTCAAGATCGGCGCACTCCCCTGGGTCGAGCACGATGCGCGCCCGTCCAATCGCTGTCCCACCGGAACCGGCAGTGCCCTTGAGTATGTCGCCGGTGAGGGCCTTGGTGGCTGCCGCCGGTCGTTCGGCTTCGAGTTCTTCGACGGAGGGAATGGTGGCCGGCGAGGTGATGAAGAATCGTGGCGTAGCGTCCACGAAGCGGCGGTAGAGGGCTAGGCGAGTCGCGATCATTTGTGCCATGTCGTGGCCATCGAGGTACTGGCTGAGCTCGTCGAGCGAAAGCAGCGCGAGGGTCGCCGGGTCGCCGATGCCACCTCGTTCGCCGCAGCGGCTGGCCATTTCCCGGAACACCTGCTTGGCCGGTTGCAGAAAGCGCACGGCACGATCGCGTGTACCTTCCCGGGCGCGAGTCCAGCTACCGATCGAGGCGAGTGCGAGGTCGAACGGCTTGCGTTGAAACGGCTTCACGCCCTTACGGATGCGGGCGATAGTTTCAGCACGCTCGCCTGCTGTTCGTTCCGGCGAGTTGCTGTCGATTGATGTCCGGTCGACTCGGAGACGCTCGATCGCTGCGAGGGAAAGCGATGGCGTGTTGGCCCAGGTTCGTCCGGCGATGTCCCAATCGTTGGGGCCGCGATGTCCGTGCTGCGCAAGAAACCCGTCGAATGCAGCCATGAAGGCTTCGGCTTGCGGGTCAGAACGGAGCCGTTCCAGCAGGCCATCGGCACCTTGGTCGAAGTGTTGTGTGACCGCCTCCGATGATCGGACATAGGTCGCAACCAGGGCCAAGTCGCGGGAGTATTCCGTCGATCGAACGTCGCCAACCGCTCCGATCAGTGTTGCGACAGAGGCCGGATCACCTGCGGCGAGTGCGGCATCGCTGAGCACACCAGCCGGGATCGCGGACATCGCCGAGGCGTAAATGTGGTTGGCGAACACCGGGCGGAAGGCGCTTGGTGTCGACCGCAAGAAGGCCAAAAGGTCGGCATTGGAGCTGTCGAGCGCCGGACGGGTTCGCTCGAAGTTGTCGGCCGCAGTTGTATTGTCCGCGACGATCCTCGGCAGATCCCGTTGGCGAAGCGCTACCAGCGCCGACCCCACGAGGCGAACCGTGGCCCGCAGGTTCTTGTCGCCCGGCATCGGCTGGTACGGCGGTGGGTTCCCCTCACCCACGAACGTGAACTCCATCGCTTCGGGTGACGACCCAGGCGTGCGGACGCCCAGCAATCGGAGCAGTGACAGGTTCAAGTAGGCATAGCCGCCGAGCACGTTTAGGAGCACCGGTTCTTCCGAAGCAATGTCGCCGGGTTGCAGGAGACCCACCCGAGCGAGCGCATCTCGGAAGCCGCCGTCGGTCGCGGCCACGATCAGTTCGTTCTGCAACGGCGTTACGACCTCGGGCATCACCTCGCCGACGTTGCCCCGCGTGTTGATCGGCCAACGCTCATCGACCTTGCCTTCCACAATCCAGTGACTTCCTGACATGGGTAGTCCTCCCTCGGTCCCTGCCAACGGCGGGTGACAGCGGCGCATCCCGCCGCCAGCGATGGCCAGCGGTCCGCCCTACTTCGACGTGCCTGGTCAAAGTCTTCCACGCCAAGTTTGGTCCCAGAACCGCCCAGTCTCTCTTGACGCCGTCCGCCCTGCCCTCAAGGACTTTCGCCCCTAAGGCCGAAGGCCCGCGTCAGCCGAGGCCGGCCTCGGCGATGGCGCGGACGGCAAGGTCGCCAAGGCCGAGCTGAGTCGCTGTGCGAACGATGTCAGTGAGGTCGATCGTCGGTGCTTGGACGGTCAATATGCCGAGAACGTCGTTCCACTGCCGATCGGAGACTTCGCCGCCGAGTTGGAACCAGCGGAGTTTGCGTAAAATTTGGTCCTCTGGTGATCCCACCCAAATGAGAATTGGTCCGCCGGTGCCGGGAACTTCGATCTGAAGTCGTCGCTCCATTTGGCGCCGGTCCAGAAGGTCATCACCAAGGACGAAAACGTCGACGCGCATGACGCCGTCGAGTCGGATGAGGTTGAACGAAGATCGGTGGACGACCGCCTCACGGATCATTTGTTCGCTGGCGTAGTAGGCAGGCGTGACAACGTCGCAAAGCTTGGCAACGTGATCCAAGTCCATACGAACCGCGATGTCGACATCCATGGTGGCTCTCGGCTGACCAGACACCGAACTCGCCATCGATCCGCCGAGAACCCATGCGATGCCGACCTCTTCGAACAGGCGGCCGATCTCTTCGACCAGGTCGAGGGGATCCATCTGTCAGTAGCCGTGCGTGTCGACGTCCCAGCCGAACGCATCCCGCATGAGTTGAGGTCCGATACGGAGCACGCCGAGTCGCATCCGAATCTCCTCGGGAGCGGCATCTGGGTGACGCTGACGGATGCCCGCGAGTGCCAGCGCCTCGCAACTCCGGTTCATTTCTCGGACCATATTGGCCCGGTCTCCGTGAGTCATACCCCGCAACCGGTCAATGACCATTGCCGCGATCACCGGGTCCGTGTCATCCCGAAGTCCAACGCCGACGCTCATCTCTTCAAGCATACGGCGACCCGACTTGCGTCGCGTCCCAGCGGCGCTGAGCACATGCGGCAGGCGGCCCACGAGGCGTCGGGTTGTGAAGGTTGCTTGACATCATCGGTCATGCGATTCATGTTGGCCACATGACAAAGAAACGGTTCGACCCCAGCCTGCCCGTAGCCTTTCGAATCAGCCGACTCTTCGAGCTGCCGATCGAGCAGATTTTCTTCAACGAGTAGTTCAACTCCAGAAGCGCGTATGTCGGCCGTGTTTGGACCGAGAACTTAGGTGACGATGGCGATGGTTGTGGGCTCGGAACTCGCTGCCGATAGGACGACGGTGAGCGAATCGGCAACGGGGCGGATTGCGTCGAGGCGTGAGAGGTTGTGTCCGTCGACGCGTAGGCGGCCGGACAAGACGATGGCGAGTTCGATGTCCACAAGTTCGATTGTGTCGATGATCTCGGCG
>JANNZM010000128.1:0-1641 GCA_031410595.1 Actinomycetes bacterium | reverse complement strand
ATCAGGTTGGCCGTGACTGCATGGGTCTGTGGCGGCGTGAGCACATGCACGACATCGAGCTTCTCGTCGGCCAACATCACCTCCATCGAGGCATACACCTTGGGTATGCCGAACGATGTGGCCGTCTGCTGCGCGAGCGCTTCGTTCAGGTCGCAAATGGCCACCAACTCCGCGTCGGGCATGCGGCGGATGGCGGCGATGTGAAACTCGGAGATGTAGCCCGCGCCAAGGATGGCGACGCGCGTGGAGAGGGTTGTCATGGCTTACCTGTTCGTTGGTGCAACAGCGGGAGAGGACTTGTACTCGATCATCTGGTGGGTCTGGCCGCGGCGCCGGTTACGGGCGAACTGTCGGGCGCCGACGGCTTGGGGGAAAACGGCAAGGCCGCACGAGACGCCCCACGCCAGGCTGTCGGACCAGGCGTTGCCACGACGCCTTGCGGTCTGAGCCGCTCGTGCCATTGCAATGGGGTAGCGGGCGAGCACGCCCAGCGTGAGACCCCGCGTGAATGGTGCGGCTGCGATGGCCAGAGCGGGAGCGATGATGCCCCACCGGTTCGTGCGCTGCAGTTCCTTTACGAACTTCTTCTCGGGCCCCGAACCATGCATGCTCGACACCTGCGCGTACGCGTAGCCGCCGCGTTGTGCCCGTTTCCACCACTGGCTGAATCGCAGGATGTTGGCGTCGTGGGCGAAACAGTCACGGTCGAGCTTCACGATGGTGGCGCCGCTGCCTCGCAACCGAAACGCAAGTTCGTCATCTTCGGCCGCGACGACATCTTCATCGAACCCGCCGACCGCCTTGAACGCGTTGGCTCGAATCATCACGAGACCACCAAAGGCGGAGACGTCACCGGCGGAACCCATACGCCACTCGACCTGGCAGATGCGGTTGTAAATGCTGTGCTCGGGGTGGATCTCGCGACCCCATCCGCACGCCGCGCCCCGGTTCGGATCGGCATCGAGCGCAGCCGCTGCGTCGGCCAACCAGCCGGGCAGAATCTGGCAGTCACCATCGACGAACTGGACCTTGCTGACGTGCGGCCATTTCTCCATGAGCGCGTCGAACCCTGCGTTGCGGGCGCGCGACGCGGTGAATGGTTTGGAGAGATCCATCTGAACCGCATGGACGCCGCGCGACCGTGCATGGTCAACGCTGTCGTCGGTGGAGCCAGAGTCGACGTAGACAATGGCATTCGACTGCGGAGTAAGAGACTCGAGGCCGCGAATCAGACGCGGACCTTCGTTGCGGCCGATGATCACAACACCTACATCGCCATCAGCCAGCATCGTTCCTTCTCACAATCATCCTCGTCAAAAAGTGAAACGCCTCGTGCCAGCCGGTGTTGCGGGCCACCGGCGGCACGAGACGAGTGTTGCGAGCCCGGAGGCTCTGCGAGGGGTTGTGTATCTTTTTATCGGACATCCGCCGGTTTCGTGGAGTGAATTTTGGCATCTTGTCGATTCCTTGATGCCGGTTCGCGCTGGTGGCGCTTGCGCTGTCACAGCCAGCGAATGAGGGGGGCCGAACGGCCTGGGCTTGCCATCATCGACGTCGGCCATCCGAGGTAGATCACGCCGAGCAGTTCGTCCTCGGGGGCCAGTCCGCACAGCTCCTTGACGGACGGAGCCTGGTTCACCA
>JANNZM010000127.1:0-57156 GCA_031410595.1 Actinomycetes bacterium | reverse complement strand
AGTCCACTGCTGCGCTTGACGCGGCCGAAGCGGTCTTGCGGCGCGGCGAGCTGTTCGGCATCTTCCCGGAGGGCACCCGAAGCCGCGACGGGTTCCTCTACAAGGGCCACACCGGCGCGGCGCGCCTTGCCTTCAAGGTGGGCTGCCCGATCTTTCCGGTCGGCGTGGTAGGAACGAGAGAGATACAACCGCCCGACGCCAAATTACCCAAGGTCGGCGGTGCGTGCAGCATCCGCATTGGCGAGCCGATCTACCCCGCCCGCTACCGCAACCGCGTTGAGGATCACATTGCGCTCCGACAGATGATCGACGAAGTCATGTACGAAATTCGTGAGTTGACCGGCCAGGAGTACCGCAACACCTACGCCACCAAAAAGGCCGAGACCCTCCCGAGCGGTACCGCCGAAGTGCCCAAACTCATCCCGGCGTAAAACCTGACCATCGATGGTTCGTCGACGTTAATCGGGCGGTCTCGGAGCGAAGCCGAATAGGCTGTATCGCGCTATGGCCGAGATAACGATTTCCCTTCCTGACGGTTCTCCGCGCGTTCTGCCGGCGGGGTCCACTGCGGGGGACCTCGCTGCCTCAATCGGGCGGGGTCTGGCCAAGGCTGCGGTGGCTGCCGCTATCGACGGTCATGAGAGCGATCTCAGCGTGCCGCTGAGCGATGGCGCGAAGGTGGCCATCATCACAGCGAACTCCGACGAAGGTCGTCATGTGCTGCGGCACTCCACGGCGCACGTGCTGGCACAAGCCGTTACGCAATTGTTCCCGGGAGCCAAGTACACGATCGGGCCGGCTATTGAGGACGGCTTCTATTACGACTTCGACCTGCCCGATCACAAGACGTTCAGTGAGGACGACCTGGTCGCCGTCGAAGCGCGCATGCGGGACATCATGAAGGCCGATCAGCCGTTCGTGCGCTCTGAGATGGATATGGCCGAAGCGCTCGAGCTGTTCAAAGATCAGCCCTACAAGTGCGAGATCATCGAGCGGGCCTCTGCCGCGGCGGCCGACTCGCTCGACTCCGGCGAAGTGTCCGCCGGTGGAGCCATCAGCATCTATCGCAACACTCCCGACTTCGTCGACCTCTGCCTCGGGCCACATGTGCCGAGCACATCGAAGCTCGGTCATTTCAAGCTCATGAAAGTGGCAGGCGCATATTGGCGCGGTAATGAAAAGGGCCCGATGCTGCAGCGCATCTACGGCACGGCGTGGGCCACCAAGGACGAACTTGCCGAGCATCTTCATCGTCTGGAGGAGGCCGAGAAACGTGACCATCGCAAGTTAGCCGTCGAGCTCGACCTGCTGTCGTTCCCGCATGAGCTTGGTGGCGGGTTGGCGGTGTGGCACCCCAAGGGTGCCATCGTTCGCAAGATGATGGAGGACTACAGCCGGGCCCGTCACGCGTCGGGCGGCTACGAGTTCGTCTATACGCCACACCTGGCGAAAGACACGTTGTTCAAGACGTCGGGTCATCTCGACTTCTATAAGGACGGCATGTACCCGCCCATGGAAATGGACAACGGCGTCTACTACCCGAAGCCGATGAACTGCCCCATGCACAGCCTCATCTTCCGAGGTCGTCAGCGCAGCTATCGTGAGCTTCCACTTCGCATGTTCGAACTCGGCACGGTGTATCGCTACGAGCGCGCCGGAACGCTGCACGGACTCATGCGCATACGCGGTTTCACGCAGGATGACGCCCACATCTTCTGTACGCCTGAACAGGCGCCCGGTGAGATCAAGAGCCTGTTGGCGTTCGTCATCAGCGTGCTGCGCGCCTTCGGCTTCGAGGAATTCGGCGCCATGTTGTCAACGCGTGAACCGGGCAAATCCATTGGGACGGACGAAGGATGGGACAACGCTACGCAATACCTGCGCGAGGCGCTGGAATCAGAGGGCATTCCTTACAAGCTCGATGAAGGTGGCGCGGCGTTTTACGGCCCGAAGATTGACGTGAAAGTGAAAGACGCCATTGGCCGCACATGGCAGCTCTCCACCATTCAATACGACTTCAACCTTCCCGAAAGGTTCGAGCTCGAGTACGTCGGCGCCGATAGCGCCCGCCACCGTCCGGTCATGTTGCACCGCGCGTTGTTTGGCTCGGTCGAGCGGTTCTTCGGCGTGTTGGTCGAGCACTACGCCGGTGCCTTCCCCACGTGGATGGCGCCGCTTCAGGTGCGCCTCCTGCCGGTGGCGACAGCTCACGACGACTACGCCAACAAGGTCGCGGCTGATCTCAAGGCCGCTGGGTACCGTGTCGATGTGGTCGAAGCCACCGATCAACTCGGCAAGCGCATTCGCAACGCCAAGATGGAAAAAGTTCCCTACGTGCTCGTTGTCGGCGACGACGATGTCGCGGCGGGAACGGTCGGTGTGAACCCTCGCGGCGGCGACGTCGAGCGCGGCGTGACAGTTGCCGATTTCACGGCTCGTTTGGCGGAGGAAGTAGCGGTTGCAGCCGCCTTCGGCTGATGTTCGAGTACATCTGGAACGGGTGGCGTTCCAGCTATGTCAGCAGTCAATCCGCTCCCGCGCCGAAAGGCAGCGGATCAATCTTCACGCAAATTCTCGGCAGTGGCATGACCGATGTTGAAGCCAACATCGTGCACCGGGGCGAGCTTGTTTTCGCCATCCTCAACGCGTACCCGTACACATGTGGGCACGTGCTGATCCTGCCGTACCGGGAAGAGGCCGAGCTGGAAAACCTCACGGCTGCTGAGACCTCTGGACTGTGGGCCACCACGACGAAGGCAGTGCGGGCACTGAAAGCGGTCTATCCGCTCGATGGTTTGAACGTGGGCATCAACCTCGGCAAGCCAGCCGGCGGTTCGATAAGCGACCACCTCCACGTGCACGTGGTGCCGCGATGGACGGGTGATGCCAACTTCATGACCACACTCGCCAACACCCGATCGCTTCCCGAACCCCTCGACGTCACCGCAGCCAAAGTGCGTGCAGCCTGGCCCGACGCCTAGCCTGGAGGTATGGCTGATGAGCAGGAAATCCGTGACGTCTTACCCGACGATCTGAACGCGGTTGGTTTCGTCGGCGCGTATGACTTCCCAGACAACAGCCGCCGGCGTGTCCCCGGCTACATCTACCTCGGTCTCGCCGCCGCCTGCTTGATCGCATGGATGGTTCGTCATAACAACCGTCCGGTGCTGGTAAACAACGGTTTCCTGCTGGCCGCAGGCCTTCTCGCGGCACTCGGCGTCTTCTGCATCACCTCCGGCTGGAAGCTCGGCCTCGATGAAAAGGAGGCCCTCGCGAAGGCGACGGGCGCGGTCGGATGGCCCATTGGTCATGCATCAGCCCAGATGGCCTGGCGTGGAATGCGCAGCCGCCCAATCTGGCGCATCCTGGCCTACTCGGTGGAGGAACCACCCAAGCGTCGTGCCTTTGTGGTCATCGACGCCGTCGACGGCCGCACCATCGAACACTTCACCGAGGACAACCCCGAACAAGACTGGACGTGACACGCCTCGTTCGGTCGCTACCGCTCCGTCTCTCTCGGACTCGCTTCGCTCAGACAATCCGGCAAGCTTGAAGGCGCGTCAAATTTGTTAGCCGTGGGCGGCTTTTTCGGCGGCGCGGATTTCGGCTCCGGCGGACGTTGCCAGGGCGCGGAGTTGGTCGAGTTTGGCTTCGTCCCAGGCGTCGGGTGTGATTTTATCGATATGGTCGGCAATGGATGGGCCGACCTGATCGACCGATGTGCCAAAGCCGCCACCGATCACGCCCGCCGCCTCAAGCACGATGGCCTGCAATCGGGCAGCGTGGGGCGCAGCGGCCGCGAGGCGGCCCTTGTCGTCATCGGCCATTTCCAATGCCTGGCGGATACGGCGACCGAAACTACGGAACGCAGCGGACAAATCAGCGGGTGAGGAAGCGCTCATAGGGTCACCCTAACGCCGGTTCAGGAGTGCCAAGCGACCCATCGAGCAGTAGGCTACGGAGCGTGTTCGATGGTCATCTCCGCGGTCCCGTCGATAGAGCGGTGAAACCGATCGGCATCCTGCTCCGTAAGACTGGGCTCTCACCGGACCATCTCACCATTCTCGGTCTCATCGTGGCGGCTTGTGCCGGCGTGGTTATCGGCAGCGGGCATCTGCTCTGGGGTTTGGTGTTGGTCATCCTGGCCGCGCTGCCAGACCTGCTCGATGGTGCGTTGGCCAAGGCTTCCAACACCACCAGCCAACGCGGCGCCTTCTTCGACTCGGTGATCGACCGCGTCAGCGATGCGTTCTTCTTCGGCGGTGTAGCTTGGTTCTACGACGGCCGTAGTCGTCACCTAGCGCTGCTGCCATTTGCCATCATGGCGGTCAGCTCGGTCATCTCCTACATGCGGGCCAAAGCCGAATCCCTCGGCCTGGATGCCAAGGGTGGCATCATGGAACGAGCCGAACGCATCGTGCTGCTCTGCATCGGACTGCTGCTGGGCGCCAAGTGGCCGAGCGTGCTCGAAGGCACCCTCTGGTTGATGTTGGTCCTCACGGTTGTCACGGCCATTCAGCGGTTCGTGAAGGTCTGGAAACAGGCTGGCGTGGCACCCATCACCGCAGCCAAACTGGCAGCGCGCCAACATCGTCGGATTGAACGTAAAGACAACCGCAAACGCATCCGCACCGAGATCCTGGTGCGACGCCGCACGCCGCGCTAAGCAATGGAAGCACCGATTGATCGTGACGATGTCACGGTGCTCGCCTACAAAATGGCGGCCGCGTTCGCCAAGGCCACGCCAGGTCCGTTCATCGAACTAGGTGTGCCCACACTCGGGCTCATGTTTAGCCAGGCCATGCGAGGGCCACGCAAGACGGTGGAGCGACATCAGCGTCGTGTGAAGGGACCCAACGCCACCATGGTGTCGGTTCGGCTGGCCACGCAAGAGGCCTTCGAGAGCTATGCCAAGTACTGGATTGAGAGCTTTCGATTGCCATCACTCAGTACAGCCGAGGTCCGCAAGGGTTTCACGATCGACGGCTGGGAACACGTGCGCGGCGCACTCGACGGGGGCAACGGCGTGCTGCTCTCGCTGCCGCATCTCGGTAACTGGGAGTGGGCCGGACGCTGGCTGGCCGATCAGAACATTCCAATGACCGTCGTGGTTGAGCCGGTCAACCCGCCCGCGCTGTTCGAGTGGTTCCGTGATCTGCGTACGGCCTTTGGCATGACCGTCGTGCCGCTTGGGCCCGACGTTGCGTCAAAGGTGCTTGGCGCGCTCAAGCGCAACGAAGTGGTGTGCCTCATGTCTGATCGTGACCTGACCGGTGACGGCCAGAAGGTGACGTTCTTCGGTGAGGAAACCACCATGCCGGCCGGCCCTGCAACGCTTGCAATACGCACCGGTGCTCCCCTCATTCCGGCTGCGGCCTACATGGGTCGTCGAGGAACGCATCACGCCATCGTTCGCCCTCCGATCGACACCGCCAGAGGTACAGACGGCCTGCGCGCCGACGTCGCCCGCGTTACCCAGACGCTGGCCGATGAGCTCGAGTTCCTCATCCGGCAGGCACCCGAACAGTGGCATCTTTTTCAACCGAACTGGCCATCTGACCCCGGCTACCGGTCCTGACCAATCTCACCGTCACGTCACGTCGAAGATGGATCGCATGGTGTCGAACGCTTCGTCGTCATGGTGGTCGCTTGACGGTTCAGGTTCCGGACCGGATCCCACGCCGTAGATCGAACGCATGACGTCGAAGTTCGGCGCAATGTCGGTGGGCTGTGCTTCGGCGGCAGGCGTGTCAGAGTCCTTCATCAGGCCATTACTTTACGACATGATTTGTTCATCATCGTCACTTTGCTACGGTGGCGACGTACGTCGATCTCGTTGGGGAAGGTGTTGCATGGACGGTATTCACGACATGGGTGGCATGCAGGGTTGGGGTCGTGTTTCGATCGATCCGAACGAGCCCGTTTTCGCCGAACCGTGGGAGGCCAAAGCCTTCGCGTTCGGTGCGTTGTCGGCCCGTTTGTCGGGCGGCAACCTCGACGCCATGCGCCATGCCATCGACCGCCAGCACCCGTACGACTACCTGGTCGACGGGTACTACGGCCGTTGGCTCGGCTGCGTCGAAACGCAGTTGGTCGACACCGGTGTGCTTCCCCCTGGTGCCGTCGAGGCTCGGGCCCGCAAGCTGCGGGGCGAAGACGTCACCGAGCCCGCTGCTACCGAGCCGCATAAGCCCGACTACCAGCCCACTGCTGGCGGTTCGCTTCGCACGATCGATGGCGTGCCCCGCTTCAATGTGGGCGACACAGTGCGGGCCAAGACGTCCGCCAATTCCGGACACTCCCGGTTACCGCGCTACACCCGCGGTCATACGGGCACGGTGGTCACCATCCAACCGGCGCAAGTGCTGCCCGACACGCACGCTCATTTCGTGGCCGAGAACGCCCAGCACGTGTACGCGGTTTCGTTTCCGTCCACCATTCTGTGGGGCGCCGACGCCGAAGACTTCACCCTCACGATCGACATGTACGACGACTACCTGGAGCCAGCATGACCGCTACCCCACACGCCGCAGATCGACCCGGCCCAGCCCAGCGCACCGAAGCGCTCGAGTCGCTGCTACTTGAGCGCGGCCTCATCGACCCGAAGGTCATCGACGGTCTCATCAACCGATACGTGAATGACGTCGGCCCTATGAACGGCGCCAGGGTTGTCGCCAAAGCCTGGAGCGATCCGGAGTACAAGGCGCGCCTGATGGAAGACGGCACTAAGGCGATTGGCGAATTCGGCTTTGCCGGTCCTCAGGGCGAGTTCATACGCGTGGTTGAGAACTCCGCCAGCGTGCACAACGTAGTTGTGTGCACACTTTGCTCGTGCTACCCGTGGCCCGTGCTGGGTCTGCCGCCAACCTGGTACAAGGACCCGGCCTACCGGGCCCGCATTGTTCGTGAGCCGCGCACCGTACTGGCCGAGATGGGTCTCGCGCTGTCGCCGAAAACCGAGGTAAAGGTCTGGGACTCCAGCTCAGAGGTTCGCTATTTCGTGCTGCCCGAGCGTCCGGCCGGCACCGAGCAGATGACCGAGGAGGAACTGGCCGCCATCGTCACCCGTGATGCCATGGTCGGGGTTGGCGTCGTTCATGCCTGAGGCAGCGGTCGAGGGTGACGAAGACAATCTGCCTGGCGAACTCGACCTCGACGGTCCGAGCGCACCGCCCCGTTCGAATGGTGCGTTGCTCTTCGAGGAACCCTGGGAGAGCCGCGCCTTCGGGCTCGCCATGTCGTTGTCGAACGCCGGCAGGTTCGAGTGGGAAGACTTTCGGGCCGAGCTGATAAAGGCCGTGGCCGCATGGGAAGCGGCGCATCCCGATCATGAGGGATACCGATACTACGAAAGGTGGCTCGAAGCTCTGCAGGCGGTGCTTGCGTCAAAAGGTGTCGTGACGCCAGCCGAAACAGACACACGCGCCCGGACGTTTGCCGATCGTCCTGCCGGTCATGACCACGACCATGATCATGACCATCACTGATGGCGGTGGAGCGACCGACCTCCAACTCTGTTACAGCTCGATGGGAAAGCGGCTACCGGGCGGTTGTCAAGGCGCGAGACTTCGAACTGATCGTCGACGAGCCCGAGTGGGCGGAGGGCACCGATACCGGCCCGATGCCCACGGAATACCTGTTGGCATCGTTGGCGTCGTGCTTCGCTCTTTCGTTGGGCTTTGCGGCTCGCAAACGCAATATCGACATCGGCCCGTTTGACCTTCATGTCGTCGGCCACTACGACGGGCCGTCGTTTCAGAACTTCGAGATCCATGTGACGCTCGACCGACCAGCCCCTGACAACATCGACGTGCTCCTGGCTCATGCGAAGCGCGTCTGCTACGTGTCGAACACGCTGGCTCGCACCCCGGATATTGCTGTCGTTCTTGAGTGAAACTGCGACGAGCGACGGACCGAATGGCCCGTCGCTCGAGGGGTGAATCGAGTGTCGCTCAGACGGTCCAGGTGTTCATCTGGAACGCACCGGCGCGCCAGGCGGTGAGAGCAGAGTCCAGCACGTCGAGCGGGTGGAATGCCTTCACGCCGGGAATGAGGTCATCCTCGCGGAAGCCGTACAGGGCACCCATCGCAAAGCGGCACGCGTAGATGGTGGCGCCTTCGTTGAGCAGCGTCTGGAGCTGGTTATTGATGGCCATGTGACCGGGGAAGGCCTCCTGGCCAACGGCCGGGAAACCACGGGTACCAGAAGCCAGCAACACGCCGGGGCCGTAGAGCACGATGGTGACATCGAAGCCCTTGCGGCGTAGACGGGTGGACGTGAGCAGATTGACGAGGGCGACGGAACCTTCGTACGGCACCGTGTGGATGAACACGAACGCCTTCTCGCCCTCCTTGGCCTTGATGTCTTCAAAGATCTTTTCCTCGGTGTTGAACAGCACTTCACCCTTGGCGGGGATCGGATTATTCACGGTCTTGGGCATTGCTGGTTCTCCTTGATGATGGTGTGGGTTGGTGCAGGATCAAGAACGGTCACACAGCCGGACCGTTTGGCTTTCGTTCACGTGGTGACCACTGTTGACGGTGGCTGCCGGGCATGAGTTGAAGCACTTTGGATCGCAACGACCATGGCAAGATGCGGTAGATCGGTGCGAAGACTTTGGTGAAAAATTTCCCCTTGGCGTCAAGGGCTGGGAGTGGTGCGGCCAGGTCGTTCGCTTTCGCGACCCGTCGCTGCGCGGTGATGAGCAGGTACTTTTCAGCATTCACTCGCAACCATGTGGGGAACGCACTCAGACCGGCCACTAGCGCTTGACCTTGCTGAGGCCGTTCTGCGCGGCCAGAGCGATGGGCTCGTTGAGCGCACCGATGGGAGGGGAGTAGACGTTCTCCATGTAGGCCAGGTCTTCCAGCGTGATGCCGGTTTTGACGGCCATCGCCAGGAAGTCGGCGCGCTCTTTGATGCCTTCGCCACCCACCATTTGGGCGCCGATGAGCCGTAGTGATTTCGGCTCAGCCAAAAGCTTCACCTTGATTGGTTTCATCCCGGGGAAGTACCGGGCTCTGCTGATGCCTTGCGCCACGCCCATCACGAACGGAATGCCAAGCGCCGTCGCCGCGGTTTCACCGAAGTTCACGCCGCCGATCATCCATTTGCCGGCCACCATGCCCCAGGGGATGTACACCGGCTGGTACTCACGATGACCACCGCCGGCATTGATGCCGGCGACTTTGCCCTGCGAATACGCGTGGGATCCGGTGAGCCCCTGAACGCCGACGTTGGTAACGCCAAGCGGGATCTCGGCGACGTCGCCCGCCGCGTACACGCCGGCGATGTTGGTCTCCATGCGCTTGTTGACGATGATGCCGCCCGTCGGCCCGGTCTTCAATCCGGCTCGTGCACCGAGCTCGTTGTTGGGCACCTTCTTGGTGCAGATGACGGCCAGATCGCAGGGGATCTCGCCTTCGGAGGTTTTCACCGCTCGAATCTTGCCCTCTCCGACGAAGCCTTCGAGCTTGACGCCGTAGTGCATATGGACCCCTGCTTCGGTCCAGGTCTTTTGCACCGGCTCGACAATGTCCGGGTCGGCCAGATCGCTCATGGCCCACGGCCGGGTATCAACCACGTGGACTTCGATGCCGCGGTGGATCATCGCCTCGATCATCTCCATGCCGAGCGGCGTGGCTTCGATGATGACGGCCACTTTGGTGTTGTCGAGTGTCTTGTCCCACTCCATGGCCTGACGGATGTTTTTGACGTAGTAGAGACCCTCAAGATCTCCACCCGGCACCCCCGGATCGGCATAGTTGAAACCGGTAGCGACGATGAGGCGGTCGTAGGCCACTTCGCCTTCGCCTTCAACGCGAATACGTCGATTGGCGAAGTCGAGGCCGGTGACGGTGGTTTCGTAGTGGATGTCAATGCCCTGGTTGGCATATTGCTCTTTGGTGGCGAGGAACAGCGACTGGAAGTCGATGATCTCCTTGCCATGCACGTAGGGGATGCCGCACGGGCTGTAGGCGGCGTCTTCAAACTCGGTGTAGACGATCACCTCGCCCCCGGGGTTTGCACCCTTGAACGCGCCGGCGGCACCGATGCCCGCAGCCCCGCCGCCGACCACTACTGTTCTTACGGCCATGATTTTTTCCCCTGGTGCTCTTTGGCCCAGGTAAGGGCCAACGGCGTTTACTATCGTCTACATCATAAACACTTTCCTATGACACCGCGTCCACTGCCCACAAAGGTTCATTCTGTGGAAACACCGACCACATCACGCAAGCCCAAAGCCAAGCGAGTCGTGGTGGCTCCCGTTGCGAAAATCGCAGTTGGTGAGGGCGTCGATGACGGGTCCCCACAGCCGTCCGGCGTAAGCGGGCTGGAGGAAATTGTCGATTCCATAGGCCCGAAACTGCGCGAACTCCGGGTGCAGCGGGGCATGTCGTTGCAGCAGCTGGCTGACCGTTCGGATGTGTCGGCCGCGGCCATTCATAAGATCGAACGCAGCGGCATGGTGCCCACTATCACCACGTTGCTCAAGATCGCCGGCGCGCTGAATCGCCCAGTGTCGTACTTCGTGGAAGAGACCCAGTCCGACAACCGGCCGGTGTCGTTTATTCCGGCCGGAAGCCGTCGGCCGTTGTTCACCAGCCATCAGGGCATCGACCTAGCTGGCATCTCCGGCCCGTACGGGCGGTTCTTTTTGGCGGGCGCGTTATCCACCATCGAGGTCGACGCCAGCAGCGGCAAGCGCCCCATGGAGCACCCTGGCGAAGAACTTCTCTACTTGCTCGAAGGTGTGCTCGAACTCGATGTCGATGGCGAGCGTTACCGCCTCACTCCTGGCGACGCGTTGCACTTCCGCACCGACCGTCCCCACCGATGGTGCAACCCCGGCACCAAGCCTGCCAAAGCCGTCTGGCTGGCGCTCCGCCCCTTCTAGAACGTCCTGCTGGCCGCGCAGTCACAGGCTGAGCGCGAGTCGCAGGCCAAGCAGCAGGTCGTGTCCTGAAGTGGCACCGACGGAGGCCACTGCCTGTTCGGCCCCCTGAGTGGGCTGGCCGGCGGCCACGGCGGCAAGCAGATCGTGAACCGGTTCGATGGAGTGGCCGTTCGCTGCCCATTTCAGGAACGACCGCGAGATGTCGTGCGTGCGGGTGCTGTCGGCGGCGGCACGAAGCTCGGTCGGGGAGAAGCGCTCCGTCATTGAGGCGACGAGCAGGATCCCAGCGAGCACGTCATCACCTGACGGGGTGAGCCCAGGCCCGAGACCGGCCAGGTGACCCGCTGTGCCCGCCAGATCATGGCGGTTGAGCGTCTGGCGTGCCCGTCGCACGGCGGCGCTCCCCGCAAGGGCCGAGGCATCGGCGCGCGGCAGCACCGGACGCGAGCGTTTTAGTGCTTTGCCATCCACCGGTGCGGGCGCCCAGCAGTAATGCGGGTCTTCGCTGATGAGTTCAAGGACGAAGGATTGGCCGACCTCCATCAGCGGCAGGTGATGCACACGAAGGTGGAGGGGTCCGCGAGGAACTTCCGTGGTCACGATGGCAACGACTTCGGAGTCAAGCTGCAGGTACGTCGCCTTTGAGAAGACAGCGAGCACGCGAGCATTCGAGCCGCCCGACAGATGGGGTTCCCACGCCACGCCGGCGTCGACGGCCTCGATCACGCCAGCCGACGGTCGAGCGCGAGCAGGGCATCCCGAAAGCACGACAGCGGCGCTTCGGCGACGCCGGCGCCGACCTGTCCGGACCCGTCAGACACGTGGAGGATGCCTGTCGTCACCTTCGGCGTGATGCCGAGCTCGACCACCCTGCGAATGTCGACGCCGAGGGGGGTGCCGCGGAAATCGAGCATTGGAATTTTGAATCGAGAACTGCGCCCGGCGCAGATCAGGTCCATCTCCTCGGTGGTGGCGAGGGCATCGTTCATGGTCCCGCCCACAAACGCGGCAACTGATGGAGACCCACCCGCTGCGGGGCCACCCAGACCGACCAGCTCGAGTACGGCGCTGTCACCCATGTCCTTCGCCGCTGTCTCCGGTCCCTGCCCGGCGTAGTAGAGGGCCTGACCAATCGGCGGCGCAGGGCACAAATGCCACGTGTCCGAACCCGCCACACGAATGCCGAAGTCGGTCCCGTTGCGCGACATGGTGGTGACGATGGAGGAGCCGGTGACGCTCATCGCTGACCCCGTGACGGCGCGGGCGGCTGCCATGGCGGCCGTGAGGAAGAACAGGTGGTTGGACGCCAACCATGTGGCCAGATCGATGCGCCGAGGGTTGGCGAGTTTCATCAGATGGGGGAGCAGGTTGCGGATGAACAGGTTGGTGGATGCCTGGGTACGGATGTGCACGTCATCACCCATCTGCACGCCCTGCGCAGCCCAGCCGAACACGTCAATCGGCCCATGCGATTGGATCGCGTCATTGAGCAAAGGTCCGGCAATTTGTGCAAGGAACTGCAGGCGAGCAATGGATGCAGGCGTCTCCCTGCCGAACCACTGGACTTCACCAGGGCCCTGGTTGACCGGCGCAAACGCCCGGTTTGCGCCGGACGGATTTTCGACGACCCACACCGGCATCGACGGGCCGAGCGCAGTCACCATCGGTACCGCCGTGTCGTGAAGGTTGGCTGAGTCGAGCGCGACGTGACCGGCGGCCAACAGTGCATCGGCGCGCTCGATGTTGTCTGTCCACCCTTCGGCGACCACGGCCGCGCGCATGGAGCGGCGGAGCGGATCGCAGGCGTCGGCATACGCGATCGGAGGCCCGCAGTGGATCAGCATCTTGCCCTGGAGCCCCGGTACAACGGTGCCGGCGGCCGCGACCCCGACGATGCTCGGGCTCGCTTCAAGGCGTTTGAGAACTTCGGCATTGGCCGCATCGACGGTGGCGGCATGCTGGCCGTACAGGCGGGTGAGCGCAGCCACCAGATGCATGTCGCCACCAGCCGGAATGCGCCAGTCGACCGACGAGACCGAATGGCCCTGGTCGCTGACAGCGTCGGCGAAGAGCGACAGGCCCACATTCACGACCGAGGCCGACATGGGAAGGGTGGGGACTACGGTCGTCATAACGGTCCTCCGGGATCTGGAGATGCGGGAGAGTAAGCGATGTCCGAAGCCAAACGGCGGACCGCTTCCTCTGCTGTGTCGAACCGGTGGGCCCGTTCCTCGGCTTGGGCGCGCATCGCCTCGACCTGGGCGCGGACATCGGCGATCATGACCTGCATGGGCTGGGCCGCCGCGCCGCCGGGGGCTTGACGGGTTGCCACGATGGCAGCCGGATCGAGCGCGGATGCAACCTCACGCGGATCCAGGCCGAGGGGCCGACCGATGGTGGCCATCGCCGCCACGTCGAGATCAGCAGTAGTCATGTCCGTAGCGCTTCGACCGGACGCCGCCAGCTCTCGGACTGCCGCACCGACGGTTCGGTAGGCGGTGCGATAGTCGAGATCGCACCGTTGCATGACCTGTTCGGCAAGATCAGCGGCCTGGCTGAAGCCGCCATTGAGTTCATCACGCAGTCGCTCCTTGTTGAAACTGATCGTTTCCACGACACCCCGCGAAAGGTCGGTCATGCGCTTCATCTGGTCGAGCAAAAGGGGCACTTCTCCGTACGCGAAAATGAGTGAGTCGCTGCGCGCTGACGGACTCTTTTGTACCGCCAACAGTCCGGTTACATGGCCGATGACCACACCGGTAGCGCCGCGGATCATCGAAAGCGCGTAGGGGTTGTGCTTCTGCGGCATCAGGATGCTGGAACGGCTGTACTCATCAGCCAGGTTCGCGAAGTCGAACTCACTGCTGGCAAAGATTTCCAGATCTTCGGCGAGCGATGTTTGGGTGATGGCGAGGCTGGCGGCGGCTGACGCGAGTTGGATGAGGCCGTCCACCTGCCACATGGCGTCGCGGGTGTTGGCAATGATCCGGTCGAAGCCGAGGAGATCACTGATGGTGTGGCGATCATCGGTGAGGCGCGTGCCGTTGACGCAGCCCGCGCCGCTCGGGCTGCTGTTGATCCAGTCGATGACATCGCAAAGGCGCTTCGCGTCGCGCAACACCGGATAGGCAAACGAGATCAGGTAGTGGCCAATGGTGGAAGGTTGCGCCTGTTGCAGGTACGTGTGATCAGCGAAGAGTGTCTCGGCGTTTGCTTCGGCCTGTTCGGCCAGTGCTAGGGCCAGATCAGTTGCAGATGCAACAAGATTGTCCACCTCCCGACGCAGGAAGAGGCGGAACGCAATACGGGTCGCTTCCCGACGTGGTCGTCCGGCGTGCAGCCATCCGGCGTGGTCACCGATCTTTTGCACGAAGAGACGTTCGCGGGAGTTGTAAGGCTCGCCATCGGCCGGGTCGTAGCCGAAGTCAGCAGGATCGACATCGTCGGCTTCGAGCGACACTGTGAGCAGCGCCCTCGCCGCATCGAGGGGGATGATGCCGAGTCGATGGAGCGCAATCACATGGGCCATGTCGGCATGGTTGAGGCCGCGGTGCAGCATGGCCGAGCCGGCGCTTTCGTAGACATAGGCAGCGGCAATCAGTTCCGGCGCCGGACCTCGTTTGGGGAAGCCTTGACGGCTGGTCATCGGCCCGCCAGGAGGGACCGGACGCGGGTGACGGTAGCCGTGACGTCGTTGGCTGCGGCGGGAGCGTGAATGTCGGCCACGCACGCTGCGGCCTGCTCTGCGGTCAGCAGGCCAGCGACGACAACCGCGTCAGCCAGCGATTGCCGGTTTCGCTGGGCCTCGGCCAAAAGCAGCTGCAGTTGGGCCTGAGCGGCGTGTTTGCCCAGCTTGGGGGCCAGGGCGCTCAACAAGCGTTCCGACGAGAGATGGCCGCTGCTTGCCTCAATGTTGGCGGCCATGCGGGCAACGTCGACCTCGAGACCGTCGATCAAATCGCGGGCCATCGCTACGGCTGTGCACGTCAGCAGGCACACCTCGGGCAGGGCGAACCATTCGGCCTTCCAACCGCGTCCGTCGCGCTCGTGGAGTTGCACCATGGCTTCCAGCATCACGGCCGACTGTGAGCGAACGATGCGGGCCAAGGTATCGAGATGTTCACCGCGTTCGGGGTTGCGTTTGTGCGGCATGGTGATACTGCCGACGGCGTCCGCTGTGGTGGGCTCGCGCAGCTCGCCAATCTCGGGACGTTGCAATTCCATCACCTCGTTGCCGATACGGGCAAGGGTAGCGGTGATCATGGCCAGCAGGTGCGTGAACTCGGCGCCACGATCGCGGCTGGTGGTCCAACTGATACCGGGGTCGGCCAGATCAAGCCGAGCGCAGAACAGTGTCCGTAGCGCGGGCCCATCCGTGCCGAAGAAACGAAGCGTCCCCACCGCGCCGCCGAGTTGGCCGACGAACCATTGCGACCCACCCTCGGTGAGTCGGACGAGGTGTCGAGCGAGTTCGTCGGCCCACGACGCGGCTTTTAATCCGAATGTGATCGGCGCGCCCGGCTGTCCGTGGGTCCGCCCGGCCATGGCCGTGGCGCGATGGGTGTCGGCCAGGTTGGTGAGCGAGGCGAGTATCGACCGAACGTCGCGCTCCACCAGAAGAGCAGTGCGTCGCATGGCGAGCGATGTGCCGGTGTCGGTGACATCCTGCACGGTGACGCCGTAGTAGACGTGCTCGGCGGCATGGGTCGGCAGGATCTGCTTGAGTCCGTTGATGAGGCCGAGGGTGGAATGCGACGTGCGGCGGGTTTCGCTGGCCACGAAGTCCAGGTCGAGCTTGCCTACCTGAGCGCCGACCCCGATGGCTTCGGCCGAGGCGCGAGGAATGATGCCGAGTTCGGCCTGGGCGTCAGCTAGCGCAACGAGCACATCGAGCCACGTCTGGACCCGCGCATCGTCATCGAAGATGGCTCGTGCTTCGTCGGTGCCCCAGAGGTGCGCGTAGGCCGCGCTGTCGGTTAGACGGGCGCCCATGTCGCATCTGCCTGGCGGGCCAGTGAGACGAGGGCTTCGCGCACCTGCGCGAGGGAGGCGCCCCATGGCACGACGGCTGAGGGGTGCCCGTCGACGGGCGCGGTCACGATGTCGGATTCCAGCAGGCAGCACTTGGTCAGAAGCGGCCCGGTTCCGGCGCTCGGCATGTCGCGCGGGCAGGTGTCGACAAAGTCAGGGTTTTGGCCGTAGAACCACCGGTGTATCTCGCGCGATCGGGCACAACCGAGCAACGTCCAATCGGAGTGGACCGGACGCTGATCGAGGTACGACGTGACACCAGATGCCATTTCGATACCGGCACCACGGCATGGCAGTAACACGTCACCCGAGGTCGGAGCGAGGCTATGGAGATCGATCTGTTCCACCTGCAACAACATGGGCGGAAGATCTTCGGCGAGGTCGAGCACGCGTTGCGCCTGCTCGGCCAGTTTCGCCGGATATGGGGGCACGACTTCACGCACGCGGACCCGGATGGGTGCCGGATCGAGCAGGAAGCTCACGTGGCTGTAGCGACCTTCCACCACCACACACCGAGCCGCGGGGTAGTCGTCCACCACTCGCGCCAACTGCGATGGCACGGCGGTGTCGAGGTCGGACCGCTGCACGTAGACCGTCTCGTGAGGTAATGCCAGTATTCGTACCGACGCGGCAGGAGAGAACAGCGGCTCGGTATCGGTTGACGTCACTTCGATGAGCGCGGTGTCGTCACCATGACGGGCGACGATGTATCGCGTTCGGCGATAACACTCGCGTCCCAGGAAGTAGGCCGTGAGTGATTCGGCCGTCAACGTGAACGACACCTCAGCGACCGACACATGTCGGTAGGCATCGGGCCGCGTATTCACGAGCCGTTAGCGCCGGGTGTTGGCGGGCTGGCCAAGAATTGCCATGGTGGTATCGGCGCGCAACCCGAGCCGCAGCGCCTCAACCCCGAGCGCGTCACGTGGGGCGACATTGGCCAGGTTGACATCGCTGCCGAGATGCCGGATGAACCAGGCCTGCTGATCCTTCCGGGGGGCCTCGAACACAACCTGATGCGGCTCAACGACGGTGAGCAGGGCATCAATCACGTCGGTTCGGACGCGGCCATCGGAGTTGAAAATACCTACGGTGCCGCTTTCGCGCCCTTCGGCCAGGACCCACGTGGCACCGGCATCAAGATCGGCCTGCGCTAGGTGTGCCCACTGGTCGGGAGTGAGGACGGACTTCGGATCTTTCGCCCCGACTTCGGCGATGACGATGGCATGGCGGCTGGCGTCGGCGATGAGAGTGGCCTTGTCGGCCGCATCGAGCCGACCAAGCCCGTCGGATACTTCGATGCATGGAAATCCGACGTCTGCCATCCAGTCCAGGCACTCGGCCGTTCGACCCTGCAGTGCCGCAACCTCAAGCAACGTGCCGCCGGGGCAGGCCATGACGGCGTGCTGCACGAGCAGATCGAGTTTGGCAGCCAGCTGTGTGTCGAGGTACGAGCTGCCCCAACCCATCTTCCAGACATCTATCGACGCGGCACCGGAGGCCAGAATCGATGCTGCTTCGTCGACAGGAATGCCGCCGTCGATCACCAGGGTCAGTCCGGCGAGTCGCGGCTTTGGTGGGCGCGCCGGAAGGTCAAGGAAACTCGGCTGCGACATACATCGTATGGTAAACGGTCATCAACTATCGTGCAATGCATGCGCACCTACGCTGGGACGTTACCTGACCTTGTGCGACGGCTTCGTGCCTCATCGGGCTGGACGTCGAAGTCAGAGATTTCGCTGGTACGAGACGTGTTCGGACCGGGTGACTGGAGGGCCGGCCCCGGTGACGATGGCGCGATCATCGGCATCGGCAGCGAGTCGGCCGTGGTGTGTGGCGAAGTGCTGTTGCCCGCCTTTGTCGAACATGATCCGTACGGTGCCGGAATCGCCGCGGTGCTGTGCAACGTGAACGACGTGGCCGCCATGGGCGGAATCCCCGATGCCATCGTCGACACGCTCGTAGGCGACCGAGACACCTGCCGTCAGGCGCTGGAGGGGATGCGCTACGCGTCGATGCTCTACGACGTGCCGATCGTCGGTGGACATCTCACGATCAATCCCGCGGTCAAGTCCCTCTCGGCCTTCGCCCTGGGTCACTGTCCGGGGCCAGCCCTCTCAGCCGACGCAGTGCGGCCCGGTCAACAGCTGGGTCTCTTGGTGGTTTTGGAAGGCGAGATGCGCACGGATTTCCCCTTCTTCCGCTCATTTGAGGAACGCGGCCCCGAGTTGGCGGGCGATATTCGGCTGCTGGCAGCACTCGCCACAGAAGGCTCCGTCGTGGCCGCCAAGGACGTCTCGATGGCCGGCCTGCTCGGGTCGCTGGCCATGTTGCTCGAACCCACCCGCACTGGCGTCACCATCAACCTTTCTGACATCCCCGTGCCTGAGGGAGTCGACCTTGAGCGCTGGCTAGTCTGCTTCCCGTGCTTTGCCTTTCTCGTCTGCTCGCCTACTGACCGAGTACACGACGTTATTGCTTCCGCAACGAAACGGGGCCTCACGTACGCACCGCTCGGTCTGCTGAACGACAGCGGTCGACTCGACGTGCGTGACGGCAATCAGACGGTCAACGTGATTGATCTCCAGATCGAGGAAGTCATCGGCCTTCGTCCGAGCTGAGGTCGATGCACATTGGCTGGTGGGGGACGCCGACGTAGGTCTCGACGGCGCCGTCGGATCGCCAGCCAAGATGCTCGAAGAAGGCCACGTTGGCCGGCTGGATGTGGGCGCGCATGACGCTTCCGCCCCGAACACCTGCCGTAGCGACCGCGAAGCGAACCAGCGGTATGCCGAGCGTGAAGCGTCGAAAAGGCGCGAGCACGGCGAGGCGATCACCTTGCCACCGCTCACCATGGGTGTCGACCGGAAAGAGGCGAACCGTTCCGGCCGGATCGTGATCACGAAACGCCACGACTTTCAGCGTGGTGACCAGTTCGTCGAATGCGTCGCAGTCATCGTCGACGAACAGCTTCTGCTCCGTGACGAACACCTCAGTTCGGATGCGGTGGTGATGGGCAACGTCGGCCGTCGATGTGACTATTCGGCAGATGGTGCGAGCGTCAGGCATTCGCCGGCAGGCTCAACGGCTTACGACCGATCTGGATGGTCTTCTCAACGGCGGCCATGGGGGAGCATGCCTGACAACGTGAGCAACCGGCCAACGCCGTGGTGGCGGCCAAACCGCGCTCGTGCAGGTAGGGAGTGACCCGGCGAACGATGCGCTCGACATCTTCGTGTGGCGGCGTCACCCAATCCTCCATCAGGCTTCCGGCCACGGGGCGCAACGGGACAATAAAGGGGTACACGCCGTAGTCGATGGCCTTCTTGCAGCCCTCGATCGTGAGTTCTGCGTCCTCGCCCATACCCAGGATCACATAGGTGGTGACCTGACCTGGCCCGAACTGCTCGACTGCCCGTTCCCAAGCTTCGAAGTAACGCGGAATTCCGGTACGGGCTTTCCCCGGGGCGATGCGAGCGAGCACCTTGGGGTCGAAGGTCTCGACATGGATGCCAACGGTGTCTGCACCCATGGCTCGGACCTGATTGATGACGTCGAGGTCCTCAGGCGGTTCGAACTGAACCTCGACCGGAAGCCCGCTGGCTTCCTTCACTGCTTGGGCGCAGGAACCAACGTACAGCGCGCCGCGATCGGGTGCCTTGGTGGAGCCGGTGGTGAGCGTGACGTCAACGGCGCCATCAAGGTCGCGAGCGGCCACGGCAACTTCAGCGAGTTGGTCCGGCCGCTTCTTGGCGATGGTGCGACCAGCGGCAAGGGAGACTCCGATGCCGCAGAATGCGCACTGGTCATCGTTGCCCCAGTAGTTACACGTCTGGAGCACCGTGGAGGCAAGCGAGTCGAGATGCAGGAGTGCGATCTTCCAATACGGGATGCCCTCGGAGGTCTCCATCTCGTAGAAACGCGGGCGCGGTGCCGTGCGCGCCGCGGCGACTCGCACGCCGTGTTCGTAGATGGCCAGACCCTCATCGTCGTCGCGAAGTTCGAAGGGCGATGACATGACCTTGGCTGGAGCGGTGTCGAGCGTAATTGCCATGTCCTCCACCCACAGCATGCTCACATCGGTAGGGCCGGCCCCGCCCGATCGGCCCCCGACAGCAGTGCTCGTGCGCAGCCCCTCGGCCTGGAGGCGCAACACGAGTTCGCCCAGATTGGGCGGCGCCTCAGATACGGTGGTGGTCATGCGTAGCCCCCGAGGAATGTCGAATGATGGTCAGAGGCGTTCACTATAGGTGACGGCAGAGTCAATGGAAACGCAGCAGGCCGTGTTGTATTTCGGCCGCATGAACATCCCACTCGGTGCGGTCTGATGCGTAGCGGGCCTCACCCAATGTGCCCCCGATTTCGGTGATGCCCCCGACGGCCACATTGACCCGCACTGGCATCATGAGTAGGTGCGGGTCGCCGGTGATTGGATCGGGCTCCAGCGAGGTATGGATGCCAAGACCTGTGGCCAGATGTATCCGGAACTCCGGTACTGTGCTCAGCAGCCCGAAGCGCCGCTCATAGGCCACCTCGGCCCACTCCGCCCCGGCCAACTCGGCCTCCGAAAAGGCTGCAACCTGGCGGTCTCGGTCCATCCGACCCCCAATTTCTCGATCCCTCGTTGCGCACGCTGCACCGATCAGATCAGGCCACAGGTCCTCTCTGCCCGCCTCCTGCAGGTCGTCGGAAGGGTTTCCCGGGGACGCGTGAAAGGCCGACAGCTCCTCGTAGGAAAAGATGGTTTCGCGAAGATGAGCGAGCATGGTGGCGATGGCCGTGATGGCCAGTTTGTAGGTGGCGGTATCGACCATGGCCAGCGGATAGACCTTGGCTTCTGCCGATCGCCATTGCGCTCGCAGCGGAGCCAGGTCGTGTTCGTTCATCCGTGCTGCCTCGGCTTCCGCAGACATATGCTGCTGTTGACCATGGTAGAAATGGTGCTTACTATCCTCAATGTCATCCGCTCGTCCTGCGAAGTGTCATGAGTGTGGTTCCCAACACTTCTGATGGAGTAATCGTGCCAGATCCAAACGCCAAGGAAACTATCGTTGTAGCGCTTGGCGGCAACGCCCTGACGCAGGCTGGCCAATCCGGAACCTACCGGGAGATGTGTGACAACGCCCGCGTCATGGCGTCATCGATCGTCGAGTTGGTGGAGGCCGGTTGGAAGGTGGTGGTTACCCACGGTAACGGCCCCCAGGTGGGTTCGCTCGCCGTGCAGCAGATCGCAGCGGTGTCACAGGTGCCGGCGCAGCCACTGTTCTCGCTGGTGGCCATGACCCAGGGGCAATTGGGCAGCTTGCTCACCCTTGCCCTGCAGGAGAAGTTAGATGTCACCAAGGTGGTAGCGGTGCTGACCCACGTCGTAGTGGACGTTGAGGATGCCGCCTTCTCGGCGCCGGCTAAGCCCATAGGCCCGTTCTACGATCAGGCCGAGGCCGCACGCATAACCAACGATCTTGGTTGGACCATGCTGGAGGATTCCGGTCGAGGGTACCGACGGGTCGTGCCCTCTCCGCAACCGCTTGGCATCCTGGAAGCAGAGGCGATCGGTGTGCTGGCCGCCAGCGGCTCACTCGTCATCGCCTGCGGCGGGGGCGGCATACCGGTAACGTTGACACCGACGGGCTATCGAGGCATCGACGCCGTGGTTGATAAGGACTTCTCCGCCCAGCGCCTGGCATCGTCCATCGGCGCTACCGCACTCGTCATGGTCACCGGTGTTGATGCCGTTGCCATCGATTTCGGCACACCGCAGCAAAAGACGCTGCATGAGCTGCCGGTCGACGAGGCCGAGCGCTATACCGCCGAGGGACAGTTCCCACCCGGCAGCATGGGCCCCAAAGTTGAGAGCGCAGTCCGATTCGTCCGAGAGGGCGGCCGTATGGCCGTCATTACCAGCCCCGAGAAGCTCGGCACCGCGCTTGCACCCTCAAATCGGACGGCCGGAACTCGTATCGTCCCGTCGGCACCCGAATCGAAGAAAGCGTTCCGCTCCGCATGATCACCGCCGTTCGCCGGTACGCCGAGCGCTATGTCGATTCGGTACTCCTGCTCGCCGCCACACGGACGATGCGTGAAGCAGCAGGTGTCACCTGGGCCAGTGCAGTCATGGCGACGCCCGCCAATCTTGAAGCACTCCGAACCGAGGGTTTTGTTGATCAGGAGCTTGATGTTTCCACCGCAGCCGACCTGGTGCTGGTGGTCCGTAGCGGGTCAGTCAGCGAAGCCGAAACGGCGCTGAAGCTGGGTGATGATGCCCTGTTCGGGGCACGAGTGGCGTCCAACGTTGCCGCGGCATCGTTCCGAACAATCGGTGCAGCCGCTGCAGGTCTGCCGGGCGCGGATGTTGCGATTATCTCGGTGCCCGGTCCGTTCGCCGCCCTGGAAGCCCACAAGGCCATCACGGCCGGACTCCACGTCCTGCTTTTCAGTGACAATGTGTCTGTTGAGGAAGAGATCGCCTTAAAGGATCACGGTCGAGCAGCGGGCAAACTGGTCATGGGACCCGGGGCCGGAACCGCCCTACTCGGCCGGTGCGGCCTGGGCTTTGCCAACGTTGTTCGCCCAGGTCGTGTTGGCATCGTCGCGGCCGCAGGGACGGGCGCGCAGGAGGTGATGAGCCTGCTCGATCAGTGGGGCGAAGGCGTCACCCAGGTGATCGGTGTCGGCGGCCGAGATCTGTCCGAAGCGGTGGGGGGACGCATGACCCGGTTGGCAGTGCAAGCGCTGGACCAGGATCTCAACACCGAGCTCATCGTCCTGGTCTCAAAGCCACCTTCGGTGGAGGTTGCTCGAAGCGTCGTCGCCGAGGCTCGTCACACGCCATTGGTGGCCGCCCTTGTCGGCTGGCCCGCCGATGCCGCTCTGGTTGGCCCGGCGGCGGTCGCTTCCACCTTGGAGGGAGGGGCGGCTCGGGCCATAGAACTCCTTGGCGGGACACCGCCGACCGAATGGTTGCAATTACAACAAGATATCGAGCAGGCAATCGGGAAGCTTGCCCCGGAACGCACGCTGATCCGTGGGCTCTACTCGGGTGGCACGCTCTGCTACGAAGCGCTGACGGTGCTGCAACCAATCGTTGGAGGCGTGTGGTCCAACACACCCCTCGACAAGGCGTTGCGGGTTCCGGGTCCCAGCGGTTCGCACATCGCGCTCGATCTTGGTGAGGAGGAGTACACCAAGGGTCGCCCGCACCCGATGATCGACCCAGCGGCCCGGTTGGAACACCTCGCCGGTGTCGCCGAGGAATCCGATGTGGCGGTGATTCTGATGGATGTGGTGCTCGGCCACGGTTCCCATGCCGACCCGGGCTCTGAGTTGGCGCCACCCCTCTCGGCTGTAACCTCCCGTGAGAACGCTCCCGTCATTGTTGTCTACGTGTGTGGCACGCAAGGCGACCCGCAGGGGTTTGACCGCCAGTGTCAGGCCTTCCGCGACGCTGGTTGCATCGTGGCTCCTACCGGAGCCCGGGCCGCGCTGGCGGCGGCGGCGATCTCGCGACGTGACCCGTCTTTGGTGGGTGCCTCGCTATGACGAGCGTGGCGCTGCTGACGTACTCCACTAAGCCGCGCGGTGGCGTGATTCACACGCTGGCACTGGCTGAGGCGCTGGTCCGACAGAACGTTGATGTCGAGATCATCGCGATGGGCGACCCCGCCGTCGGCTTCTTCCGATCGGTGGCGGCGCCGTGCTCGTTCGTACCGAATCCGGACTGGCACGGCGGCACACTGGACGACAAGGTTTTCGCCACGGTTGACGCGTTCGCCGAGGGTCTGCGACACCGGAGCCACTCTCTGCCGACGATCCTGCATGTCCAGGATTGCATCTCGGCCCGCGCTGCGGTGCGGATGCGCGACGAGGGACTGGCGGTGCAGGTGCTGCGTACGGTGCATCACGTCGACGACTTCACGACCAAGGCACTGATCGAATGTCAGAACCGATCGATCTATGACCCAGATCGACTCCTGGTCGTGAGTCGTATGTGGCAGCAGAAGCTGGCAGCCGACTTCGGCGCTACATCCACGGTGGTCACCAACGGTGTTGACATCGAGCGCTTCGCGCCCCGACCACCCGAAGTTGTCCTCAGTCGCCTTCGCAACAAGGTCGGTGCCGATGGGCGGTTCCTGATTCTCAGTATCGGCGGTATCGAACCTCGCAAGGGGAGCGACCATCTGTTTCGATCGTTGGCGCTGCTGCGCGACAAGCTGGGACATCGGCCGGTGCTGGCCATCATCGGCGGTCACTCCTTCCAGGATCACCGTCCCTATCGTGACGCGGTGATCGCCACGATGCCTTCACTCGATCTGGAGTTCGGTCGGGATGTGGTCGAACTGGGCACCCTGCCCGATGACCAGATGGTCGGGTGGTATCACGCCGCCGACGCCTTTGCGTTCCCCTCCGTCAACGAAGGCTGGGGCCTGGTCGTCCTGGAGGCGATGGCGGCAGGCACGCCGACGGTGGTCTGCGATCTGCCGGTGTTTCGTGAGTACCTCACCGCTGAACGCGATGCTCTCGTGGTGCAACCCGGTGACGACGAGGCGCTTGCCGATGCGCTGGCTGCGCTGGCCACCGATGGACCGCTCCGCCGCCGCCTCATCCATGCCGGCGACCTTGTCGCTGCCCACTATTCGTGGGACGACACCGCAACCACCCATCGCAACATTTACGGCGAGATGCTGCGCACCTCCGCTACCCGTTCGGAACCGCTGCCGCGAGTCGGTTGAGAAACGGGACCTGGCTGGCCACCAGCAGCGTGGCCGCGGTTTCAAGGTCGAACCAGGCAGCGCGGTCGACCTCAGGGAACTCTGCCATGCGGCCCGAGCGGTAGGGCCACTCGATGGTGAAGGTGTTGCTTACGATGGTGGCGGCGTTGAAGTCGGCCTCGCGTGCGAAAGCGATGACCGTCTTCTGGCCGGCGCGGATGTCACCGAGTTCCAGGGTCAGACCGCTAGGAGCTGCTGACCCCATCTCCTCGGCAAACTCGCGCTCGGCTACCGCGAGCAGGTCAGCTTCGGCCTCTTCGCGATGGCCTTTCGGGATCGTCCAAGCTCGATCCTTGTTGACCCAGAACGGCCCGCCCATGTGGGCCAGCAACACCTCGAGATGTCCACTCGTTGTTCGGTAGAGCAGCAGTCCGGCGCTCTCGACATGGGGCACGACGCCGAGTGTAGAGAACGCGGCAGACGCGAACGGTGCCGGGCTGGAGCGCCCGAGACCGAAATGGTCGTCTTTGCCGCGAGGTAACGTCGATCCATGAAAGTAACGGTTTTGGGAGGTGGTTCCTGGGGGACCACCGTAGCGTCACTTGTAAGCCGTCACCACGACACGGTCCTGTGGGCCCGAGATGTCACCGTGGTAGACGAAATTAATGACCACCATCGAAGTAGCGGCTATTTGCCGGACTTTACGCTGTCTGATCAGTTGCGGGCCACGTCCGTGCTGTCCGAAGCAGCGCAGCATGCCGAGTTGCTCATTGTGGGGGTTCCGACACAGGGATTTCGCGCGGTCCTTGAGGTGGCCAAACCCGACGTTCGTCCCTGGATTCCGGCCATCAGCCTTTCGAAGGGTCTGGAGGCCGGAACGCTCCTACGCATGACCCAGGTGCTGAAGGACGTGCTTCCGGGGCGCCCGGCCGCCACGCTCACCGGACCCAACCTGGCTCGCGAAATCATGGCCGGGCAGGCGGCGGCCTCGGTAATCGCCACCGAGGACCTCGAAGTTGCGGCTGCGCTGCAGTCGGTCCTGCAAACGGGCCTATTGCGGGTCTACACGAACCACGATGTCATCGGCTGCGAACTCGGCGGAGCGCTTAAGAATGTGATCGCGATTGCCTCCGGGATGGCCCAGGGTCTCGGGGTAGGGGATAACACCCGTGCCGGCGTCATGACCCGGGGCCTCGCCGAACTGACCCGCCTCGGGGTTGCGATGGGTGGCGAAGCGGCAACATTCGCCGGCCTGACCGGCATGGGCGATCTGGTCGCCACCTGTATGAGTCCGAGCAGTCGCAATCGCCAGGTGGGCGAGCAGCTCGGCCGCGGACGGGCCCTCCAGGACATCCTCGACGAGATGAACATGGTGGCCGAAGGCGTCAAGACGGCCGTCATCGTGCACGAGCTGGCCACCCGACACGGAGTGATGATGCCGGTGTGCGACACCATCCGGCGGGTCATTCTGGGAGAACTTGCGGCAGTGGATGCCTACCGGGGGTTGCGTCGGCAATCCGCCGGCCACGAGGACGATCCAGGCTAAATCGTTGACACATAGGGACATATTGATATAGACATATCTCTATGTTGCCGCTGGGGTTTGAAACCTTGCTCGACGCCCTGCGAGGCGCGGGCGAAACCACGCGCCTGCGGATCCTGGCCCTTTTATCCGAGGCAGAGCTCACGGTTACCGATCTCACCGACATCCTTCGGCAGTCGCAACCGGTTGTTTCCCGCCACCTCAAGGTCTTGAGTGACGCCGGCGTGGTCGAGAGGTTCCGCGAGGGCTCGTGGGCGTTCTTCCGTCTCGCCTCGAGCGCACCCAGCGCCGCACTGGTGCAGAGTCTGGTGCGTCACCTTGACCCCGCTGACCCTGTGGTGGCTCACGATCGTGAACGATTAATGGCCGTCCGCACCGAGCGGGCCAGTCAGGCCCAGGAGTACTTCAGCCACTACGCCAAGGAATGGGATCACCTGCGGTCTCTCCACGTACCCGACGACAAGGTCGAGCAGGCCATCGTCGACATGGTTGGTTCCCGCGCCATCCCCGCGCTGCTCGATATCGGCACTGGCACCGGACGGGTCCTCGAACTGCTTGGCCCGCAGACCAACCGCGGTGTCGGTATCGACCTGTCCCGCGAGATGCTCGCCATCGCCCGCACCAAACTGGCCGCGGCCGGGCTGCAGCAGTGCGGCGTGCAGTTGGGTGACCTTTTTGACCTTCCGTTTGCACCGAACTCGTTCGATGTCGTCGTTGTGCACCAGATTCTGCACCTGCTCGATGACGCGTCCGGTGCTATCACCGAGGCTGCCCGCGTGCTGAAGCCGGGTGGTCGGCTGCTGGTGGTTGACTTTGCGCCGCACGCCATCGAAGCACTGCGTGATCAGCACGCCCACCGCCGTCTGGGGTTCGCCTCAGACACCGTTTCGGCATGGATGACCGCCGCCGGGCTAGAGGTGACGACCGAGCGAACCATTACGCCCGACGC
Source organism: Actinomycetes bacterium (assembly GCA_031410595.1). Classification (GTDB taxonomy): domain Bacteria; phylum Actinomycetota; class Acidimicrobiia; order Acidimicrobiales; family Ilumatobacteraceae; genus JANMCE01. The sequence continues at coordinate 30,027 of JANNZM010000127.1, read as the reverse complement.
CGGCAGTGACCGCATCGCCGTCAGTCTGTGGCTCGCCCGTGATCCGCGCCTGGCCGCCACCCGTACGCCCCTCATCTCCCGCAAACCGCAACTCCAAGGAGCCTCGCTATGACCAGCGACCACCGTCTGAGCCGCATGCTGCTATCCGGAAGCGGGAAGATCAACGTTTCGTTCGAGGTGTTCCCACCCAAGAACGACGCCATGGCAACCGCGCTCAATGAGACCGTTGATCGGCTGCGGTCGCTCCAGCCGAACTTCATTTCGGTCACGTGCGGAGCGGGTGGCTCCACCACCGCTCTCACGGCGTCGACGGTCGCGCAGATCAAAAGCGACACCGCGCTTGCGGTAGCTGCTCACTTGACCTGCGCAACGATGTCACGTGACGAGACCGACGCGACGGTCGCGGACTATCACGCCGCAGGAGTGCGCCACATTGTGGCGTTGCGAGGCGACTCGCAGGCGGGCATCGGTCAGCCTTTCCAAGCCCACCCGCACGGCTATCAGAGCACGCCTGAGCTGGTGTCTGCCATCAAGCGGATCTCGGATGCAGAAGTTTCGGTGTCCGCCTATCCCGAGCGTCACCCCGAAAGTAAGTCGCTGCAGACCGACCTCGACATGTTGGCAGCCAAGGTCGACGCGGGGGCCGACCGCGCGCTTACGCAGTTCTTCTTCGACAACGACCTGTACTACCGTTACGTCGAGCAGGTGCGCGATCGCGGCATCGACATCCCGATCGTGCCGGGCATCTTGCCCTTGCAGAACTTCGAGCAGGCCCGCACGTTCGCGCAGCGCTGCGGCGCGTCGATCCCGACCTGGTTGGCCGACCGGTTCGATGGGTTGGACGATGACCTCGACACCCGTCAGAAGGTTGCGGTTGCCGTCGCGGTCGAGCAAGTGCTCGACCTTGTCGATCACGGTGTCACCGATTTCCACTTCTTCACCATGAATCGAGCCGAGTTGGTGTACCCGATCTGTCATCTGCTCGGTCTTCGCCCAAGGGTTGAGGTCGCGGCATGACCGCGGTGGTCGATCGCGCTGCCGCGTTGAAGGCGGCTGCGCGCGAGCGCATCTTGGTGCTCGACGGCGCCATGGGCACCATGATCCAAGCACTGGGACTGGATGAGGAAGACTTCCGCGGCGCCCACTTCGACGCCTGGAACCGTGAGGTGCACGGCAACAACGACCTGCTCAACCTCACCCAACCCGGCGCCATTCGCTCGATCCACCTCGACTATTTCCGCGCCGGTTCCGACATCGTGTCCACCAACACCTTCTCGTCCACCTCGATCGCGCAGGCCGACTACGGCATGTCGGCATGGGCTTACCACTTGAACCGCGACGGCGCCCGGCTTGCTCGCGAGGCGGCCGTTGCGGCTGAAGGCGAGGACCGTCGGCCGCGCTTCGTTGCCGGAGCGCTCGGGCCGACCAATCGCACCGCCTCCATCTCGCCCGACGTGGCCGACCCAGGCTTTCGTGCCGTCACCTTCGACGACCTCCGCGTCGCCTATGGCGAGCAGATCCGCGGCCTGCTCGACGGCGGCGTCGATTTGTTGCTGATCGAGACGATCTTCGACACGCTCAACGCAAAGGCGGCGATCTACGCCATTGCCGAGCAGTGCGAAGCGGCCGGAGTCACCATTCCACTGATGATCTCGGGCACCATCACCGACCTTTCCGGTCGTCTGCTGTCGGGTCAGACCCCTGGCGCATTCTGGAACGCAGTGCGCCATGCTGCACCGTTCTCTATCGGATTGAACTGTGCGCTCGGCGCCAAGGAGATGCGCGCCCACATCGATGAGCTGGGCCGCCTGGCCGACACGCTTGTGTGCGCCTACCCGAACGCCGGACTTCCCAACGAGTTCGGCCAGTACGACGAAAGCCCGCCGGGCATGGCCCGCCAGCTGGCCGAATTTGCCGAGTCGGGGCTCGTCAACATCGTCGGTGGCTGCTGTGGCACCACCCCCGAACACATCCGAGCGATCTCCGACGCGGTCGCCGGTAAAGCGCCCAGGTCACTGCCGACTATTGCGCCAATGCTGCGTCTTTCGGGTCTCGAGGCGTTCACCCTCACGCCCGAGATTCCGTTCGTGAATGTCGGGGAGCGTACCAACGTGACCGGGTCGGCCAAGTTCCGCAAGCTGGTGACGGCGGGGGACTACAACGCTGCGCTCGATATCGCTCGCGATCAGGTGGAGAACGGCGCGCAGATCATCGACATCAACATGGACGAAGGCCTTCTCGATTCCGAGGAAGCCATGGTTACGTTTCTCAATCTTATTGCGGCCGAGCCCGACATCGCTCGTGTTCCGATCATGGTCGACTCCAGCAGGTTCTCGGTGATCGAAGCCGGCCTCAAGTGCATCCAGGGCAAGCCCGTTGTGAACTCGATCTCGATGAAGGAAGGCGAGGCAGCCTTCCTGCAGCAGGCTCGCACGTGCCGTCGTTACGGTGCCGCCGTCGTCGTCATGGCCTTCGATGAGCGGGGCCAGGCCGACACCCTCGAACGCAAGACGGCCATTTCCAAACGGGCCTATGACCTGCTCGTGAACGAGGTCGGTTTTCCGCCCGAGGACATCATTTTCGACCCCAACATTTTCGCGGTCGCGACCGGTATTGCCGAGCACGACGGCTACGGCCTGGCGTTCGTCGAAGCCGCCCGTTGGATTCGCCAGAACTTGCCGCACGTGCACGTATCGGGCGGCGTGTCCAACTTCTCGTTCTCGTTCCGTGGCAACGAGCGCGTGCGCGAAGCAATGCATTCGGTGTTCCTCTATCACGCCATTGGCGCTGGTATGGATATGGGCATCGTGAACGCCGGGCAGATGGCCGTCTACGACGACCTCGACCCCGAGTTGCGATTGGCTTGTGAGGATGTGGTGCTCAACCGCCGGGCCGACGCGGCCGAGCGATTGCTGGCCCTGGCCGAGCAGGTACAGGGAGGCGGCCAGAAGTCGAAGACACCCGATCTGGGATGGCGCAACGCAACGGTGGAAGCCCGTCTGTCGCATGCGCTTGTGCATGGCATCACCGACTTCATCAACGACGATGTCGAGGAGGCTCGGCTCGCCGCGGCCCGTCCGCTCGACGTCATCGAAGGTCCGCTCATGGCCGGTATGAACACGGTCGGCGATCTCTTCGGGTCGGGCAAGATGTTCCTGCCCCAAGTGGTGAAGTCGGCCCGTGTCATGAAGCAAGCCGTAGCCGTGCTCACCCCGTTTATCGACGCCGAGAAGCTGCTTCAGCCGGTTGTCGATACCAGCGGACGCCCAAAGATCGTCATGGCCACCGTGAAGGGCGACGTGCACGACATCGGCAAGAACATTGTGGGGATCGTGCTGCAGTGCAACAACTATGAGGTCATCGACCTTGGCGTGATGGTGCCCGCGGCCAAGATTCTGCAGGTCGCTCAAGACGAAGGCGCTGCACTGATCGGACTGTCAGGTCTGATCACGCCGTCGCTCGATGAAATGTGCCACGTCGCGGCCGAGGCGCAGCGCCAGGGCGTGACAGTGCCGATTTTGATCGGCGGCGCCACCACCAGCCGAGTGCACACCGCGGTGAAGATCCACCCGAACTATCAGTCGGGTCAGGTTGTCTATGTCACCGACGCCAGCCGCGCCGTCGGTGTTGCCTCGGCCTTGCTGTCCGATGAGCAGCGCGACGGATTCATTGATGACGTCCGCAACGAGTACGTGAAGGTGGCCGCCACCCACGCCCGCAGTCGGGCCGACCGGGTGCGGGTGGAGTTGAGCAAGGCTCGCGAGAACAGCCTGAAGACCGACTGGAATGCTGTGGTTCCGGTCAAGCCGAACGTGCTCGGCAACACGACGCTGGCGCACTACAGCGTGGCCGAGTTGGCCGAGTACATCGACTGGACACCCTTCTTCTCCGCGTGGGAACTGCGGGGTAAGTTCCCTGAGATACTCACCGATTCCGTCGTCGGCGAGGCTGCTACTGCGCTTTACAGCGACGCGCGCGCCATGCTCGACCGCATCATTGCCGACGATGTTTTGCGACCCGAAGCCGTGGTCGGTCTCTGGCCAGCGAACGCCGATGGCGACGACATCATCGTATACACCGACGACACCCGCAGCGAGCAGCGCGCCGTGTTTCACACACTCCGCCAGCAGCGGGTCAAGCAGGATGACGCGCCCAACCTGGCCCTGGCCGACTTCATCGCACCGCGGGGCGTACCTGACTACGTCGGTGGCTTCGTCGTCACCGCGGGTGTGAGTGAAGACGAGATTGCCGACCGGTTCAAAGAGGCCGGCGACGATTACTCGTCGATCATGGTGAAAGCACTGGCCGACCGACTGGCCGAGGCGTTCGCCGAGCGTCTGCATCAGCGGGTCCGCACCGAGTATTGGGGCTATTCCCCTGATGAGAATCTCACCGGCGCCCAGTTGCTCGGTGAGCAGTTCGTCGGTATCCGGCCGGCCCCGGGCTACCCGTCCCAGCCGGATCACACCGAGAAGGAGACCCTCTTTCGGTTGCTGGAATGCGATGCGCGGGTAGGCGTAACGCTGACGGAGAGTATGGCCATGTGGCCCGGCGCCTCGGTGTGCGGCATGTACTTCAGCCATCCGAAGAGCCGCTACTTTGGTGTCGGCTCCATCGGTCCCGACCAGGTCAAGGATTATGCCCAACGCAAGGGCTGGGACATCACCGAAGCCGAAAAGTGGCTGATGGTGTAGTCCGCAGCGCACGGTCCCCACCGCTACGCTCGCCGGCATGCCTTCAGAGATCCTGTACGACGTCGTCGACCACGTGGCCACCATCACGTTGAACCGGCCCGACCGTCTGAACGCTTTCACCCATACCATGATGAAAGAGTTGCTCGTTGCCTTCGACGAGGCCGACCGCGATGACGATGTACGCGCCGTCATCATGACCGGCGCCGGACGGGCATTCTGCGCTGGTGCCGATCTGGGTGCTGGCGGCGAGACTTTTGCCGATCGCAACGGTGAGGCGACGGGCCGCGTCCGACGCGATGAAGGCGGCATTGTCAGCCTGCGGATCTTTGATCTGAAGAAGCCCATCATCGCGGCCATCAACGGACCGGCGGTCGGTGTCGGTATCACCATGACGCTTCCGATGGACATCAGACTGGTAGCCGACAATGCCAAGATCGGCTTCGTGTTCGCTCGCCGCGGCATCGTGCCAGAAGCGTGCAGCAGTTGGTTTCTCCCGCGACTGGTCGGCATCTCTCGGGCGATGGAATGGGTGGCGACGGGCCGAATTTTTCTGCCGGATGAGGCGCTGGCCCATGGCCTAATCCGAAGTGTTCATGCGCCCGACGATTTGCTAGATGCGGCTCGCTCGCTTGCTACCGAGATCGTCGCCAACACGTCGGCGGTCAGCGTGGCCCTGGCTCGTCAGTTGATGTGGCGCATGCTCGGAGCCAGCCACCCAATGCAAGCCCATCAGGCTGATAGCACTGCCATGGCCATGCGTGGCCGCAGCGCAGATGCAACTGAGGGCGTTCGGGCATTCCTTGAGAAGCGTCCGGCTGTCTTCAACGATCGGGTTTCCACCGACCTTCCCAACGCGTTTCCGGCGTGGATCGAGCCGGCTTTCGACCCGGGCTGAGGCTGGGGCTAGGGCTTGGAGGGCGCCTTGATGAGCGTGCCTTGCAACAGGGAAAGCAGCGCCTCGATCGCACGCTCCTGCTCGTCGTATTTGATGGAAGCAGGATCCATCAGTCCGGTGACGAAAGCGTGCAGAAAGTCAGCGACGTCGTCGGCTCGTTCCGGATCGATTTCACCGGTTGACACACCAAGTGCAACCAGGCCTGGGATGAAATGGCGACGCACTTTCGGGTAGCGATCCTGAAAGTCGATCTTGAATTCGCTGTGCCGCGTGATGTCGATGCGCGCCGCATTCAGGAACTCGGCCAGCGTGGGCTCTTTGCCGTTCAACTGCTGGAGCCCGCGGAAGAACGCTTCGGCCTGACCAACCAACGTGGGGAAGGGCTCGATTGCGTCGGCCAGGAACCGACCAACGGTCCGCTGCACGTGGTCAAACACCGCCCAGTACATCGCCGTCTTCGAATCGAAGTAATGGTAGAGGGCGCCGGTCGTTATGCCGGCTCGTCGGGCAACGTCTTTGTTGGTGGTGACTCCATAACCCAGTTCGGCAAATGCACACCGCGACCATCAAGATGCGTTCTTGGGTGTCGGCCGAGTTGGTTGCCGGTGGTCGACCGAGCTTTGGTTTGTTATCTTCGTACACGCCTTCATGCTAAATGCTTGAGGCAACCGAGACGAGCCGGAGCGCAAGATAACTGACAAGGCGATTAGATAACTGAGGTTGGCCTGAAGCCGGCCGGTGGATCGGCTCGGTGCTCCGCTGCGGCCAGCCTTGGGCTGCTTCGTCTAACCTGCGTTTCAGGGTTTTGTCGACAAAGGGGTCGTATGTCCATCCTGCAACATGAGGTAGCACAGGCCGACTACGTGCGGTCTGACGGTCATGGCAAGGTAACCGGGTCGGGGCAGTACACCGCCGATCTCAGTTTCACCGGTCAGGCCGTGGCCAAGTTCCGCTACGCAGACCACAGTCACGCCCGCGTGCTGCGTGTCGACGTGTCAAAGGCCCGCGCCCTGCCCGGCGTCTATGCCGTCATCACCCACGACGACGTCCCTGAGGTGAAGTACGGCGGCATGGTGCAGGATCGCTACCTGTTCGCCAAGGACATCGTGCGATTCGAAGGTGAGATCATCGCTGCGGTCGCCGCCATGAACGACGAGATCGCCAAGCTTGCGGTGTCGCTCATCGAGGTCGACTACGAGCCGCTTCCCGCCATCAGCGATTTTGTCGCCTCAATGGACCCGAGTTCTGCGCTCATCCACGAGGACTGGGAGACCGACAGCCGGGCCGACGAACTCGGTAGCAACCGCAACACGCTCGGCTACTCCACCATCGTGAAGGGTGATGCCGACGCGGCGATGGCCAAGGCCGATCACATCGTCACCGGCCGCTATACCACCGACCCGGTACAGGGTGTGCCCATCGAGCCGAGGGCCGTCATCGCGCAGTGGCAGGGCAACAAGGTCACCATCTGGAGTTCCACCCAGGTGCCCTACGCCGCCCGAGCTGGCGTGGCTACCACGTTGCAGATCCCACAATCGGACGTACGCATTGTGGTGCCACTGCTCGGCGGTGGGTTCGGTGCCAAGTGTGATTTCCATTTCGAAGGTCACATCGCCGCCCTCGCTCGCGCGGCCAAGCGTCCGGTCAAGCTGGTGTTCACCCGACACGAAGAGTTCTTCGCCATCGGCCATCGCCGCGAAGGCATGCTGATCGAACTGGAAACGGGCGTGATGAACGACGGCACACTCGTGGCCCGTCGCGCTCGGCTCGTGCTCGACAAGGGCGCCTACTGCGGTGAGGGTGGATTCTTCGCCCAGATGGCTGCCATGCACGCGTGCGGCCCCTATGTGATTGACACTGTGAACGTGCACTCGTTCCTGAACTATTCGAACAACCAGCCGTCCTCGTCCATCCGAGCCCCAACGGCGCCGCAGGTGTGCTGGGCGCTTGAGCAGCACATGGATGCCATTGCCAAGACCATCGGCATGGACCCGGTTGCGCTGCGCATGAAGACGCTTATCGAGGAAGGTGCCGAGGGACCGACCCGCCAGGTGTTTGACTACATCGGCATGAAGGACAGCCTGACCAAAGCAGTCGAAATGATCGGCTACGGCCAGACCCTTCCCGATGACGAAGCCATTGGCATTGCGTGCGGCTGGTGGCCGTGTTTCGCAGTCGAATCAGGTGCGTACTTCAAGCTCAACCACGACGGCACCGGCACCATCGTGACGGGTGCGCAAGAGAACGGCACCGGCTCGGTCATGGCCATGCCGAAGTTCGTGGCCGAAGAACTGGGCATGGACCCGAAAGACATTTCGATCCTCTATCAGGACACCGATGCCGCCCCGTGGGACATGGGTTCCAGCGGTTCCCAGACAACATTCAACAGCGTTCGTGCCGTTCTGGCCGCTGCGGCCGAAGTGCGCGAGCAGCTGCTCGATGCTGCCGCCGAAGCACTCGAAGCTGCCCGAGAAGATCTGGAACTCGTCGGGGGTGCGGTCAGCGTGAAGGGCACTCCTTCGAAGGCGGTCACAATCGCCGAGTTGGCGGCGGCGGGCACGTTCCACGGCAAGGGTTCCGGTCCGCTGCCCGAGTCACCTGCGGTGCAGGCCGAAGGCTGCGTTGGCCGGTTGGGCATGGAGTCATTCCTCGCTCCGCAGGTGTTCACCCACGCCGTTCGGGTGAAGGTCGATCGTGACACGGGCGTCGTTCGCATCGTGCAGGTGGCGGCCGCCCATGATTCGGGTGCCGTGCTCAACCCCATTGGCGCCAACGGCCAGGTGTACGGCGGCGTGGTGATGGGTATTGGCCAGGCGCTGTCCGAAGGCACCATCCTCGACAAGGATGGCAAACAGCGCAACCCCGGTTTACTTGACTACAAGCTCGTGACCTGCTCGGATGCTCCGCCTATCGATATTGCGTGGGTGGGCCGCTTCACGCCCGATGCCGGTCCCCGTGGCTCGAAAGGCATCGGTGAACCACCAAGCGTTCCGACGGCTGGAGCGATTGCCAACGCGATCGCCAACGTGATCGGTTCGCCGGTGTGCTCGCTGCCCATGACGCCCGAGCGCGTGTGGGAAACTATCCAGGGCGCTGCGTTGTGACCGCTACGTTTGTCGCTCCCACCACGCTCGCCGACGTGCTGGCCGCCATGGCCGCTGGCGCCCGACCGGTTGCGGGCGGCACCGACCTTGTGGTTGGCGCCCGCCAAGGCAAGAAGCCGCTGCCGCAATCGTTGGTCGCCATTCATCAACTTGATGAGTTGCGAGCCATCACGCTCACCACCACCGGCGTGCGGATGGGCGCGCTGGTTTCGCACGAGCAGATCATTGCGGATGCAACTATCCGGGCGACCTACCCTGCGCTGGCCGATGCCTCAGCCATCGTCGGCTCGCACGCCACCCGGGCGCACGGCACGCTTGGCGGCAACGTCATGACCGCTTCCCCCGCAATGGACACCGGCTCACCGCTGCTTTGCTTCGGAGCAACCGCCATCCTGCAATCGGCCAGTGGTACCCGTTCCGTGCCAATGGACGAGTTGTGGACCGGCCCGGGTCGCACCGTCGCCGAGCCGCATGAACTGCTGGTCGCCATCGACCTTCCTGCACTGGCCCCCGGTACCAGTTCGTGCTACGTGCGTCTTGAGTATCGGCGCCAGATGGAGATCGCCATCGTCGGCGCCGGTGCTCAGGTCACTATCGTCGACGGTGTCATTACCGATGCCCGGGTTGCCATGACCGCGGTCTCGGCCACCATCCGCCGCATCGCAGCGGCCGAGCGGGCGCTTGTTGGTACCTCTGGCGATCGCGCTGCCGCCGATGCCGCTGGTGCCGCGGTGAGCGAAGCGTGTGCGCCTATTAGTGACGTTCGTGGCTCGGCCGATTATCGCCGGGCCATGGTTGGCGTCATCGCCCGTCGTGCCATTGAAGCTGCCGTTATGCGTGCCAACGGTGGCACGGTCCCCATCCCCGCGAGCCCGGCGCTTCACGGCGCGAGCTGAGGAACGAACATGAAGAACGAAACATCACTCACCGTCAACGGCATGACCTACCCCGTCGCCATCGACTCCCACGCCACGCTGCTGCGCGCCGTGCGAGACGACATCGGCCTCACCGGCACCAAGGAAGGCTGCGACGATTCCGAGTGCGGCGCTTGCATGATGCTGATCGACGGCAAGCCGGTCAACTCGTGCTCGTACCTCGCCATGCAGGCCGTGGGCCGCTCGCTGACGACGGTTGAAGGTTTGTCATCGGGCGAGGAGCTCAGCCCCCTTCAGCAGGCCTTCCTCACCGCAGGCGGCGTGCAATGTGGCTTCTGCACGCCCGGCATGTTGATCTCGGCCACGGCATTGCTCGCGGCCACCCCGCACCCGACCGAAGAAGAGGTCCGCATCGGTCTATCCGGAAACCTCTGCCGCTGCACCGGCTACGACGGCATCGTCAAAGCGGTGCTCCAGGTTTCTTCTAAATAACCAAACGATTCGGGAGCCGTCGCATAGCCTGGAAAGCCATGCGACAGAACCTGATCAAAGAGGGCGACGAACACCTGAAGTACGAGATTCGCGAGATTGTCGAAATCGCCAATCAGATCGTGCCACTCGGCGTACCGATGATCTGGGAGAACATTGGTGACCCCGTCGCCAAGGGCGAGATTCTGCCCGCCTGGATGAAAGACATCGTGGCCGCAGCCGCCTACGACGACCGCGTCTACGCCTACTCGCCCACCAAGGGTGACCTGGCCGCTCGGCAGTTCGTGCTCGACCATTACAGCGACGCTCGTATCTGCGGCATTGAGGACATCATCTTCTTCAATGGCCTCGGCGATGCCATCAACAAGATCTTCTCCACCCTGCGAACAACCGCTCGGGTGATCGGCCCGAACCCCACGTACCCGTCGCACGCCACGGCCGAAGCCATTCACCACGGTGGCCATCACATCACCTATCCGTTGCAGCTCGACAACGGTGGTCGCATCGATCTGGTTGCACTGGAGAACTCGGTGCGCGAGCACGAGGACATCGTGGGCATCTTGGTGATCAGCCCCAACAATCCGCTGGGCGTGGCGCACTCACGCAGCGACCTCGAGCACGTCGTTCGCATCGCCAAGGAGAATGGCTGCTTCCTTCTCTTCGACGAGATCTATCAGAACATGGTCTTTGATGCTTCCAAGATCGTTCGCCTCGCCGACATCATCGGCGACGTGCCGGGCATCTCCATGAAGGGCGTGTCGAAGGAGATCCCGTGGCCCGGCGGCCGTTGCGGCTGGATTGAAATTTACAACGCCGACAAGGACGAGAACTTCCGCGGCTACATCAACACCATCGTGGTTTCAAAGATGCTCGAAGTGTGCTCCACCACACTGCCCCAGATCGTGTTCCCGAAGATTGTGCAGCACCCAGAGTTCTCCGACTTCCTCGCTGCTCGACTCGACAAGTATCGCCGCCGCCTCGACCTCGCCCTCAAGATCTTCGACGGTTGCGACGTCATTCAACCCGTGGTGCCCGACGGCGTGTTTTACCTCACCTTCACCATCAACACCTCGGCCTATCCGAACACCGGCAAGCTCACACCGCCCAATCAGGCGGTGCGTGACCACCTCGACACGCTCGAAGCCAAATCGCGTCTCGCTGTCGACAAGCTCTTTGCCTACGAACTGATCGGTGCAGAGGGTGTCTGCGTCGTGCCGCTGTCGGGTTTCTCCTCACCCGTACCTGGCTTCCGTATGACGCTTCTCGAAGAGGACGAAGCACTCTTTGAAGAGACCTGCCACCGTATCCGCCGTGGCGCCGAGGCCTTCTTCACGACGTGACCTCGCTCGATGAGCTTTCCGCCGATCCGCATTCGGTGTGGGAGCGGCTGAGGCTCGACGGTCCGATTGCCTGGGTGGAATCGCTCGGCGGATGGGTAACGGTCACCCGCTCACTGGCAGTTGAGGTGATGCGTGATGCAGACACCTTCACAGTCGATGATCCACGCTTCACGACCGGACTGGTGGTTGGGTCATCCATGCTGTCGCTCGATGGCGCCGAACACGCTCGACATCGGGCCGGCTTTGTCGACGGGATGCGTCCCGGCCAGATCGAGTCCGAACATGGTGAGTGGATGGACACGGCGGCATCGGCGCTTGTCGACCGACTTGTGCCTTTTCGGCGTGCCGAGTTGCGAACCGAGTTGGCCGGACCGTGGAGCGTACTGGTCATGGCACGGGTGTTGGGACTATCGCTCGATGAAGCCGCAATCGCTCAGATGCTGCACTGGTATCGAGCCATTGTTGGGGGAGTCGAAGCAGTGTCGGCTGGCCAACCACTACCGTCGGAGGCGCTGGCCGCCGCTTGTGAACTCGGCGAGGCGGTCGGGATCGCGCCGTTCGTACAGGCCGATGGACTGACCGACGCAGAGATCGCTTCGAACACAGCGGTGTTTCTGTTCGGTGGCATTGAAACCACCGAAGGCACTATTGCGAACGCGCTGTTCCATCTGCTCAGCGATGTCGCGCTACTTGATGCGGTTCGAGCGGATCCTTTGTTGCTGGCGGCCGCCGTTGATGAGTCGCAACGACTGGAACCAGCGGCAACTCGCGTTGACCGTTACGCTACGCGAGACATCGAGATCGCCGGTGCGAAGATACGCAAAGGTGACCTGGTCATCGTCTCTCTCGCTGCCGCAAACCGGGACCCAGCGGTTTTCCCCGACCCCCACCGCTTCGACCTGTCGCACCAATGCCCGCAGCCAGGTTACCTTCGCAACCGGTCCGCATGCGTGCATCGCCGGGTACCTCGCCCGACGCGAGACCATAACTCTGCTCCGAGTGTTGTTCGATCGGATGCCAAACCTGCGTCTCGATTCCACGCATGCCGAGCTACCTGCGGGCCTCGTCTTCCGAAAACCGTCGCGCATTGCTGCGACGTGGTGAGGGCTCGTGGTCAGCGGGTGACGGACGCCGGATCGACTTCGTCGGGCATGCGAAGGTCGCCTCGGGGGGAGACGCTGACCGAGCCGACTTTGGGGCCGGGCGGCAGGGTGGTGCGCTTGAACTGCTGGCGGTGGAAGCGTTCGATGAACACCTTCAGCCAACGATCGATGGTGGCGTCGTCGTACGCGCCGGTGAACACATGCTTGGCCAGCGCAGCGATCTTGGTCATGGCAAAGCCATTGCGGAGCCAGTGATAGAGAAAGAAGTCGTGCAACTCGTACGGGCCGAGCACATCTTCGGTTTCCTGCACAATGTTGCCGTCAGCGTCGGGTGGCAACAGCTCGGGTGAGACCGGCGTATCGAGTACGTCATGCAACGTGCGGCTCAATGCCGGAGGCGCGACGTGATCGGCATACCAACCGACCAGATGACGTACCAATGACTTTGGCACGGAAGAGTTCACGCCGTAGTTCGACATGTGGTCGGCGTTGAACGTGCACCAGCCAAGGGCCAGTTCCGACAGGTCCCCGGTGCCGACGACAATGCCGCCTTCTTGGTTGGCGAGGTCGAACAAAATCTGCGTGCGCTCACGCGCCTGCGCGTTTTCAAACGTGATGTCGTGCAGGTCGGCGGCGTGACCTATGTCGTTCAGATGCTGCGTGACCGCTGCCGCGATAGAGATGGTGCGGGCCTCGATATCGAGCGACTTCATGAGATCATCGGCCGACGTTCGGGTGCGCCCGGTTGTGCCCGGCCCCGGCATGGTGATGCCGAGAATAGTCTCTGGTCCTCGGCCCAACTTCTGCACAGCCTCGACTGCGACTAGCAGCGCCAGGGTGGAATCGAGCCCGCCCGAAACGCCGATGATGAGACGCTTTGATTTCGCCGCCAGGATGCGCCGGGCGAGACCCGTTGACTGGATCGCCAGGATTTCACGTGCACGGGCGTGGACCGTGGCAGGGTCGTCTGGTACGAACGGATTGTGCGGGAACGATCGCTGAAGCGTGGGGAGTGAGCTTGTTGCATCCGCAACGAAGACGTCTACGGCCGGGTGTGTCGGCCACGAGGTGGACCACGTGATGTTTCGGCTGCGTTCGTTCAACAGTCTTTCAAGGTCGATGTCGGCAACGGCCTCCGATCCGTCCAGCAGGAAGCGCTCGCTCTCGGTCAGGATCGCACCATTCTCGGCCACTAGGCAATGCCCTCCGAACACGAGGTCTTTGGTCGACTCGGTCGGGCCGGCTCCGGCGTACACGTAGGCCACGTGAAGCTGGGCCGATTGCTGCGTGACGAGCTGGCGGCGGTACTCGGCCTTCGCTACCAGCTCATTGGAACCGCTTGGGTTGACGATGATGTTGGCCCCGGCCAACGCCAGTTGCGTCGAGGGTGGATCGGGTGCCCACAGGTCTTCGCAGATCTCGATGCCGATACGCATGTCGCCCAGCACGAAGATCTGATGCCGGTTGAGTCGGAACGGTTGAAGCCCCGCAAGGCTCACCATGCAGTCGACATCGTGCCCGGGAGTGAACCAGCGTCGCTCATAGAACTCGCCGTTGTTGGGCAAGTGCATCTTCGGCACTGCTCCCAGTACTCGACCACGGTGCAGCACAAGGGCAGTGTTGTAACGCCGGCCATCTTGGGTGCGAAGCGGAGCGCCAACGACCATGGCAGCCTCGATGTGCGCAGTCCGACGGGCCAGCTCGCCAATGGCCCGCTCGGTCCGATGCATCAGGTCACTACTGAGGAACAGGTCCTCGCAGCTGTAGCCCGTGAGGGACAATTCGGGGAACACGACCAAGCTGCTGCCCTCACCCGCCAATCGATCAGCCCACGTCGCCAGCTCGGTGGTATTGAGGGTCGGGTCAGCCAAGTGCACCGGCGGTGCAGCTGCGGCGACACGGGCAAAGCCGTGCTGCCGCCAATCGAGTGAAGTCACATGCAACAGGGTATCCGGCCCGACCGTGGTTCTCCGCGGTCAGCCCATGGCGACCGTCCCCACCCTCCAACTTGGATCCTTCGACCTCCCAACCCGGCTGTGTTCGGGCGCTGCCGACGCTCAAGACCCCAAGTTGGAGGGCCGAAGGTGCTGAGTTGGAGGTTTGGTCAGTCGATGCGTTCGAGATCGGCGCCATCGAACAGCGGCAGCATGCCCTGGGCCAAGCGGTCGGCAGCCAACCGATCGCCCGACACCGGTTGCACGTCAGATGCCGCGGTCAAGATCGTGCGAAGCAGCTTTGCGTCGCTGGAGGTGTTGAGAAACAGGCCGTCGTGCCCGAGCACATAGTGCACCGCTCGGGTGATGGCATCTGGATCTTCGAGTGGCTCGTACCAGCTTCGCTTGCCGGTGCGATCTCCGTCCCACCGTCGCCGGGCGACGGCCTTGATGGTTTGCACTGCGACGCCGTCGGCCGAACAGCGCTCCAGCAGAGCGACGACGTCGGCGGCGTAGCTCGGGATATCCATCATCACGTGATTGAACGGGAAGAGGACCGAGTCGTACGGGAAGCGTTCCAGGCTGCGCAGGTGTATCGACGGAATGCGCACGCCGTGGCCGGTCACGCCGATGAAGCGAACGAGACCTTCGTCCCTCGCTTGGGACATTGCTTCGACAACGCCACCCGGAGCGTGGGCGATCTCCCATTCTTCCGGTTCGACCAGGTTGTGCAGTTGGATGAGATCGATCTGGTCGACGCCCATTCGGGTGAGTGACAACTCAAGCTCAGCTCGTGCCGCCGCGCCGGTTCGCTCACCAGTCTTGGATGCCAGAAAGAACGACGACCGATGCGATGCCATCCAAGGACAGAGCCGCAGTTCAGAATCACCATACGACGCGGCCGTGTCGATGTGATTGACGCCAAACTCCAGCAGCACCGGAAGAATCTCATCGGCCCGTTCCTGCCGCATCGACCCAAGCGCGGCAGCCCCGAAAATGGCCCGGCCACTCAGGTGACCGGTACGTCCGAATGAGGCGGTAGCGAGCATCATGGCCGCACCGTACCGCGTGGCGCAGCAACGACCCTTAGCGAACTCCGCCGGCAGCGAGGGCTTCGGGCAGCAGCGCGTCGCTTACCGACATGTCGGTGAGGTGGAGGGTGGACTTGATACGCACAACTCGCTTCGTTTCCAGTACACCTCGGCCGCACATGGAGAGGGCGGCCATGATGGCGTCATGCTCGGTGGGCATCACCATGGGCATGCGACCGCGGCGGACACCGGCGGGGCCAGCGGTGAAGCAGTTGACGTAGGTGGTGGGCCAGTCGATCTGACGCGCGACGTCGGTGGTGATGAAGTCGGCGAGGCCGATGCCGAGCGCATTGCCGTGACTGGCCTCGGTCAGCCCGAGGACCACGATGTTCGACACACGGGTGTCACCCGGAAGACCGTGAATCCAGTAGCGACCAGTGACGTTCGGATCCATGCCGACACCGCTGATGTCCTTGCCGACCTTTTCCACAATCAGCACATCGATCTCGGCGAACGGCAGGGGAGCGACAAGCGTCTTGGCGAGGTTGGTGAGTTCAAGCTCACGCTCGGCCCCAATGTCCGCACCATCCAGAGCGGCCACTCGAACAACCTCGCCGGCACCGCTTTCGATCGTGGCTAAACCTCCGAGAATCCGCCCCGTGGAACGCAGCGCGGTGATACCCGCCAACAGCCGATCGCGCATCGCTTCGGGCCCGCATGAGTGGATCTGTGCCGCTCCAGGCTGTTTGCCGAAACCGACGACCGACATCTTGCAGAGTCCGCTCTCGATCGGCCCGACAAAGCAGGTGTGAGGCTTAATGCGATTCACCGGGAAGATGCGATCGGCTCCGGCGGCATTGAGGTCGAGATAGAGCGGCATGCCGTCGGGAGTAGTTGCAACGACAACTGTTTCCATGGTCGATCGAATCCCAGCGCCAACGGAGGCTTCGGTAATGCCGTAGTCGCTCAGTACCTGGCGTTGCCCGTCGGCTGTGGCGCCGCCGTGTGAACCCATGGCCGGCACGATGAAAGGTGATGCCCCGAGAGCGCGAAGTCCGGCGATGACCCCAGCCAGCATTTCGACCCGTCCCGTCAGCCCGCGACTCCCGGCTCCGACGGCGACCGTCATACCGGGCGTGATTGTGCCCGAAAAGTGGGCGCAAACGGCGGCTTCGGCCGCCGCGGCTATGTCGGGGACCGCCGAGACTTCAGGCTGAGGGAGAGCGACCCGGTGCAGTTCAGGGATCACCAGGTCGGGGTGGAAGGGCAGATGAACGCCAGCGAGCAGATCTTCGAAACCAGGCATGGCTGGATGCTACGCCGTGGCGTTAGAGGCTGGCGATGGCCGGGCGGCTTTCGACGTTGAGTTCGACGACGGTACCGTCGGGGCGGCGGAGCACCCGTTCAACATCCTCGAGTCGCACGCGGCCGCTGCGCAACAGCAGTGTCAGCGCGATTTCGGCCGCCTGCACCGAAAGGTCTTCCAGCGGACGGTGGCGATGCTTTCGCACACCAAGATCGACCTGGGCAATGGCGCCGACGCCGTACTGCTCCAACACGTCCACCAGCACGGCCACTTCCACACCCCAACCCTGCACGAACGGTAGGCTTTCCAGCACCGCTCGCCGCCCTGCTACCTCGCCCGCCAGCGGTTGGGCCAGCAGGGCCAGTTCGGGGTACAGCAGGCTCAACAGCGGCCTGGCCGCCAACTCGGTGGTGCGCCCGCCGCCCTGCCCAGCAATGTCGGTAGGGCGCTCGTAGAACGCTTTGACCAATCCGATGGACGGGTCGCTCAACAGCGGGTCAACCAGCTTCATGATCCAGTCGGCCGTGAAGCTGGTGAGATCGGCATCACACCACACGATGAGGTCACCCTTACTGGCCGGCAATGTTGACCACAGCACATTTCCCTTGCCTCTGCCGGGTGGTAGTCCGCCGCGGACATCGTCAACGTGCACCACTTCGGCTCCGGCGTCACGGGCCACCATGGCAGTGGCGTCAGTCGAGCGATCATCAAGGATGACGATCTCATCTACCAGGCCGCAGTTGTCCATGAGCTTGGTACGTATGTCGGAAACGATGGCCCCGACGGTGCTCGCTTCGTTCTGGCACGGCATGCAGACCGAGATGGTGTTGTCGCCCTTGTGCCGCAGCGCCTCAGCGATGGTCCAGTTGGCCGTCGCAAAGGTGCGAACGCCGACGCGATCAGATGACATCAAGCCGACCCAAGATTTTGATCTCGTCGGGCGGCAATGATTTTTCCCAACCGTCGGGAACACGGTCGGGAGCAACTTCGGAAAGCGGGCCGAGTACGAAGCGCCGATCGTTGATACGCGGGTGAGGGATGACGAGGCCCGGGCTGTCGAGCCGAACGTCGTCGTGAAACAAGATGTCGACGTCGAGTGTGCGGGGGCCCCAGTGGACCTTGCGCTCGCGACCGGCGGTGGCTTCAACTCGTTGGCAACGACGTAGCAGCGCAAACGGGTCAAGGGGGGTATCCACCACGATGACCATGTTCAAGTAGGCGCCCTGATTCTCCGGCCCGCCAATAGGCGCGGTCTCGTACACCTGTGATTGTGCCACGACATGGCCGAGGTTCCGGACGGCGTGGCGTAGGTACCCGAGTCGGTCGCCGAGGTTGGAGCCGAGGGCCAGGATGGCGCGGTGATGACCGGCGTCGAACGGGATGGTGCCGAGACGGGTGCGGCGAATGGAGACGCCGCTGGTTGCTACATCGCTGGGGATGGGCGGGCGCAGCTTGCGGACGGAGATCTCCACTTCCTCTACCCGAGGTTGGGTGAGGATGGCCTCAGCGATTCGACCGGCGAATCGCTCGAGCAGCAGGTCATGCTGCTGCGCTGCGACCTTTTCAACCAGTTCGCAGACCTCGCCGTAGCTGACCGTGTCACCCAATTCATCGTTCTGACAGGCGTCGGTGAGGTCGGTGTGGAGGGTGATGTCCAGTTCGAGGGGCTGTGGTGACTGGCGCTCATGATCCAGAACCCCGATGATGGTTACCAGGCGTAAGCCGCGAAGCTCAATGCGGTCGATCATGGAGTGCTGCCTTTCGAGCACGGGAGTGCACGTCAGAAGACGCGGCCAGAGGGGCCATGTCGGGTGCGACCGTAGCGTTCTCGTTTGAACCGCGCACTGTTGGAAGAAATTCCTGCGAAGAGTGATCCGAACCGGAACCGGAAGCGAAGACAAAGCACAGACCCACGTTCAGAGGAAGCCATGATCTATCACCTTGTCTGCGCCGAAATGGGAAAATGTGTCTACAACATCGATTTCGACCGCTGAACGATCCTCTCGGCACTTGGTAGCCTCCGGACCAGTGACTGACGAAATCGCGATCTGGGAACGAAGCATGGTCGCTCGGGTGGCGGCCGGTGACAGTGACGCGCTCGCCGCCATCTATGACCAGTACGCGCCGTTGATTCACGGTATCGCTCGTCGACTGGTGGGCGACGAGGGCGCCTCCGACGTCTGCCAAGAGGTGTTCATAGCGCTCTGGCGTCAACCTGATCGGTTTGATAGTCAGCGGGGAAGCCTGCGCACGTTCCTGGCTACCATCGCCCGACGTCGATCGGTGGACGCACTGCGGCAGTCCGGCCGACGGGAGGCCCGGGAGGTCAAGGCCAGCAGGATGCTGCCTATGGTGGTGCCGAATTGTGATGAGGCCGCCTTGGCGGAGGTTGCGGCGGGCCGGGTCCGGCAGGCCATGGCGTCACTGCCGGATGAACAACGCACGGCCATAGAATTGGCGTACGTGCAGGGTCTTACCTTTCGACAGGTTGCCGAAGCAACCGGCACACCGGAGGGTACTGCGAAGTCTCGACTACGACTGGGGCTTGCCCGGTTGGCTGCGGCGATGGAACCTGAAATGACGGTGGAATGGGCATGACGAACTCTCAATACAAAGTAGCTGCAGAGGTGGTTGCTCTCCTCGCGCAGGCCGGCTCGTCGGCGCCGCCAACGGAGTTGCGCAATCGCCTTCTCCACGCAGCGGGCGTGATCCCGTCGATGGCCGAACGACTCGTGCCGTCCACACCGTCGGAGGTATATGAGACGCAGGCCAAGGCGTTCCACGACCTCTGCCGAAGCCTCACCGATGAACAGTGGCGGCTTGTGGCCTCGCCGTATGACTGGTCGCTGCATGAACTGGTCGCTCACGTTCTGGCTGGCGAGGTGTACACCGCGCAGGCACTTGGGCTGCCCACCGACCACAAACTGCTCGACGGCAGCAATCACCTCCTCACGGGCGCCGAGATCATCGGCGAACACCAGGTGCTTGCGCCGACCGAGACCTCGGCAGCCTGCTGGAAACGCGCCCAGGCGACGATCAAAAATCTGCCTGACCTCACCGTCGACGGTGACAACACGTTCGTCGAGTATCACGGATGGCCGTTCCCCGTGAACGCCCTCCTTATCGCCCGTGGGTTCGAGTTCTGGACGCATGCCGATGATATCCGCCGAGCCATCGGCGCAACGGTCGTTGACCCGACACCGAATGATCTTCGCGCCATGTCCAGTACCTCGGTACAGAACCTCGACCTCGTGATTGCGCTGGCCTTTCCAGAGGCGCCAACCGGCACGACGCGCATCGTGCTGACCGGGGCCGGTGGTGGCACGTTCGATATAGGTCCAGGCGGTGAGCGGGTCACTACCGCAATCGTCGATGTGGTCGATTACTGTCGTATGACGGCTCGTCGGCTGGAGGTGGACAAACTGCCCGCCGACATCACCGGGGACCGGACGGTTGCGACCGCCCTCTGGAACGCCGCTCGGGTATTTGCCATGTAGTTGCAGGCGTCACGCAATCGACACATGTGACGGGAACCAGACGGCGGCGGCGGTCGTCAGAGGTTGCGTGACCCACACACGAACCCTCAAGACCACCGCCGTCGCTGTCCTGCTCGTCGCCCTTGTCGGCTGCGGCGCCAGCTCCAGCAAGTCCACCACTTCAGCAACTATTGCGGCGGAGAGCGCGCCCACCACCGCTGCGGCCGCGGCGGCGACCACCGCGGCTCCTGCCTCGGCAGGGTTGGCCAATCAACAGGCTGGCGACTTCAGCCAGCAGCAGGCTGCGGCAACCACAGCCGTTCCGAACCCGGGGGCCGCTTCAGCGCCGGCGGGGGTCGAACGAAAGATCGCCACGGTGTCAACCGTAGATATTCTGGTGAAAGAGGTCGGTGACGCCACGGTCAAAATCACCGCGTTCATCGAGGGCGTCGGCGGCTACGTGTCGGCCCAGCAGACGTCGCTGGGCGACAACCCGACATCGACCATTTCGGCCAAGATTCCGCCCGCCCGATTGAGCGGTCTGCTCAACTCGATCGGCGGCGTCGGCAAGGTCGTGGCTCGCGGTCAGCAGGCCGACGACGTGACGGCGCAGTACGTCGATCTTGAGGGGCGTATCGCATCTCAGCGCATCAGCGTCGACCGCATGCGAGAGCTGTACGCCAAGGCGACCACCGTAGAGGAACTCGCGAAGGCCGAAGGCGAATTGGCACGACGCGAGAGCGAGTTGGAGTCGATGCTCGGCCAGAAGCGAGTGCTCGACGGCCGGGTCGATCTGGCCACACTCACCATCTCGATCCATCCCGAACCGGCCACCACGGCCACGATGGTTGCCGGTAAGAGCATCTCGAAGGTGAAGCCCGGCGACGCGTTCGGCAAGAGCATGAAGGCCATGGGCCGGTTCTTCTCGGCACTGCTCGTCATCTTCGTGGTGCTCGCGCCGTGGCTATTGGTTGCGGCCCTCGTGCTGGCACCGCTTGTCTGGATCGTCCGTCGGCAGGCCCGGACCCGGGCCACCCGCATGGAGCGGATTCTGATGGAGGCCCGCCGTCCGCTCGGTGCGCCCCAACCGGTCACGCAAGCGGAGGCGTCGCCCGTCGTCGAAGAAGAGTCGGTGTCGGTCGGGAGCTGATTGCCCTGATTGCGACCACGCGGCGGCCTAACCTCGTTGGGTGGCATACGACGGCGACATTCTGAACGAACCGATTCATCGACGGCCGAACATCCCGGCCGTCGATGCTTCGATCGGCCTCATTGTCGAGGATCGGGCTTCGGGCTTCTGCGGAGACATCGTGAAGGTATCTATCGAGGCCGTTACCCTGCGGGATCGCCATGGGGCCCATCGCCACTTTCGTTTCAAGCCAGGCGGGTTCCTGCTGGAAGGCAAGCCGGTCACCCTCGTGCGAACGCAGGCGGCACCAGAACGGTGTCCGACCATGACGGCGTCCGGCTCGATCGCCAGCGCCGATCGAAAGGCCAAGGTCGCGAAGGCCAGCCGCATATTGGTGGAAGGCGTCCACGACGCCGAACTGGTTGAGCATGTGTGGGGCGATGATCTGCGCGATGTCGGCATTGTGGTCGAACGACTCGACGGCCTCGATCATGTGCGCGACGTGGTCGACGAGTTCGAGCCAGGCCCAACCCGTCGGCTCGGCATCCTGGTCGATCATCTGGTCCCCGGCAGTAAGGAAGCTCGGTTGGTTTCCATGCTGACCAGCCCCTACGTGCTGGTCACAGGCACACCATTCATCGACGTGTGGGAGGCCGTGCAGCCCCGCGTGATCGGGCTGGAGAAGTGGCCGACTATTCCGAAGGGAATGGACTGGAAGATCGAGATGTGTCGACGGCTTGGCGTCGGCGAGCCGGGAGCGTTCTGGAAGCATCTGCGAAATCGGGTCGCCTCATACGCCGATCTTCGGCCAGAGTTGGTTGGTGCGGTCGAGGAGTTGATCGACTTCGTGACGATGGAGGAGTAGTGGACGAGCAAGATCCGGTAACGCCCGGAGGGCTACGCCTCGCACCAGTTTGTCTCTCGTGGAAATTCTCCAAGTCCGGCGGCCCCGGTGGCCAGCACGTCAACACCACCGAGAGCCGGGTGGAACTCCGCTGTGACCTTCCCGCGGCAGGGTTGGAGGAGTATCTGTTCAACCGCATCGCGGCTGCGCTGGGCGAAGACATTCGCGTCACCTGCTCATCATCACGATCTCAGCTGAAGAACCGAGCCGAGGCCCTCGACCGACTCGCGACGCAACTTGATGTGGCAGCAAAGCCGGTGCGAGCCCGCCGAGCCACCCGACCCTCGAAAGGCGCCAAAGAGCGCCGCCTCGAGGACAAGCGCCAGTCCTCTGGCCGCAAAGCTGACCGCCGCTGGAAGCCTGAGGAGTAGCAGCGGATTCACCCCAATTTCGGAATTTTCCTACAGTTTAATCCCAGTTTGGTCGATAACAGCGCTATGGGTTCGAACGCCGTCGCGCATGAACAGACTTCCGCGCGTAACGACCCTTGGAGGCGCTGGCACAACGGGCGGCTCTTTGCGGGCACGTATCTCATCCGGTCCCTCCTGCTGCTCAGTCTGGCTGCGGCCAGCCTCGCGGTCCACGCTGGGTGGGCGGCGGTCGGTGTCGTGGCTGTCGTCATTCCGTTCAACCTTGCTGTGGCGCGATGGCATCGACGTCGAGGCGAGGCTCATCCCTGGCTTTGCTTCGACCTCGTGCTTGCGGCCGCAACGTCGTGCATCGCACCGCAAGTCTTGGTGGGTTCGGCGATCTCGATACTCGCGAACTCAGGCGTTGGCACGCTTGCGTCCGGTCGTCGCAGGGTGCAGAACTTCGCAGTGTTGGCCTGCACCATCGTCTTGGTCAACGGATTGATTCGCCATGACATGGTGTTCGTCGCGTTTTCGGTGCCTCTGTTTCTCTGTTCCGTAGCGGTTAGTCGGGCGGTTGACTACGTCGAGTCGAAACAGCTGGCGAACAGCGCTCGATTTGAGGACCTGCTCGACGGAATTCACGCGGCCGTGATCGAAGTCGATGCCCGCACCGGCGTGGTTCTGTACCGCAACCAACACGCCGAGGACTTGCTGGGCATGAGTCCGACGGAATCCTGCGACCTGCTCAACGCCATTCACGAAGACGATCGCGACCGTGTTGAAGGCCAGATTCTCGACGCAATAGCGGCCGGGGTTGCAACCGCGGTGGAGCTGCGCGCCTTCGTTGGTTCCGAAGTGCGTTTCCTGGAAATGCGAGCCACCCTGTCCCATAAGGGTGAAAAGACGCGCCTGCGTATGGTGCTGGTCGACGTGTCGGCCCGCAGGAACATCGAACTCGAACTGGCGCACCGAGCCTCTCATGATGCACTCACCGATCTTCCGAATCGGACCTACTTTCGAGAGACGGTAAGCGCGGCCATGGATCACACGTCCGACCCGTCGGGCGCCCACGCCGTTCTCATGCTCGACCTTGACTCATTCAAAGACATCAACGATGGTCTCGGCCATCATCACGGGGATCTTCTCCTCATCGAGGCGGCACGGCGCCTACAACGAGCCATCCGACCAAACGACACCGTGGCGCGCTTGGGCGGCGACGAATTTGCCGTCTGGCTTGATGGGTGCGATCCGCAGGGTGCGCTTACGCTCGCCCAAAGGATTCGCGCCACGGTGGCTGAACCCTTTGAGGCAGAGGGGGTCACGATCGTGCCTGAGGTCAGCGTCGGGGTTGCGTGCTTCCCGACTGATGGCCAGTCAGCGGCTGACCTTCTGCGTCTTTCCGACGTGGCGATGTACCGAGCGAAACGTTCGGGAAGCGGCTGCGCGATGTACTCCTACGACGGCGTCAAACGCGCTGAGTTGGCCGACATTCACTGAGCTTGCGAGCGCGGCGTTGGCGGATGATTCGCACCATAAACCAGACTCGCAGCAGCACAAAGATGGCCAGCACAGCGATCAACACGTTCTTCCACGGCGCTCTCTTGGCCGGTAGTGGATGTGAGGCAGTCACGTCGGGCGCGACGCCGCCGTAGATCTCCGGGCCGTATGCGGTGGTCAGGGCATCGCACGCGTGTCGCAGGCAGGGGAGGCCGAAGCTGTCTTCGATGGTGCGCAACAGCGAGTAGTGGTTATAGGGAACGGCGGTGTGGACGCCCGGAGTGATGCCTGTGCCAACCAGCCAAGTGGCAATGCGCCCGCCTCGTGAGTTTTCGCAGCAGCCCCGCTGGTCGCCGTCCTCGGCTTCGTCAAAGGTGAATACGACCAGGCCATGATCGATGATCTCGGGCCGTGTGAGCAGGGGGCCGACGTTCTCTTTGATCCAGGTATCAGCAACCGACAATGAGCAGTCGTGGGCATCATGGCAGGTGTCAGGCACGATGAACGACAGGTTCGGAAGTGTCCCCGCCGTGGCGTCCGCGGCCAACTGGCTGACGGGTACGTCGTGGGCCGCGCAACGGGCCTGGTTGCGCACGATGCCGGCGAAGTAGAGGAACGGGTTGTGTCGGGTGGCGTAACCCGTGCGGTACTTTTCGACGCGACCTTCCTCACTGTGCACACAGGGCGACTCCATCCCGTCGATGTAGCCCTTCCAGGTGAGGTTCCTGGCCTCCATCTGATCGACAACGGTTTCGTCCTTACCTGGTTCGTACACGCACGAGTAGACGAAGCAGTCCGCTCTGGTTTCGGCCGTGCTGGCCTGCCCGCTGATCATGGCCAGGTAGTTCGGCAAGCTGGCGTGATCGACGCCGTACATCTTGTCGAGTTGTGCACCCCGGGCGACCAGACCGTTCAGGAAGGGAGCATCGGCCTTCTTCTTGTCGAGGATGTCCTCCGCCGTGGTGTTCTCCAGAACCACCACGACAACATGATCGATCTTGGGTCGCTCCGTGGCGGCAGCCGGCGCCGGTCTTGCGGCCGCCAGTGTTGCCGCGATGGTCGCGACGCAAAGCAGAAGTCGTTTCATGAGGCGTGAGCTTTCTGGCGACGCCACCAGGCCGTCGCCAGCGATCCGAAGAAGATGGGCGGCAGCCAGGTGACTGCTCGGCACAACAGTACCGCGCCGACGGCCGACGGTTGCTTGGCACCGAACGCGATGAGCGCGCCCGACAGCCCGATATCGGTGACACCCAATCCGCCGGGGGTGATCGGAATGGCTGACAGCAATAACGTGCACGACCACGCCGCGAATCCCTCGGTGAACGTGATTTGCGGGCCCGGGATTCCGACCGCGCGGATGCAGCACATCAACGCCGCGAACGAGGTGAGAAAGCCGATGGTGGTCGTCAGGGTGAGGGCTGCCCAGCGGCGGCGCAGCAGATCGAGTGAGTCGACTCGGAAGCGAGCAATGGCATCAGCCGAACCGACGAGCGGCGGCCTGTGGAAGATTCGACGCAAGGTGGTGCCAATGCGATCGGCACGATTGCCGAGCATGACCGCCGCTCGATCGGATCGAAGCACCAAGATGAACGTGACCGTGGCAATCAGCAGGATAGGTAGACCTATTTCGGCCGCCACCATCAGCGCAGCGTTCTTTCCACCGCGGGCCGTCAGGAGCACCAGCGCCACGATCGGCATGCCGAGGTTGTAGAACTGGTTCCAGATACCCGTCACGATCATGGCGCGGCTTGCGGCCCGTGGTTCAAAACCCCAGTCGCGCATCATGCTGTACTGCATGGTCATGCCGACCGGGCCGCCCATTGGGGCGAGGTTCGAGACAGCGGCACCCGACATGGTGAGGCGCAACGATGCAAAGTAACTCAGCCCGGGAAGGGCCACCACCCAGTTTGGGGCGAAGGCACCAAGGTTTACGACCTCGGCCAGCACCATGACGATGAGCCACTTGGTGGACACCGAGCCGAGCTGATGGCCGATGTCACGGTAGTTGGCGAATTTCGGAATGACGACGGTGACGATCAGCACCAGCACGATGACGGCCAACGTCAGTTTGAACGACCGCTTGCGGCTGCGGCGGGATGGGGTGAGCGCAGTCGTCATGGTGAAGGTCGCTTCGGAAGGTCGACCACCGTGCCCTTTACCGGCGGTTGGTGCCCCACTTGCGCTTGCGCATCGTAGGCGGTTTGAGCGGCGGAAGCGGCGGCGCGAAGAGGCTTCGATCATCAAGGCTGAGCGCGATACCATCGGCATCGGGGTTGATTGGCTCGGTGGCAGCATCCACCACGACGGCGATTGGCTCTTTTCGGGGGGCCTCAATCAGGCCCTGCAAAGCCATCATGGCCCCCATCATCATGGCCCCGCCGGTGCCGCCCTTTTGCCGGGCCCGGCGCATCATGGCGACGCGTTCGGACACGTTTTCCACGTCGTCGTCGTGCGTCTCGATATCGCTCATGGCACCAGCCTAGGGGGAGGAGGGCCGGACGCGTCGCCAGCGTCGTTTAGCCGCCTGGTCCGGCCCGTTCGGCCAACACATAACCGCCGTTTTCGAGACGAATGACAAACTCGCCGCTGGCGATGATCTGGTTGAAGAGCGTTCGCTCCTCCGGGCCCATGAGGTCACGGTCGACGGCAAGCCAGCGCACCGCAGCCACATCACCGTGGCTGTCGGGAGAGATGCCGTAGTTCTTGTTGACCCACGGATTCGGGAAGGTGTAGACGATGTCTCGATGGGTGAGGTGCGGCACCAAGAAGTAGTCGGCTGACACCGCGTCATTAGGTCCGATGAGGCGGAGTGATTGCTCGCGCACCTCACGATCGGCGGTGGGTCGAAGCGGCCAGTAGCCGGTGTCGTAACGCAGACCCAACGGGCTGAGGCCCCATACGAACGTTGCCGTGAGTGCCGCCGCGCCGGCAACGCCGTTGGCGGCTCGGCCCCATGCCTGACGTCGCCGGTAGATGCCGGCCAGACCCTCGACCATGGCGATGCCGGTGGACGCCAGGGGAATGGCCGAGTAGTGGTAGCGAAGGTCGCGGGTGAAGTCGGCCAGTGTCAGTAGGTTGACCGCGGCCTGCGGTAACCCGATGAGCAGCGCGCCCGGGGCAGCCAACGGCGTGAATCCGGTTGGCGCGATCAGATCGCGCACGTACGAGCCGGCCTGATTGTCGGCGAGCCGACGCACGATGCGGTCAGGGTGCAAGATGCCCGTCTTGGCGACCTGAGCGGAGGTCTCACCAAGGTCCCCGTACAGCCCGCCGTACACCGTCTTTCCGCCGGCTTCATGCGGCACCAGAATCGCGCCGAAGATCACGAACCAGGTAAGACCACCGACGACCAGATAGGCACCGATGCGACGGCGGTTGCGAACCACGTAGTACAGACCGAGACCCACGACAGCGAGCGCAAGATCCTCCTTCCAACACATGGTCAAAATGAGCAGTCCGGCGAACGAACGCCAGCGCTTCCGCTCGCCTTCCAGATAGGCCCACAGCAGCAATGGCATGGCGACGACCTCGGGATGGAACGTCTCCCAGGCAAACGATTGTAGCGGCGGTTGCAACAACCAGACGATGGCCGGTACGACGGCAAGCCACTCGTTCTTGAGTCGCATCCGGGCCAAGTGAAACAGCGGGTAGGCACCGGCCGCGAGGGCGATCACCTGCAACACGTTCCACACGTTGGGCCCCGCGCCGAGCCACGCGAAGGGGATCAGGATGATGTAGCCGAAGGTGGCGTGATGCCCGAACACCGGCAGCCCGCGCACCGTGCAGAACGACTTGAGTCGGCTCAGCAGCCAGATCGACTGATCGTGGATACCGAGGTCGAAATCGATGGTGCGGAACTGGTTGTGACGCAGAAGGACCAGGCGGCCGAACACGATGACGAAAACGGCCATGGCGGTGGCGACCAACAGTTCCGGCCGGCGATCGAACAACTCGGCGCTCGGCGAAACCACCTGGGCGGTTGCCGCGTCACCCGTGATCTGTTCGGGCGTGATGTCGGCGGTGCCGTCACTCACGTAGCGACCTCGAAGGATGCCACTGGTATCGACAGCTCGGCGCTGGCCGCAATGCGCACGAACCGCAGCACCTCATCGTTTGAAATCACACCCTCGTGCACGGTGACCTGTACCGCTAGGCCGTCGAGCAGCGCCGCCAGTCGCCACGCGGTGCCGTGTACGTCGGGGCAGGTGAACTCTTGGTTTTTGATGCCGTTCTGGATGATGTCCTGCAGTAGCTCTTTCCACCGTAGATCAAGATCCTGGCTGAGCTTCTTCAGCGCCGGGGCCCGCAGTGCCTCGCCCCATCCGTCGATCCAAACCATCCAGCCGGGCTCGGCACTTTCGGGAGAGTACAGACGGAAGATGACGTCCAGTTTGGCGACGGCCGAATCGACCTCGGCCACTTCGGCTGCGAGCCGATCAAGATCGGCGTTGGCGGCGCGCTCGAAGGTGTCCGCGAAAAGCTGGTCCTTTGATTCGAAGTGATAGTGGATGAGCCCGGTGGAGATACCGAGGCGACGGGCAACGTCGGCAACACGCGTGCCAGCGAACCCTCGTTCCACCACAACCTGCGCGGTGGCGTCGAGGATTTCTCCCCGTCGTTCTTCTACCGTCGGACGCTTCACGGTGTAACGGTAGTCAACGCTCGGGTCCGAAACGCGTATCGGGGGAATGTTGGGACATTCTGTAGGATGCGGCGACTATGGAGGCAACCCGATGAGCGCAACAATCATGGACGGATCCGCCCTTTCCTCGCAGCTGCGAGAGAACCTCGCTGCGGAATTGGTGCGCCTCGGCAGCCCGCCCGTGTGTCTCGCCACCGTGCTCGTCGGTGACGACGGCCCCAGCAAGTACTACATCGCGTCCAAGAACAAAGCCGCCGGCCAGATCGGGTTCAAATCCCGGCACACCGACCTCCCGTCCACGGCCACCCAGGCCCAGGTGGAAGAGACCGTTGCCGCTTTGGCGGCTGACCCGAGCGTGCACGGCATCTTGGTGCAGATGCCGCTACCGAAAGGCCTCGACCCTGAGCCGGTGCTGGCGCTCATTCCGGCCGACAAGGATGTCGACGGTCTCACTCCGGTCAGTCTCGGCCGACTCGTTCGAAGCCTGCCGGGTCTGGTGCCGTGCACGCCGCTGGGTGTCATGCGCCTGCTTGAGCACTACAACGTGCCCACCGTCGGCAAACGCGCTCTCGTGCTCGGCCGATCCACCCTTGTCGGCCTGCCGGCGGTGCTGCTGCTGGCTGCGAAGGGCATCGACGCAACGGTCACGGTCGCCCACTCGCGCACTGCCGACCTGGCCTCCGTCGTCCGTGAGGCTGACATTGTTGTCGCCGCGGTGGGCCAGGCCCGCATCATCACCGCCGACATGGTCAAGCCGGGCGCGGCCGTGATCGATGTGGGTATCAGCCGCTCAGAAGCCGGCATCGTGGGCGATGTCGATTTCGGACCGGTCTCGGAAGTGGCGGGATGGGTCACACCAATGCCCGGCGGCACGGGCCCGCTGACTATCGCATGCTTGTTCGAAAACACGCTGGCGGCCGCCCGGCTTCAGGGTGCCTTGTAGGGCTGCTGCTACTTCGCTGCTCGCTACCTGATTGGCTTCGCTTGGTCGCTACCGCTCCTTTTCGCTCAGCGTCGCTCCCTGGCGCTCAGTCTCGAACCTCCTATGTTGTCAAGGGGTTTGGTTGTGGGTTTTCGAGGAGTCGGTAGAAGTGTCGGGCGAGGTAGCGTTTTAGGCAGCGTCGGGCTTCTCGTGCGGATTTGCCCTCGGCGAGCCGCCGGTTGATGTATTCCTGGGTCGTGGTGTCGTGTCGGGCTCGGGTGAGCACAACGGTGTGGAGGGCCCGGTTGAGTTGGCGGTCACCGCCACGGTTGA
>JANNZM010000126.1:0-8909 GCA_031410595.1 Actinomycetes bacterium | reverse complement strand
GCGTATGCCTTCTCGTGGATGAAATTCAAGGGCCGCGACTGGACCTATGTAGCCGTCGTCACCATGCTCATCGTGCCGCTTCAGACCGCCCTCATCCCGCTACTGCGCATGTTCACAAGCGGTGCCCACATCGGCACATTCACGATCTTCCCGGACTTCAACTTGCACGACTCGGTCATCACGATCTGGGCGGCCCACACCTGCTTCGGTATGCCGTTCTGCGTGTTCCTGCTACGCAACTTCATGTCGGGTCTACCCAAGGAAGTTATGGAGGCGGGCCGTGTCGACGGCGCAGGGCACCTGACCATGTTCCGTAAGGTGGTGCTTCCCCTTTCGGTACCGGCTATCGCCTCAGTGACGATTTACCAGTTCGTATACATCTACAACGACCTGCTCATCGGCAAGATCTTCGGCGGCACCAAGAACTTTCCGATCATCGCCAAATTGGTCGAGGTGTCCGGTACCCGTGGTCAGTCGTGGCACTTGCTGACGGCTGCTGCGTTCATCTCGATGGTTTTGCCGCTGGTCGTGTTCTTCTCGCTGCAGAAGTACTTCGTGAAGGGCCTGCTCGCCGGCGCGGTCAAGGGCTAAGACCAACCGGCTTTCGTCCGGCATCCGTTCATCATCGGGGCGCTTCTCTTCGCACGCGCCTCGCCATCGCTAGGAATCACCATGAGTCATCATCCAATCAACATCGACGAACTGGTCGATTCCCTCACCCTGGCCGAGCAGGTGTCGCTGCTGGCCGGACGCAACATCTGGGAGACCGAACCCATCGAGCGGGTTGGCATTCCGTCCATGCGTGTGAGTGACGGCCCAGTTGGTGCCCGCGGCACCGACTTCAACGGACCGGCGTCGGTCAACACCCCATGCGGCACTTCGCTGGCTGCAACCTTCGATCCGGCGTTGGTACTCGAGGTCGGCCATCTGCTCGGCAAAGAGACCAGGGCCAAGGGCGCACGCGTATTGCTCGCCCCCACCGTCAACCTGCATCGCACCCCCATCGGCGGCCGCAACTTCGAGTGCATGAGCGAAGACCCCTACCTCACCGCCGAGACGGCCGTTGCCTACGTGAACGGATTGCAGGCCGAGGGTGTGGCGGCATGCATCAAGCACTACGTGGGCAACGACACCGAGTTCGAGCGCAACACCATCGATTCCCGCATCGATGAAAAGACTCTGCGCGAGATGTATCTGGTGCCGTTCGAAGCTGCCGTGGAGGATGCTCACGTGCAGTCGGTCATGACCTCGTACAACCGGGTGAACGGCACGTGGGCGGCTGATGAGAAGCGCCTGTTAGCCGACGTGTTGCGTGGCGAGTGGGGCTTTGACGGTCTGGTGATGAGCGACTGGTTCGGCCTCAACTCCATGAAAGAAGGCATCGAGGCCGGTTGTGATCTGGAGATGCCCGGCCCCACCCGTCATCGCGGCCAAGCGTTGGTCGATGCCGTCGAGCGCGGCGAGGTTTCGCGCAGCGATGTACGAACCGCCGCTCGCAGTGTTTTGGCGCTGCTGAACAAGGTTGGCGCCTTCGCCGACGGCGGCCCCGGCCCGGAGACAACTCGTGACAATCCCGAGGACCGCGCCCTTGTGCGGCGAGCCGGCGCGGCGGGCATGGTGCTGTTGAAGAACGAGGGCAATGTGCTGCCGATCGTGTCGGCTCCGGCTCGCCCGAACGTACTCATCGTCGGGCCCAACGCAGCCAAAGGCGAGAACCGCGGTGGCGGCAGCGCGCACGTCAACGCCACCCATCTGGTTCACCCGCTTCCCGCTCTCACCGAGCGCTTCACCGCCATGGGTGTCAACGTGCTTCACACGGCCGGTTGCGCCATCAACAAGCGACTGCCCGAACTGGACCTCGCGCTGTGCGGAGAGGTTCGCCTTGACCTGTTCACCGAGCCCGCCGATGCGCTGTCGCCCACCGCCACTCCGCACACGTCGAAGGCCATCACCACCAGCCGTTTCATGTGGTTCGGTGACCCGGCCACCGGCAGCACGCAGCCTCCCGAATTCGGTGCCCGGCTATCCACCACCTTCACCCCGGATATCGACGGCACCTGGCAATTCGGGGTCAGTTCCGTCGGAGACGCCACCATCCTCATCGACGGCGAAACGGTGCTTTCCAACATCGATGTGGTGGTCGGTGGCGGGTTCTTTGGCCTCGGAAAAGCCGAGAAGATCGTTGCGCTCCACCTTCAAGCCGGACGCGCCTACGACATCGTGGTGACACTGCTTCGACCGCGAACCGACATGTCCGTTTCCGGTCTGCACGTCGGGGTACAGCGCCCGGTGGTGGGTGATCCGATCGAGGAGGCAGCCGCTCTCGCCGGCCAAGCCGATCTGGCCATTGTGATCGTTGGTACCAACGACGACTGGGAATCCGAAGGCTGGGATCGTGACACTATCGATCTGCCCGGTCGCCAGAACGAGCTCATCGAACGCATCGCGCTGGCCACCGAACACGTTGTCGTCGTGGTCAATGCCGGGTCGCCCGTGGCCATGCCGTGGCTCGACCAGGTTTCGGCGGTCGTGATGGCCTGGTTCCCCGGGCAGGAGTTGGGCGACTCTCTCGCGGACCTGTTGTTCGGCGATGTTGAGCCGAGTGGTCGTCTGCCGGTCACGTTCCCGAAGCGGCTCGAAGACACGCCTGCGTTTGAGCACCATCCCGGCCGCAATGGCGTGGCCGACTACGCCGAACGGCGTCTCATTGGTTATCGCTGGTACGACACGGTCGGCCGCGAGCCGCTGTTCCCATTCGGCTTCGGTTTGGGCTATGCCAACATCGAGGTGACCAATGCGTTAGTCCGGTCGTTGTACTCGATCGATGTCACCCTGACCAACGACTCCGATCGTGACGGCTTCCAGGTCGTGCAGGTCTACGCCCACCGGTTGCATCGCGAAGGTGTGCGGGCCGATGAGCCCGACCAGAAGCTCGTCGGGTTCGCCAAGGTGGCCGTGGCGGCCGGCGCGACGGTCACCGCTCCGGTCCGTCTCGATGCCCGTGGCTATCGAGAGTGGAACGAAACCACGAACGACTGGAACACCATCCCGGGTCGTGTCCAGCTCCGGGTCGGACTATCCAGCCGAGATATTCGGGCCACCCTGGAGGTCACGCCGTAGGGTCCGCCCGGGCAAACTCGCCATGACTTCCTCTACCGTCACCAGCGCCGCCTCCGTGGCCACCCAAACCGAGCCATCAGGTGTCATGGCAGCGCGCGCCGGCGTGCTTCAGAGTCGATTCGACCGTCGCTGGCCCGACGTAGAGCGACGTCTTCGCACGGTCTACGGCAGCACGATCGACGCCGTGCTCGCCCGTCTGAAACAGCAGATCCTCGAAGCGGTCGCCGACCGAAGCGAAGCGCTCTGGAACCTTGACCACCAGCGAGAAGCAAACCCCGAGTGGTTTCAAAGCCCGACCTCCCTCGGCTACGTCTGCTACACCGACCGCTTCGCCGGCACACTCGACAAGGTACAGGATCACCTCGACTACCTCGGCGAACTCGGCGTCACCTACCTGCATCTCATGCCGCTCCTCAAACCTCGCGAGGGTGAAAACGACGGCGGATACGCGGTGGCGTCGTACGAAGAAGTCGATGCTCGACTCGGCACCATGGACGATCTCGAGGAGCTCGCCGGGGCACTGCACCAGCGGGGTATCAGCCTTTGCATCGACCTTGTCGTGAACCACACGGCCAAAGAACACACATGGGCGAAGGCCGCCCTTGCCGGGGATCCGAAGTATCACGATTTCTACTTTCTGTTCCCCGATCGCGTGCAGCCTGACCAGTACGAGAAAACGCTGCGAGAGGTCTTCCCCGCATTCAAGCCTGGCAACTTCACCTGGCTACCCCAGCACAAGACGTGGGTGTGGACGACGTTCAACGAGTTCCAGTGGGACCTGAACTACGGCAACCCGAGAGTGTTCGAGGCGATGCTCGGCGTCATCCTCAACCTCGCCAACAAAGGCGTCGACGTCGTCCGGCTCGACGCGGTTGCCTTCTTGTGGAAACGCCTCGGCACCACCTGCGAGAACCAGCCCGAGGTGCACGACCTTCTCACCGTGCTACGGGCCCTTGTCGGCATTGCGGCACCGGCCATGGTGCTCAAGGCCGAAGCGATCGTGTCCCCGGAGGACCTTGTGCCATACGTGGGTGCCGGTGACCCCGAACGAGTCGAGTGCGAGTTGGCGTATCACAACCAGTTGATGGTGATGCTGTGGAGCAGTATCGCCACCCGAGAGGCGCGGCTGATGACCAACGCGCTCGACCGCATGGGAAAGATTCCCGAGCACGCCGCCTGGGCCACCTACGTGCGCTGCCATGACGACATCGGATGGGCGGTTACCGACGAAGACGCCGGCTCGATGGGTTGGAGCGGCTTCGAACACCGCCGCTTTCTGAACAGCTTCTTCTCCGGACGGTTCAAAGGATCGTTCGCGCGCGGTGCCCTTTTCCAAGTGAATGAGCTCACTGGCGACGCGCGTATCTCCGGGTCGGCGGCCGCCCTCTGCGGCGTCGAAAAGGCCACGATCGAAAACGACCCGGTCGCGCTCGACGAAGCATTGCAACGCCTCGAACTGCTCTACGCCGTGGTGATGTCGTACGGCGGTACCCCATTGCTCTACATGGGCGACGAACTGGCCCTACCGAACGACGCTCACTTTGCCGACGATCCCGACCATGCCGATGACAACCGCTGGATGCACCGTCCCTTCATGGACTGGAAGGCCGCAGCGCAGCGCAGCGTGCCGGGTACGGTGGAGCATCGCGTCTTTCACACCTTTGCCAAGCTGGCCGCAGCCCGTGCTATCCGACCCGAGTTGCACGGGGGCGCGGCCACGGCGCTCCACCGCCTGGCCGACCCACGCCTGTTCTGCTTCTCCCGCAAACATCGCCAACGCGAGCCGTTCTGGATGGTTGGCAACTTCGGTGACGCCATGCTGACCATCGCCGAATCGTCGGTCCCGAGCTGGCAGGGTCGAGCCCACCGCAGCGTGTTGCTCGGCGGCGGGGCCGACCGCTCAACCACCGGCTGGGTGCTACCGCCCCGCTCGTATGTGTGGTTGGTGAGCGAGTGAGTTTCCGGCTCCTCACCCGGCCGGGACACCCCACGTTCCTCGACCTGCCGCTTGATGAGCCGATGATCGACTGGACCCATGAGCGACTCGTGAGTCCGGTGCGCGGTCTCCATCGACATGTGGTCGTCTTCGTTGCGTACGGCGACGACATGTATGCGCTCAAGGAGCTGCCCGACAGAGTCGCCGAGCGGGAGTACCGCAACCTACGTGAGTTGGTGGAACGCGACGTACCCACGGTTGATGCCATTGGCACCATCACCGGTCGCACCGACACCGATGGCAATCCGCTCGAAGGTATCGTCATCACCCGGCACCTGGACTTTTCGCTGCCGTTCCGCGTGCTGTTCAACCGCACCTCACTCGCCGATGGGGCTCCCCTTCTACTTGATGCGCTGGCCCAGCTTTTGGTGCGGATCCATCTGGCCGGCTTCTACTGGGGTGACTGCTCGCTCTCCAACAGTCTGTTCCGCCGGGATGCCGGCTCGCTCTCGGCCACATTGGTCGATGCCGAGACGGGCGAACTGCACGACCGCCTCTCTGAAGGGCAACGCAAGTACGACCTCGAGCTAGCGCAGTTCAACGTGGCGGCCGAACTGGCCGACGTTGCGGCCGAAGGAGGCTTCGAAGACGCATTCGATCCCGCCGAAATCGCCGCTGACCTACTGGGTCGATACCAGGCGTTGTGGGACGAACTCACCGCCACCGCGATCATCGCCGGGAATGACAAGTACGCCATCGAAGCCAAAGTTCGCCGCATCAACGAACTGGGCTTCGACGTTTCCGAGATCACGTTGGAGGAAGCACCGGGCGGTTACCGAATGCGCTTCGAAACGGCGGTCGTGGAAGCCGATCATCACCGGCGCCAGCTGCAAGCGCTTACCGGACTCGATGTGCAAGAGGGACAAGCCCGCCGGTTGCTGAACGACGTGCGCGGCTACCGCTCATACCTCGAACGCAAGGCGGGCAAACCAATCTCCGAGGCCCGGGCCGCCATGCGCTGGGTGCAAGACATCTTCGATCCGGTGATTAGCGCGGTGCCACAGGAGCTGCACGGCAAACTCGAACCGGCCGAGATTTTCCACCAGGTATTGGAGCACCGCTGGTTCATGTCCGAAGCCCTCGACAAGGACATCGGCACGGCCATCGCCACCCGGGACTACGTGAACAACGTGCTCCGAAAACTCCCCGAAGAACACCACGCCGCTGCCGACGCCGACGCCAAACTGTGACAAAGTTGTTGAGTACGCTAGGTACTTGACGTACTCAGAAGTACTGGTACGATGACCTTGATGACAACCCGGCACTTCGGCTCGTACACGATGGCGCGCACGAACCTCCGCGACCTCCTGGACACGGCTCACACTGGCCGTGTCACCACGGTCGACCGGGACCGTGAGCGGTTCGCAGTGGTGGACGCTGACTTCCTGCGGGCACAGCTCGGCGCGCTGCGCCCATCTGGTGCGGTAGTCGCAGCCGAGGGGGGTGGATGGTCTGCGTTTCTCCCGGGAGTGCCGGTGTCCGGCGAAGGTGTGGATCTCGACGGCGCCCTTGAGGATCTGATCGAGGCATTGCGCGAGTATGCAGCGGACTGGAACGAGCGGCTCCTTGACGCCCCAAATCATCGCAACAATTGGGCGCTCGTCGTGCTCATCGAGTTGAGCAACGACGCCCAGCTCAAGGGCTGGCTCCTCCACGATGAGCTGTCAGCAGCGAGGTGACGGACCGCGTCGCCAGCCGGCGCGAGCATCGGCGGTTCTGTGAGATCGAAGGATGGACCGAGGTTCGCAATGCGAGAGGCAAGCCGACACAGCACCACATCAGCTACGAACTCATGCTCGGTGATGGGCGCATCTTTCGGACCCGCATCTCCCGCCCGGCAAACACCGACACATACGGTAAGAGCCTGTGGTCGCACATTCTCGATGACCAGCTCCACGTCTCCGACGAAGCGTTCTGGCAGTGTGTGGACAACAAGAACCCGCCCGACCGAACCTCGGCGACCGAGAAGCCCGACACGAAGACGTTCCCCGCGAGTCTGGCGTACCAGCTCGTCAACACGCTGCATCTGACAACCGACCAGATCGAAGAACTCACGATCGACGAGGCAGTTCAACGGATGGCCGACTACTGGGCACAACCCCCAACCTGACGACAACGTTCACAGTCGACGCAGTATGCGGAGGCTTCCGGTGTGGGAGATTTCGGTGAAGTGGCCGCTTCGTAGCGCCGGAAGATAGATGTCCTCGTACGGCGGGCGGCCACCATCGGCGGGGTCGGGAAAGACGTCATGGATAGCGAACAGACCACCGGGCGCAACGTGCGGCGTCCAGCCGGCGTAGTCGGCGCGGGCGGGCTCCACACCGTGGCCGCCGTCGATGAACACGAACGCACACGGCATCGTCCAGTGTTTGGCAACAACCGGGGAGCGGCCGACGACGCCGATCACGACGTCGTCAAGGTCAGCGGCAAAGATCGTGTGGCGGAAGAACGGCAGGGTGTCCATCTGGCCGACGACCGGGTCAACCAGGGTGGGGTCGTGCCACTCCCATCCGGCCTGATTCTCCTCGCTGCCCCTGTGGTGATCAACGGCGAACAAAACCGTTCCGGCCGAGCGGGCCGCCGCTCCCAGCCACACGGTGGAGCGACCGCAGTACGAACCAATCTCCACAAACGGCAAACCAGGACACGCGAAGGCCGCCAGCAGCGCGGCCGCGTGCAACGCATCGCCCTCATCAGGCGGCATGAACCCGGTGGCCGTCAGCGCAACGTCGCGCCACGGTCTACGCGTCAATGTCACAAGACGCATTCTCTCCCATGACGTCCCGGACGGCGTTGTCTCCGAAAATGAAGCGATCGAACAAATGGAACTTGGCCAGCCACAACACGCCGAAACCGGACAGGTTGGCCACGCTGACCGCCCATGCGTGCGGAGTAGCCCGATAGGCGAGCCATGCGAAAACGGTGGACAGGAACAGGCCGCTCAACGACATCGCCCAGTACGGCGCAACCTCGCCACGAAACGAGTGCTGCCCCCGTTGCCGCTCCCAGACCCAGTGGCGATTGGCGAGATAGCCAGGCACGGAAACAAGCGACACCGCAACCAGATTGGCTGGTGCACCGTGCCAATTCCATCGACCGATCAACAGCCACAACAGTGCGTGGGTGGCAATGGTGCCGACCAAAGACACGCTGGCAAAGCGCAGTAGGCGGCTGAGTTGCCAGCCGCGTAGGAAGCTTTGCGAAGTTGCCATCCTGCCAGTCTTACTCGGCCAACTGTCACAATGCCGATCACAGCGCTCAGCGATTACGATGCGCCCGACCGAATTCTCTTCCCCAAGCGGTCCAACGGAGCCCTCGTGAATGAACAAGCTGCACTCGACGCGCTGGTGGACCTGCTCGATCTCGAAGTGATCGAGGTCAACATCTTCCGCGGCATTTCACCCGATGAGAATCGCCAGCGGGTGTTCGGCGGTCAGGTAGCCGGCCAGGCGCTCGTCGCCGCTGCCCGCACCGTTGACAACGGCAACATCCACTCGCTGCACGCCTACTTCCTTCGGCCGGGTGATCCCCTCGTGCCGATCCTTTACGAGGTGGATCGCATCCGTGACGGGAAGAGTTTTACCACTCGCCGCGTCGTGGCCATTCAGCACGGCAAAGCTATTTTCAACATGCAGGCGAGCTTCCATCACGATGAGCCTGGCCTTGAGCATCAACTCGACATACCGATTGTGCCGAGCCCGCTGACGTTGCCTGACTTCAGGACGAGGATGGCGCCGTACAAAGACCAGATCGGCGCCTGGTATGACCAGCCTCGCCCGATCGATACGCGCTA